>NZ_JBPOEA010000004.1:0-230859 GCF_052060035.1 Fodinibius sp. SL11 | reverse complement strand
GACCAGCTTTTTGCCAATTGTTTTGGCTTCTTGTTTGTCTTTTGTGGTGATATAAACCAAGCGCAGGTTGTAAAACATGGATATGGATAGTCAGGATTGGTGTTCGGGTGTAGAATTGGAAATTACAAAATTGAAGCTATGACTCATAGTACTGAAAACAAAAAATTGAGTATTATTAGTGTTGAAATCAGAAGAAAAAAGCCATATTTTTCGAGACTCTCAAAATCTGGATAATTACTGATTAATTGAGCACTTGCGAGAGTGGCGGAATTGGTAGACGCGCTAGATTTAGGATCTAGTGCCTTTAAGGCGTGGGGGTTCGAGTCCCCCCTCTCGTACATACATATTTTATCACTTTTACCGTTCTAATAAAATACTATCTGGAGTAGTCCTGTGGAAATAACAGTCAATGACATCACCTCTGTAGACAAAGAATTAATCATTTCGGCCGATCGTGAAGATTTGGAGCCGAAGTTTAAAGAGGCTTACAAAAAATATCGCGGACAAATTAATATGCCCGGTTTCCGTCCTGGCAAGGTGCCCCTTAAAATTGTTCGTAAACGTTTTGGGGATGAAATCGAGCAGGAAGAAGTTGGCAAGTATGTTCAGGAGGTTTTTGAGAACGAGGTAGTTCCTGAATATGAACCGGTCGGCGAAAGTCAGATGCTGGATCTCAGTTGGGAAAATGATGAGCTCGAGGCCAAGTTTAAAATTGGAGCTCGTCCGGAATTTGAGTTGACTGATCTTGATGAGATTGAAGTGGACCGGTTGGTCCACGATGTTACGGACGAAGAGGTTAGCGAAGAGCTTGATCGTCAGCTACAGCAGCAGGGTAACTGGGAAGAAGTTGAAGAGGAGATTACCGAAAATAATCGCGTTACTGTTGATGCTATTCCGTTGAATGACGATGGGGAGCCTGAAGAAGAAAATAAAACCGAAGAAACCATTGACCTCACGAAAGAAGAATCAGATCAATTTCGTGATGACCTTCTTGGTCATGAACTTGGCGATGAGGTGGACGTTGAAATCGGTCATGACGACCATACGCACAGTTTTAAATTAGTTGTCAAAAAGGTCGAAAAGCTGCACAAGGCCGATCTTACTGATGAATTTGCCAAGCAAGCCTCAGATGGAGAGGCCAAGAACGTAGATGAGTTTAAAAGCCTGATCAAAAGTAAAATTCAGAATTATTACGATCAGTCGGCCGATGACTTGTTCAAGAACGATATTATTGATGCGCTTGTTGATAAACATGAGTTTGAAGTTCCTGAAGTGTTTAAGAATCAGGTGCAGAATCAATATGTTGAACGGGTAAAGCAGCAGTCACAGGGACAGTTGCCACCTGATTTTGATGAAGAGGAATACAAGGAAAACATGGAGGATCGCGCGATTCGCGATGCCAAGTGGTTTTTCCTTAATGAGAAGCTGCAAGAAAAATTTGATGATATCGAGATAAAACCCGAAGATATAGATCAGCACTTAGAGGCCGAAGCATCCCGTTATGGTATCGGTGTTGATCAAATGCGGAACATGTTTGCACAGAATCCGCAGCAGCTTGAGAGTTTGCGAAACAGCATTCGAGAAGATAAGGTGTTTGATAGGTTAAAAGATGAAGTTAAAATCAACGAGATTGATAAGGAAGCCTATCAGGAAAAACACGACGAAGATATTGAGGCGTAATGCCCGTCACATTAGTTATTGAATAAATCTATTATTTCTGATTCACTTATGGAAAAGCAACCATTGTACGAAATGCCAAACGACGCAGGCAATACCGACCGAGTCCAGAATAACAACTTGGTACCCATGGTCGTCGAAAAGACTGAGCGGGGCGAACGAGCTTTTGATATCTATTCGCGCCTTTTAAAGGATCGCATTATCTTTTTGGGGACTCCTGTTAATGATGCTGTAGCAAGTTCTATAGTAGCACAGATGTTGTTCCTTGAGTCAGAAGATCCTGAAAAAGATATTAACCTATACATCAATAGCCCGGGTGGTGTGGTATCGGCAGGTTTTGCCATCTATGATACTATGCAGTACGTTAAGTGCGATGTAGCGACGACCTGTGTAGGGATGGCAGCATCTATGGGAGCAGTATTGTTGGCCGGTGGAGCTGCTGGCAAGCGTAACTTGCTTCCAAACTCTCGTGTTATGATTCACCAGCCATTGGGCGGGGTGCGAGGCCAGGCAAGTGATATTGAAATTGAAGCTCAGGAGATTTTACGCATCAAAAAATTGATTAGCGAAGTACTTGCCGAGCATAGCGGCAAATCGGTAGATCAGGTTATGGAGGATACCGACCGTAACAAATGGATGGCCGCCGAAGAAGCTCAAGAATATGGGCTGGTAGATAATATTATGAAACGCAAGAAAGAAGAGTAATTTTTAAGACTTCAGTTAGAGGACAATGAGCGACCAAGAAAATAACAACGATAAGACAATTCACTGTTCGTTTTGTGGACGATCAAGCCATGAAGTAAACAGCATGGTCGCCGGTCCTAACGATGTGTATATCTGCGATCGATGTGTGGCTGACGCCTCAGGAATTGTAAAAAGCGATCTGGCTTCGATGTCAGAAAAACGGGAAAAGAATTATAAACCCCTTTTGAAGCCGGCAGAAATAAAATCCCGTCTTGACGAGTATGTAATAGGACAGGAGGGCGCCAAAAAAACATTGTCGGTAGCCGTTTATAACCATTATAAGCGTATAAGTACTGAATTGGGGGATGAATTTGATGATACCGAAGTAGAAAAAAGCAACATCATTCTGCTTGGACCTACCGGTTGTGGTAAAACGCTTTTGGCACGCACAATGGCTGATATTATTGACGTTCCCTTTACCATTGCCGATGCAACGGTACTTACCGAAGCAGGCTATGTGGGCGAAGATGTGGAAAGTATACTTTCAAGCCTGTTGCAAGCGTCCGATTACGATGTGGAAGAAGCCAAGCGCGGTATTGTTTATATTGATGAGGTCGATAAAGTAGCCCGCAAAAGTGATAACCCATCGATTACTCGTGATGTATCCGGAGAAGGAGTGCAGCAGGCACTGCTTAAGATTTTAGAGGGAACAGTAGCCAATATACCACCCAAAGGGGGACGCAAGCATCCCGAACAGAGTTTTATACAGGTTGATACCTCCAATATTTTGTTTATTTGTGGTGGTGCTTTCAGCGGATTGGAAGAAATTATTTCCAAGCGTCTTTCGGTAAGCTCTCTTGGGTTTCATTCCGACGAGCAGGTAACATACGACAGGGATGATCCCGATATTTTTACCCACGTTGAAGCACAAGATCTGCAGCGATATGGCTTGATTCCAGAATTGATTGGTCGTTTACCTGTCATTTCAGGCCTGCACCAACTGGATGAAGATGCGATGATCAAAATTCTGGTGCAACCCAAAAATGCTCTTGTAAAGCAGTATAAGAAGCTTTTTCAGATGGAGGGTGTCGAGCTTGTATTCGAAGAAGAAGCACTTGAAGTTATTGTTGAAAAGGCCCTTGATCGAGGTACGGGGGCACGTGGATTGCGATCTATTATGGAATCATCCATGCTGGATATTATGTACAGTCTGCCGTCTATGGACAATATTGAGCGGTGCGTGGTTACACGAGAAACAATACTCGATGAAGCACCACCTGTTTACGAAAAGCGTAAAGCTTCTGCTTAGAAGGTGAAATCAAAAATTTATTTTGAAGGCATCATCAATTCGGTGATGCCTTTTTTATTTTGTAAAATATATCAGCATGTATTTTAAGAGGCCATATATTCTATCCGCATTGGTATGAAAATTCAACTTACATCCAACAGAATAAATATCGTTTTGGTGGCGCTGCTTATTCTGCTTGGTATCGGATCATTTGCCTATAATCAGTATTTAATTAATAGAATTCTTACCCAGGAGCGGTCGGGAATTGAGCTGTGGGCTAAGGCCATAGAATATACCGGTAACCCAACCCAAGAAGAGATCAGTCAAAATCTGTTGGCCGCTTCCAATTATCTTAGAACCAATGCCAATGCTGCGGTTCCCGATAGTGTGATAGAAATGATCGAAGAAGCTGAAGCCGACCGGACCTCTCAAACATTCGTTACGCAGGAAATTGTGTTGAGCGAGGCTCGTTTTCAGGTGCCTCGAATCATTGTTGATGAACGCGGTGAAATTATTTTTTCTAATCATGTGGAAGAGCCGTTAAACCAGGATTTAATAGATCGGTTTGCTGCCATCAACGATCCTATTGAGATCAAGCTGGGGAATGAAGACTATTCTCAAACTCAGTATGTGTATTATGGGGAAAGTCCGACGGTACGGTATCTCAGGTATTTCCCCTATATCCAACTGAGTTTGCTGGCGGTGTTGCTGGGCATTGGTTATGTGAGTTACCGAACGATTGCCAAGTCGGAGCAATCTAACTTGTGGGTGGGTATGACCAAAGAGGCCGCCCATCAATTGGGGACGCCTTTATCGAGTTTGTATGGATGGGTAGAACTGCTTCGGGAGGAAAAACAGGATGATTTTACGCAGCGAATATGTGACGAGCTCGAAAATGACATCAGCCGGTTGCGGGGGGTGGCCGAACGGTTTAATAAAATTGGATCGGAGCCAGAGTTAAATCCACAAAAGCTAAAGCCTATTTTGGAAGAGGTTATCGATTATATGGAGCAGCGTTTGCCCCAGCTTGGCAAAAATGTGGATGTGCTGCGCCATATTGATTCCAATGTGCGTGCCAAAGTTAATCCGGATCTTTTTCAGTGGGCGCTGGAGAACCTGATTAAAAATGCAATGGATGCTATTAGATCCAATACCACAAAATCGTACGTTTCAGTTAAATTGGAGCGTGTAGAGAATGAAGTGTTTATTGATATCACCGATTCAGGGGTAGGTATCGAAAAGAAATATCAAAGTGAGGTTTTTAAACCCGGTTACAGTACCAAAAAGCGAGGTTGGGGATTGGGGTTAAGCCTGACGAAACGAATTATCGAAGAATATCACAATGGTAAATTGGTTGTTCATAAATCGGAGTTGGGTGAGGGAACGACGATGCGGGTGATCCTGAAGGTGGATGAAAAGCCTGAGCAGGTAGAAGAAGAGGCGACGGCAAAGGCTTAGCAAGCTATTATACTTCTAATCCTCTTTATAACCTCGTTTTTCAGCATACTCCTTGAGCTGGGCTTTTAAAAGATTTCGTCCCCGGTGCAATCGAGATCGGATGGTACCTATGGGAACATCCAGCATATTTGCAATTTCTTCGTAGGTGAAGCCTTCCACATCACAAAGCAATACAACCGTACGAAAATCTTCGGGCAACTCCTCCAGCGCCTGAGAAATATCATCATCAACAAGCTCACGAAACATTTTGTCTTCGAGGTCAGAAGTATCCGTCCGGTCGGCTCGAATTGTTTCGTAAAACTCGGAAACCTCATCGTAATCAACCTGGTTGGGTTGCTTAGACTGTTTACGGTAATTGTTGATATAAGAGTTTTTGAGGATACGGAATAGCCAAGCCTTGGCATTGGTACCTTTTTCATAGCTGCTGAAAAAGCGAAATGCTTTCACAATAGTATCTTGTACAAGATCTTCGGCATCACTTGGGTCAGAAGTAAGGCGAAGGGCAAAGTTATACATGGCATCCAAATGAGGAACAATTTCTTCTTCGAAATCTTCCTGTTTTTGGATCTCTTCTTTTGTTAATTCAGCCATCCCAATAGCTTAACTCTTGGTTGTTAAATCAATAATGTTCAAATGATGTGTCAAATCAATAATACTTAAGAGTAATACACTCAAATCAATAGCACTTTTCCCTTAAATTGAAATATAACAAATTTTATAATATCAATTATGGGTTTAAAACGTTAATTGTTTTAACTGATATACCTCATAGTTAGCATAAATGTTCTAAGATGGATTTGCACAAAATAACAATGTGTCTTCACTGACTGTTACTATGAGGTGTTTTTAGTACACAATAACCATTAGATCATAAATAGCATGTGTCCACGCAGCCATTCCAAAGCCACGCCATAAATAGATGACGTTGAGAGCAATACCAAATAAGAAACGAAATAAAAATGAACCTATTGTAAAGGGATCCCCAAAAGCACCCACGAAGTGAACCAAACTAAAAATGACTGCGGCCAAAAGAATAGCACTGGCAAAGGCCATTGATTGTTTGTTAAAAACTTTTTTGAAGATAAATAGCAACGCGGATACTAAAATAACGCGAAAGAAGAGTTCTTCATATAGGCCGGCTCCCAGCGAAAGGGCCAATTGTTGTAAAGTCGTTAAAGTTTCTATGGGTGAGGTTTGGACTATCTGCAGTAGCCCGCTGACTGTTATGTTAATTAAAAGCGCTAGAAAAAAGGCATAGAATGAAGCTTCGATGACCATTGTAAAAAAGTAGCTCAACTTTAGCGAAGATAACTTTTTACGTTCGCGATAGAGGACAAACACCCCGACAAGCGCCACTAAAATGAGTGTGATTGAGAGCACATCCTTGCCGATATATGAGAACAATGTTTTGATCCACACATCAACAGAGATACGGACTACCTGTTCTGAATCAGGTTGAGCCCAAAAAATGAGTACTTCGTATAGCAGCAATAGCGGAAGGCTAATTAAATAGCTGTATAGAAGGGTATGGGTTGATGAAAAATAATGTTTTATAGATTGCCTGATAGTACTCATTGATTTTGATAAATAGTCACAGTGGGAAGATTGCCGGTGAAGTTCAGGGTTTTCCAGGCCGCTGATGATAGTTTAAGTCCATTACCGGAGTGGCGATCATTAATACGCACATATACGCCCCGACTGTTGTCATTATTTTTAATAAAGATAATCGATCCAAGCGAAATATTTGAATGGGCGGCAGTTAACTCATTTGGATTATAGAGTTCCCCGTTTGTAGTAGGATTTCCACGCTCAGCTTTGCTGTATTGGGATACTGCTGTTGAACCCAAATCCTGTAGGCTGGAACTCATTAAATAAGGATTTTTGTAGGTTTTAGAGGATGGTGCTAATACGGTAACTTTACTTCCACTTTCGAATCGGTCTCGATTGGCCGAGGGATTTAATGCCCGAAACTCCTGTTCATCCATGCGGAATTTATTAAGCAGATCTTGTAGTGATTTTGCCCCTCCGGATATAGTATGAACCATGAATTTACCCTGTGGAGAAGATTCAATTTCATTATCAGCTACCGATGGAGGCGGAGCAGGATTGCTGCGAACGGTCAGTTGTTGGCCTACTCTGATGATATTGGATGTTAAATTGTTAAGTGACTTCAGCTCATCAACTGTCATGTCGTGCTCTTGAGCAATCTTGTACAGTGAATCTCCGCTTTTAACCACGTAGTAAGTATTGCGTTGTGCTTGTTTTTCTACGACCAGCGACTGCTGTTCGTTTTTGTTGGACTCAGATGGATAGATTGTTAATTCCTGCCCAACCTGAAGATTATTTCCGGTTAAATTGTTCCAGCTTTTAATCTCAGCAATACTCACATTATACTGCTTCGATATCGAAAAAAGAGTCTCTTGTCGTTGTACGGTATGCGTAATAGCCGAATTGGATGAGGGAGCACGAACAAGTAATGTCTGCCCGACTGAGAGTTCGTTACCACGCAGATTATTCCATGCTCTTACTTGCTCCACTTCGATATCATACTGTTGGGCAATACTGAACAGTGTTTCACCTTGCTTTACGGTGTGTGTTTGACTTTGAGCCAAACCAAGGGATGTTAGTCCAAGAGACACAACGAAAAGAAGTAGTAATACTTTAGTCAGTTTATTCATCTTCCTCATCAGCTCGATCGTTCTTCCATTTCTATTTCAAGTTGTTGCAGCGCTTCCTTTAATTCCTTCTCTGTACGTTGCTTATCTTGATTGTTGGCGATGGTAATTCCTTTTTGATATAAGGTTTGAGCATCGTTCAGCCGGTCTAGTGCTTCATACAATTTTCCCAAGTGGTAATAAACCCCAACGTAGTCGGGATCGCTTGACAGAATATCCTCAAATAAAATACGTGCTTTTTTGAAGTCACCCTGTTTACGAAATTCCAATGCTAAGGCAAACTTCGAAAACGAATCGCCGGGATTATTCTTAATCTGGCGGGCCAACTGTTTTATTTTTGACTGTTGATCTGAAGTCATAACCTGTTACGATAACGTTAAAGGTGCACGAGGTATTTTATGTTCCAACAATAAGATACAGAAATTGTTTTCATGGATCATTTAGCATTTAATACTATTGTTATTTTTGATACCGCTCTTCTATTTCCTCGATCGAATCCCCTCCAAACTTCTCCAGAAATGCATTGGCCAATACGGGTGCGATTACGCTTTCCATCACCACAATTGCCCGAGGTAAGGCGCATACATCAGAACGTTCATAGCGGGTATCTTTCTTTTCTTTGGTCTCAATATCCACGGTGTCGATGGGAGTAAGCATGGTGGGAATAGGTTTCATTACGCCGCGAATAATTAGGGGCATGCCCGTGGTTACGCCGCCTTCGAGCCCACCCATGCGGTTGGTTTTCCGTTTGAAGGTGTTATTCTCATACTTAATTTCATCATGCACCACTTGGCCATGTCGGCGGCCGGACTCAAAGCCTTGTCCAATTTCTACCCCTTTCATGGCTTGCGTACCCATAACAGCCTGTGCCAGTTGCCCTTCGATCTTGCGATCCCAGTGGACAAAGCTGCCGAGGCCTTCCGGTAAGCCAGTGACTACTACTTCCCAATGTCCGCCGAGTGAGCTGCCTTCTTTTCGGCGCTTGATAATCAAATCGCGCATCTCCTGGGTAAGCTCTTTATCAAGGCATCGAACAGGTGATTCATCCGACTTTTCGAAAATGGTTTCTGCACCATGTTCGGCCAGTGGATCAACGATCTCCCGAACATCTTCCCAAGAATTTTCATAACCTACGCTGCCGATTCGGGTAACGTGTCCGCCAATCTCGATACCAAAATGTTTTAGGAATTTTCGGGCGATCGAGCTACAGGCCACACGCATTGCTGTTTCACGGGCACTGGAGCGTTCAATAGCGGGACGAATATCATCATACCGATATTTTTGCACGCCCGTTAAGTCAGCATGGCCAGGTCGGGGGACGGTAATTTTTTCTACACTTTCGCCATCGCCTTCTTTCGCTAACACTTTAGGCCAGTTAGAATCGTCTTTTTCATGGGCACGATTAGGCATCTGCATAGCGATGGGAGCACCGGTGGTTTTACCGAAGCGAACGCCGGATAAAATTTCTGCGCGATCTTTTTCAAACGCCATACGTCCACCGCGTCCATATCCTTTTTGGCGCCGAGCCAAGTGAAGAGCAATTTCATCTTCCGTAATAGGGAGTCCTGCCGGAACACCTTCGACAATGCCTGTTAGTTGTGGTCCGTGTGATTCACCGGCCGTTAGATATCGTATCATGCAGATTGAATATTATTTTTAGATGGATTCATATTATGTATGAAATCATAGTTTGAGACTCTTTCTTCAAGTGTGCGAAAATCTTCACATCCTTCTTCGCGAAGGTGTTTTATACGTTCAATATCCCCCAATACAATAAGAGAATCGCCAACAGAAATTTTATCGTCACTACCGGGATTAAAACGAATATCTTGCTTGTCCTCCGGGATAATGGCGATAATAACCACAAAGTATTTTTGACGGATCTGGGCTTCTGCCAGTGTTTTATCAGCGAATTCAGAGCCTTCGAAAATCTTTACTTCGTCAAATACATGATCTTGCGTCGTGCCACCCAGGATTTTCTCCATAAACTGGTCAACATTCGGGCGCAGTATAACATTCGCCATGCGATCGGCCCCAATTTCGTAGGGCGAAATCACTTTATTCGCGCCGGCCCGCTTAACTTTTTTAGTATTGTGATGGTGATTTGTTCGCACAAGAATAAAGAGTTTAGGATTTAATTCTCGAGCTACAAGTGTTACAAACACATTATCCTGATCAAGGGAGAGAGTACAGATCAAGCCTTTGGCTCTTTCAATACCGGCCTGTTTTAGTACTTCTTCATCCTGTGCATCTCCATTAACGTATAAAAGGTTATCATTTTTGATTCGTTCAATACTACTTTCTCTATTTTCAATTACAACAATAGGAATGTTGGCATTTTGAAGCACCTCTGCTATGCGATGTCCTATCCGGCCATAGCCGGCTAAAATGTAATGCTGGTCCATTTTTTCCAGTTGTTTTTTCATAGCACGTAACCTAAAAATTTCACTTTCAAATATGATCTGTGTTGTTTGAGAGGCGATATATGAGATGACGCCAATACCCATTACAAAAATAACCATTGTTAAAATACGGCCGGCCTGGGAGAGGTTTGTCAACTCTGCAAATCCGATGGTGGTTATGGTGATAAAGGTCATATAAAAACCATCGAAAAAATGCATACCTTCAATAAGATGGTAACCAATAGAACCTACGATAAATACAACAACCAAAATACTAAAGGCTATAGTGATTCTACCCACTATAATATTATCAATAATATCGTCGTAAAAACGGGCCATAAAATGGTTATTGTTATGATTGATTGCAGGTGCTTAATATAGTTGAAAAATTAAAGCGTATGAAATGACAACTACGCAGAAATTTAATAGTTTCCAGCGTTCTTTTAGCACAACATAATTTATGGAAGCATTAGAAAAATTAGGAAGGTACAGCCTACTATTATATAGGTCGCTGCGCTCGTTGTATGAGGTAGATACGTATAAGAAAAACTTGGTCAACGAGCTGCTTAAAATCGGATATGAGTCGGTCCCCATTGTTTTATTAACGGGTGTCTTTACCGGTGCGGTGATGACGATTCAAACGGCCTACCAGCTCGAAATTGCTTTTATCCCAATTTCGGTAATTGGTGCTATTACTTCGGAATCACTGCTTATAGAGCTTGCAGCGGTGATAACGAGTTTGGTTTTGGCCGGAAAGGTAGGGGCTCGTATTGCCACAGAACTGGGTACCATGCGCGTAAGCGAACAGATTGATGCCTTGGAATCAATGGGATTTAACTCTGTTTCATTTTTGGTATTGCCACGAGTACTTGCGGGGTTAATTATGTTTCCTCTTTTGTACATTTTTGCCAGTATATCTGGAATCGTGGGTGGTATTGTAGCGGGTGCTATTTCAGGAGCTATTCCCCCTGCTGAGTTTATGCAGGGCGCACGAGAATTCTTTTATCCCTGGGATGTGACCTTTGGTATATTGAAAGCATTTGTGTTTGGATACGTGATTACCTCGGTGTCATGCTATAAAGGATATTATGCCACAGGAGGGGCCGAAGGGGTCGGGAATAGTACTACACAGGCTACGGTTTTAAGCTGTATTTACGTATTATTAGCTGACTTCGTATTGGCCGCGGTATTTTTATAAGATTTGAAGTAGAAAGATGATAGAGATACGCAATCTCAAAAAAAGTTTTGGCTCCAACCTTGTATGGGAAGATGTTTCGTTTGATATAGAGGACGGAGAAACAGTTGCCATTATTGGGCGTTCGGGCTGTGGTAAATCGGTTTTGGTTAAACATTTAAATGCGTTGATGTATCCTGATAGCGGAGATGTGATCATTGACGGCAAAAATGTGTTCGACCTGGAATACATGTCTCTGCGGAAAATGCGACAGCGATTTGGCGTCTTGTTTCAGGGATCAGCGCTATTTGATTCGCTCAATACCTTTGAGAATATTGCATTTCCACTACGTTATTTTACGGATTATTCTGAACAGCAGATTATAGATAATGTTGAAGATGCACTTAGCATGGTAAACCTCGAGGGAACTGGCGAAAAATCGCCGGCCGAATTGTCGGGAGGGATGCGTCGACGAGTAGCGTTGGCCAGGGCTACGATTTTAGAACCTGACTTTTTAATATATGATGAGCCCACATCCGGTCTTGATCCACGAACATCGGATGAGATTAATAAATTGATTATTTCACTGGCCCAAAACTTAAATATTACATCTATTGTTGTTACTCACGATATTCACAGCGTGCTCGAAATTGCCGAAAAGGTAGCTTTTCTCGAAAACCAAAAACTGTCTTGGTACGGTACTGTCGATGAGATGAGGCGCAGTGATAATGAGCAACTCATGGATTTTATCACCGCAAGCGAGTATCAAATAAGAAATTAATAGGAGTTATTTTGAAAATTAGTAACGAATTAAAAGTAGCATTAACAATTTTAGCGGCCATTGTACTGGGTTTTATCGGGTATCGCGTAATGAGTGATTTGCCTTTGTTTCGGCAGTCCCAGATTATTCATTCCACTTTTGATCGCACCGACGGATTATCGCCCGGAAATTACATTTACATAAATGGTGTAAGGGTGGGATCGGTTAAAAAGATGGAGCTTACCAAAGAAGATAGTGTGGCTGTAACATTTAGTTTTGAGCTGGGATTGAATATTCCTAAAAATTCGGTGGCCTACCTTCAGTCATCAGGTTTGTTAGATGAGAAAGCCATTGTTGTAGAACGGGGTGATTCGCCTGAGATGCTTGAGTACGGTGATACGATGAGAGGAGAATATCGGCCCGGTATGATGGAAAGTCTGAAAGATGAAGGCCAGGAGCTGAGCGAAGATGTTTCGGAATCTTTTGAAAAGTTAAACAGCTTTCTTGCTCAGCTTAATGATGTTCTTGATGAAGATGCTAAAGGAAAAATTGACAGTGTTGTTCAAAATCTTAATAATACTTCCCAAAATATTGCCACCATCCTTGATAACAAACGTACCGAGATAGAGTCAAGTATCAGGCATGCCGAGCGCTTTCTGTCTAATATTGATACTATCAGTACCGATAATAAAGCAAAAATTGATTCTGTTCTTACCGGTCTGGATAAATCTTTAAATGAGCTCGAAACGCTGAGTAAAGATTTGAACAAAACGAATAGTGAGTTGCATGATATTCTTGCTAAAATTAATGCCGGCGAAGGCAGTCTTGGCAAAATGGTTAATGACCCGGCCCTGTATAACAATTTGGAAAGTATGACCAGAGAGATGGATTCGTTGATTAAAAATATCAACGAGAATCCCCGGAAATATCTTAAGCATATGCGGCTTATCGAGGTATTTTAAAATTTTCGGATTGGCTTAAAAAATAATCTATTGCTAATCTATCCGTTAATAATTTCTGGAGTTGTGAGATTGCTCTTAGCATTGCCTTCTTGTATATTTGGAAGCTTGTAAACAGCATAAAGAATGTCATTTTAAACCAATTAAGACGTAGATAAGAGGATTTTATGGGTGTAATGGACAAAATGAGAAAAAGTACCGGAGCTATTCTCTGGATACTTATTTTCTCATTCGGAGTGTTATGGATGCTTGCTGATACGAATATGTTTGATGTTATTCAGCAGGGGCCCCGAACACTTGGATCGGTAAATGGCGAATCGATTTCACTGGAAGAATATAACAACCGTCTGCAGTATTATACACAGCAGTATTCCCAGCGAACGGGTAATTCCATGACACCTGAAGTTCGGGCACAGTACGAACAGCAAGCGTGGAATGATTTGGTGAATAGCCGGTTATTGCAGGATAAAATGCAGGATTTAGGCATCCATGTGACTGATCAGGAAGTGGTGGATATGATTACAGGTCCAAATCCCGATCCACTGATCAGGCAGAATTTTTCTAAAGAGGATGGGACTATCGATCGCGTTGCCCTCCAGTCTTGGGCAGAAGCTCCGGAGAATAAGCAGTTGCTTATTTCTATTGAACAGCAGATGCGTCAAAAGCGACAGCAGCAGAAAATGAACAACTACCTGCAGTCGTCGATGGATGTAAGTGACTATGAAGTTGAGCAACAATATATTCGTAATAATACGTATGCTGATGTTTCTTTGGTACGGTTTCCATATGCCGAAGTAGCTAATAGTGAGATTTCGGTATCCGAAAGTGAGTTGCGCGAGTATTATAATAACAATCAGGATAAGTACCAGCGTAAAGAATCATACCGTATCGGGTATGTAAGTTTTGATAAAAGGCCTACCAAGAAAGATACGGCGCGTACATTCGAAGAAATGAATCAATTACGGTCTGATTTTAAAGAAGCTGATAACGATTCGCTCTTTTTTAATCGTTATCAGTCTTCAACCTCATATGAAGTTAAGGAAGTGGCAAAAGATGAAATACGTGGTCTCTTCCAGCCGGTCTTGGAGGTAGCAGAGGGCGAAGTTACGGATGTTATCCAAGATGACGGACGATTATTCTTGCTTAAAAAACTGGGTGAAAGTACGGATGAAGTGACGTTTACGGTCTTTAGCCGCGATATTACCGCAGATCCTATTGCTACTATTGATGCTCGTGCCGAGACCGCTGATGACTTTAGTTTTTACGCCCAGGAAGATGGCTTCGAAACAGAGGCCAAGCGACGTGACCTTGAGATCAAAGAAGGATTTGCCACAAAAGGTAATAACTTCGTATCAGGAATCGGACAAAGCCAGCAGATTATGCAGTTCTTGGAAACTGCCTACGAAGGGCAAGTATCTAAGCCTCTGGAACTTAACGAGCAGTTTGTAGTAATCAAGGTAAACCAAATTACAGAAGCCGGTACGGAACCTTTTGAGAAGGTGAAAGAGCAAATACGAACGTTAGTGACGAATAATAAGCGCAAGCAACAAGTTGTTGCCAATGTTCAAGCGCTTATCGGTGAGCATAACGATCTGCAGAGCATGGCAGAGGCTGCTGGCAAAGAGGTGATGAGTGTTGAATCTCTGGCTAAAAGTGCTGCAACAATCGAAGGAGCTGGCCGTGAGCCAAAAGTGGTAGGAGCTATTTTTGGTTTAAACGAAGGCGAGCAGTCTTCTGTCATCGAAGGCAACTCAGCTGCTTTTGTGATTCAGTTAGATCAGCTGTATAAGGCTGATTTGAACAATCTGACTTCTGATGTCAGGCAGCGTATTCGTCAGCAATTGCGTCAGCAAAAAAATCAAGCCTTTATGAATATTTGGATTGAGCAGCTTAAGGAAGAAGCCGATATTGAAGATAACCGAGCCCAGTTATTACGTGGCTAAGTGTTAGATAAATATTATTACACTTTCAGGGCAAGGAGGAACGCTTCTTGCCCTTTTTTGTTTGAGTATATTTCATGATTACCGGTAATAGATCGGCAGATTGGCTATGAACAAAACGGATGAAAAATGGATGCAGCTGGCACTTGAAATTGCGAAACGCGGTGCAGGTTATGTGTCACCAAATCCTCTGGTGGGTTGTGTAATTGTATCCGCGGACGGAAAGAAGATAGGCCAGGGATATCACGAGCGGTACGGCCAGGCACATGCCGAAAAAAATGCTGTGGATTCGGTTAACAATCCTAACCTTTTAGAAGGGGCTACTGTATATGTAACGCTGGAACCGTGTGCACATCATGGTAATACGGCACCCTGCTGTGAGATGCTTGCTGAACTGCCGATCAGGCGGGTTGTGGTAGCAATGGAAGATCCTACGCCCAAAGTGGCTGGCAAGGGTATTCAGCATTTGCGCGACCATGATATTAGGGTGGATGTAGGCCTGATGGAGAATGAAGCCAAGCAGTTAAATGAATTTTTTCTCCACTATCAAACCCATAATCGTCCGTTTGTGACGCTCAAAATTGCACAGACGCTTGATGGTTATATCGCTGCTCCCGATGGCGATTCGGAATGGATAAGTGGGCCGGAGTCTCGAGCATTTGTGCATAAATGGCGAAGTCAATGTGATGCCGTTATGGTGGGACGTAATACCGCCCTGCTTGATAATCCACGGTTGACGGTACGCCATGTCGAAGGACGTCAACCCAAGCGTATTGTAATTGACGGGCCATTGGATCTACCCCGTGATTTAAATTTGTTTACGGATCAGTATGAGGAAAAGACTATTGTACTGACTCATAACAAAGAGAAATTTCAGAACGAGGCGGACCCGATGTTAAGCATGTTGCAGTCGGATTATTTTCGTGGCCAGACGTTACTGGTAGATGAAAAAGACGGGCATACAGATTTGGATGAAGCGATGCGTGAGTTGGCCCATGTGCCAGTTACCTCGATTTTAGTCGAAGCTGGACAGAATTTAGCTTCGGCTCTGTTGCGTCAACGGCTGGTTGACAAAGTGGAATGCTTTATTGCCCCCAAAATACTGGGTGGTGGTACAAAATCAGTGATGGGAGTGGGTATCACCAGGATGTCGGAGATCATAGAGTTTCGGGATGTGCAGTGGAGGCAGGTGGGTAAGGATCTGCTTTTTACCGGGTATTTATAATAACAGCATTTTTAGTTTACACACATTTTCTATGTTTACAGGAATTATAAAATCAGTCGGAAAGGTTACTAATATTACTTCGTTTGATGGGGGCAAAGAAATTACTATTGCCAGTGATTTTGCTAATGAAGTGAGCATAGATCAGAGCATCAGCATTAACGGAGTATGCCATACCGTTACGGCTTGTGATGATAAAACCTTTACCGTACAAAGTGTGGAAGAGACCCTCCGCAAAACAAATATCGGCGATTTGAATGAGGACGATCCGGTAAACCTTGAACGTTCATTGCGCCCTGACCAATTACTCGACGGTCATATTGTGCAGGGCCATGTAGATGCCACGGGATCTATCAAAAAAATAGAGCAAGAGGATACCGATTGGCTTTTTACGATTGAGTATCCCGAAGAGCACAGTAATTTAATTGTTGGGCGGGGTAGTATTGCCATTGATGGTATTAGTCTCACGGTTGCCCATGAAGAGGACAATACCTTTATGGTTGCTATTATCCCCTATACTTATGAGCATACCAATCTATATTCAAAGGAAGTGGGAGATACGGTGAATCTGGAGTTTGACGTGTTGGGTAAGTATGTAGTGAAGTACATGAAAAATCGGGGAGAGGAGAATAGTTAGTTTGTTATAAAAGGATTTTGCAGTTTTTAATCTACTGCCATGATGAGCAGAGGCAGGGTATCTTAAAACCCGCGAGGGCGGCGGCCGCTGTCGCTGGAAGAACGCTCGAGATTGTTGAGTCCTGGTAACTTCTGGAAGATGCTTTGCAGCTGTCCCGCATTTACGCGAAGTGAAAAGAAATAGTATTGATTGTCACCAAACGGGTTCATGGTGAATGAAAGATCCCAGCAGTGTAGATTTCGGCTCAGTGAAAACTGGGAAGGAGTAAGTTCTTTTGCTACGAGATCATAGCCGATTTGTGTACGGAAATCCCACTTGGGCGTAAGTTTTAAGTTAATATTACGGGCATTAATTGTTGCTGATTTATTGTTAACACCGGTAGGGTTTAGGTTCCACCGATAGCTAAAGTCGATGGAAAAAGAGAGCGGGGAATTGAAGCCGCGAACCGGCTGCCTATTGAAATGGGGATCAACGGGATGGAAAATGCTTTGGTTCAGGGGATTATACTGCTGTGGATAATATGGCTTGTCATTTGCCTGAAAGCCGCCTTCGCCCCACTTTACCGAATAGCTCGTACTGGTAGAAAAGGAAGTTAGTTCAAAGGGTTTCTTGGCTGTTTTAATTAAAAAATCATCGATGCGTGCCCCTTGCTCGTTACGGTCATAAAAGTTGAAATTTGCATTGGCGCGGATATTTAATCCCGGTAAAATTTTTGCCCTGAGGCTCGTATTTAAGTTGCTGAGTTTAAGACTGTCGGCAGCAAAATTGTAGCCCGAACTAAGGCTTAACTGATCAATAAGGTTAATAATGTTTTCTTTTTTTTCACCGGTGGAATCACGAGCTACTTTTTTAGCTTCGAATACATTATTCAGGCTAAAATTAATTGAGCGTTGTTCTCTGCCGGTTGGTCCCCGGAATACTTCGTTTTCAAAAATAGAGTATTGTTGCGTAGGAATGGTCCCATCTGATCGGGCCGTATCGGTTTGTACGGTACGATAGTATCCCCAGAAGTCACTTTGAAAGTTGGGACTGTAATTTAGAGAAATGGATGGGGTAAGAACATGTCGGACACTTTGGAGCTTGCCGATGTTCAGGTTCATTAATCCATAAAGCTTGGTGCTAAAGTTTAGACTGGTGCTAAATTCTCGTGCTGATTTAAAGCCACGAACTTGTTCCTCTTCTACACGAACAGAATCGGGGTTAAACGTTTTTCGGGTCGAAGTAGGATACCAATATTCAGTAAAATCACCACCGACACTTACATTTAAATATTGACTGGGGATAAGTTGATTCATCCGCAGATCAACTTGTTGGCGAAATCCATACTTGTAGTGATCAGTGTTACCCGTGGCTTCGCGGTACTTGGAGGGATCACGGAGTGCCTCAAACCAATTAACGGTGGCAGAATCACCGGCCGTGGGTCGGAATTCAAAATCAGAGCTGAAATTATTCTGATAGTTTACAGTAAGACTTTCGTACCACTTTGAGTCACGTCCCGACCTTTGTTGATCTCCGGCAAAGGGAGTAAATCGCTTGGGATTGAAAGTGATTTCAGGCCCGGAAAGGGTGGTTACATTAGTGGCAAAATTCTGGTTATGTCGAATGGATGCATTGAAGTTGTATTTCCCTTCGGGATGTCGATATCGATAAGTAAGATTAGATCGGGTACTGGTTTCGGCTCGCTCATCCGGATCATAAGAGTTACGCTGGTTATAATCCTGTGTCCTCAAATTGATATTGGCATTAAGGTTGGCATAGGGAGAAAAATCCTGACTGTGGTTAATGCGCAGTGATTTTTGAATGTTCGTCGTAAAACCGGGATCAGTGGGTTCCAGTCCGCTATTTTCTCTGGAATACCCAATTTCGATGCCGCCGTTTAATTTATCACGGATGCGGTAGTTTGATTGGGCATTAAAATAATAAGAGCCGGATGTAAAAATATCGACGGAGGCCTGTCCGGTAATATAGTCGTTAAAGTATTGGAACCAACCGAAATTCTGCAGGCCAATGCCACGACTTTGCCGCTGTTGATAGGCGTAGGTAGGTTCCAGCAGACCAGACTGCTTTTGATCAATTTTGCCAGGCAGATAACCGAACGGAAAAATGAGCGGATAGGGGATATCCAGGATAAACAGCCGGGCCCGTTCAAAGAATATTTCCTCCTCATCCACCACTTTCATTTTTGCGGCTTGAATGTAATAGTGGGGGTGGTCGAGCTGACAAGTGGAATACATAGCATCTTCGAGATACACGACATGACGGCTTTCATTCTTCACTTTGGTGCCAATAAGATTGCCATCTTGTACGCCAACCCGAGCAACTTCAAAACGTCCCTTTTCGGTTTTATAGTTAAAATCAATTTTGTTGCTCCGTACACGATCACCATCGCGGATCAATACAGGTTGTGAGAGGGTATCTTGTGGTGTTTTGGTATTGGCACTTACTAAGCTGCTATCGAGGTTCATAGCAACCTTGCCGGCTTTTAGTTCGCCTGAGCTGTGGGTTACATTGGCCGAGCCAAAAAGAGTGGCAATGCGCTGTTTTTCGAAGTTAAAGGTTAGCGAATCACTGGCTTTAAAATTAATCTGTCCTTCCTGTTCAGGTTGACTGGCCGTTTGCCGGTTTTCTCGGGTTCCCGGCCGGCCTTCAGGAATGGTTTGTTCTTGCAGAGTATCTTGAACCGCAGTAGTATCTTGTCCCCAAAGTGGTTGGGTACATCCCAAAAACAGAATCAGCATCAATCCCCAATATCCGCAAAAATATTTGAATGATGTATTCATGCGACTGATGCCGGTAGTGCGTTAAACTAAGTTAAGATGTTAAGAAGAATGTAAGCTTATATAGTATAAGGCAGAAGTGAAAAGAAACGAAGTTTTACGAAGGGGGCGCAACTAATCAACTTCTTTAATTTTATAGACTGTTTCTCCTTGTTTTTTCATGCCGTACTCTTCACGGGCAATCTGTTCCAGTAGAAAAGGATCGGTCTCAAGATTTTTAATTTTCTGCTTGAGTATTTGGGTTTCTTTTTTGAGTTGTTCCTTCTTTTGTTTGAGCTCGGCTTTACGCTGGTTGAGTTCAATACGCGCCCAAATGCTGTAGGTATCAATGAAGGTGAACCACACCACAACAATCCCGCCCAAAATTAGGGCCAGAAATGATTTACGCCACCGTAAGGGATTTAACAATTCGTAATTCATTAGCAAATTTGCTTTAAGCAGTAGTAATACCGAACATTATGGTCGAAAATACTACAAATTATAGATCAAACACAACCAAATGAAGAGCCGGTTTTTTCTATTGAATGGAAACAGAGCTTTTTTACCTTTCCATCTGCAGGCAAAAACAGCCGGTTGGGATTCCAGTTCAACACAATGGATCAAGGTATTTTAGATCAGCCGGCGGATTAATTCGGAAGTATTGGTTCTGCTTATTTTCAGGGAATTGTAGAGTATCGTGCGCGTAATGGGTTTTCCTGATATCAAGCAGTGCGAAAAAATCAGGAATATTGACTACAGACCATGGATAAGTTACGTCCCAATGTTGTTGTAGAGTAAAAATAACTGAGAAATGTGATAAAATTTGTTTTATTTAACCGTCCGTTGGGATGAGCCAATCTCTGTTGTAATGATGGTGGGTTGTGATTTTAATTTGATGAGTTATGAATGAATCTATTGATGCCTTGCGCTTAAATTTAGGTGAGGGCGGTTTGCTGGTGATGAATATATCGCTGGCAGTTATTATGTTTGGAGTGGCCCTGGAACTATCTATCAACGATTTCAAGCGTGTTGTTAAAGATCCCAAGTCTACGATCGTTGGAATTTTTTCGCAATTCGTATTATTACCCGCTATAACTTTTTTGCTTGTACTCTTTTTTGAACCTCATCCAAGTATGGCGTTGGGGATGTTTATGGTTGCGGCCTGTCCGGGTGGGAATGTATCAAATTTCTTTTCTTTGCTGGCCAAAGGGAATGCCGCATTGTCGGTAAGTATGACAGCCATCGTAACAACCTCTGCCATTATTATGACCCCCTTTAACTTTACATTATGGGCCAGTTTATATGAGCCAACGAGTATAATATTAAAAGATATCCATATAAATTTGTGGGAAGTATTTAAGATTATCGGTTTAATCTTGGGGATTCCTCTTATATTGGGAATGGCTGTTCGTCATTATCGAGAGGAGGTAGCCCAAAAAATATCAAGCTGGATTAAGGGATTTGGAATCGTCTTTTTTGCGGGGTTTGTGCTGGTAGCCTTTGGGATGAACTTTGAGAACTTTTTGAGCTATGTGCATTTGGTTATTGGACTGGTTTTTTTCCATAATGCTTTTGCTTTATCAGGTGGATATGCGTTAGCATCATTATGTAATCTGCCTTATAAAGACCGAAAATCAATAGCGATTGAAACAGGTATCCAAAATTCGGGATTAGGACTGCTGCTCATCTTTAATTTTTTCGAAGGGTTGGGCGGTATGGCTCTTGTGGCTGCTTGGTGGGGTATTTGGCACATTGTCACCGGTTTGGGCATTGGATGGTATTGGTCGATAGGAAAATCAGCTTTACAACAAGTATTTAGCAATGCGTAAGAACTATCTCTGGTATCAGTTTTTCCGGTATGGTATCATCCGTCCGGCATTAAATCTTTTTTATTCAGATATAACTGTAACCGGCAGGCATTATGTGCCTGAAGATAAACCGGTGATGTTTATAGGGAATCATCAGAATGCATTTCTGGATGCTTTGCACGTGGTTAATAATACCAGACATTTTGTGCATTTTTTGACACGGGCCGAGGCGTTTGGCAATCCGTTATTAGATCGTTTCTTCCATTCGTTGAACATGCTTCCGGTTTATCGCGCACGAGATGGTTTTGGGGCGATTAAACGTAATGAACAGATTTTTGAGGAGTGCTATCAACGTCTTAACCAAAATGATGCGCTGCTTGTATTTGCAGAGGCAAATCATGAAATGATAAGACGCATTCGTCCCCTTAGTAAAGGTTTTACGCGTATTGTTTTTGGGGCCGAAGAAAGATACAACTGGAATCTCGACCTGCAGATTGTTCCGGTTGGAATTAGCTATGGTGATCACCGAAAGTCAAGAACACCGGTGCGGATTGCTTTTGGAGAAGCAGTAGCGGCCAAGGAGTATCGACAGAGTTATAAGAAGGATAAACGCGAAGCAGCACACCAGTTGAAAATGAATATCAGTGCCCGCCTGAAAAAGTTGACGCTGCATATCCCGAATAAAAAGCACTATCCATTGTATCAATTGATGCTTGATGAGCTGGAGCCCAATCGGAACGACTTGCTGGAACCTGAACTGGTGAACTATCGCGCAAGATCTATTAGTGAGCAATTAAACGGTGAGCAGATTGATGCGTCGAAGTTTTTACTGGAGCAAGCCGGTGAGCATGACATGGATATTCAAGAAGTTGTCCATTCCCTAACAATGAGCGGCAAGGATATTGTCTTGAGCCCCTTTTATGTTTTCTCACTGGTAAATAATGCACTGCCTTATCAGCTGGTCCGATGGCTTGTAAATAGTTATTTGGAAGACGAAGTCTTTGAAGCTTCTGTAAAGTTTTTGGTGGGATTACTGCTTCCTTTCTATTACCTGATTATAGCGCTAATTTTGTTTTTGGCAGGAGTGTCTACACCTTGGGTGATAGGCTATGTGGGGGCAAGTTTGGTCACCGTTCCGTTTTTTGTGAAAGCAAAAGATATGCTGTTAGATACCCTGTTTTACAAAAAAAAGCGCAAAAGCTTACTGGAGAGTCCAAAGTTTGCGGAGAAGTTAGAGAAGTTTAAAAACCTTAGAGCCCGATTATTTGGTCAACCAGAAGATTAAATTTATGGATTATCGTCCTTGAGTAAAGGCATTTTCAAAATGCTTGATATCGGGGGCTTCATTTCCTTTTTGAAGGATGGAAATCACATCAAATCGTACCGGAGCGCCATCCATTTTTCGCTCATAAATCCAAGCCTCGGCTGCTTTGTATACATTTTGAATCTTATTATCATCAACGAACTCTTCGGGTTCGCCAAAGGTATTGGAAGATCGTGTTTTAACCTCAGCAAAAACAATGCAGGTTTCGTTGTCATAGGCTACGATATCCACCTCGGCGCGTTCAAAGTGATAGTTACGCTCCAGAATGGTATATCCTTTTGATTCGAGGTAAGCGGTGGCCAACTCTTCGCCTTCATCGCCAATTTCCCGGGTTGTTTTTTTACTCATGATGTTGTGGTGATGAAGCGTCCTTTTTTGATCCCGTAATCGAGTGTTTCATTTCGGCCAGTTTAACCAGATGCTTGAGGAACTTCAGGTTCTTTTTGTTGATATAAGGGAGCAACGCTTCCGTAAAGCGTTCAAACATTTCCAGAAATTCGGTAAACTTTTCAATGCGTTCCCGGAACTCCTGTTCATCATCCGATAATGATTCTTTATCCTCAAAAAGATCAAGGGTTTTGTTTAGGTTCTGTCGGATGGGAGTCACTTCACGCTGCTGCCGTTCCCTGATGATCGTTGAAACGATAGTCCAAACATCCTTTTCGGCAGTGTAGAAATCTTTTCGATTGCCCTTGAAGTGCACCTTGTGGATCAGTTGCCACTGCAAAAGGTTGCGCAGGTTCATATTGGCATTGCCCCGACTTATATCAAGCTGATCCATGATGGCATCGGTATCCAGCGGATCGGATTCAGCATATAACAAGGCGTGTATTTGAGCCATTGTCTTGTTGATACCCCAAGCAGATGCCATCTCCCCCCAAAGCAAAATAAATTGCTCTAACGCTTGTTCATGGGTTTGTGAGCGATTGTCATCCACACTTTGGGGATCAGCAGTTGGATATATTTAGTTAACTGAGCAAGTACCGTTAGCGGCACAGCATCCGCCCGTTCCATTGGATTGCTGCTTTTCTTTGGCACGTTTTTCTTTTCGGTCACTGTCTTTATAATCCGTTACATAAAAGCCGTCGCCTTTATATACAACACCACCGCCGCCCGAAATAACGCGTTTAACTTTCTGTCCTGTTTCCGGACATTCAGCCAACGCATCGTCGTTGATACTTTGTCTTATTTCAAAAGTAGTTCCGTCTTCACGTTTGTATTTGTAAGTAGGCATAATTTGTAAATGATTTTTGTTGGTACAACTTGCACATTATATAGCAGCATAAAATGTGCCAAACTTAATTATTTGTACAAATTTTCAGTGTTATTGGGTTAATGCTTGTAATCCGTTCTGCAAACGATTAACTGCTTCTTTCAGATCCTCCATTGAAGAGGCATAACTCAGTCGCATGCCGTTTGGTTCCCCAAAAGCATCGCCGGGAACCGCAGCCAGACCATATTTTTCAATCAGGTACATGCATAAATCGGTGCTGGATTTAATGGAATCTCCATCTGGGGATGTAGTATTGAGGTAGTACGAAACATCCGGGAATACATAAAAGGCACCGGATGGTTTAAAGCATTTAAGTCCGTCAATTTTTGATAACGCTTCTACGATATAATTCCGGCGTTTTTTAAACGAATCGCGCATATCATGGACGGCATCAAGGTTACCCCGATAGGCTGCTTCACCGGCTTTCTGGGAAATACTGGATGGAGCGGAGGTTTCCTGGCTCTGAATCTTCGCAACGGCGTCGGTAAAGGCCTTGGGTGCGGCCAGGTAACCAAGACGCCATCCTGTCATCGCAAATCCCTTAGAAAAGCCATTAATGAGCACAGTGCGTTCTTTAAGTTCAGGCGCTACATTAAGAATGCTTACATGATTATCCTCAAAAACGATGTATTCGTAAATTTCGTCGGAGATGATATTCACCTGCGGATGATCAGCTAATACATCTGCTAAAGCCGTAAGTTCCTCGGCGCTATAGCAGGTGCCTGTAGGATTAGAGGGCGAACAGAGCATTACTGCTTTGGTGTTTTCAGTGATTGCATCCTCAAGCTGTCCCGGGGTCATCCGGTAGTTGTTTTCGAATGAGGTACGCACGGTAACAGGAGTTCCTCCCGCAACATTTACCATCTGTGGATAAGAAACCCAGTAGGGTGTTGGAATGATAACCTCGTCACCTTCATCAATCATGGCCAGCATGCTAAAGCCCAGTGCCTGTTTGGCACCGTTGGTGCAGACTATTTGAGAGGGATCATAATCGAGTTGATTATCGCGCTGCAGTTTATCAGAAATGTTTTGCCGCAACTCCGGAGTTCCGGTATTCATGGTATAGCCGTGGAATCCGTCGTTAATTGCTTTAATGGCTGCATCACAAATATGTTTGGGCGTTTTAAAATCGGGTTCGCCAGCACTCAGCGAAACAACGGATTTGCCTTGTCGCGTTAATTCTTTGGCTTTGGCAGAGATGGCCAATGTTTCGGAGGGGGAAACAGCTTGCGCTCGTTTTGAGATCATAACGCTATCAACTCTTTTGCTTGAGATCAGTTTTGAAAGTATTGAAAATAGAAAAAAGTGGGCTCTATTTCTATGTGTTTATGAGACGGATATCCTTATGATTCATCACGAGACTAAAATAAAGAATACGAATTACTGTTCATTGTCCTTGAACTTTTCGTGCAGGGCCCGTGCTACGTGATCGGGCACAAATGAAGAGAGGTCACCGTCCCAGTAGGCGATTTCTCTAACCAGGGAAGCAGAGATAAAGGTAAGTTGCTCATTGGGCATCAAAAAGACGGTATCAACTTCGGGCGCCAGCCGTCGGTTGGTAAGGGCCATTCGGAACTCGTATTCAAAATCGGAAACTTGTCGAACCCCGCGAACCAGGGTTTGGGCGTTTTTTTCTTTAGCAAAATCTACCAGCAAGCCGGTAAACTGTTGAATCTCAACTTGCTTGGCCCAGGGTTTACCTTTTAGGCATTCTTCAATTAAAGCTTCGCGCTCATCCCCTGAAAAAACCGTTTCTTTTTTATTATTTACCGCAATGGTAATGATGACTTCATCGAATAGTTCAGTAGCACGCTCAAGGATATCAAGATGTCCGTAGGTAATGGGGTCGAATGAACCAGGATAAAGGGCCAAGGTTTCCATAGGGAGAAAAGTTTAAAATTCAATTCCTTTTTGGTTGGTAAAAATGCTTACATGGGTGCGGCCGTATTCTTTGTAATAGGCACAATGCGGATGATCCGTAAAGTCGTGACGCTTATCGTGTTCCAGGATGAGCCATCCATTGTCAGCTAACCATCCATCAGAGGTGATGCTTTCGATCATCTCGTGCATATAGGGATAATCGTAGGGCGGATCCGAGAAAATGATATCGTAGGGAAGCGGCATACCCTCCAGAAACTTTTCTACCGGTGATGTTACCGTTCGGATTTGATCACTGACGTCAAATTCGCGGCCTACACTTTCGATATGCCTGATGTTTCTGCGATCACTGTCTACAAACAGCACTTTGGAAGCACCTCGAGAAATAGCTTCAAATCCCAGGTTGCCCGATCCCGCAAAAAGATCTAAAACATTGGCATTGCGGATGTATTTTCGGGCGTCGAGTATTGAGAAAAGTCCTTCCTTGGTACGGGCCGCTGTAGGTCGTACATTTAAAGTGTTTGGGATATTAATTTGTCTGCCTTTAAGCGTACCGGTAATAATGCGCATGTGCTACTTATTCTGTATTTGAAAACCTTGATATAGATGCAAAGGTACAAAAAATAATGCTGACAGCGGTAATTACGGATTCAGCTTGGCATCAATCGTAATTGAGAGCTAACATGATTGCCGGGAAGGCTGATTCGAGATTAAAGCCGTAGGTTTGTTCATCGGCTTTGATCTGAATTTTTCCCAAGGTATCCATTTTGGTGATATTACCGGTGTCATCCCAAAAAGGTTGAAGTATTTCAATGACCTGATAAGCGTTTTTCCCATAGACGTAAATTTCCTCATGCAGCCCGCCCATCCAGTTTAGTTGCTGGGTATGTTGTAACCATAGATAGGGAAGGTCCTGTACCTCATCATAAGTTATGTAGGTGGCTCCGCGCAATTTCCCAAGAATAAATGAGCCTATAGTAATGCAGTTATTGTAGCAGCAAATGCTCATAAATGATCCGCCGGGATTGGCATGTTGTACCCAGCGCAATCCCAATTCAAAATCACTGATCAGGTCGGTAGTTGAAGTATTACCGGCCAATTGTCGAAGCCCCTCAAAAGATTCGTTGTTGCGTAGCAGCAGAAATTTGTAATCCTGATTGCTTAGCGGATACCAAGTTGGTTGGATGTTCTTACGGTCAATATCGCTCATTAAAATATTGATATGCTTTTCTCGCTCATCAGGATCGTCGTATACGATTTTAGGAACCGAGGTCCAACATTCCTGGGTGGGAAGCGAAAGAATACGCAGGTGGCGAATATCGTACTCTTCCTTAAATTGCTCAATGGTTTGCTTGATACCCCGAAAATGCTGCTCGGAATTACCAAGCAGCGTTTCGGTTATATCAAAGTTAAAGTCGTAACATCCTATGCGCTTGAGCTTGCGCGATTCCTCAGGATCATTTACAGCATAGAAAAGCTGTTTCCCAAAAAAACAAAGTCCTAAACTCGGATGTTGTTCCTCCATGTTTCATTATTCCCAACTGGCAGCGTTCAGTTCAGTGGTGTTTTCAAGCGAACCGATACGGTCTTTAGTATCAGGATCTTCTAATAGATAAATGTTCGGACGAAGAGTATCGTTGAGAGTATACTCAAACTTTTTGTGAGGTGGACGTGGGGAATATATTAAGGAATCCGGATTATATGTTTCATTTGAATTCAATGGTTTAAAAAGTGAATCCCCGTTGGCTACCATCAGGGAATCCGTCTTTAGGTACGTTACCAGCGTATCGAGTCCGCCTTCAGTAGGAGGAAAATTGTCTTTATCTTGCTCGTATTGAACAAGGGCATCACGGACAAGCCCCATTTGATGACGTACTTTCTTTGTCATTTGTTCGCGTTCAATTACTTCTTGGTAAGGATCAACAATTGAATGATACAGGTAGTAACCTAATCCAAGGATGATTATTCCCAGTACTAAGCTTAATAATCTATTGCGCTTTTCAATATCCATGTTCAGATACGTGTATAATTAAGGTGGTTTTTGAAAATATGACTTTGAAAATACATGCCGACTTGCTGATATGCAACTGCAAGTCTAAAATGGCAAATTTATCTCAATAGAGAGTTACATGTCCGGTGTATGTTGTTATCCACTATTTGAGAGTGTTAGAATAAAAACCTTTTCTGTCAAATACGAAGATAATCCTCGTTGTTGAAATCGTTGCAGTTCCTCAAGCTTGGATTGTTCGTGGATACATGTAAGTTTAAACTGGTTGCCAAACAGCTTTTCAAGCTCTTGTTCATCTACCGAAAAGGGTGGCCCGTTCATTTCCTGTTGCTCATATTCAAATGTTTGCATTAATATTTTGGTGTGCGGGCTGCATAATTCGATGAGCTTGTCGGCATGCCGCTGACGCATGTTAGCCGGCAAAGCTATAATCGACGCTTTGTCATAAATGAGATCTTGCGGGGGAATTTCTGTAGCCGGTAATTTCGTGAAGTCACCTTTCCAAAGCACCAGTGACTTGGAACAATAGATTGTAAAGCCATGACTGTTATCCCGCCGAAACGATTCGGGATGTCGTTGCTTGATATGGCACATAGCTTTTTGGGATACATCTACACCTGTAACTGTGTGTCCCTGATCAACAAACCACTGCAAATCCAGACTTTTGCCGCAAAGTGGAACAAGAATACGTGCAGTGGACTCAATGCCAAGGTGATTCCATAGATTCGGTAGCGGGGGATAAACAGTATCCATGTGCCATCCGGTATTCCCTTTTTGCCACCGGCTTTGCCAGTAACTTGTTTCCATAAATTTTCATGAACTGATTTAAATTGTTATCACAATAAAAACAACAAATGAGTTAAAATAATCCAGCCCAAAGTAAAGCTGGTTGGCATTTTATCTATTTTGAATAATCGTAATTCTATCGGGATTAAGTTATATTTAGCCATTTCAAAACCGCCTGTGCCTACAGTTCAAACGCTAATGTAAACGATAAATTTCTGCAAGTCCGTTGAATCGGAAAGTTCTAAATCTGGCCATTCCGAATATTATAAGCAACCTTTCTGTACCCCTGCTCGGGGCGGTTGATACGGCACTGGTAGGCCATCTTGAGGAAGCCTATTATCTGGGAGCCATTGCCGTGGGGAGCATGATTTTTAATTTCATCTTCTGGGGATTTGGGTTCCTGCGGATGGGTACTACCGGACTTACGGCGCAGGCGTTCGGTGAGGAGAATCAGACGGACAGTATCATGACGTTGGCACGGGCGTTAACCGTTGCCATTGTTTTTGGGATTTTAATTGTTTTGCTGCAGGCATGGATTGCCGACCTCAGTTTTTGGCTTGTGGAAGCATTGCCCGAAGTGGAACGCTATACCCGCCTCTATTTTGAGATACGCATCTTTACGGCACCGGCTACCCTCAGTTTGTATGCCATAAACGGTTGGTTTCTGGGGATGCAGAATGCCCGTTATCCTATGATTGTTACCATCTTTTTGAACAGCCTTAACATCGGGCTTGACGTCTTATTTGTATACGGCATGGGCATGACCGTAGACGGTGTTGCGCTGGGTACGCTAATTGCTCGCTATGCGGGGGTAACGCTGGCGGTATTTCTACTGATTTATAAATACCGAAGCTGGTTGAGCGGCTACGTGCATGATCTTCTGCTTGAGCTGGAAGCCATAAAAAAATTCTTTTCTGTCAACCGCGATATATTTATTCGTACACTCTGTCTTATTTTTACCTTCTCCTTTTTTACGGCAAAATCTGCGGAGTTCGGTAATGTCGTGCTGGCAGCGAATTCCATATTATTACAGCTCTGGATGATTGTCTCGTACGGCATTGATGGATTTGCTTACGCCGCCGAAAGTTTGATTGGTCGATATACGGGGTCTAATCAGCAAAGGCGCGTAAAATTGGCGGTAAAATATTGCTTTATTTGGGGGACGGGTATTGGCGTGGCGGCGTCGCTCGTGTATGCTATTTTTGATGTACAAATACTGCAGATATTTACAAACCAGCAGGATGTCATCGATACCGCCATGGTTTATTTTCTGTGGACCATTGCCGGACCTACGGTGAGTAGTTTTTCATACATCTGGGATGGTATTTTTATTGGTGCTACAGCAACAGGTCCTATGCGCGATTCCATGATTATTGCAACGCTGGTTGTATTTTTGCCTACCTATGCAATTGGCGTTCAGTATTTTGGAAATCATGCCCTGTGGCTGGGAATGACTTCCTTTATGCTGGCTCGCGGTGCAACGCTTACCTATTTTGCTCCCAAGCATATTCTTAAAATAAAATTGTTTTCAAAAGCATAACTTTCCAATAGCGTTATTTAAGCCGAAGAACTAAATTGATAGTAGTATCATTTGATTTTAAATTTAAATAGTAGAGAATTATGAAGACGATAATGTTGATGCGTCATGCGAAGTCATCACATAGAGCTGGAAAGCAAAAAGATCTTGATCGACCGCTTGCAAAACAGGGAGGTATTGATGCATCACGAATGGGGTTTTTCATTAAGAAAACCGGTGTTCAGCCCACCTATATTCACGGTTCTACGGCTAAGCGTGCCAAAGAGACGGTCGAGTACTTCATAAAAGCTGCTGATTTAACAGCTGATATCGTGACGTGGAATGAAGATCTGTACTATGGCGGGGCGCGTGATTATCTGTCAGTGGTACAAAAGGCGGAGGATGATACCGATCGAATTATGTTAGTAGGGCACAATCCGCTGCTTGAAGAAACGGTTTCCCTATTGTGCAATGGGGAGGGAGAATATGTTGCACGCATACCAACGGGCGGACTGGTTTGTATTGAGCACCCGGCTGTAAAATGGAAGCAGATAAAACCTGGTACGGCACGATTCAGGTGGATGATAATTCCCGATTTGTTACAAAAAATGGACAGTTAATTAGCCAGTTACGTCTTTGTAGTCGGACAGACGAGAACTTTGGTCTTCTTCATCAATAAGTTCCAAAATGTGGGAAACTGCTTCGTGGGGATCGCGATAAAAATGGTTTTCGCCCATAAATTCACGTAACCCCGATTTGCTCACCACATCACGAATAGGACCTTTGAGTCCGGCAATATAGAGTTCGATATCCCAGTTTTTAAGGGTGCCCACCATCGTTTTTATTTGTTCAATGGCTGTGGTATCAAGCGTATTTATAGTGCTGCCATCAATAATAACATAGCGTGTAGATTTATTACGCTCCCGGCTTTTCTCGATGATATAATCCCGAAAAAAGTCAGCGTTAACGAAAGAAAATGAAGCATCCACGCGAAGAATCATTAGGCCGTTAATGGATTTGGCCTCGGGATTGCGGTCCAGGTTTTTGAACAGGCGCGTGCCGGGGATAATCCCCAGTTCAGCCACATTAGGGCGACTGTATTTGTATAGCATGTGAATCATAGAGGCCACAACCCCAAGCAGGATACCCTCTTGTATGCCAATTAAAAGGGTACAGGCTGCTGTAAAAACAGCAATGAGTCCCTCACTGCGTTTGGTTTTATAGAGAAATTTAAATTCCCCGATATCGATGAGGTTAAGAGCCGAAACAATAATAATGGCCGCCAAAATAGGCATCGGCAGGAAGTAGAAAATAGGTGTTAAAAACAGGAGTGTGGCAATGATGACGACAGAGGTTATGATGTTGGCCAGCGGTGTTTGGACGTTGGCCTGCTCGGATGCCGCCGATCGGGAAAAGCTGCCGGATACCGGGATAGATTTAAAAAGGCTGCCCAAAAAATTGGAGGCGCCAATCGCCACCAACTCATGATTAGCATCAATGATATAATTGTGGCGTTTGGCAAATGTTTGTCCCAGTGAAGCTACGCTCATAAACTGCACCAGCGCCAGGGTGAGGGCGGTAGGCAATAGTTCGCGCATGTTATTAAAATTTATTGCCGGTACTGAAAACTCAGGTAATCCTGTTGGGATTTCTCCTACGAGGCTGATGCCAAGCTGACCGGCTCCCAATACCCAGGATAAAATAATGCTAACGCCAAGGATTACGACTGAAATGGGAAAGATAGGTTTCACATATCGTACAATAGCCATTACCACAATAGCTATGATACCCCAGGTGAATGTTTGCCAATGTATGTAGTCAAATTCCCATAGCAACTCTTCAAAGATTACAAAAATATACTGGGTTTGGGCAAGTTCAACGCCGAATAAATTATTAACTTGGCTAAATGCAATAATGAGAGGTGCGGCAAGCGTAAAGCCGGCAATAACCGGGCGCGAAAAAATATTGAGTACCGAGCCGAGCCGCATTGATCCCATTAGCAGCTGTAAGCCCCCGGCCATCATCGTAAGTAATATTGTGAGCGTGATATAGCGATCAGTATTAGGCTCAGCAAGAAGGCTAACACCCGCGGCAACAATGAGCATATCGATAGCGACGGGGCCGATTGACAGGTTTTTTGATGTGCCTAACAGTGGATAGATAAGCAAGGGAATAACGCCGGCATAGAGGCCGTAGATGGGAGGAACGCCCGCAATAACGGCGTATGCCATTCCCTGCGGAATAAACATAACACCGGTTGTTAGACCGGCTGTTAAGTCTCCACCAAATTTACGGCTGCTATAATCGGGCAGCCACTCAGTAATCTTAAATGTTTTGCGTAGCCATTGTTCCATAGATCCCCAAACTCCAAACCATGGGTTTGTTCGGTAATGATAACCTTTATTAAGTTGAACTCAGAATATAGATGTTATAGCGGCCATATTATAGGGGCTAAGATAATTACGACAATCCATAATACAAGAGCCAGTGGAAATCCGACTTTAAAGAAGTCAGTAAATTTGTAGTTACCTGGTCCATACACCATTAAATTGGTCTGGTACCCTATGGGAGTCAACAGGGCCATTGACGAAACAAGTGTTATGCTGACGATAAAAGCCCGTGGGTTAAGACCCTGTGACTGCGCAATCGAAAGTGCTATGGGAAACATTAGTGCTATGGCACCATTATTGGTGATGGTTTCGGTGAGCAGAGCTGTTACCAAAACAAGGCCAACAAGTATAACTCGCGGGCCATAATCACTGGTAAGTCCAACCATTCCGTCACCAATCATCTCAGCAGCACCGCTGACTTCCATTGCTTTACCGAGCCCAAGTGCTGCTCCAATGACAATTAATACCGTCCAGTCAATAGATTCTTTTGCTTCGCCGGGCTCAATCACATCAAAGGCCATTAACAGAGCTACGCCAAGAATTCCAGCCAATGCGATATGGAAAATGCCCGCCGTTACCGAAGCGATGACACTGATAAGAACAAATACGGATACATATAGATCTTTCCCAAATTCTTGTTTTCGGGTCTCTTGGTGGTTGGTAGTGGGAGCTTCGCCACCGGCTTCACTGGTTAAATAAAAATCAGCAGAATCTTCGTGTGCTTGCTGAAATCCGCGCTTGGTATCTAACAGAAGTACATCACCGGGACGAAGTACAAAGTCGCCAAGATCTTCATTAATTCGTTTTTCACCCCTTCTCACACCGGTAACGGCGGCCCCGAAACGGTCTAATAGTTTTGCTTCCTCAACAGTGGACCCAACTAACCGTGATCCTTCCTTTACGACAACTTGGTGGAGTTCACGGTCTTTCTTTTTCTCCCGTTTAATTTCACGCGGTGGTTTTACAGCTAATTTAAGTCCTGGATAATCTGTTAGATCGGGAGATATTTCAGCAAATCCCTCTTTAGGTGCATAAAACAAATGATCCCCTGAACGTAGTTTCTCTTTTTCGGGTACAGGGGCAAGTTCATCACCATTTCTGTTGATTCGAACAAGCCTGAAACCGGGGAGCTTTTGCAAATTCGCTTCGCTTACTGCTTCTCCAACAAGGCTCGATTCCTCTGTAATTTCAAGTTCAACAAGCGATTTGCGCTGTGCTTCCTCTTCCTCGCGAATATCAGTGCGATCCGGTGTAATAATTGGACTTATTACAATGATATAGGTGAGGCCGATAATGGCACAAGGCACGCCCAGCCAGGCTAATTCAAAAAATGAAAATCCTGCCATGCCATTGCTCTGTAACAAACCATGTGCAATAAGATTTGTGCTGGTCCCAATAAGGGTACACATCCCCCCTAAAATAGCAGCATACGAAAGAGGAATTAATAGCTTTGAGGAAGATACTTCATATTTTCGAGCCCAACTTCGTATGGCAGGTATGCCCATGGCAACAATTGGCGTATTGTTGAGAAATCCCGAATAGATAGATACGCTGGGAGTCATTCGCAATAGTATTTTTCTGATGTTTTGACTGCCCTTTCCAAGAATGAACTCGCTGGCATAGTCAAGAGCACCACTGTTGCGGAGTGCTGCTGCGATAATATATAACGTCGCAAGGGCTAAAATAGTGGTATTCCCAAATTGGCGAACAGCTTGCTCCAAACTGATCACTCCTGCAGCAGTCACGATTCCAACGGCAGTCATAAGAACAGCATCCGGACTCCAGAGGTCAACGATGAGTGCCGCAAAAGCTAATATTAGAACAAGGATTGTGATAATAATATCGAATCCCATGAACTACTGTATTTGATAACGACCGATGAATTAGTGTTTAATCAGTAATTGTTTCCAAAATCTGCATCTCTTTTAACAAGCTTTCCCCGTTATTAAATTCCGAAATTTGGGAGATAATATGTCGAATATCCAGATTGATTGTGCGGGATAATTCCGGTTGGAAAAGCAGGTCGTTAGCCATGCTTCTGGACCTTCTGTGCGTCACCATTCCTATTAGCTCACCATTGGTGTTTAAAACCGGACTACCAAAACTACCTCCTGAAATATCGTTGGTCGATATAAAATCGGCAATTTTACTTCTGCCCTCCATTGATTTGTGGTCACTCTTTTTGTTGGTTTGCATTTCTTTTATCTGGCCTATACTCAGGCGCAAGGTCCCATTCGCATCGGGATAAGTGATTGAATCGCTTTGAAAGTTGAAAAGCCCCTGAACATATAGTTCTTGTGCCGGCTGTAGATAGGGTACGTGCTGGGAGTAGTTTTGACGGCTGAATTGGTAGCTGTTTAGTAATTCGCCATAAAGTGTTACTAATTCATCTTTGGAGTGGTTTCGGATACTGTCGATAGGGAGGTTAAGAAATTGCTCGGCGTGATTGGGGTTAAAAATGATAGATTTGTTGCGCTGTTTTTGTACATAGGAATGAATACGCTGCTTTAGTGCAGAGTCTCGATCGCCACCCCAAAGCTCAATAAGGTAAAAGGGAACCTTGCCATCAGGTAGGGTTGCCAGCGAATATAGCATATCCTCAAGCATCATGGCTTGGGCTTCGTGATTTATATTGTTGATGATGTCTTGATGCTGTTGTAGCAGTGCTTGCTTGTTAACGGTTTTGGTGGAATCACTTATGTGTTCGTAGTATGAATTGTACAGACTCGCGATCTGTAAGAGCTGATTATTATTGATGGCATTGACCAGGGCAAAGAGCAGGTCGCCGGTTTGGGATGCGATTCTATAGGACTGGTCGAGCTGGCTTAAAACGCGCCTATATTTAATATTTCGCACGGAATCCTGTTTGATCCATTCACTGAACCCCTCCTGCGCAGTTTGCTTTTTCTTGATAATATTATGCTCTTCAATGCTGTGTTGAATAGCACGGTAATATGTGAGGTTATGGGCAATTGACGAGCGAAGCGGTGCATTTTTAATGGCTTTGGTAGAATCCTCTCTGGCGGCGTAACGTGCTGCATCGAGGATGGCTTTATACATGTCGATAAGCACTGGATTACGGTTATTTTGGTAGAATTCGATAGCATAACTGCTTTCGTAGCGTTGCGTTTCGCCGGGAAAACCGAGTGTTAGTGTAATATCTTGAACGTTAGCCTCCCTTTCAGCTATTCTAAGGTGTTTTTGTGGCTTAAAGGGTATGTTGGTTTTATTATACCTTTTACTTTGCCCGTTTGGACTTACATATGCTTTCAAAAAGGCGTAGGTGCTGGATCTGTTTAAATTAGGATTTGGTGTGGCATGAACCAGACGTACATCTCGAATTACTTTATAGACCGACATAAATTGGCGGTTGCCGCTCCAGGTGTCGTTGATCTCAACGACCAAATTATTATTTCCGGATTGGCGTTTAGCAATGACCTTCTTTTTGATTTTCTGTTTTTGCTGTCTTCGCTGCCGATAAGTTAGTGAATCAGACAGCTGCTGGTTAATTTGATCGGTTACTTCTTTCTGTTCAATGCTGATGAGCAGCCGATAGTTATCGAGGGGGATTTCTTGTCCCGAGGGTTCGGCATAAAAGCCGTTGTGGATGTAGTTTTGGGTGCGATTGCTGTTTTGTGCAATACCTTGTATTGCGGTATGGTAATTGGTGAGCAGTAGTCCCTTTGAAGATACAAATGAACCGCTGCCGGCTTGGCTGTCACCGATCATTATTTTTGCGATAGCTTTATTGAGTGAGCTGCCTTCAGGATTGTAAATTTCTCGTTTTGTAAGAGTTATTCCTTTCGATTGTAGTTTATCATGGAGGGAATTGTTGATTTGCGGTAGCAGCCACAGCCCCGATAGGTCCGAGGTTTTATCGGCAGATATGGGTGACCGATCAGGTGATGTGCTGTCGGATACAGAATGTTGGGCTTGGGCAGGTAAGAAACATCTTCCTAAAAGAAAAAGTAGTAGCAGGATAAAGGGAATAAGCCTGAATTTTTTTTGGAAGGCCGTTTGTAACATAAATGCGTGTGGTGATAAAAATTTTGTGGATGAAGGATTACGAAGGTGCGAAGATTTTTTCTTACATTAAAGCGGTTTGAATGTTATTAGCATTAAAATTGACTAAGATTTCGGATTATGAATTATAAGCACAAGTTTTTTTATCTCTGTAAAACCCCACTGAGCGCTGAAGGTCCCGAGGATGTAGAAGTTATTGATCGGGCGGAGAGCAGTGACGAGTTTCCGGAGCTGTTTAAGGAGTATGAGGAGCTGCGTTCTCATGCCTTTAATGAGGATAAACTCTACAGTATTATCCGCGCGGATGATGTGTTTGAGATCCTGCGAACGGGTACCGAACAAGAGGCCCGGGAGATGGCTTTTGACAAGGCCCAACAGGAAATTATCACGAATCTGCAGCATCGAGTGATGCAGAAGGATGATAAAGAGGCTAAAGCCATTCTTAAAGAAGTACATGATGTTGAATAGGAGGTAATTTAATACTATTTGCCGCTTGGAGCACGGTTTGTGATGGCGAAAAAACGACCTTTCTACATTGTTAAGCAGGATAAAGATATTTTTGTCGTCGACAAGCCGGCAGGACTGCTTGCCGTGCCTATTCCCGATAGCAACGTCAAAAATTTGTTTGATCTTGTTGCCGATCACCTTGCCAAGCACGGTGTTCGTGTAGGCGTAGTGCATCGCATTGATCGCTATACCAGTGGACTGATGGTGTTTGCTAAAAATGAGCGCGCGTATAATGATCTTGTTGCAAAGTTTCGCAATCATGAACCCAAACGCACCTACTTAGCCATGGTTCGCGGGGTAATAAAACAGGATGAGGGCGTTCTGGAGCATCATTTAAAGCTTATTAAAGATGGATTCCGCAATATTGTGGTTGAGCCGGATGAAGAGGGGGCAACGCCGGCGCGCTTGTCGTATAAGGTGAAAGAGCGGTTTCTGGAAAATACCCTGGTGGAAGTACAGCTGGATACAGGACTAAAAAACCAGATTCGCGTGCAGTTTGAACATATTGGTCACCAGCTTGTGGGCGACCAGCACTACGCGCCCGAGGAAGAGGGAGAGCCGTTGATTAACCGTCAGGCGTTACATGCTTGGCGTCTGGCGTTTAAACACCCACGTTATGGAAAAGAAGTGAATTTCGAAGCCAAGATTCCCGCCGATATGATGCGACTGATCGATCGGTTCCGCTGGAAAAAGGAAGCGGAGTCTGAATAGCTCTTTAAATTATTGGGAATGATATAGGTTAAGTTCGTTTTTAATTGCATTAGCAGTCCTAAAAATAAACTTTTCAACAAATTTTTTCCGATGATTACAGACGCTACGAAATTTGGCAAGATAGTTCTTTTATTTGGGTTACTCTTTTTTACCGGAATGTCACTACAGGCTCAGAACCAATCCGAGTCTGATTTTGAGCAATTCAAGAATCAGTTTAAAAATGATTATTTCTCGATTGGAGGATTGCTGCAGACGATTGGGGATTATCAGTTTGAACGTGTGGTCGGTGAAAATGGATTTTCAATATCTAATGCTCGTCTGCAGGTATATGGGGAGTTCGATCAAAAATTTGGGTACCAGTTGCAAGCTAATTTTATGAACAGCACGAGCCTGCTGGATGCAAATATGTATTATAACGTTGCGCCGAACTTTTCGGTTAAAACGGGTTTGTTTAAAGCACCATTTAGTTATGAGTATTTGACTGGTGCAGCAGCCATTGATTTTGTAAATCGTTCAGCTGTTGTCAATCAATTGGTACCCAAGAGACAAATTGGATTTCAGCTGCAGGGAACGATGGCAGATGGGAAATTTAAGTATGTTGGGGGCATGTTTAACGGTAATGGCTTTGGCCCGAATGCTAATGATGACAATAAGTTTTTATATGCGGCAAGGATATCGGCAAACACGGGGATTGGCGACGGTTCGGATGATAAATTTATAATGGGAATAAATGCCTCTTACGAAGATAGTGAGAATACAACATCAGGAGCGGGATTGTTATCTGGAATTGAGGGAGACCAATTATTGCTTGGAGCCGATACTCGTGTCACCTATCATAACATGATGCTGGCCGGTGAATTTATGTATTCTACCATTAATGATAATATTGGGATGGAGTATAATCCATTCGGCTATCATATAACGGGGGGATATTTTGTTACGCCGAAGACACAGCTGCTTGCACGCTGGGACTATTTTGACGGCGATTTTATTGGGACCAGTTCGGAGTCCCTCATCGGAGGCATTAATATTTTTCCGACTGAATTTTCTGAAGTACAGTTGAACTATATCTATCCTGTAGAACAGGGTGCCGATTTCTCTCAGATTCTATTGAATCTGCAGGTTGCGATATAAATATTTCTCAGAATTCCATTCCTAATCTATCGGGGAAAACCTATATTGATTATAGGTACCTTCTATTGGTTTATTGGAATGATAACCCCCATATTCCTGTATTAGTTATGTGATAATTAAATAAAGAAGTATCATGATTTTACAGGATACAAAAGAATTTTTTTGCGAACTCTTAAAGGAATACTTCAAGAGCAGGAATAAACGTTATTACTGTGGCTTAAACTGCAATTGCCGAAATAATTAGAATTAACAAAGTATTAAGGTGTTCAGTCATGAGTACCAAAACAAAGGGAGAAAAACCGATGGAGATCAATATTGGAATAAGTGAAGGCAATCGTAAAGAAATTGCTGATGCCCTTTCCAGAGTGTTGGCCGATTCGTACATGCTGTATTTAAAGACACATAATTACCACTGGAATGTTACCGGAGAACTATTTCATTCACTCCACGAACAATTTGAAGAGCAGTATACGGAGTTAGCAGATGCTATTGATGAGATTGCCGAACGTATTCGAGCGCTTGGTTACCGGGCGCCCGGAACATTCAAAGAATTTAATGAATTAACTTCTATTGATGAACAGCAAGATGAACCAAAGGCTATGGAGATGGTTCGGCGTTTGGCTGTAGGTAATGAACAAGTGTTACGGACGGCCCGCCAGGCTCTTGAACCGGCTAATGAGGCCGAGGATGAAGCAACTATTGATCTTTTAACAGAGCGTTTGCACGTACATTCCAAGACGGCGTGGATGCTGCGCAGCCACTTGGAATAGATGGGATAAACCAATAACTCAAAAAATACTATTATTATGAATTCACGAGAAGAGTACATCGACAAGTTGGAAAAACAGCTTCGAGAATGGAATACACAGATTGATGAGCTCCAAAAGAGAGTCAATAAGGAGTCGCAAGATCTGAAAGCCAAACTCGATAAACGAATGGATGAATTAAGAAAGAACCGTTCACGCCTGCGTTCTAAGTTGGATAAAATTAAGGACTCAGGCGATGATGTTTTTGATGAGATAAAGGCGGATAGTGAAAAGCTTTGGAAAGATGTTAAAAAAGGCTTTTCTGAAATCCGCGAAATTGTAAAAGAATAATTGTACTTTAATAAATATTTTGAAGGCAGCCCGACAGGCTGCCTTCTTTTTTTTAAAGTAAAATTAAACTTTAGGGATCAACATGAATCAATTAAACTCTTTGCAAGACGATTTAATGCCGTATATCATTGAATACGGATTAGAGCTAATAGGTGCCGTATTAATACTGATTGCCGGCTTGTTAACGGCCAAGTGGGTGGGCAAGCGTATTGAGCGTTATATGAATAAGTCTGAGCGTTTTGATGATACTATAATTCCCATCTTTGTCAAAGCCGGCAAGATCCTCATTATTGCGGTAACTGTACTGGCGGTGTTAAATAAGTTTGGAGTTGAGACGGCCAGCTTAATTGCTGTTCTGGGTACTATTGGCCTGGCGATTGGTTTGGCGTTGCAGGGGACGCTTAGCAATATAGCCTCAGGAATTATGCTTTTAATTTTACGCCCCTTTAATGTGGGAGATGCGGTTGACATTGGCAGCACCTCAGGGGTTGTGGATGAGATAGGACTTTTTGTGACTGAAATGCATACGTTTGATAACATTGCGATTACCATGCCGAACTCAAAAGTGTGGGGGACCGAAATCAAAAATTATTCTCGTAATGATAAGCGGCGCGTTGATATGGAATTTGGTATTGCCTACGATGATGATATGGATAAAGCAATGAATATTGTGAGAGAAGTATTGGATAGCGATGATCGCATTCTTGATGAGCCGGAGCCCCTTATTGCTGTCAGCAGTTTAGGAGATAGTGCTGTAGGTATTCGAGTGCGTCCATGGACCGAAACGGCGAATGTATGGCCGTTACGTTATGCTCTTACGAAACGTATTAAAGAGCGATTTGATGAAGAGGATATTTCTTTCCCATTTCCGCAGCGCGATGTACATCTTTTTCAGGAGAATGGATAAGATCCTCAGCTAATTATCGGGTTTTAAAACTTTATTATGGAGCCGGTTTCTTTAAGAGATCGGCTCTTTTTAATTAGGGGTGTTTTGATATCCCAGATGGATTGTAATAAGTTCTATAGAAATATTATCTTACTTGAACTCTTGAGTAGCTGAGAGTTTAGAAGTGAAATTTTGAATCGCCAAGCGTTATAATAGAGGTACCTGTGGATACTACTATGGAAGAGAACAAGGAAACATCCCAACATGAGTATGAGGATGAATACGTAATTTTAACTCAAAATAATGAGCTTTTCCTGAAAGGGGACGGGCAAGATGAGCGCAAAAAGCTTTGTGAGGTCAGTCCCGATGATCTTGAGGATAAGCTTTCGGAGCTTAGAGAGGTCTTCTCCAAGCTTCAGACGAAAGTTGAGGAAACGCTTGCCGATGACGTTACGCTGGAAGATCTGAATGCACTTGAAGAAGAGATTGAAAACAGCGAGGGTATAGGAGATTACGACGTATTAAAAGAGCAGATTGAAGATAAAAGATCAGATCTGTCGGAAGCGGAAGTCGATACAGCTGATGATGAAGTTGAAACGCAAGAAGTTGAGCCAGAGGCGGAAGAAGAACAGGTTGATGAGGCTGAAGATCAGCAAGAAGGGCAAGATGGTGATGAGCAAACTGTTGACGAAGAAGAAAAGGATGATGAAGTCTCAGACGAGGAAAATCCGCTCGATTACTATAAGGAGATTGTTAAGAAAGCACAGGAGCTGACTAAACAGAATGACTGGTCTTACGTTTCGGTTGAGCTCGATAATTTAAGCCACCGATGGGCCGAAGGTCCCGATACGGATGATGAGCAGGTGAAAAAGCTCTATAAAAAATTCAATGATACTGTTGATGAGTTTGAAGAGCGTAAAGAGCAGCACTATGCTGAGTTAGAACAAAAAAAGCAGGAGAATTTAGAGACAAAGAAAAAGCTGCTTGAAGAATTTGAAGGAATCGTTTCGAATGAGACCTGGACGGCTACGCGTCGAGTAAGTCAAATGAAGGGGCAATGGAACAGTACCGGTCCGCTGCCGAATGAGAAAGGGGAACAACTTGATGAGCGTTTTGAAGAGTTGCTGGATACGTTCAACGATCATAAAGTAGATCGACTGGTACAAAAGCGTCAGAAAGAGGAAGATAACCTGATGCTCAAGTTGGCCGTTTTAGAGAAGATGGAGAATGTTACGGCGTCGATGACCCACGAGACGGAAAACTGGAAGGAGATCGATGAAAAGTTTGATGATCTGACAAAACAGTGGAAGAAGATTGGCCGGGTACCCAAAGAAAAGTCAGATGAAGTTTGGGATCGGTACAAAAGTGCGCAGGATGAGTATTATGATCGGAAATATAAATATGATCCGGATCACCAGAGCAAGGTAGATAAGTTTACCCACAAGAAGGAAAAGATTATTGAGGAAGCCGAAGCATTGCTTGAAGAGGATGATCTGGCGACGGCTGCTCGAAAAATTAATAAGCTTCACCGTCGGTGGAAAAAAGTAGGCAACTTACCGCAACGTGCCGAAGATAAGCTTTGGTCGCGATTTAAGTCAGCAACGGATGCATTTAATGAACGAAAGGCGAATAATCAGGATAAAATACAGGAGCAGGAAGAAGAGCATTATCAGCAGAAGCTGGAGCTTATCGACAAGGCCAACGAAGTGAAGCATACCGATGATTTTGAGAAAGGTCATTCGCAGATGCAGAGTTTTATGGATCGGTGGAAGAAAATTGGTCCGGTGTCGCGTGATAAGTCAGAGAAAATATGGAAGCAGTTCAAGGGGGCGATGGATGAGTTTTATGATCGTCGTCGCGAGCATTTCAAAGAGGTAAAAGAAGAGCGCAAAGAAAACCTGGAAAAGAAGAAAGAGATCCTCGAAAAGCTACGCGAGCTTGGTAAGCATGATGATCCTATTGAGGCTGTGGAAATTGCCAAGGGACTGCAGGAAGAATTTAAAAATGCAGGCTATGTTCCCATCAAGCACAAAAACAAGATGTGGAAAGAATATCGTGAGGCTTGTGATGTGATTTATGACCGGATGCGTGCAGCCAAATCAGGAGATAAATTTGACCAAGAATTGGCCAAGGCTGATTTGGCGCCTGAAGACAGAAGCAAAATCCAAAAGCTGCGCAAAGAGTACAACAAGATTAAAAAAGAAGCCAAGCAACTAAAAAAAGAAGTCCTGCAGTACAAAGAGAAAAAGACCTATTTTAAACCTTCGGGTGGTGGAAATAGTTTGCTCGATGAGGTCGAAAATAGAATCGACGAAGTTGAACAAAAGTTGGAAGGCAAGCAGCAAAAGATGGAATCAATCACAGAAAAGATGGATAAGATTCGCGAAGAATCAGGTGATTAATGCTCTATTTGCTTTTCTGATGCGTTTTGTCATTATTTATTGAAATTAGTACGTCTGCCGCTGTATTGGGGATACAGCAGATAAAAATATGGTATCAGTGATGGGAGAAATAAAATAATAATCTGCAGCGGTTAAAATGTTCATAAAATGACAAGATTTAATGAGCAAAAATAAGCAAGAGATAGTTGTAACTTTTTGGGGCGTTCGTGGATCCACCCCCTGTGCAAACAAAGAAAATATGGAGTATGGGGGTAATACCACTTGTCTGGAGATTGATGTACCCGGAACCGAGCAAGTGCTAATCCTTGACAGCGGGACGGGAATACGCAATCTTGGAAATAATATTATTGATCGACCGGGAAAAATAAAGGGACGTATTTTTATCACCCATCCGCATTGGGACCATATCCAGGGATTTCCTTTTTTTAAACCTATTTACGGCTCAAAAAATCATTTTGCCATTCACATGCCTGACCAAGGCGAAGAGGGTGGTTGTAAAGATATTTTGGATGGGCATCTTACAAAAACATTTTTTCCTGTCACCTTGGATATGATTGACGCCAATCTGGAGTATATTACTCAGCCCCCACAACGGGTGGAGTATGATGGGTACGAAGTGGATTTCATGTTGGCTAATCATACTATTGAAACAGCAATTTACAAGATATTTATTGATGGCAAAGAGATTGTGTTTTGCCCGGATAATGAACTGATTCTTAATGAGTCGAAAAAAACGAATTACGACGCTAAGCTTGAAGCATTTTTACGTGGAGTAGATTTGTTGATACATGACGGGCAGTACAATCGTGAATCTTATCAAGAGAAAAAAGGATGGGGTCATTCGGCTTGGGAAGATGTTGTTGAACTTGCTGTTCGGTTGGATGTAAAACGTCTTTTTATTACGCATCATGATCCGGACTCGGATGACCGACAGCTTGGAGCGCTTGATAGTCATCTTGAGGGAGAGTTTGGGTCTGTCTTTGAGGAGATAGGGCTGGCCAAGGAGGGAAGCCAGATTATCCTGTGAATAACAATGGTTTTATTCGGTTGTTTGGCCTGCGATTTTTTCCTGTCTACAGTTTGTTTCACATAAGTTTTAAGGATGCAGGACTCCGGCTGGGATACGTAATGAAAATAACGGCATGTTGTGCCCTACTTATCCAGTCATATCATTCTACCCTATCCGGATAGAGGTTGCCAAAAGATAGTTTAATTGGCTAACTGTGAAAAAGTCAGATAAATTAAAAAAGGGACATATCCGTAATGGATATGTCCCTTTTGAAAATTATACCGTAAAATTTGTATTAAAAATAGAATCGAGCACCCAGCGTACCATCAATATCGAATTCGGTTGACGGTGCCAGGTTAAGGATAGGTGCCGCCTCAATAAATAGTCCTACCGGAGCATCTTCAAATAGATAGTTAAGCCCTATGGGTACACGGGCACCGATATAAGAGTCTTTATCTCCCAAGACCAGACGCCCACCAATACCGTAGTATAAAGGCAGGGAACCCTGTTCAACATCGCTAAATACGCTGTAGTTATGCCACAAATAATCTGCTTGCAGGGTAATGGCATCATAACGTCCGAATGACCATGCAACCCCCACGTCAATAGCATTACCGCCACCGGTCCATGATTTAGCAGTTAGTCCCGTAGGTTCGCCTATCATGAAGCCAATGCCAAGATCTTTGTTGGCGTCCTGTGCATTACCAATTGTATGCAATGAGAATGTTAGGAAAACCGCTAATATAGCAACGGATAGTAGCTTTTTCATAGATGAAATAATTATTTGAAGTTTATTCAAGATGTTTTCTAAGGTAATTAAAAGGAAAAGAAGTTAGAAAGTTCCGACCAAATTTCTTTTAAAGTAGAAATGTGCTCAGTTTCATACTACATATTTTTGGGAAGGTATATCGTGAGGCGTAGTCGGTATTAATATACGCACAACACAACTATTAAAAATATTTAAAATATATTTCAATGATACTTTAAACCGGTTGTAAGCTATTTAAATACAGAACCCAAAAAGAAGAATTAACATTATGCTAATTTTAGGATTTGTATACTTATGCCTGCTGAATAAGAGTACAATAAGTTATTCAAGTTTTTTATATTGGCGCCCCGATTGAGGGTTACCAAATAAGTTGACTATCATCTTGTTCTCAACGGGCTGTTATGTATAATTTGCTCAAAACAATGTGCTCTTTTAAAGCATACTCTAATCACTAATCAAAACGAACATATCTATCGATTATGAAACGATACGGATTATTACTTATTGCTCTATTGATGTTTCCTTTGATATCAGTAGCGCAAATAAGCGGTACAGTATTTGACGCAGGTTCGAATGAACCTTTACCAGGTGCTAATGTTATCATAAAAGGTACTCAGACAGGAACATCTACAGGGACTGGTGGTACTTTTACAATTAATGCCGAAGAAGGTGATATCTTAGTTATATCATTTGTGGGTTATAAGGAAAAAGAAGTTACTGCAGAAGAAGGTATGGAGATATTCCTTGAGCCGGATGCAAAAGCTTTGGGCGAAATTGTGGTATCCAGCCGCACTATTGATATTGCCCGCGAACGGGAAACGCCCGTTGCAGTAACTACTATTACGCCAAGGGAAATTTCTGAGGAAGTTGGTAATCAGGAGTTCCCGGAAATTATGAATGATACACCCGGAGCTTACGCAACGAAGCAAAGTGGTGGTTACGGAGATTCCCGCATTTCTCTGCGAGGATTTGATCAAAGTAATACCGCGTTTCTGATCAATGGTCAGCCTGTTAACGATATGGAAAATGGCTGGGTTTACTGGTCTAACTGGCAGGGTTTAACTGATGTTGCATCCGGTATTCAAATTCAGCGCGGATTGGGAGCATCAAATCTTGCTGTACCTTCTGTTGGTGGAACGGTTTCGATTTTTACAAAAACTGCCGAAAAAGAAAGAGGTGGTTCTGTTTCACAAATGATAGGTAATGATGGCTATACTAAAACTGCCGCCTCATACAATACTGGTTTAGGTGAGAACGGTTGGTCTGCTTCTTTTCTCTTGAGTTACTGGCAAGGAAATGGTTATGTAGATAATACCAGTGGTGCAGGCTGGACTTATTTTGGGGCAATTGGTTATGAACCAAACGATAGCCACTCTTTTAACCTTTCTGTTCTCGGAGCAGGTCAGTGGCACCATCAGCGTAATGTATGGGTATCCATTCGCGATTTTGAAAATTTTGGTGATGAAGGAATTGATCCACGATGGAATACTAATGGTGGTACGTTAAATGGTGACGAGTACAATATGCGCCGTAACTTCTATAATAAGCCTCTTGGAACATTGAACTGGGATTGGGAAATCAGTGAGAATGTTACACTTGCTACTTCGCTATACGGTTCTGCCGGTCGTGGTGGTGGTACAGGTCCACGTGGTCAAAACTACTTTAACAGTGATATCGACTTGTATCCTTTCAACAATGACCTAACTGGTCATTTGGGTACAGATATGAATGGAGCCGGAGCTGCTTCCCGGAATTCAGATGGAACCATTAATTTTGATAATGTAGTTAATGTAAATCGTTCAACTACATCTGGATACACTGGGTCACCAAGTGAGTACAATGGTCTGCTTATTGGATCTAACGGTTACAACAGTAATAATGTAAATAATGCAGTTCTTGTACGGAGAGCTTCTATGAACTCCCATAACTGGTATGGAGCGATCTCCAAATTGGAAGCAGAAGTGGATAAATTTACATTCTCTTTAGGCGTAGACTTACGAGATTACACCGGTTATCATTACCGTGCGATGAATGACATGTTGGGGTTAGATGGCTATTTTTCTACGGGTAATGCGAACTCGATGGGGCAAATTATTGAGCCCGACAATACTATAAAAGCATCTCCATTTAATGACACAGGTCTTGCTGGTCCCAAAATCGACTACTACAACATAGGTTATGTTGATTGGCAGGGCGTTAACGGGATGGTTGAATATAACACTGATAAATTTTCAGCTGTCATCCAAGGTGGTTTGTCGAATCAAGGTTATCAACGAGAAGACTTTTTTGACCAACCTAATAATTCTCTTTCTGAGAAAAAGAACATTCTCGGTGGGTACGTAAAGGGTGGTGCAAATTATAATATCAATGACCGGCATAATGTTTTCGCCAACGCTGGTTTTATTTCTCGACAACCACTTTTTGATGCTGTCTTTCCTAATTTCGCTAATGCAATTAATCCAAATCTGCAAAACGAACAGATTACATCTGTTGAGTTAGGATACGGTTATACATCATATTGGCTTGATGTGAGTTTAAACCTCTACTCCACAGTTTGGGGTAACCGTTTCATTGAATCAAGCTTCCCGAACGATCAGGGTACTTTCGGAACTGCTCAATTCGACGATGTTGATCAGCGCCACAATGGTGTTGAGTTTGAAACCACCGTTCGACCAATGGAGAATTTAACATTGGAAGGTATGTTATCAGTAGGCGATTGGAAGTATACTAATAACTTTAACGCAACGCTGTTTGATGACAACAATAATCAAATAGGTACGGCTACTCTTTACACGAAAGATGTAAAGGTAGGTGATGCGGCTCAATTTGTTGGCAATATTAAGGCTGATTACAGGTTGGGTGATTTGAGCGTAGATGCCAGTTATCGCCATGTTGATAACTTATATGCTGATTATAGCATAACTGACGATGCATTTACTAATCCTGATAATGAAGGCGCTTTAAAACTGCCAGCTTACGGATTGGTTGATTTGGGTGCAACCTATCGCTTTGAGTTCTTTGGACAGTCAGCTTCAGCACGGGTTAATATCAATAACCTGTTTAATAAAACATACATTGCGGAATCTAATACTAATATTCATGCCGAGTCTGGCGACCCAACATGGAATGGTATTGATAAGCGAAATTCCGTATGGTATGGTTTTGGACGAACTTGGAATGTATCCTTGTCATATGAATTCTAAACACCTGTTTTCAGGTTTAAAGAAAGACTAATTTCTTAAGGGCAGTCCATTCGGGCTGTCCTTTTTTATTTTAAATCATTACACAAAAGAATGCTGAGATATGACTGATAAAGTAATATCTTCGCGTCTTAATAATTTTCGAGAAAGCAATATTATAAAGCAATATTATAATGAATGACTTCGCGCTGCTTATGAAACGTAGAGCAATTACGATTTTACTGTTGACAGTTTTTGTTGGTCTTGCAGGTTGCCGTAGCGAGCAGCAATCACATCCCCAAAAAACACTGCTTATTTCGTTTGACGGTTTTAAGTACAATTATCTGGAAAAGGTTGACACCCCAAATTTTGATGCTATTGTTGCAAATGGGGTACAAGCGGAAGGATTGATTCCCGTTTTCCCCAGTAAAACCTTCCCCAATCACTATTCTATAGCAACTGGGCTCTACCCAGAAAATACCGGTTTTGTTAATAATACTATGTACGATCCCAAGTGGGAAGAGTGGTATCGCATTCGTGATCGTGAGGCCGTTGAAAATGCCAAATGGTATGGCGGGGAACCCATCTGGAATACCCTTGAAAAACAGGGAATAAAAACCGGCACAATGTTCTGGGTAGGATCCGAGGCCGATATCCAGGGTATGCGTCCCACCCACTGGAAAATATATGATGGCAGTATGCCGGGGAAGGCTCGTATCGATACGGTAATGAAATGGATGGCAGCAGCAAGGGATAAAGCGGTGGACTTTGCAACGCTTTATTACAGTGATGTAGATACCAAAGGACATCGTTATGGAACCGACTCAGATTCCGTTAGACAGGCGATACAACGAGCCGACCGGCTTATGGGCTACCTAAAAGAAGAAATGAAAGCAGCGAATATCTGGACGAATACGAATATCATCATCCTTTCGGATCATGGCATGGTAAATCAGTCAGCCAATAAGTTGATTCGCTTAGACAACATTATTGACATGGATAACGTGGAACGTATTAACTGGGGTCCCATGACCGGCATACAGCCTGAGGATGGTAAAAAGGAAGAGCTTTACCAAGCACTTAAATCTGCAGAAGAAAACTACCGTGTTTATAAAAAAAAGGATCTGCCCGAGCGCTATCACCTCAAAAATCATAGACGTGTAGAAGATATCATTATGGTGGCAGATTTGGGATATACCATTCTGGATGAGCAGTTCGAACAAGATTTTAAGAAATCACTCCCTCGTGCAACCCATGGCTATGATAACATGGAAAAAGCGATGCAAGCTTTCTTTATTGCCCACGGACCGGATTTCATGGATGGAGAGAAGGTGGAAGCTTTTCAAAATATACACATCTATGAACTAATTAATGATCTAATGGATACCAAGCCGGCCCCGAATGACGGCTCCCTGGATAGCGTAAAGGTATTGCTGAAGTAACTAATTCTCACCACAATCGCTGTGATTCTGGCCTTATCCACACCTACACCAAGGTTTTGGTGTTCAAAGCTATTTATTTCCTAAAGTAGCTTATAAATTTTAATCAAAGGGTTTCTTCCCTTGCTGGGAGGGGAAAAACAAGATGGGGTCAGAAAACGCTTGAAAGTAATTTTATATTTCTCGTTACGTAGCTCTGCTGCGTAACGAATTAAATGCTAAGGTGAGGGCTATAAACGGTTTAGAGCGAGATATTAATTTAAAGTTCTAAAAAGAACCAAATTTACGATTCCCCGACAGTTTTTTCGATCATTTTTTGCTGACAAAAAATGGACATTCACAAAAGAGATGAGACTTTATACGGTTACATAGTACTATGCACAGGGTATGTAAAGTACTATGCAGAGTCCCTGCATAATACTATGTAGTGTCCTTACACAGTGTTATGTAGAAGGTGTACAAGGTACTATGTAGATTTAGAAAGGGCCATTAAACAATGTAATAGCTGCAACATGTACCCTGAATGATAATTTGAAATACAGGGTTATAAGAGGAAATTAAGAGTGCTTCTAAATTAGTAGTTAAGCAATAAAACGTTGCATCTATCCCCAGAAGCCGAGATATTTAGTCCAATTTTATAAATACCAAAGAATTTTTTTATACAATGGCATACGTAGTAACAGAACCATGCATTAACTGTAAGTATACAAATTGCGCAGCCGTATGTCCGGTTGATGCCTTTCGGGAAGGCCCCAACTTTCTTACAATCGATCCGATCGAATGTATCGATTGTGATGCTTGTGTAGCGGAGTGTCCCGTCGAAGCGATCTATCCTGATGATGAAGTGCCAATGGAGTGGGAGCATTATATTGATCTTAACGAGCGGTTGGCTGAAGAATGGGCCGACCACATCATCAATCAAACCAAAGAAGATTTGCCCGATGCCGACGAGTGGGCAGAAGTTGAAGATAAGCGCGAGCATCTGAAGGAAAGCTGGGACTGATTTATCTTGGGTGATTAGGTGATGAAGGTATTAAGTGAATGACCTAATCACTCGGTCAACTAATCAGATCTGTAAGTTTGATGAACGAGAATAGTCCGAAGAATCAAATCCTTTCCATTCGAGATAAGAAGCTCGATCTCTCTACTCCCAAAATAATGGGAATCCTGAATACGACTCCTGATTCTTTTTCTGACGGCGGGGAATATAACGAGGTGGAGTCAGCGGTGGGGCGCATTGGCGGGATGGTTTCGGAGGGAGCGCATATTGTTGATATAGGAGGAGAATCAACCCGGCCGGGTGCTGATCCCGTTAGCGAGCAGGAAGAGCTTGAACGTGTACTCCCGGTTCTCGAAAAAGCAATTCCACAGTTTCCCGATACGTTTTTCTCCATTGATACTACTAAATATCACGTAGCAGAAGAAGCTCTCAAGCTCGGGACGCATTTTGTCAATGATATAAGCGGACTCCAGAAAGAGCCACGGTTTGTGCGTTTATGCAAACAGTATAACGCCGGTTATGTGATGATGCATTCGCAGGGTGATCCCAAAAACATGCAGGAAGATCCTGCTTATGATGATGTGATTAGTGATATAAAACAGTTTCTTAAAACCCGCATAGATCAAGCCAGAAAAAAGGGATTTGAAAATATCATTATCGATCCTGGTATTGGTTTTGGAAAGACCCTGAACCATAACCTAAAGCTGATTGCTCATCTTGATGAATTCCAGGATCTGGGGTGTCCTATTTTAGTAGGAGCTTCACGAAAATCAATGGTCGGTCAAATTTTAGGTAATCGACCTGTTGATGACCGCCTTACAGGCACTCTCGCGGTCCATTATCACGCCATGATCAATGGAGCCAATATCATTCGCGTGCACGATGTTAAAGAAGCCCACGATTCCCTGCAGGTATTTAACGCAATTTCATCAGTAAGATAAGGTTATTCAAAGTGTTGATAGCGTCCACTTTGGAAGTGGCTTCATCTCCTAAAAATTAGTAAGGGGGACTCAATGAAGTAGATTCTTGTTTAAATCAAAAGAGGGTCAGATACTGTTTGCCAAAACGATAGAATTTATTGATAGATCCTCACCATCAGAAAAAGAGGCAAAAGCACATCCCAACCTAAAACTTCGGCAAAAAATACTTATATTCTGTTAAATAACATCCAGAAAAACGAGGTACACTATTGATTCCCATTGGCTTCCTTGAATTTGGCATCAGAGACTTTATCGAAGTCCTGATCATCACTATGGTACTGTTTTACCTGTACCGGTGGATTCGTGGCACCTTTGCCATTCAAGCCGCAGTGGGACTCGTCTTTATCATCATTATCAACGCTGCCGTTAGCGCATTAGGGCTCACCACCATCAACTTTATACTTCGTGCTATTTTGGATGTGGGGATTTTAGCAGTATTTATCATCTTTCAGCCCGAAATAAGAAAACTTCTGTATAGCCTGGGACAGAATACGAATCTCGACCGTTTTTTCGTGCATTCCAATTCGGATACCATTATCGATGAAGTTGTAGATGCCGTCCGTGATATGTCGCATACTAAAACCGGGGCATTGATTGTATTTGCACGCAGTTCAACACTGCAAGACTTAGTTGACGTGGGGGTTAAGCTGGATGCAAAAGTAAATAGCGAGCTTTTAAAGACGATTTTCAACAAAAATACGCCCCTGCATGACGGTGCCATTGTTATTCGTAATAATCGTATTGTAGCGGCAAGCTGCTATCTGCCTATCTCCCAAAATCAAAATATATCGTCCGTTTTTGGTACACGTCACCGTGCGGCTGTAGGCATTACTGAGACAAATAACGTATTTGTAGTGGTCGTATCCGAAGAAAGCGGTCGTATATCGATTGCTAAAAATGGATCGCTTACCAGTGGGTTAACTATCCAGAAACTTCGCAGTGAGATGCAGGAAGCGCTTGGCGAGCATGATATTGACGAGGATGATGTTGCCTTTTCATCAGCCCAAAGTGAGCTGAAACTGAGCTGATTAGCGATGGAGTTACTTTTAAAGTGGGCTCCAGGATTTTAAATAGAATTTCTTGCAAGCGGAGGAACGGAAGAAGAGGGTCAGGTAGATATTGATTTCGTTACTACTTAAAGCGAATCAAAATAGAGTTCCAGCAATTGTTGAGCAGCTTGAAACGAGCTGAGTTCTCCATTTAAAACTTGTTGTTCAATTTTTTGCTGTTGTTTCTTTACCGCAGGATGATCATAAAAGTGATCGGTAAGCCGATTTGTAATCGTATCATACATCCAGTGCTTGGCCTGACGATTTCTGTTTTCTTTAAAGTAGCCATTTTCTTGGGTAAGCTGCATATACTCCTGAATAATTTCCCAAATATCGACTATGCCCTTGTCAGTCAATGCTGAACAGGTCGTTACTTTAGGACTCCACCCCGACTTAGTCTCCGGATACAGATGCAGGGCATTTTTGTATTCACGCACTGCTTGACTAACCGCTTTTTCGGCAGCTTCATCAATTTTGTTAATGGCAATGGTATCCGCCATCTCCATAATGCCCCGCTTGATTCCTTGCAGTTCATCACCGGCCCCGGCCAGCATAAGCAGCAGAAAGAAATCTACCATCGAATGTACGGCCGTTTCCGATTGTCCCACGCCCACGGTTTCAATAAAAATGGTATCATAGCCGGCGGCTTCACAGAGGTAGATTGTTTCACGTGTTTTGCGTGCTACTCCACCAAGTGAACCACCCGTAGGGGATGGGCGAATAAATGCATGATCATTATTGGCAAGCGTTTCCATGCGTGTTTTGTCGCCAAGGATACTGCCTTTGGTACGGGTACTGCTTGGATCAACTGCCAATACGGCCAGACTGTTGCCCTGCTCAATAATATGATTGCCCAGCGACTCGATAAAGGTGCTTTTCCCCACGCCGGGTACGCCCGTAATGCCAATCCGGATAGAGTTACCCGTATCGGGTAGGCAGGCTTCGATGATATCTTGGGCCAACTCACGATGCTCGGCTTTGGTGCTTTCGATCAGCGTAATGGCTTGACTCAGAATCGTACGGTCGCCATTCTTGATTCCTTCTACATAATCGTCCAGTGAAAGCGATTTGCGTCCTTTGAAACGATTAAGCCTCTCCGGATTAATGGACGACTGCTGGTCAACGCCATGATTCACCGAAAGAGAAGATTCGTTATTTTTGTTGTTATTGGCCAAAGTAAAAAGATACTTAAAACCTTGCGGGTTTTGGAAACCTGCAGGGTTTGATCGAAATTAATTTAGGCTAATTTTTTTGACTGTCGATTAAAATCTCCAGAATCTGCTGTGCAGCCAGTGAGATAACAGTGCCGGGACCAAAAATGCCGACTACTCCTTTATCATATAGAAATTCATAATCTTGTTCAGGAATAACACCGCCAACGATGACCATAATATCATCACGCCCCAATTCCTCAAGTTTATCAAGTACTTGAGGAACCAGTGTTTTGTGACTACCGGCCAGGCTTGATACGCCCAGAATATGAACGTCATTTTCTACAGCTTGACGCGCAGCCTCCTCAGGCGTTTGGAAAAGTGGACCGATATCCACATCGAAACCAAGATCAGCAAAGCTGGTGGATATTACCTTGGCACCGCGATCGTGACCGTCCTGACCCATTTTGGCGACCATGATACGCGGACGCCTTCCCGCCAAATCAGCGAATTCGTCAGCCAACTGTTGTGCTTTTTTAAAGTTTTCGTCTTTATCTATTTCAGAAGAATACACACCTGATATTGATCTTACGGTTGCGGTATATCGTCCGAATTCCTTCTCCATAGCATCGGATATTTCGCCCAATGTAGCTCGTTTTCGGGCTGCTTCAACAGCAGCTTCAAGTAGATTGCCGTTGCCGTTTTCGGCAACCTTGGTAATTTTATTGAGAGCCCCTTGGACTTCCTCTTCGTTGCGTTCTTTGCGAAGCTTTTCGAGTCGTTGGAGCTGGGTTTTACGGACTTTCTCATTATCAACCTCAAGAATATCAATCGGCTCTTCTTTGTCAAGCTGATATTTATTGACGCCGACAATGGTTTCTTTGCCCGAGTCGATACGGGCCTGTTTTTTGGCAGCAGCTTCCTCAATCCGCATTTTGGGGACGCCCGTTTCAATGGCTTTAGCCATGCCGCCGAGCTCTTCCACTTCCTCGATAAGCGCCCAAGCGCGACGTGCAATGCGATCTGTTAAATATTCTACGTAATAGGAACCGGCCCAAGGGTCAACAGCTTTGGTGATGCCCGTTTCTTCCTGTAGGTAGATTTGTGTGTTGCGTGCAATGCGAGCCGAAAAGTCGGTCGGCAGAGCAATGGCTTCATCCAGCGCGTTGGTGTGTAACGACTGCGTGTGCCCCAGCGCTGCAGCCATAGCCTCAATGGTCGTTCGCGCTACGTTGTTATACGGATCCTGCTTGGTAAGGCTCCACCCCGATGTTTGGCTGTGTGTACGCAAGGACATCGACTTGGGGTTTTGGGGATCAAAACGTTTGACCAGCTTAGCCCAGAGCATGCGAGCGGCACGCATCTTGGCAATCTCCATAAAGTGATTCATCCCAATAGCCCAGAAAAAAGAGATTCGCGGAGCAAAATCGTCCACATCAAGTCCGGCCTCAAGTCCGGTGCGAAGATATTCAAGACCGTCAGCCAAGGTATAAGCAAGCTCGATATCGGATGTCGCCCCGGCTTCCTGCATATGGTACCCTGAGACGGAAATTGAGTTAAATTTAGGCATATGCTGGGAGGTATATTCAAAAATATCTCCGATAATACGCATCGATGGTTTTGGGGGATAGATATAGGTGTTGCGCACCATAAATTCTTTAAGGATGTCATTTTGTATGGTGCCCGCCATCTGTTCTTTGGATACGCCTTGTTCTTCGGCTGTGACGATATAAAACGCCATTATAGGAATGACGGCACCATTCATGGTCATAGAGACCGACATTTCATCCAGCGGTATTTGATCGAACAGTACTTTCATATCGAGGATGGAATCGATGGCAACGCCTGCCTTACCGACATCGCCCGAAACGCGTGGATGATCGGAGTCATAACCACGGTGAGTTGCCAGGTCGAAAGCTACTGATAGGCCTTTTTGTCCCTGTGCCAGCGCCTTGCGATAAAACTCATTGGATTCCTCAGCCGTAGAAAATCCCGCGTACTGACGGATGGTCCACGGACGAAAGGTATACATGGTAGAGTATGGACCCCGTAGGTAAGGCGGAATGCCCGCGGCATAATCAAGATGTTCGAGGTTCTCGATATCTGATTTTGTGAATTGCCGTTTTACCGGGATTTGCTCAGCTGTATTCCACGATTCCTGATTGTTTGCTTTGTGATCAGCAGAAATCGAGGCGTTGAACGCTATGTCAGAAAAGTCAGGTCTCATAATTCATTTTACTTTTGTGTCATCCTGTATTTATTTCAGGATCTATAAGTCACGATAAATTTGCTTAAAACAGATGCCGAAACAAGTTCGGCATGACATCTGCTTTTAATTCTCAATTACATTCAGTTTTTGTTGAAAGCGTTTCAGGGTCTCCAACACATTACAATTTGAATAAATAAACTCATCAATCCCGCTTCGTTTGTACTCTTCGATGTTATCTTTCGGATAACCTGCGAGAACAAGAATTGGGGGATTCTTTAGTTTAGAAACCGCATCTGCGATAGCCGACACGAGCTCTTTGTACTCTTTGTCCGAACTGCAGAGTACGGCGATGTCAGGCTGTTTATTTTTAACTGCATTAATAGCTTCATCCACATCCGAAAAACCGATAGGATCTTCGATCTCATAACCAGCACAGCCAAAAAAGTTTGCCGAAAATGTTGCTCGTCCCTTTCTCCATTTCTTATGGCCCAGTGGCAGGTTAAGTACTTTTGGAGGGGATGCATGTTGCTCGGTTGCCAGACGGAGTTCTTCAAATGCCTTTGGGCCGCGATAAGGGGCTACTGTTCGATATTGCTGGCGCCTAAAATCAAAAAGCTTGTCAATGATATCAGCAATATTAGCTTCTTGTGAAAAAGCGTCGGCCAGATATTTAATCAGGTTATTACTATCACTTTCTATTGTTGTCTCCGATACGTCAAGCGAAATGGTTTGGTAGGTCTGATTAATTTCTCCAGACATTTTTTCATCAGCATTAGTGTACTGATTGGTCCCCACAAATGTACGTCCTCGTTTAGCAATCATTTGGTCGCGCTGCTGCTGTGATTCCTGTATGGCCGTTTGCAGGGTGCCATTTTCAATGGTTTTAAATAGCCCTCCTTCGGTTTCAATTTCCTGAAAAATATTCCAGGCCTTTTCAGCCATTTCCTCAGTTATTTTTTCGATGTAGTATGAGCCGGCACCGGGATCTTTAACCTTGTTAAAATAGGCTTCTTCATTCAGAATGAGCTGCTGGTTGCGTGCAATACGCTGAGAAAAATGATCGGGCTGACGGAAATGTTCATCAAACGGCAAAACAGTGATCGAGTCGCAGCCGGCAATAGCGGCGGACATCCCTTCCGTAGAGGTGCGCAGCATATTGGTGTAAGGCTCGTAGAGTGTTTTATTCCATCTTGATGTTTCTCCGTGCAAATGGCATGTATTATTTGCTGGATCTCCACCGTATGCTTCAATAAGATTTTTCCAAAGCAAACGAGCGGCCCTGAATTTAGCAATTTCCAGAAAATAGCTGGAACCCACTGAAAAGCTAAATGTCAGCGATCGGGCGGCATCATCAATGTTCATTCCATGATCGGTCATTGTGGCCAAATATTCAGATGCGGAGGCCATCGCATATCCCAACTCTTGCACCATCGTAGCTCCGCTGTCGTGATAAAATCGTCCATCAATACCCAGCGGACGAACGGCTCGAAGATTTTCTGAGGCAAACTGTGCCATTTGAAAAATGTCATCTTTAATAGCCTTTTTCGCCTTTGGATATTGCCCGTGTTCAAGTAGGTAGGTAAATGGGTCGTAAAGAAAGGTTCCCTGAATTTTATGAGAATTAAGATTTTGACGTTGCAGCTCATTCCAAAGCATAGCCATCAGGGCGGGAGAACCCAAACCAGCATCAAAATGGAGCGGCGTATTTTCTAACGAAATGTTATTGAGGAGATCAGAGAAATCAGATTGGTCTTGGATAGGCAACCCTTGAAGATCGCCTCCCAAACCGCCCTCAGTACGGCGAAGAGTTAGATGTAATTGCAAGGCATCGGCGCCCCGTTTAAGGGCATTACGAGCCATTTGATTAGCTTCAGAAATATCGTCTTGAAAAATTGGCTGACGGATTTCCCAGTTATTAGCGTCACCTTGTTGGTACTTTTTAGGGATGGGATTGTGTTGCTCACGATCCGTTAGATCCTGTCTTCGGTAAAAAGGCAGTGGGGTTACTCCTTCGCCGGTCTGCCAACGGAGCTTTTCTTTATAATCTGCTCCTTTTAAATCTTGTTTAATAACTTTTTCCCATTCTTCGGTTGAAATGGGAGGAAATTCATCGAAAAGAGACTGTTTGGTTGAATCGGAGTTGCTCATAATAGGAATTTCGTCATAATTATAACGCTTGAAAATAATGAGCTTGCGTTTACTTTACTAATCCTGGTTAAATATGTAACCGGTTTCAATTTAAGGCCGATATTTTGATTCTGAATCGCTATATTAAGACCGAAGTTTTGAACTTAATTGAATATTAAAGAGGCTATTCCATGGATAATGTAGACCAACAGATGCCCCCATTGACTAAGCTAACCGAAGATGAAAAGATGCTGCAAGAGGCGTCACGAGATTTCGCAGAGAGCGTGATTAAACCTAAAGTGCATGAGATGGATGAAAAGGCTAAGCTGGATCCCGATCTGGTGCAGCAGTTTTTTGATATGGGTTTGATGGGAATTGAAATACCGGAAAAATACAGTGGGGGCGGCGGATCGTTTTTTATGTCGATTGTTGCTATCGAGCAGATTTCTCGCGTGGATGCCTCGACTGGTGTTTTTATGGATGTACAGAATACGTTGGTGAATAATGCATTTCTGAATTTTGGGAGTGATGATGTTAAGGAGCGGTATTTGCCCCAGCTTGCCACCGAAAAGGTGGGGGCTTACTGTCTGTCGGAAGCAGGTTCGGGCAGTGACGCTTTTGCATTGAAGGCTTCGGCCAGAGACGAAGGAGACCACTATGTGTTGAATGGGTCCAAGATGTGGATAACCAATGCAAATGAAGCGGATATTTTTTTAGTGTTTGCTACCTTGAATCCCGATGCTGGATATAAGGGCATTACGGCATTTATTGTTGAGCGCGATTTTGAGGGTTTCTCAGTTTCCAAAAAAGAAAATAAGTTAGGTATTCGTGCAAGTTCAACCTGCGAAATTTTACTGGAAGACTGCAAGGTCCCCAAAGAAAATGTATTGGGTGAAGTCGGAAAAGGATATAAAGTGGCCATTGAAACGCTGAATGAAGGACGCATTGGTATTGGGGCACAGATGATTGGTGTTGCCCAGGGAGCACTGGATGCTACGTTGGATTACACCCAGGAACGCGAACAGTTTGGGCAGTCAATTTCAGATTTTCAGGGTGTTCAGTTTCAGCTGGCAAAAATGGCAACGGATATTGAAACGGCACGACTGTTGGTATATAATGCGGCCCGCATGAAAGAGAATGGTGACAAGTTTCTTAAAGAAGCGGCTATGGCAAAATACCATGCATCCGAAGTGGCGGAAAATGTTACCTCTCAGGCGGTAGATCTGTTTGGTGGATATGGTTATGTGAAAGAATATCCGGTCGAAAAATATTACCGGGATGCCAAGATTGGTAAAATCTATGAAGGTACTTCCAATATGCAGTTAAACACAATTGCCAAGCTGTTGTTGAAATAGGAAAGTGGTTTTGAAGTTTCTTTATCAGCCTTAGGGGTTTGTACCTCCCTAAGGTTTTTTAATACAGACGAACAAAGTCAATTTATTTTAATGTTAAATTAAATTACGACTAAAATTCTTTAAGAAAAATGGAATTTATCGGAATGATTGAGATTTGTATTCTTGTTGATAAGTAGTATTAAAAGCAAGGTTGGCACCTAAATCGCCCATTATCATCTATAAACACAGGACTAAGTAAACTTTTTAATATGGAATCACCGGATATTAACGCACTTAAAAAATGGTGCAAAGATGAAGAATCATTTAAAAAGGTTAAATCATTTGTAGAAAATATTGTCGAAGAAGGCAACGAGTTGGAGAAAAGATTGGATCTCCTTGAGTCGGCAATACGCAATGACTATGATTCCATATTAATTACAGAACTCACCCTCGAGAAGCCGGGACCCAGAATTGTATATGTGAATGACGGGTTTTGTAAAATGACCGGTTATTCCAAGGAAGAGGTTATTGGCAAAACGCCACGTATTCTTCAAGGTCCTAAGACCGATCGTGAGGTCTTAGATAAATTAAAGCGTCGATTAAAAGAAGGGCATTCGTTTTTTGGACAGGCCATTAATTATCGCAAAGATGGTTCAGAATTTGTAAATCAGTGGGATATTCATCCGCTGACAGATAAAGATGGCAACATTACGCACTGGGTATCATACCAGCATGATATTACTGAACGCAAGCGTGCCGAAAAGCAACTTGTGGATCAGAAAGTAGAATTTGATGGATTACGAGAAGAATCAAAGCGCACGGTTGTTGACGTTGATGTGCAGGGTAATATTGTTATGGCAAATAAGTCATTTCGTGAACTTGTTGGCTATGGCAAAAATGAACTAAAACAGATTAAAATTTGGGATCTGTTTCCTGATAAATACATGCAGTCGATCAAGGGGCGTTTTGATAAAGAGGATGAAGAGGTATACTTCAACGATGAAGAATTCAAAGGTATTATCAATCACAAAAAAGGATTTCCTATTCAGGTAAAGGGCAGGACTTCAATCTTAGACCTGAAAGATCAGCGCCTTATCAGAGCGGAGATCGAGAATATATCGCTGAAGAAGCGAATAATGGAGACGCTACAAAAGCGTAATCAAGAATTTGGCCGTGTTGTACAACGTGCTTCCGAATTTTCCTATACCGTTGAGCTTCAGGATGACAAATTTGTTATTAAAACGGTATCGGAAGAATTTCCAGAAGTCACGGGGCTATCAGCTGATGCCGTTATTGGAAAAGCTGATGCCTATAACTTTATCCACCAAGAAGATCTCCAGAAATTTAAATCCCATTTGGAGAAGGTGTTTAAGGGAAAAGACTCTACCTGCGAATATCGCCTCAAGAATAAAGAAGGTGAATTTATCGAAGTGTTGGACTACGGAGAACCTGAATGGGATCAGGAAAACAAAAATGTTGTTTCGGTCTGTTGTGCAGTTTCAGTTGATCCTGCTTACGAGAAGACAAAAGTATAACCTTATATTCTCTGTAGTTATTTGTATTTTAGCAGTGTTGCAGATAACTATAAACATTGAATAATGGCTGACATTCACGAAATCCAACTGCAGATCATAAACGAGTTTAAATCCCTGAGCGATTGGACTGAGCGTTATAAGCACATCATTAAACAGGGTCGAAATTTAGAGCCGCTCGATGATGAGCATAAAGTTGAGGAAAATTTGGTGCGCGGCTGTCAATCTCAGGTTTGGTTGCATACCCGTCTTGAAGATGGGAAAGTGATTTTTGAGGCTGATAGCGATGCGGCCATTACTAAGGGTCTTGTTGCATTGATGGTGCGTTTTTACTCCGGGCAAACGCCAGAAACCATCATTAATACCGATCCCACTTTTATTAAAAAGATTGGCATGGAGCAGCATTTATCTCCCACACGCTCCAATGGTTTGGCCTCAATGGTTAAGCAGATGAAAATTTATGCAATGGCCTACAAAACGAAAATGGAAAAAGGGCAAGCCAAGGCATAATCCTACCTATTATTAGTTTCTTTTAATATCATTCGATAGCTATTTTCATTTTATTATTGTTATATCTTAGAAAGTTATAAGTAGCTATTACACCGAATGTATTCATTATCGAGTATTAAAAAACTTGCCTTTGCAAGAGATCTCGTTCAAGATAAAATTGAGCAGATAAATAAGACCGGGCTCATTGTATTACACAATGTGTCTTTTTCGCTGGCGGCCGTTGCTATTCTTTTTTTGATTGCCTTTCGTTTGAACGATTCTATTTCGATGTCTTGGTTTTTTATGAGCATAAGTGTGGCTTTTGTGCTCATACCTATATTGGCGCGAAAAGGATTTGAAAATACGGCCAAGTTTCTTCTGTTGGCCTATATAAACATCAGTATACTTATTTTGAGTTCAGTATTTGGCAAAGAGATGTTTATACAAGCTTTTTACCTGCCTGCCAGTGGTTTAGCTATTTTATTATTTGATAAAGATCACCAGAGGTTGCGTAATATAGGCATTGGGATGGCAGTACTATGCTATGTTGTACTCGATTATGTGATTTTTGATAGTATTTATCTTACTGCTGATGAAGGTATTATTATTAAGTGGGGTATTCTGGGCGCTGCCTTTATAACTACATGGCTCACGTTTAATAAGTTTTCGGAATCAAAAGAGCTGGCTGAAGAAGAAACACAAAAACTCCTCAAAAAAACCCAGTCTCTTAACAAAGAGCTGATTGAGAAAAAACGGGAGTTAGAGAGTAATGTCGAACAGCTTGAAAAAGCAAAGCAAAAAGTGGAAAAAGGCTCAAAGGCAAAGTCCGAGTTTTTGTCCACGATGAGCCACGAAATTCGGACGCCCATGAATGCGATTATTGGGATGACGAATTTGTTGGTGAAAGATAATCCGCGCGAGGATCAGCTGGAACAGCTTGAAATATTGGACTTTTCAGCTAAAACATTACTTTCGCTTATTAATGATGTGCTTGATTTCTCAAAAATTGAAGCCGGAAAAATAGAGTTTGAAAACGTAGCATTTAACTTAGAGAACTTATTGAATGGCGTTTTAGAAAGCTTTCGTTTTACGGCTGAGAAGAAGGATGTGCCGCTATATTTGGATTATGATGAGGACTTGCCCGAGTCCATTGGCGGAGATCCAAATAGACTTACACAAATTTTAAATAATCTCGTAAGCAATGCGGTAAAATTTACGGAAGAGGGGAGTGTGGGGATTATTGCAGATCTTACAGAGCGTGATGAAGACCAACTAAAAATTCAGTTTACTATTACCGATACGGGTATTGGGATATCGGAAGATAAGCAGGGAGAAATATTTAAAAGTTTTACCCAGGAACGTAGCGAAACCTCACGTGTTTTCGGTGGTACCGGGCTGGGACTAACCATCAGTAAAAAATTGGTTGATTTACAGGGTGGAACCATCGACTTGGAAAGTGAGAAGGGGAAAGGAAGTACGTTTTATGTAGAATTACCTTTTAAAACCAAAGGAAAAGCTGAAGAACAACGGGCAAGCTTACGCAATCATACCAAAGAGATGCCTGAGTCTCTGCAAGGAACGAAGGTCATGCTGGTAGAAGATAATGCCATCAATCAAAAAGTAATGATACGATTCTTGGAAAAATGGGATATTGAGGTCATACTTGCTGAGAATGGCAGGCAGGCGGTAGAAAAAATGACAGAAATTTCAGCTGTCAACTTAGTATTAATGGACCTTCAGATGCCCGAAATGGATGGTTATGAAGCGACCCGGAGAATTCGCAAGCTTGATAACAAATATAAATCTGATGTGCCGATTGTAGCTCTTACCGCAGCTGCGTTGAAAGAAGTTAAGGAAAAGGTATTTGCATCGGGCATGAATGACTATTTAACAAAGCCATTTAATCCTCCTGAGCTTCATAAAAAGCTGGAGTACTATATTTTAGATAAAACGTAGATCAGCCTTTTAGCGTAAAACCTACTTTTATCACGACCTGCCACTGTGCAACAGCCCCATCCTCTATAGAGCCTCGTGTTTCAATAACTTCAAACCACCGCATATCATCTACCGTGTTTGAGGCTTTTTCTATAGCATTTTCAACAGCTTTTTCCAATGATTGGTCAGACGTTCCTGTCAATTCAATTTTCTTGTAGGTATGATTTTCCATAAGTGTAGCGTTTTATAGCGGTTGAAAATTACAATATAGCAGGATGTTTCTGTAATAAAAAAGCGCTACCAATTAGGTAACGCTTTTTGAAAATAATGATATTTGATAATCACCTTACAAGGGAATCACCTCTTGTGCTTGTAGTCCTTTTTCACCTTCCGCAACAGTGAATTCTACTTCTTGGCCTTCTTCTAATTTTTTATAGCCTTCCATTTCGATTTCACTGAAATGAACGAAAATGTCTTCACCTTCCTCTCTGGTTATGAATCCATAACCTTTGCCATTATGGAACCATTTAACAGTTCCTACTTCACGTTCTGCCATGATAAATCTCCGAAAATTTTTACTTCTTGTGCTACTTAAATGTTTAATAACGCCTTGCTAACGCAATAAATGGCGCTTAAGAGCCTAAGTATAGTATATTTTTTGGGGATTCCCTACTATATGTAAAATTTGGGTCTTAATTTTTTTGATATTTCATAAATCAGCGTAAAATTCTGAGATAATCATTTAATAATGACGAAACAACAACGATTATTTGAGCATTATAACCCGATCGAAAATAGGGTGGGGAAAACCTTTTTTGAAGAGCTTCACACAGAGCCGAGCGTGTATAAAATGTATGGACGGTCGGAGCAGTTGCTATATGTGGGTAAAGCCAAGAACCTCAGAAATCGATTGTTTACCTATCGCCGCGCTAACATGGATTCGTCTTCACGGAAAACAATTTGTTTAATACGGATGACTCACAAAATAGATATTGAAATCTGTGAGTCTGAGAAAAAAAGCACTCCTGTTAGAAAATAAACTCATTTGCAAACACCAACCGGAATTCAATTATGCGAAAAAGCAGCCTGAGACGTATTACTTTTACGGATTAAACAAAAATGAGAAAAATATTGGGTTTCGTCTTCAGATGCATCAACCGGAAACCCATTATATATTTGGGGCGTTTAAGGGGCATCGATTAGTTCGAAAGTCGATGGGTGGTATTATCCGGATACTCTATATATTGGAACATGAAGTTACCTCTGTATTTCATTTGCCCAGCGTGTTGACCCAAAAGTTAACCCCAATGAAATATGAATTAGCGGTTAATGGGGAGGGGAACATAATGAATAGTATATGGGATCATCTCCTGGAATTTTTGAGCGGAGAGAGTACTCTTTTTATTAATCAGGTTATAGAATTATGTCAAGATCGTGGCTTGCTGGAATCATTCACAGGATCGATGATTTTGGATGATCTTGATTCATTAAAGTGGTTTTATGAACGATGTTCTTCCAGAAATTATCAGATTAGTCAGCAATTAGCGCTGGAATCTCCCTTGATATCGCAAGATAAGCTTGATGATTATCTTATTGAGTGGGCTTTTGAAAGAGAAAACGATTAATCAAAAATGGGAGGTTCCAAAAGTAACAGGGTAAATAGCGCCAGGCGATCCAATGTTTGTTCTATGTAAATTTTTTCGTGATAGGCATGTGCCCCTTCTCCCACCGCTCCCAGCCCGTCGATGGTGGGGGAATAGAGATTGGTAAAATTCCCGTCCGAGGCCCCTCCAGACATTCCCTCTTGCAATTCCATTTCCAGCTCTCTGCCAAGTTGTTGTGTTTTCTCCCAAAGCTTTTTATTTGGTTCATTTTGCTCAAGCGGTGGCCGATTAATATCGCCGGTTACGGATAACTCAATTCCGTTGATTTCGGGTTGGAGGTTATAGATTTGATTCTTTATTCGTTCACCATCTTCTTTCGTGGGTATGCGTACGTCAATAACGGCCTTGCTTTTGGCCGCTACCACATTTGATCGTTCGCCACCTTCGATAGTTCCAACATTTACGGTGACACCGTTGGCCGGATCATTTAAACGAAACAGCTGTTGTACAATGTGAGAGAGTCCCAAAATAGCGCTGACCCCTTCTTCGGGAGCAAGACCCGCATGAGATGGCTTGCCTTTAATGGTTATTTCAAAATCTCCCACACCTTTTCGCCTTGTTTTTATTTTGCCAATGCTATCAAGCGAGGGTTCCAGAACAAATGTTCGTTCTGCCAGCTTCGCTTGTTCAATGATACATTCTTTAGATTCATTACTGCCGATTTCTTCATCAGAATTGATAAGAAATATTGGCTGCACTTTGGTTTTTTGATTCAGATTACGAATAGCCTTAATCCCAAAAATCATCATAGCGAGGCCCGCTTTCATATCATACACTCCGGGACCTGTGACTATATTATCCTCAGTGCTAAAAGGCATTTCGTTAAGAGTGCCTATATCCCAAACCGTATCGCAGTGGCCAACAATTAATTGACTGGGTTTGGAAGGTTCAAAATTGGTAGGCTTGCAAAGTAATTGACCCGCCGTTTCATTTCCCTCAAAATGATGCACCGTATAACCCAGGCTTTGAAACTGTTGTGATAAAAGCTCCCATATTGGGGTGAATTTTTCCGGTTGGTCAGATGGCGTTTCGAATTCGACCAACGACTGAAGCAGAGAAATAAAATCCGCCTTCTGTTCTTCAATGTAATTACGAATCTGCTGTGCCCGATTAGTCATGAAAACTATCGTTTAAACTCCTTTGGAAATGGAAAGACATTGCTTTCTTTGATTACGCTAAACCGATTTGGATGTAGATAAGCCAATAGCGGATTGTTGTAGATCAGTTGCCCTTCCCCCGTACCATTACCGACCTTGCGGACCATTTTCTTATCAACTCGGGCGGCAACAATTTCTCCCACAACCAGTTCCCATTCACCGAATTTTCCAATGCATTCGGTGAGTTCACATTCGAGTTGAAAGTACGAACCCTTTAGGAAGTATCCCTCAATATTTTGTGCCTCAGTTGTGGGGATTTGGTCGAGTACCGGCTTAGAATCGTCATCTTCGCGACGCGTTGCAGCCAGGCTCGAAACGGTAAGTTGGTCGGGCGTAGGGTAACTCACGGTAAATACTTTTTCGCGCTGTACATTCCGATAGGTGTTTTTTCGAGGGGTGCCCATAAATCCAAAATGATTACTAAAGCCCATTGGCATGGCCATGTGTTTGGGGGCAAAATTGTAGTTGCCGTCTTCTTCTTTGCTGCCAATTATCAATAGGGAATGTACGCTGTAGCAACGGTTCCACACATCTTGTTCAAGATCAAGTTCTACCATATCGGGATCATATTCATCAGTCATAACTATTCCTCATTCCTATTTAAAACATTGGGGTGCCAGCGATTATCAAGTTCCAGAATTTCAAGTATTTCGAAAAATATATCGGGTGGGTCAATGAGCTCTATCGATTTTCCATCTTTTTGCCATTTGTACAGATAGATCACTCCTTCAGTATCGATATAATTGCATCCGGTGAGATCAATTCTGAGGGTTCGGATGTCATCATTTATATGGTTGGCAATCATATTTTTTACCCACAAATTAAATCCACTTTGGATAGTTACAGTAAGTACTGAGCCGTTTTTATGTATGCTGGGAATACTCATCAGTAATATAAGATTTTATGTGTTGCCCAAAGTCTGAGTGTACATTGACAAGGTTTAAATCAAATGGCATACAAATTTTTTGTAGTCTCAAATAGTCCGATTCATTATGGAAAAATGGAGCAAGTCCGCAGTAAATAAATCCTAATCCTTCAAGTTTGTTAAATTGAGAAGGCGTTGCTTCATTTTCGAGCGGTAGATCCAAATAAATAACATTTGGGTTTTCCTGATCTATGAGGCTTTGTAGCATTTCTTGAAGTACGGAGGAAAAGTCGGGGCCGTATTTTTCGACCACGATAAGTGCTGTAGAATCAGCATAATTAATCTGGAGCTCAGCCTCGGATTTATCAGCCAGTTTGTAACTTTTGTCATGTTTAGCCGTGACAGGGATGTCCAGCAAAGAATATGTTTCTAAAAGGATGTAAGCGTGTTTCTCCGGCAGATACAGGTCTTTATGATTATTTGGATGCAACGGTAGAACATCAATAACGACCGAAACCGGCTGCGGGTAATCTTCATCAAAACCTTTGAAAATTACGTTATTTGTTTCCAGAAGCATTACGCCCGTGGTTTTAAATCCAAACTTCTGATTTACGCGTTGGCTCACCGGGTGAATGGTCACTGCTTTTCCAAACAAGGCCAGAAGATGATGCTCACGGGCCACTTTAATCAAATGCTCCATCATGCCGCTCATAATGCCTTGCCTGCGGTAACTGGGAGAAACGACGGCTTCACCTACTTCGGCAATATTGGAATCCTCTTTTTGAAGAATGGCGAAATATCCCAACGCTTTTCCCTTGTCACTGCGGGTTATTACGCCCAGTTTTTCTTTGCCCAAAAGGGTTTTCTCTATTTTTTTGGGAAAATAAAGTTCTTCTTTGGTATAAGAATAATCGTAGGTACGGTAAATAAGCTTGGCAATGTCTTCGGCATCAGCCGGGGTAATTTGATGAATATCATAGGTGATGGGTAAAGCTTTTTGTTTGGGCTCTTTTGGTTTTTTTGCCCGGGATAGCTCTATGAGTTCATCAATATCTTTTACATTAATTTTTTTCTGAAGTCTAAACTCTTTTCCCTCTTTTCCACGATTGATAAACAAAAAGTCGTCAGTGAACCTTCGAATAACACGAAATCCGGCTCCCTCAAAATCATTGTCATGGAGGGCCCTTTGAGGATCGTATCGATGCTTGTCCGGATCGAATGGTTCTCCAACTTCACTGGCAATCAGTTCGATATCAGATAGCGTTTGGCGAAAAGTAAGATCGAAAAAGCCAACACTTTTTTTGGGATAAGCAAAGAGGATGATATCGGTAATCAGCTCGCAGACTGCAATGGTAAATTTGGTGGCTTCATTTTCAGACAGCCCACAACTTAGGCACCAACTGTGAGTAAAGTCACAGATTGGACTTATAGCCTGTTCATCGGTTGATATGTGAAGCTGTATATCCATATCACGCTTGTTATTGTGATGACTTTACATTTAAAAGTACATAATTATACATAATCAATGTAACATTTTTCCGATTACAACTCCCCTGTATATCAGATAAACACCGAATGCAACGGCAAGATAAGGAATGAAATTATTTATCCGTTGCCGCCAACCAAGACTAATAAATCCGGGAGCTAAAGACATTGTCATCATCGCGGGAATGGTACCTAATCCAAATAATATCATAAACAGACTGCCCTGAATGATTGATCCGGTTGTGACCGATCCCGCTAGGCCTACATATACAAACCCACAAGGCAATAATCCATTCAATAGTCCAATTATAAATAAGGTAATTGTACCTCCCTTTTTAAATTGGGACAGCATAAGTTTCTCAAGGTGATTAAATAATTGATTGAATCCTACCTTTTGTTTCCAATTTGCAAGAAAAGAAAACTGAGAAAGGGCCCCTATTACGATTATTATACCCAGCACAATGGATACGGATTGCTGAAGTCCTGCTAAAGCGATGGATTGACCAAGAATACCGAAGATGATACCGAGTATAGAATACGTTACTACACGACCCATGTTATAAAGCAGGCGTCCCCAAATTAATACACCGGTTGAGTCGCTTTTGCCGGGCAAAGCCAATGCGATAGGACCGCACATACCAATACAATGGAAGCTGCCGAAAAAACCAATTGCCAACGCCGTCCAAATTTCCATAGTCTCGTTAATCCCGTTGCTTTATAATGGTTATGGTAAACTCAAAGAATCTGTTAGTTATTTCACTTCATTAATAATTAATATTACCTTCGGTACAACAGTTTTTATTGTTTTTTGATGTCTCAATAATTTATTTTTGCATTAGAACAAAAAAACATCTGATTACAATAGGGGATCTTCAGGGATTATGGTAAATCAGATTTTTCTTAGAAACAATGTTGATTAATCTGGGCTTAAATAGAAATGATTAGCTCATGAGTGCTTTAAGCAGGGCATAGAGACTACTAAATCCAATCTTTTATATGTTATTATCAAATGCTTGCGTATATGGGTTAAGAGCTTCGGTCTATTTGGCTGCGGTTTCTGATGACTCTTATGTATCTATTAAAAAAATTAGCAACGATCTCGATATTTCGCATCACTTTTTAACCAAAGTTTTACAGCAGCTTACCAATGCAAATCTGATGGAGTCTATGAAGGGGCCGAAAGGAGGAGTGCGTTTGATAAATCCCACAAATGATGTCACCCTACTTGAAATCGTGGCGGCCATCGATGGCATGGATATTTTGACTGAATGTGCGTTGGGTTTGCCGGGCTGTGGAACAGAGAAGCCTTGTCCCATTCATGAGAAGTGGGCAGATACGCGCGATGAAATACGAAAAATGTTGTCGGATACCTCTCTTCAAGATTTGGTGGATGAGGGTAAGTCTGGAAACCTGCGTATTACGGCCGACGGTGAATTTAAGTGGGCATAACATTGTTGTTATTAATCTCTGCGTAATATTTCGCCCATCTTCATATTCCATTCAAAGTAGCGGCCTACCATTGGATTTGAATTAATCCCGTACAGTTCAGCAATTAGCATTTATGATTTTTATCCACAACGAAGGAATAACGGATCCGCATGTAAACCTGGCGCTTGAAGAATATGCGCTGCGTAATTTCGATTACGATCACGATTATTTGCTCTTCTATATTAATGAGCCTTCTATTATTATCGGGCGTAATCAAAATACACTCGAGGAAATTAATCATGAATATGTTGAGGAAAAAGGTATCCACGTGGTGCGACGTATTTCCGGAGGTGGGGCGGTGTATCATGATACGGGAAATCTGAACTTCAGCTTTATTACGGATTACGATAAGAAGAGTCTTAATAACTTTAAGAAGTTCACGGCGCCAATCGTGCGCGTACTTAATACGATGGGTATCGATGCCGAGCTGAGTGGACGTAATGATCTTCAGGTTGATAGGCGAAAGATATCGGGCAATGCCCAGTTTTCGAGTGTAGATCGGATGTTTAGCCATGGAACACTGCTTTTTGACAGTGATCTGAATGAGGTGACCAATGCGCTTGATGTGAAGATGAGCAAGATCGAATCGAAGGGACATAAATCAGTGCGTAGCCGCGTAGCAAATATCAGTGAGTTTTTGGATGGGTCGATGGATACCCAAACTTTTCGTAAAAAGCTGTTGGAAGGACTGTATGAAGATCGCGATGAATTTGAGATCTATCACCTTACAGAAGCGGAATGGGAGGAGGTGCACGCTCTAAAGGATGAAAAATATGGTTTATGGGATTGGAATTTCGGTAAGTCGCCGAAATTTAATATCCAGCGAAGCCGTCGTTTTGATGCCGGGGAAATTGATCTGCGACTGGATGTTGCCGAAGGTCATATTGATAATCTTAAAATTTACGGTGATTTCTTTGGCAAGGAACCGGTGGATCAGCTCGAAAATTATTTGGAAGGTGTACGATACGACCGGCAAGAAATTGAAAAATTGATAGAGCCGATTAATATTGAACAGTATTTCGGGGCGGTACCCAAGCCCGATTTTATTGAATTAGTCTACGGCGCGGATGAATAAGTTATTCCGGTATGGAAGCTATATTTGAAAATCTAACCATTGTTGAGTTTGCCGGAGTGCTTGCCGGGCCTGCTGTGGGGAATTTCTTTTCCGAGCTTGGCGCTAAAGTCATCAAGGTAGAGAATAAAAAGAATGGCGGTGATGTTACACGTCAGTGGCGTCAGCCGGGGGAGTCATTGCAAGGTCCATCGGCCTACTTTTCTTCGGTTAACTGGAATAAAGAATCGGTTTTTTTGGATCTCGGAGGTGCCGAAGATAAGGAACGAGCGCATACGCTTATTGAAAAGGCAGATATTGTCATCACGAATTTTAAAAAGGGAGATGACAAGAAATTTGGTCTCACTTTTGAAGAGCTGAAAGGCATTAATCCAACGGTAATACAGGGACATATTTCCGGCTTTGGCACCGATAGTGATCGCCTTGCGTATGATCTAATTCTACAGGCTGAAACCGGTTTTATGTCAATGAATGGTCAGCCCGATAGTCTGCCCACAAAGTTACCGCTTGCCTTGATTGATGTACTGGCGGCTCATCAGTTGAAAGAGGGCATTTTGTGTGCGCTGCTCAAGCAGAAAGAAAATCCGGAACAGGCTTTTCGCGTGGACGTCAGTTTGTATGACAGTGCTATTTCATCACTAATTAACCAAGCGACCAACTGGCTGATGAACAGAAAAGTGCCACAGCGCATCGGATCGCTGCATCCCAATATTGCCCCGTATGGAGAGATTTTTACTACCGCGGATAACCGCTTGATAACACTGGCTATTGGGAGTAACCGTCAGTTTGGGGATCTGTGCAGTATTTTGGGGATTTCAGAATTGGCCGAGCAACCCAAGTATCAGCATAATGAAGCAAGAGTGGAGAACCGAAACGAGCTGTCCGAAAAATTGGACGAGCAAATAAGAACTTTGGAAGCTGATCCTTTTTTAGAAAAGTGTGAAAATCATTTTGTACCAGCTGCCGAAGTCAAAGATTTGCAGCAGGTTTTTGAGTCACAAAAAGCCCAAAAGTTGTTATTGAAAGAACAGGCAGAGGGACGTCAGACTATCCGACCTAAAACGACGGTATTTAATATCCAATCGTAGCACTGATTGTTGGTAAAAGAGAGATTCCATTGCTGGATGAGTATTTAGGATAGGTCACTCTTTTATTTCTTATATTAAGGGTCATCCGCTAATTTTTATCAAAGAGTATGAAGCGCCCCACTGATCTATCTTCACTGACATCCGCACTGGAAGAAAATGTAGATCTGTCGGATCTGGGAATAACCAAGCATTTTGGTCCCAGTGAAACCATAGTGACCGAAGATGCACCTGTGCGATCCATACCTATTGTAACGGCCGGAAGTGTGAAAGTGATGCAATCTGACGATACCTATAAGGAGATGGTCTTGTATTATTTACAACCCGGTGAGACGTGCATTATGTCGTTTTTGGCCGGCTTGTATCACGATACCAGTAAGGTGAAGGCAGTGGCCGAAGAGGAGTCAGAAGTGTTGTTTATTCCGGTGGAGAAAATTCATGATTTGATTCGAGAGCATCCCGAGTGGTTAAACTATATTTTTCAGATTTATCACAAGCGATTTGTTGAATTGCTGAACGTTGTAGATGCGGTGGCGTTTAAGAAGATGGATGAGCGGTTGCTACAGTTTTTGAAGAAACGCTGTGAAGTGATGGAAACCGATACGCTGACAATGACGCATGATCAGCTGGCGCAGGAACTGGGAACAGCGCGTGAAGTGATATCCCGACTGCTGAAAAAGATGGAGGCGGAGGGGCTTGTTACATTAGGAAGAAATAAGATTACCCTTATGTGATAATTGTCACTGACATTGGTTGAGCAGTCAGGTATCATTGGATATAATTGATAAAAATAGATGTAATCATGCATAAAACGATGAAACAGACGTTGTTACATAACTGGCATCCGATGCGCTGGGTTGCCCTTAGTGTCGGTTTATTTTTTGTAGGCATGGGCGGTTGGCATGCAGATATGGTATCGGTATTGCTGGGTGGATTTTTCTTGTTCCAGGCAGCGACGAATACCGGGTGTCTCTGTGGAAATTGTGCAGTCGCCCCACAGTCTATGTCTGAATCGGGAAGCAGCAAAATTGACGACGTTGAATTTACAGAAATTAAAGAAGACTGATATGGCTGAGACAAAGAAAAAGAGTACAACATTTAATGACATTATTAAAGGAGAAAAACCGGTACTGGTAGATTTTTATGCCGACTGGTGCGGACCCTGTAAAATGATGAACCCTATTCTTAAGGATTTAAAAAAGAAGATGGGAGACACCATCAACATTATAAAAGTTGATGCAGAAAAGAATGCCGACGCTGCCATCAAGTATAATGTCCGTGGTGTGCCAACGCTTATCCTCTTTAAGGATGGTCAGATTCTCTGGCAGCAGTCTGATGTGGTACAGGCCAAGCAGTTGGAACAGATTATTAATCAAAAAATAGGGTAATAATGAGCGACCAAAAGCACGAGTACCAAGTAGATTTAGATTGGAAAAAGGGACGTATTGGCACGCTGAGTTCTCCTGAATTAGATGCGACTATAGAAGTGGCCACACCTCCTCAGTTCGATGGTGGCGTAGAGGGTATATGGTCACCCGAACATCTTTTTGTTTCGTCGGTGAGCAGTTGTTTTATGACTACCTTTGTAGCTATTGCCGAGTATTCAAAGTTGAATTTTGAAAATCTTGAAGTGCAAGCAACTGGTAAGCTCTCTAAACAAGAGGGAAAGTTTGTGGTTTCAGAGATTACCCTGAAACCTGAACTTACAATTACTGATGAGAAATTTGCTGAAAAGGCCAAGCGGATCATGGAAAAGGCTGAAGAGGCTTGTCTGATTACCCGGTCGATCAAAACAAAAATTAATTTTGAGCCTAAAGTAACGGTCGGGTTGCTTGATTAAAGCTGGAAATATAGAGAATTACCTAAAAGTATAGAACAGACATTCATTCAATAAAACGAAAGAGAATATATTATGAGCAATTTAAACAAGATCGGTCTTGATAAAACCAAGTCAAAAGAGTTGGAAACAAAGCTGAATGAGCTTCTGGCGAATTACTCGGTGTTTTACCAAAATACACGTGGATACCATTGGAATATTAAGGGAGATGACTTTTTTGAACTTCACCTAAAGTTTGAAGAGTTGTATAACGATCTGCTGGTGAAAATTGACGAGGTGGCCGAACGTATTTTAACGCTGGGCTATTCCCCAAATCATCGTTATTCCGGATATATCGAGGAGTCTGATATTACGGAAAGCAAACAGGTGTCGGATGGTAAAACAGCCGTGCATGAAATTTTGGATGCGTTTACAACCATTATCACTTTGCAGCGAGAAATTCTGGAGCTTTCTGATGAAGCCGGGGACGAAGGAACCAACGCTTTGATGAGCGACTACATCCGCGAGCAGGAAAAAGAGGTTTGGATGTATTCTTCATACGTTGATAACAATTAATTGATGGAACGTAGATACAAATAAAGGCCTTTAAGATTACTCAGGGGCCATTATCATTGGGATTCTAAAAGCAATTTACACAATATTAAATCACTCATAATTATGTCGTATTATTTTAGCAAAACACTGGATACTACTTTTGAGGATGCCATAGAAAAAACCACTGAAGCGCTTAAAGAAGAAGGCTTTGGTGTGCTTACAGAAATTGATATCAAAGCAACACTCAAAAAGAAGCTCGATGTAGATTTTAAGAAGTATCAGATTTTGGGGGCATGTAATCCGCCACTGGCCCATAAAGCCCTGAATTCAGAAGACCATATTGGATTGATGCTGCCCTGCAATGTGATTGTGCAGGAGCACAAAAACGGGAAGGTTGAAGTTGCTGCAGTGGACCCCGTTGCTTCGATGCAGGCCGTCGACAATGAGGAGCTTGGAGAAGTAGCCCAACAGGTTCGTGACTTGCTGAAAAAAGTGATTAACAACTTATAAGTTGAAGTTTTCAGCTTAAGGCATCTTATAAACCATTGAGTTGATATTCATGCCTGCGCCTACGGATGCAAAAACGAGGTTATCACCGGAATTTATGTGATGGCCATCCATTTTATTGTGTTGAATAAGGTCGAGCATGGTAGGTACGGTAGCAACAGAGGTGTTGCCAAGCCATGAAATTGTCATGGGCATAATATCATCAGAAATATTTTTCTTGCCGCATAATTTACCCAATCGCTTTAAAATGGCAGCGTCCATCTTGGCGTTGGCCTGATGGATAAGCACTTTGTGAACATCATCGAAATCGAGGTCTGCTTTCTGCAGGCTTGACTTTACAAGACTTGGCACATTGGTGAGTGCATACTGATACAGCTTGCGACCATCCATGTGCATATAAAGGGGAGCGTCTGCTTTTTCAGGGTCGAAAGGAGGTTCCATCCGCAAGTAATAGGCTTGGTCTTTGGCATCTGTTCGTGCGGCATGACTCAAAATCCCGATGTCTTCATCTGTTTCCCGGGATTCTAAAACCGTAGCACCAGCCCCGTCAGCGTAAATCATGCTGTCTCGGTCATTAGGATCGCAGATACGCGAAAGTGTTTCAGTGCCAATAATCAGGCAACTGGAAGTATCACCACTTTTTAGATAATAGTTCGACTGGATAATGCCCTGCAGCCAACCGGGACATCCGAATGGGAGATCATAAGCTACGCATCCTGGATTAGTAATTTCCAATTTTTGCTTCACGCGCGAAGCCAGGCTGGGTACCATATCGGTAACGGGATTATCGGCGCGAACATCTCCAAAGTTATGGGCTACAATAATATAGTCCAGCTCTTCGGGATCAAGATCGGCGTCTTTAAGTGCTTTTTGAGCTGCCTCAGCTCCCATATCAGAAGCAAGAATATTATCGGCTGCGTAACGCCGCTCTTTAATCCCGGTAATCTCCTCAAATTTCTGAATGATTTCCTCATTGGTCTTATCAAATGAAGAACCGTTGGCAGTTAAAAAGGTACGGTCCAGAAAATGAGAGTTGGAAACTTTGTTGGGGGGTATATATGAGCCGGTGCCGGTTATTACAGTACGAAAAGAAAAAGCCATAAAAGAATATCAATCAGTAAAATAAGCGTTGAAAATATATTAACAATATGATGTTAGCATGGTGCTTATAATTTTGTATAACTGCAAAAAATAAAATAGCTCAAACCCATATAAAATAGAATAAATTTATTTCATACTTTTTTGTCTTTTTATTGGATTTTCTTCATACCGATTACATATTAAAATGATTATTTCAGGGTGACTTTTGGGGCTTTAGAAGCTTCACGATGAATGAATACTTATGAATTTAGATAGCATCCAGGAAAATTGTTTTATTGCGGGTGAAAACGTTTTAAAGCTCTTATTTATTATTGATTAAAAAATCCCAAATGACAACCATTTAACCGTTTAAGAATCATAATTCTATGTCTTATAAAGACAAGTACACCACCGCAGAAGAAGCTGTAAAGCTCATCAACTCAGGAGACCGTGTGTTTATCCACAGTGTTGCCGCTGCACCACAACCACTTATCAATGCGATGACAGCACGAGCTCCGGAACTTGAGGATATTGAAGTGGTTCACTTACATACTGAAGGCGAAGCGCCCTATGTAAAACCGGAATACAGCGATACCTTCCATACCGATGCGTTTTTTGTAGGAGCTAACGTTCGCAAGGCCGTAAACGAAGGGAGTGCAGATTATTTACCCATTTTTCTAAGTGAAGTTCCGGGCCTGTTTCGCCAAAATATTATGCCTATTGATATGGCTCTTGTTCAGGTTTCACCGCCCGACAAACACGGCTACTGCTCGCTGGGTGTTTCTGTGGATGCTTCTCGCGCTGCCCTGCAAGAAGCTAAACGCGCTATCGCGCTGGTAAATCCTAATATGCCGCGCACGCACGGTGATGGTATTTTCCATGCCAGTCGTTTTAATGCACTGGTAAGATCAGATGAGCCTCTGCATGAGCTTTCCATTCCAGAGCCAAATGAGGTTGAGCGAAAAATTGGTCAAAATTGTGCTGATCTTGTCGATAATGGAGCGACGTTGCAGATGGGGATTGGGGCCATTCCCAATGCAGTGCTGGATGCTCTTGGCAACCATAAGAATTTAGGTATTCATACCGAGATGTTTTCTGATGGGGTTATCGATTTGGTGGAAAAGGGGGTCATTAACGGAAAGGAGAAGGCTACTCATCCGGAAAAAATTGTAGGCAGTTTTGTGATGGGAGGACGAAAATTGTACGATTTTGTGGATGACAATCCCATGATTGCCATGCTCGATGTGGAGTATGTAAATGATACGGCGGTGATTCGTCGAAATCCCAAGGTAACGGCGATAAACAGTGCGGTAGAAGTTGATATTACCGGGCAGGTTTGTGCCGATTCCATTGGGACTTATCATTATTCGGGGGTGGGCGGACAGATGGACTTTATCCGTGGTGCTTCTTTAAGTGAAGGAGGAAAACCAATTATTGCCCTGCCGTCGACAACCAGCCGCGGAGAAAGTAAGATTGTTCCTCATCTAAAACAGGGAGCCGGTGTTGTAACTACACGTGCCCACGTGCATTATGTGGTTACTGAATATGGTGTTGCTAATCTCTATGGTAAAAATATGCGTGATCGCGCCAAGGCCCTTATTGGGATAGCGCATCCCGATCATCGTGAAGAGCTGCAAAAAGCAGTACATGATCGGTTTAAACACGTCTGATAAAAATTAAGTGATAACTTTCCATTTTTATAAAGCCTCATTCAATATGTGGATGGGGCTTTCTTTAATGCTGATAGACAAGGTGCAGCCTTAGCAATAATACCAGTACAAGTCTTAAATTAAAGGAAGTGTTAAAAAAAAGAAGCCATAACTCATTGATATCGCCACTCTTCTCTAAGATGTGACTAATATCCTTGTCTCGAAATGGGTTTTTTGGGCAAGAAAATAAAGCCTTTAAATAGCTGTAATTTATTGCTATTCAAAGGCTTAGTAGAGAGTACGCCTGAGAGGATTCGAACCCCTAACCTCCTGATCCGTAATCTATGCGATATATTCCTGTGCGTGAAATGGGCAGCGATTATGGGATTTCATGTAGTACTATTTGTAGTACCGAAGGGGAATAAGGGGAAACTGTTTCCCGAAAAATATTAGGGTGTAATTCTGTAGAGTAATTATCCTTTTTGTAACTTGGAATCATCTCCTCTCAATTCTTGCTATTCTATAACATTAACATTGCGTTTGAATATTTGACTAAGAATAGGTGCATGCAACTTATCTTTGTGTGTGTGTTTTGGATCAAGATTATTTCTATTTACAGAGATTATTTTGGTTAAAACAGGTATTAGGGCTTGTGTTTCTTTAAACTAAAAGTACTATGAAGGGTGATTTTCTTTTTTTATCTTTTTTTCTGACATTTTAAATATATTTAATTGCAAAAATCATTTTATGAAATCAACTGTAGATAGAAGAGATAAAATAATTCAAAAAATTCAGAATGAAGGAGCTGTACGAGTTGATGAACTTAGTGAAGAGTTTGAGGTTTCTACGGTAACTATTAGAAATGATTTGGACTTCTTTGAGAAGAAGGGGTTAATAGATCGTACTTATGGTGGTGCTCTGCTGCGAAATAATGTTTACAACGATCCATCAATTGAAGAGAAGAAGAAAATAAATGTAGAGGAAAAGAAGCGAATAGGGGAATATGCTGCATCACTTGTCAATGATGGTGATTCAATTATATTAGATTCAGGATCAACAACACGAGAAATTGCATTAAGAATTAAGGAGAAGTCCAATTTAACGATAATGACCAATGCAATAAATATTGGTTTAGAATTGGCTGGTGCAACAGGGCTTGAAATTATGTTGACAGGAGGTGTTTTGCGTGATAAATCGTATTCTTTAGTGGGCCCTGAAGCAGAACGTACCATGCAAAATTACTATTTTGATACTCTTTTTTTAGGAGTGGACGGGATGGATTTTGAGCATGGACTTACAACTTCCAATCCGTTAGAAGCACAATTGAATCGTATAATGGTTGAGCGAGCAAATAGAGTAATTGCAGTTACAGACTCGACTAAGTTTGGTCGACATAGCTTCTCATACATATGTGACCTTACTCCTATTAATACTATAATAACTGATAAAAATATAGCTTCCGAGTTTGAGCAAAAGTTTAAGATGAGAGAGATTGAAGTTGTTAAAGTTTAATTATCAAATATCTATCTGCGAAATTGCAGTAATTTCTTCCATGAAATCATTAATAAGTAACTATCGATTATAGTAATTATGGTCAGGCTAATAGCAGGAAATATATTACCATAAATCCAGTATCCTGTTGCAAGTAGGGCCCCATAGATAGCAATTGTACCAAGTACCATACAAAGGATTCCTTGAGGAACAACCCATCCATCGGTTTCATTACCAGAGTTCTTTAAGTCTTCAGATGAGTGGATTCTAACTTTTTTCCATCCTGGTCCTCCGGGTTGAACTAGTTTTATGAATTTTTCTAATGTTTTAGAATCGGTAGGCCGTGTTAAGTACATTGTTATGACCCACGCTATCGTAGTAACAATGACGCCCGTAATTAGTTCTTGCCAACTGGTAAATTCTGGCAGGTTTGTAGATGCATGCAAGAATTGGAAATACATGGCAACTAAAAATGAAACGATCATTGCTGTTATCTCACTTGCTGCATTAATTCGCCACCAAAACCAGCGGAGTATGAATATTAGTCCTGTTCCTGCTCCAATTTGAAGTAAAATTTGAAAGTTGTCTAAAGCAGATTTCATTACCAATGCTAAAGCTCCTGCAAAAATCATTAAAACAACGGTAGAAATACGTCCTACTAATACCAGTTCTTTCTCGGAGGATTTGGGTCGAAGAAATCTTTTATAGAAGTCATTAACTAAGTAAGAAGACCCCCAGTTTAAGTGAGTGGAAATTGTAGACATATATGCTGCAATAAGGGAGGCAAGGACTAAGCCAATAAGTCCAGTAGGTAAGAATGTCAACATTGCAGGATAAGCCATATCGTTTGCAGCTACCCCAGAAGCTGTCGGAAAGGCTTCTTTCATAGAAGCCAAATCAGGAAATACAATTAGTGAGGCTAACCCAACGATAATCCATGGCCATGGACGTAGCGCAAAATGAGCCGCATTAAAAAAGAAAACAGCACCAACAGCATGATTTTCATTTTTTGCAGCAAACATTCTTTGGGCTATATACCCACCTCCTCCCGGTTCAGAGCCGGGATAATAAACACTCCACCACTGGACAGCGAGTGGAATGATTAACAATCCTAACATTTCAGATGGATTATTAAAATTCGGAAAAATATTTAGTTTTGGGATCACTTCTTTGCTTGTTAGGAGTCCCTCAAGCCCGCCTACCTCTGGTAGCTGGAGGGCATAGTAAGCTGCTGCTAATCCTCCAAGAAGTGACAGAAAAAACTGGAAAAAATCAGTAATAAGAATACTTTTTAGTCCCCCAAGCGAACTATAAATAACAGTTACAGTACCAGCAATAAGGATTGTTTGGAATGGGGTTAAGCCCATTAAGACAGTACCGATTTTGATAGCTGCTAATGAAACTGTAGCCATTACAATTACATTAAATAAAAAGCCAAGATATATAGCTCGGAATCCTCTTAGAAAAGCTGCTGACTTTCCACTGTATCTTAACTCATAAAATTCCACATCAGTAAGAACACCTGATCGTTTCCATAACTGTGCATAGACGAATACAGTTAGCATACCTGTTAGTAGAAAAGCCCACCAGCCCCAATTTCCGGCTACACCTTGCGTACGAACAATGTCTGCAACAAGGTTGGGAGTATCAGTTGAAAAAGTTGTTGCTACCATCGAGATGCCTAAAAGCCACCAAGGCATATTTTTACCAGCAGCAAAAAATTCAGTTGAGTCCTTTCCCGCCTGTTTGGCAAACCAAATTCCAATAATCAGAGAAAAGACTAAGTATGCAGCAATAATAAACCAATCTATAGTGGATAGAAGCATTGGCAGGATGGGATATATAAGTTATCGAGTATTTAAGTCGTACCAATTGATGGCATTAAACCTGTATATCTTTTCCAGAATAGGATCAGGTAGATTTAATCCATAAAATGGTTGATCAATCTGAGAAGATTGCATTTTTTGACCGGTGGACAAAAACTCCCAATGGCTTTTCCATCGTTTTTGCAAGTCGTTAAGTACTTTGGCCGGTTGCATACTGGGATCATCAATAATATCAGTCCCATAGATGATTCGGTTCTGATACTTTTTGAAGAAGTCAATAACGAACTCCCGGTTGTTAGCTGTGTGATAATATAGGTGGGAAATTCTTTCGGCCAAGTCTACAGCCATATTGGGGAACTTGTCCAATCGTTTTGAAAGTTCATCCAAACTCCACTCTAAGCTTGCTAAATGTAAGCCTACAAACTGTAGATCAGGATGTTTTTCTAGCCTTGCATCTCTGGCATTAATGTGATCCCAATAATCAGGATATTCGGGGTGTTTGTACATGTGATACTGTGGATGGTCAGAAAAGTAGTCACGATCACTTTGTACGGTCATGTCATTAACGGGAAGCCAACAGTTTTTGGGTTCGCCCTGGTGAGCTAAGACCGGAATTTTTTCTCTTTCAAGGAAGTCAAATACGGGATCAAATTTATTGTTATCCAGCATGAGGAAGGAGTCATCGTCACATTGAATAGACATGCCAATATTTTTCCAGAATTTTACACCGGATGCACCGTTTTTTATATCCTTTATAATTTTTTCAATAGTTCTTTCGGCCCAATCATCCTCAAAGATATTTTCGGAATCAATGGTAGTGGCATGAAATAAGAAGACAGTGGATTTTTTCTTATATGTTTCGGCAAGCTTTTTTTGCTTGGTAATAGAAGGGAAATCCGGAACCTCTGTATTTATTGTTAACAGATCGAAATTGTACTTGTCTGCAAGTTCTAAAAGGTTGTCTCGATCTGAATTAAAATGAATATGGGCGTCAATTTTTTTAAAACCATCAATTGCTGTCATGAAAAATTATGCCTTATTAACCATCGAAATTTTTTCTTCAAGTAGGTTTTGAACATGATTAATGGCTGTTGGAAAAACTTTTCTAAGATCGATTTCATCTGATTTTGGCAGTTGATCCCTAAGCGTATTCATGAAGCCATTTTTGACTTCAGTAGCTACATTAATTTTCCGAATTCCATTTTGTATAGCCGCTTGTATTTGATGATCAGGAATGCCAGATCCACCGTGTAAGACAAGGGCTGCAGGAGTACATTCTTGTATTTGACTTAATAGTTCAATATCTAAATTAGGTTCTTTGTCATAAAAACCATGAGCTGAACCGATAGCCACTGCCAAGGCATCAACTCCAGTAAATTCCACGAATTGTTGTGCTTCATCAGGTTGAGTAAAGGCCGCCTTTTCTTTTGATTGGCCTAATTTTGCAATATATCCTAATTCTGCTTCTACGTTTGCTCCATAGGGTTTAGCCATTTCAACAACTTGGCGTGTCACCTTGCGGTTATTCGCAATAGGTTGTTCGCTGGCATCAATCATCACTGAATCATAGCCAGCGTCAAGAGCTTTTTTTATAAGATCTGTATCCTTGGCATGGTCAAGGTGTAACCATGCATCTACTTTGTATTGATTGATAGCAGCACGGGCAAGTTTGGCTGTTACCTCTAATCCAAGGTAATCTATAGTACTTTTGGTAGATTGTAGAATAATACCGGTGTTCTGTGCAGCAGCTGCCTTAAGTATCGCTGAAAGAGTTTCGAAATTATAAAAATTTACTGCTAATAGTGCTTTGTTATTTTTGCTTAGGTTTGTGAATTGTTCTTGTAAAGATCTCATATAATTATAAAAAGGTTACTGATAGCTTGTGCCAAGAAAATATTATATATATAGTTTTACTCCTTCTACAACTCTTGAAATAGCTCCATTCTGGGAAGGATTGTCGGGATTTAACCCAAGATATTTTGCCTTAAGGAAACCAATTATTTGAGCAATTAATATATAGGGTATTGGTAAATATATTTCAGGCAATTCATTCAGTTGGTTTATTTGTATGTATGAGTCTACATGCTTATCTACATCATCGATATTGCCAATTGCTAAGGAATGCAGACCTAGATTTTGAAGGGATATTTGTTCAATTAAATCAAATTGATACTTAGCTACCCTTTGGTCGTTGCTTAATAAATAAATTAGTAAAGATTTATCATTAACAATTGCTTTGGGTCCGTGTCGAAATCCTAAAAATGAATCAAATTTGCCCAAGCAAATTCCGTCGGATAATTCTTGAACCTTAAGATGTGATTCACGGGCACATCCTAATAAAGGGCCATCTCCTAAAAAGATAATTCGATTAAAATCTTTGTTCGATATTTTGCTTAAAAGATCTAAATGGTGCTTAAGTATATAATTGCCAATATTAGATATCTTTGATACAATTGGTTCTAACTTTTCAATTTCGCTGATATTACTTATTAAAGAAGCAGCTAAAACCATTCCTGAAAAGCTGCCTGTCATAGCAAGTCCTTGATCTTCAGCGGAAGGCGGAAGGATAAAAGCGAAAGCATTTGATTTGTCCGCACGTTTAGCAAGCTCCCCATTTTTATTGCAGCTAATAATTAAATGACTAACTTGATCACAGTATTTATTAGCTAATGCAACAGTTGCTTTACTTTCCGGGCTGTTTCCTGATCTCCCAAATGAAATAAGCAGTAAAGGATGTGATGTATCAACTAAGTCGGTAAAATGGGTTACTAGGTCTGTGGTAGGGATAGCTTGGGCATTTTTAAAACCTGCTTTTTTAAAAGCATATTGAGTTATTTCTCCAATAAACGCAGATGAGCCAGCTCCAGTTAAAATGACATTAACCTCATCGGGGGAGTTAATGTTTTCGCTATTAAAAAAATTTAGAATCTCTTCTTTTTCAGATTTTAATTTTTTATAAATATCAATCCATAATTTTGGTTGCCCCGTGATTTCGCCACCCGTATGGATATCAGCATCTTCAAAAACTTTTAAAACTTCTTGTGATTCTTTCATAGATAAAACGAATTATACTAATAGTTCTAATTATTAAAAGAGTAATAGTAGCTAACTTGCATTTGCTGTTAGCTCTTCTTTTGTATCTTCATCTACTTCTTCCTCATATCCCATGAGTAATGCAGCAAGTATTGCCAATATCATCCCAGTAATAATAATTGGGTGGGGTATAACAGAATAAATAATCAGTGATAAAATAATTGTTATAACAGGTGCTAAAGCATTTGTCATTGGAGACACGATTATTGCTTTTCCGTATCTAAAAGCGAATACAAGCATCAGGGCTCCAACGGCATTAAGTGTTTGTATTATAGCAGCTAAATAAGGGCCTTTAAATCCCCAATTTATTGGTTGAGAAAAGTCAGTCATATAAAGTGCAACCGGGATGAGCATAATGGCTGTTGCCATCATATAAAAGAAAATACTCTCTGCCTTCATGCTGTTATTAGCAAACCGAAGTACGAAAGCTTGAAAACCCCATGCACCAAAAACTATTAAGGCTAATGCAAGCCAAAGAAGGTTGCCATTAGAGTTTGCTGAGGGTTCTTGGTATGAGAGAAGAGGGATTGCAATTAAAGCAAGAACAATACCGGCCCAACCAAGTTTACCAGTTTTTTCTTTAAGAAAGATCTTAGAAAGAATAATGGTAATTACTGGTGACAATGATATTATGGGAAATACCAGATATGCCGGCCCAAGCCTAAGTGTCTCAAAAAGTATTAGCTGTCCACCTGCTCCAGTGAATCCTGCCAACGCTCCATAAAAAATAGCTTTTTTATCATAATTCAGTTGCCAGTTTATATTGTATAATGCTACTATTGCGGGAGGGATCATTGTTAACGCCCAAACAACATATCCTAAAGTCGCGGGAAAACCAGCTTTTTCTGTTATTTCAATTAAGGCACCCCATACTCCCCAGAAGAGGGTGGTTATTATCGCATAAATCAACCAATTTTTTGATTTAATCATAAAGGGCTATGTATTTCTTTTAATATCTTTCGTTATGGTACTTTTATTTGCTTTAAGTAAGAAAAAAAATGAAACATAAGAAAGTAAAAAATACCTTTATTGCCCTTTTAATATTTAAATATGTCTAAAAAGCGGGATTAGATCCTTTTGGGCGGGATTTATAAACTTTTGTTATTTTATTTTGATTTTAAAAATTGAATGGTTTAATTAGAAAAAGAAATAAAACGAAAGAACTGTATGGGATAATTAGAATGAAATCGTTATTTATTAATCACTTTATCAAAAGTTCTAATACAATGAAACGGATAAAAAAAACAAGTAAAAGTTTGATAGGCATACGGCTAGTAGTCAGCACATTGTTGTTTCTTTTTTTAATTAATGGATTGGCAAACTCAGTAATGGGGCAGGATAATGAAAAAAGTGTCCAGGGTATTGTTACTGATAGCCAAACTGGCCAAACCCTTATAGGAGTTAACATTACTTTGAAAGGGACACAGCGAGGAACTACTACTGGAACCGATGGTAAATTTGAATTGGACGTACCAAGTGAGGAGTCAATTCTTGTATTTTCTTACGTGGGTTACGGAGAAAAGGAGGTTAGGGTAGGTTCCCAAGACTATCTTGAAGTACAACTTGTGGAAGATGTAGGTAGTCTCAATGAGCTTGTAGTTGTTGGTTATGGAACCCAGCGAAGAGGTGAAGTCACTTCTGCAATATCTTCAATTTCTTCGGAAGAAATTGCCCAGCAGACTACTACTAATATTAATCAAGCAATTCAGGGTCGAATTTCAGGTGTTAATGTTACACAAAACAGTGGTACGCCTGGTGCTGGCATATCAGTAGATGTTAGAGGTATTGGTACAATTGGGAATAGTAGTCCGTTATATGTAATCGATGGAATTCCTGGTGGGGATATAAATTCTATAAACCCAAGCAATATTGAATCTATAGATGTTTTAAAAGATGCCTCTGCAGCAGCAATTTATGGAGCAAATGGGGGTAATGGAGTGGTATTGATATCTACGAAAAGTGGAGCAAGTGGACAGACGCAAGTTGATTTGGATATGACTTATGGAGTTCAGCAGTTATCTAATAAGGTCGACATGCTAAATGCGGAAGAATATGCTCGTATGCAAAATGAAGCACGGTCTGCATCAGGGTTACAGACCTATTGGGATAATCCTTCCTCTTTAGGACAAGGAACTGATTGGCAAGATGAGTTATCAAGAAATGCGGCAGTTCAAAAATATAATCTGTCTGTTTCTGGAGGTAATGAAAAGTTGCAATACTTTATATCAGGTGGCCATTATAATGAAGAAGGGGTTTTAATCGGTAGTGGATTTGAAAGGTCCTCAGTTAGAGCAAATGCTGATTATGAAATATCTGATTTTTTTAAGATAGGTAACAGAATATCACTTTCCCGTACGAACCAAGCGGCTATACCTGAAGATTATCCATTTGCTACTGATAATCGAATAGTTGGAGCTTTAGAAATGTCACCAACAGTTCCAGTTCGCCGCGATGGAGAATTTGCAGGTCCTCAGGGAGATTTTGAGGGTAGTAGTCAAGGTCCTAACCCAGTAGGTTTGGCAACTATAAATGAGGTAGATAATGAAATTTCTAATGTTGTAAATCGGTCATACCTTGAAATAAATCCTACATCAAATCTTAGGATTAAATCTGAATTTGGGGTAGACTATTCAAACGGTAATTATTTTGAATTTGACCCAACATACAGATGGGGTATAACTTCAAACTCAATAGCGGAGTTGATTAGAAGTAACAGTAATAGTTTCAGCTGGACTAGCCAGACCACTGTTAATTATGAAGAAACATTCATGCAGGATCATGATGTTGAGCTACTTGGTGGTTTTTCGGTTAGTGAGTCTCGGTATGAATCGATAGATGCTTCAGCCCAAGGGTTTATTAATGAGAATGTAACTGTCTTAAGTGCAGCAGATAATATTACAACTCTATCTGAATTCGTTGAAGAGGAGGCATTAATAGGATATTTTGGTCGTGTAAACTATTCATATCAGAATAAATATCTTTTCACTGGTAATTTAAGAGTTGATGGATCCTCAAAATTTGGTGAGGGCAATCGGTACGGTACTTTCCCTTCTTTTTCATTGGGTTGGAGACTTACTGAAGAAGAATTCTTATCTGATGTTGATTTTCTGTCTAACTTAAAATTGCGTTTTAGTTGGGGGAAATCCGGTAACTCACAAATAGGTAATTATAATTATGCAACGAGATTGAATCTCTCGCAATATTATGTTTTGGGTGATGCACAGGAAGTGGTTCCTGGCGTTGCACCAGTGGGAGTTCCAAATGAGGATGTGAAATGGGAAACTACGACTCAGACAAATATCGGTGTAGATTTGGCCGTTTTTGACGACAAGGTCAATTTTACAGCAGATTACTATGTTAAGACAACATCAGATATGCTCGTGCCAATACCTATTCCAACAAGTGCTGGTATACCTGAAGCTCCATACCAAAATGCGGGAGAAGTTGAAAATAAAGGCCTTGAGCTCGCTCTGAAATATCAAAACTCTGCGGGTGAATTTTCCTACAGCTTTGGCGGTAATTTTTCTACTGTTAAAAATACAGTGTTGGACCTTGGAGGAGGGTTACCTATTGGATCTCCAATCCTTTATCGGGAATCTGTGCGTTTAACCAGAACTCAAGAAGGCAGATCCATCGGAGAGTTTTATGGATATAAGACGAATGGGTTATTCCAAACTCAGGATGATGTTGATAATCATGCGACTCAGTCAGGTGCTGCACCTGGTGATATTCGATTTGTCGATGTTAATGAGGATGGGGTTATTAATGACGATGACCGTACTTATTTAGGTAGTCCAATACCTGATTTCGAAGTTGCTTTTAATGCAAGCGCCTCCTATAAAAACTTCGATTTAAGTCTATTGATTAGTGGAGTTTATGGGAATGAATTAATGAATACGATGGGTTATCGCTTAGAAAATGGTTCTCATATCGGAAACAAAATGGCAACCGTGTTGGATCGGTGGACAGGGCCAGGAACTAGTAATGATATGCCACGACTAATCTGGAGTGACCCCAACGACAATGCTCGAATTTCAGATCGATATGTTGAAGATGGGTCATATTTGAGATTGAAAAATATTCAAATAGGATATAACCTTCCCGCTAGTCTATTAAATAAGTTAGGAGCCCGCAAAGTAAGAGTATATGCAAGGGCTCGAAATTTATTGACTTTTACAAGTTACAGCGGTTTTGATCCTGAATTAGGGAAGGTAGATAACAATAACCTTAATTATGGTATAGATATGGGAAGTTATCCTGTACCACGTTCAATTAACTTTGGTTTAAGTGTTGGATTCTAAATTTCTTCCTAATTTTTCAAATACAAAAAATTGATAGTTATGAAATCTTTAAAAGGTTTATTAATAATTTTTCTCCTGGTTTTCACAGGATGTAGTGATGAGATTTTGACAAAAAATGATCCAAATCAAGTTACCTCGGCAAACTTTTATCAAACAGAGGAAGATGCCGTTGCTGCTGTAAATGCTGCGTATGATCCTCTTCAATACGGTGGCCTATTCTCTAATAGTTATTGGTCAATTGGTGATATAACTTCTGATGATGCTCATAAGGGAGATGGAGGTAGATCCGATGGACCGGCTTGGTGGGAGTTTGATTTATTTGAAATCAAGTCAAGTAATTCGCTATTAGCGGATAGTTGGGCTGATAGTTATACGGGAGTCTATCGCACTAATATTGTTATGCGCGAGTTGCCTGATATAGAAATGGATGATAATCTAAAACAGCGATTGCTTGGAGAAGCAAAGTTTTTGAGAGGTTATTATTACTTCTGGTTGGTAAGATTGTTTGGTGATGTACCATTGATTACTGAGCCTCAAAAGCTTGGAGAATTGAGGGTAAGCAGGACAGATAAAAGCGAAGTATATAACCAGATTATTAGCGATATGAGTGATGCGGCTGACGTTCTTCCAGAGAGTTATGGCAGCTCTGATAAAGGTCGTATCACAAAGGGAGCTGCTAATGGTATGTTAGCTAAAGTTTATATGTGGCAGAAAAACTGGGAAAAAGCTGCTGAATTTTCCAAAAAAGTGATTGACTCCGGTGTATATGACCTACTCCCCAACTATGCTGATAATTTTGAGGAAGAATATGAAAACAGTGAAGAATCTGTTTTCGAGGTACAATTCACCAAGGGCGGTCCAAATGGAGCTTGGGGTAATGGAAGTGATGGTTCTATACAGCATATTAGTACTGCACCCAGAAACTCTGGTGTTGCTGGTTTAGAAGGTTGGGGATTTGATATGCCTAACCAAGATTTAGTTGACGCTTTTGAATCTAATGACCCGCGTTTAGAAGCAACGGTGTTAATGCAAGGATCGACTATTCAAGGTGGTAAACAATATGATCCCAATTGGTCTTCTACAGGTTATAATGCCAGAAAATATCTTGTTAAACGGGATGGTTTTATAGGGTCTGGTGCCGATTCACCAGTAAACTATCGTGTCATGCGTTATTCCGAAGTATTGCTGAATTATGCTGAGGCTCTCAATGAGATGGGACAAACCTCAGAGGCAAAACCATATGTTGATCAAGTTAGGGAACGAGTTGGGCTTGATCCATTACCTACAGGTATGACTCAGTCAGAATTCCGGCAGGCTGTTTACCAAGAACGACGTGTGGAACTTGCACTCGAAGGACATAGATGGTGGGATCTTGTTAGGACCGATAGAGCTATAGACGTAATGACAGAGCATGGTCGAGGAGATATTCAAGAACATCATCTCGTTTTCCCAATTCCACAATCAGAAATAGATGTAAATCCCGACTTAGAACAAAATCCGGGATACTAAAAGTGAGGTTGGACCTGTCCGGTATGTTTGTTCAATAAATCCGGACAGGTTTTTATTTAAATCATAAGAGGTTTATGAATAAGTTTGATGTTATTACAGTAGGCGAATTGAATGTTGATTTAATTTTTAACGAAATAGAAGGTTTTCCTGAAATTGGAAAGGAGAAATTAGCCGGTAGTCTTACGAATACACTAGGCAGCTCATCCGCGATATTTGCAAGTAACCTATCGAGCTTAGGACCTTCAGTTAGTTTTATTGGTAAAATTGGAAAAGATAGTTTTGGTAAGAAAGTTCTTTCTTCTCTGAATGAAAATGGTGTTGACACAGGTCTTATAATAACAGATTCAAATTTAGCAACAGGTGTTACTGTAGCCCTGAACTATGGTGAAGAGCGGGCTATGATTACCCATCAAGGGGCTATGACTAATCTGGGCATTGAGGATATTGCTGATGAGCATTTAGAAAAGGCTAATCATCTTCACTTTTCATCATTCTTTTTACAACCACGTATCGCAAAAGATTTACATGTCTTAATGCAGAGAGCCAAAAATATTGGATTAACAACTTCTTTTGACCCACAATGGGATCCTAATGAGGAATGGGAAATGAATTTAAAGGAAATTTTACCCTACGTGGATGTATTTTTACCCAACGAATCTGAATTAAAGTATTTAACCGGTAAAGATGACTGGGAAGTTGCCATAAAGGAATTGAGTAAGCTTGGTAATATCATTGTTGCAAAGCTCGGTTCAAAAGGATCTGCTTTTTCTAAAAATGAAAAATTAAAAACAGTAGAAGCCTTCCACAATAATAATGTTGCAGACGCGATTGGAGCTGGAGACAGTTTTAATGCCGGTTTTATAAGTAGGTTTATTGTCGGTGATTCTATTGAGGAATGTGCAAGATTTGGCAACCTAACAGGTGCTATTTCAACAACGAGTTCAGGTGGAACTGAAGCTTTTTCAGATAAAGAACATATAATTAAAATTGCCAAAGATGTTTTTGGACTAAAAAGAAATGAGATTGCTTTATGATTAGGTTAATAACATTGTTTCTATTGGGTTTAATGATCTCCAGTCCTTTATTTGCTCAGGATAATTCTTCAAGTGCACCGGCCGAGGATTTACTACTGAAAAATTATCGACCAGAATCACTTTATAAGGTACATAATTATAAGGCTGATAAAGCGAGTTTTAAGGCTGTTGATATGCATTCTCATGCATATCCTCAATCAGAAGAGGATATTGAGGAGTGGATTAAGACAATGAAAAAGAATGGTATAGAAAAAACAGTGTTGCTTACCAAAGCAACGGGCGAAAAGTACGATTCTCTGTATACTGTTTATTCTGAATACAGCGATTATTTTGAGGTATGGTGTGGGATTGATTATTCAGGATATGAAGAACCGGGCTTTGCTAAAAAAGCTATCAAGGAGCTTGAGAGGTTACACAAGATGGGAGCAACTGGAATTGGTGAGTTAGGAGATAAAGGTAAAGGATTATCATATTCTCATCCTGTTGAAGCTATAGGTTTACATATTGATGATGAAAGATTAGATCCAGTACTTAAAAGAGCTGGAGAACTGAATATGCCTGTAAATATTCATGTAGCTGAACCCTACTGGTTTTATATGGATATGGATTCTACCAATGATGGACTAATGAATGCAGTTAATTGGAGACTCGATAATCAGGAAGGGATTCTTGGGCATGGAGAAATGTTAACCACATTAGAGAATGCTGTTAAAAAGCATCCCGAGACTACTTTTATTGCCGCACATCTTGGAAACAGTTCATATGATTTGAGTATCATTGGGAATATGCTTGAGAAGTATCCCAACTTATATGCTGATGTATCAGCTCGCTACGCTGAGTTGTCTCAAATTCCCCGACATGTAAAAAGGTTTATCACTAAATACCAGAATAAGATCGTCTATGGAACGGATATGGGCACTGACAGTGACATGTATAATGTAACATTTAGAGTGTTACAAACGATGGATGAGCATTTTTATCGGCAAGATCAGTTTGGATATCACTGGAGTTTAAATGGATTTAACCTAAGTGACGAAGTGCTAAAGAAAGTTTATCAGAGTAACGCAAGAAAAATTTTAAATAAGTAAAATAAATAAGATGACAACAATCAGAACAAATATCCGTCTTTTAGGTGCAACCATCTTGGTATTATTTGCTTTTGGTTGTACAAATAACCAAGAACCGCAGATAACAAGTGGTAGTGTTACACTAACTTTTAATGAATTGTTGCATACAAAAGTAGAGTTTGCAGATTCTAAAAGGGAATTGCTTTTAAATGAATTCCAGCCTTCAGAATCAGTAACCATTAATGGGGAAGTCTTGAGTAACTTTAAGCTTGAGAATTTTCATTTTGAATCTATTAACAATGAGTTGGGCAATGGTCGTCGAATCACTATTACAGGAAATGCTTCCAATCCCCAATTTAATATTCAGAAAAATGTTATAGCAACAGCATACGAAAGTATACCAAACTTGATAACCACCCGTGTTGAATATGTAAACAATGGGGAGCAGGTTCTGGATTTAGATCGATGGAAAAATAATCATTATGTCTTAAGTGCTTTGGATGATTCTTTGGGTGAGAACAGTTTTTGGTCATTCCAGAGTGCTTCTTATCCTTCTCGCCAAGACTGGATATTACCAATTGGACAAGATTTTGAGCAACAAAATTATCAGGGGATGAATGCCTCTGATTATGGTGGAGGAACTCCAGTGGCAGATGTGTGGAGACCCGACGGTGGGTTGGCGGTAGGGCATATAGAAACTGAGCCTCAGCTTATTTCTTTACCCGTAAACTCAACTTCAGAAAATGATGGTGTGGAATTATCAGTTACCTTTGATACTGATAGTGTTTCGACGTTAAAATATCCTCATTCTATTCAGCCTGGAGATAGCGTATCTACTTTTGAGACTTTTCTTTCTACTCATACAGGCGATTATTATTCGTCACTGAGGAAATACAGGAAAATCCTTGATCTTAAAGGGATCGAATTTACTGATCCACCCGAAACCGCCTATGAACCAATATGGTGTGCTTGGGGATATGGTCGAGATTTTACCCTTGAGAAGGTATTAAATACTCTTCCGAAGGTGAAAGAGCTCGGTTTTGAATGGGCGGTGTTAGATGACGGTTGGCAAATTGCAGAAGGTGATTGGCAGACAAATGCCAAATTTAGTAAAACCACAATGAAGCAATTTGTGGATCAAGTACATGAACATGATTTGAAAGCAAAATTATGGTGGGCACCCTTAGCGGCGGATCCGGGCTCAAGAGTTCATGAGAATGAAAGCGAAATGCTCTTGATCAATAAACAAGGAGAATATCAAAAAATAACTTGGTGGGATAGTCATTATTTGAATCCAGCTCTGAAAACGACAAAAGAATATCATAATCAACTTGTAAAAAAATTTATGGGTGATTGGGGGTATGACGGGCTGAAAATCGATGGCCAGCATCTAAACCAAGTCCCTCCCGATTATGGAAATGATAAAAGCCAAGAATATCCCGAAAAATCCGTTGAAGAGTTACCTGACCTATATAATGAGATTTATAATACAGCGATAACTATAAAATCCGATGCTGTAGTAGAGATTTGTCCCTGTGGGGCCTCTGGATCTTCATTTATCATGCCTCATATGAATCAGCCTGTTTCTTCCGATCCACTTAATTCATGGCAGATTCGACATAAAGGAAAGACATACAAGGCACTAATGGGAGAAAATGCTGCATATTATGGCGATCATGTTGAATTAAGTGATAATCAGAATGATTTTGCTTCTACTGTGGGAATTGGAGGAGTCATTGGGTCTAAATTTACGTGGCCAGAGTCGTCAGCTCCTGGTAATGAATTTCTGTTAACAAACGAGAAAGAAGCCCTTGTTAGCAAGTGGATGGATATCTACAAAGAATATATGCTCCCCAAAGGTGAGTATAGAGGCGAGCTATATGATATAGGTTTTGATCGGCCAGAAACCCATGCCATTGAGAAAAATGGAAATCTTTTCTATGCATTCTATGCAGATTCTTTTGAAGGCCAGGTAGAACTTCGGGGTTTAAATGCTAATCAAGAGTATGAGCTTGTCAATTACGAAACAGGTGAACAGCTGGGTGTTATTAAAGGTTCAGATGCAAACCTAGAAACGAGCTTTTCTGATCACTTACTGGTTGTCGCAAAGCCACAGGAATAAATTGGAGCTGATATTTTGTGGCTATGGATAGAAGAAGTTTCATAAAAAAGAGTTCGCTAGCTGGTATTGGTTTATCGACAATGCCTTTTAGTTTGATGAAAAGAAAAAATGATTCTTCTTCAAATCCTCGGGCAAGAAAGAAAGTTATTGTAGCTGGTGCGGGTATTGCTGGTTTGTGTTGTGCTTATGAGCTAATGAGATTGGGACATGAAGTCGTTGTGCTGGAAGCTGCTGGTCGATATGGGGGGACAGTGCTAACGGTTCATGATGGGTTGGCAAATGGGTTATATGCTGATTATGGAGCTGAAAACTTCACAAAACCCGGATACGAGAATTACTGGAAATATATTGAAGAGTTTGATATACCGGTACTTCCATATTTGCATCGCAAAAATAGGATGACGCGTGAGGGGGATGAGTGGTTAACACAGGCAGATCTCCAAAAGAAACGCAAAAAGCAACTGAATAAATTAGGTGGATTCACTGAAAAAGAATCCCGTTTCCTATCCTCCTATTCTTTTGAAAACCTGTCAACAAATTTAGAAAAACTCTATTTGGAACCCTATCTGGATAATTTTATCAATGAATATCAACCATTTGGGATTGGCTATGACCATCTGGATGAAGTCCCAATTTCAAAAATTTATAAGAATGAAGGAGCTTCCAAGGCCGCTCTTCAGGTATTGGGAGGTAACAATACCTCGGCACTCTATAAATTGTGGCAATCCTACATCAAAAAAAAGAGAGGGTATTGGGGGGAATATGATCTTTATCGAATTAAAGGGGGTAATGATGTTTTACCAGAAGAATTTGCAAAACGGTTAGATACTCGGGTAAAACTTGGTAGTAAAATATTAGAAATAGAACATGGGGAGACAGGAGTAACAGTTCTGTATAGAGAACTAGGACAAGAGAAAAATATGTCAGCCGACTATTTGGCCAACTGTCTGCCTGTATCTGCCTTACGAAATATTCTTATAAAACCGGAACTTCCTTCTAAAAAGAAATTTATTATCAACGAGATTTCATATGAACAGAAATCAAGGATTGTATTCCAAGCGCGTACTGAATTTTGGAAGAAAGATGATATTAGTATTAATCTGACTTTTAATCATCCTCACTTACGTACGATTTGGCAGGTAGCCGAAGAAGTAGATACTCCTAGGGCTGTATTGATGGCTAAAGTTTCTGCTGGTACAAATCCTCTCCGCGCACTTGAAGTATTCAAAGAGTATTATCCAGGCGATAAGTCGAATATCAACATAGAACAATTATTGGTGAAAGATTGGTCAGTAGATCAGTTTACTCCTGGATGTGAAAGGGGCGGTTTTTCTATAGGCGATTTATCGAAATTTTGGCCCCACCTTATTGAACCATATGGGAGAATTCATTTCGCAGGGGGCTATGCGGATAATAGAAGCTGGGGAATGGAAGCTGCAACAAATTCGGCTAACAGGGTAGCAAAGGAAATTAATCAAGCCTAGTGATTATATGAAAACTTTAATCATAATGGTTGCTTCAACTTTAGGGTTTATGATATTATCCCAAGCAGAATCGGTTTCAGATAAAAGGAGAAGTTTAGGTTATCAAATAAAACCCACTGTCAAGTTATTGCTTGCAGATGATGATAAACGTGGGTCCTGGAATTCTCAAATCCGTTATGAAATAGAAGTTCGTGATCCTATCGACGGTAATTCAAAGTATGGTGAAATTAATTCCCAGCAGGTATTTTTGAGTATCAGATTTTTCCCCAATGCTGTTGACTCGGCATTTTTTGGTCACACAGAAGAGCAGAAAAGGTTGACAGATCACTCGGGTTTAACCTTAATGGGAAAAGGAGGTTGTTTTAACTGCCATGCAGATAAAAATAGTATTACAGGCCCTTCTTTTTCAGAAATCGCTATTGCATTTAACAAAGGAAAAAGGAGTAAGCAGGACCAAGTGCAAAGTATTCTTAAAGGTTCTGAAGGGCAGTGGGGTAATATGGCGATGCCTGCCAATCCAGAGTTTTCTGAAGGAGAAGCCATAAAGATGGTTGAGTACATCATCAGACAAGGTAAATGTGAGTATTGTTGGGTGTATACAGGTCTTGAAGGGGTTTTAAAAATTATTGAAGCTCCGAAAAACATTGATACTGGCTTATTCTTATTAACAGCTAGTTATACCTCTTCAAATGAAGAACAAGGTAAAGATTCAATAGCATTGAAAATAAGATGAAATAGGTATTTTTCTGCAATTTGGAAAAATTGCTAGAATAAAAATTAAAGTATAAATACGATTATTAATGAATAACTATTTACTTAATCTAGCTAATAAACGAGATGGAATTAAAGCGAATGGAATTTACTCAGTTTGTTCTTCTAATGAATATGTGCTTAAAGCATCGATAGTAAAGGCTAAAAAAGATGGTAGCTTTCTATTGGTAGAACCAACTGCCAATCAGGTAAATCAATATGGTGGTTACACAGGCCGCACGCCACAAGAGTTTGTCGATTACATAACTAAATTGGTGAGGGAGGTAAACTTCCCAATAGATAAATTAATTTTGGGCGGAGATCATTTAGGGCCTAACCCGTGGAAATCAGATCCCGCGGAAGAAGCGATGGAGAAATCACGAGAGTTAGTTAGGGCTTATGTTAAGGCAGGTTTTACAAAAATTCATCTAGATACAAGTATTCCCTGTGCCAATGATGATGTGAAGCCAGGAGTCCCCATGGATGATGAAATTGTAGCAAAAAGGTCTGCTGAATTGTGCAAAGTTGCTGAAGAGACATTTCAAGAAACCAACCAAGACTCCATTAAACCTGTTTATATAATAGGTACTGAAGTCCCAATACCGGGAGGGGCAGAAGGATCGATTCATGATATCGAGGTTACCAGTGTTGAATCTGCAAAAAAAACTATTGATATAACAAAAAAGGCTTTCTTGGATAAGGGGCTTGATGATGCTTGGAATCGGGTTATTGCCCAGGTCGTACAACCCGGTGTTGAGTTTGGGAATAATGATATTGTACCATACGATCCAAAAGAGGCTTCCGATCTTTCAAGTTTTATAAAAAGTCATGATGGAATGATGTTCGAAGCCCATTCTACCGATTATCAAACTTATAGTAGTCTGAAAGGACTGGTACAGGATGGTTTTAGAATTTTGAAGGTAGGGCCTTGGCTCACATTTTCTTTCCGAGAAGCAATATTTGCTTTAGCACATATTGAAAGAGAATTATTATCACAAAATGAATCGGTAGAGCTTTCTAATATTAGAAGTGTGTTGGAGCGTGTCATGGTTGAAAATCCAGAATCTTGGGAAGATCATTACGAAGGAGATAACGATAAGTTGAAATATCTTAGAAAATACAGTTACAGTGACCGGTCAAGGTATTACTGGCCAAATACGTCAGTTAAAAAAGCTTTGGAAAAATTATTCAAAAACTTAGAAGACCAGAATATTCCCTTACCACTTTTAAGTCAATATCTGCCAAGTCAATATGAAGCCATTAAAAAGGGTGATTTAAGCAATGATCCCAATGATATTGTGCTTCACAAGATCCAAAAAGTTATAGGTATATATGCCCATGCTACAAATCAAGCATAATGAAAAATGTAATCTAAAAACTATTTATCAGTACTGATTGCAAAATGATAACAAGTAAATATGTATTGCCATGAGTAACGATATAAATCGGAAAGATTTTCTAAAAACGACAGCTTTAACTGGTCTTGGACTTTCAATAGCCCCTTTTTCTATTCTTAAAGGAAATGATGATCGAACCATTTCTCTAGGTTTTTTAGGGGTAGGGGCTCGAGGCTCCGGACATCTTCGCGGAATGTTAAATCGTGATGATGTTGAGGTTAAGGCAATTCTGGATCCTAAAAAGGAAAACCTAAAAAGGGGGTTAGACCTTGTAGAAGATGCGGGACAGGATAGGCCAGAGGGATATTCTAAGGAAGAGGATTACAGAAAGCTTTGTGAAAGAGATGATCTTGATGGTGTAATTATTTCATCGCCCTGGAAATTCCACACTCCTCAAGCTATTGCTGCCATGGAAAATGGCAAATATGTTGGGGTTGAAGTTCCGGCTGCGCTAACGGTAGAGGATTGTTGGGATTTAGTAGAAACCTCAGAGCGTACCGGCATGCCGTGCATGATGCTCGAAAATGTATGTTATCGTAGAGATGTCATGGCTGTTTTAAATATGGTCCGGGAGGGGCTGTTTGGAGAAATGATACACGCGCGGTGCGGATATCAGCATGATTTAACTCCTTATCTTTTTAATGATGATTTAGAATTTGGTCCCGGAACAGGAAGTGTATCCAGCTGGCGTACCAAGCATTACACAAAAAGAAATGGGGATCTTTATCCAACCCATGGGATAGGTCCTGTTGCTCACTGGTTGGATATTAATCGTGGTAATCGATTTGTAAAACTAAGCTCAAATGCCACAAAAGCAAAAGGCTTAGAAAGCCATATTGAATATTATGGAGGCGAAGATCATCCAAATGCTGAAGTAGATTGGAAGAATGGAGATATTATTACAACTACGCTAACGACTTCAAATGGTGAAACTATACTTGTTACCCTTGATACTACACTACCAAGACCATACTCACTTGGATTTAGGGCGCAGGGTACCAACGGAATCTGGCAGAAAGATAATGACTCAATCCATATTCGTGGACGCAGTGAGCCTCATAGCTGGGAAAAGTTTAATAAATATCAGGATGAGTTTGATGCAGATCTGTGGAAACGTCATGAACGTGAAGCGGAAGGTTCTGGACATGGAGGGATGGATTATTTTGTAAGGAATGCTTTTGTAGAGTCTATCAAGAATCAAGCGCACACCCCCCAAGATGTTTACGATGCAGCAACTTGGAGCGTTATTTTTCCACTTTCAGAAAATTCAATAGCTCAAGGTGGTGAGCCGGTTGAGTTTCCAGACTTTACTAGTGGAGAGTGGGTTGATAATACACAAATATTTGATCCCAACGCTAAATTTTAATCAATTTAACTTTTTTACTATGCTTAGAAAGCAAATAGGTGTATTATTAATCTTCTTATTTCTGGGGTTTGGTTGTTTTGAAGTACAAGCTCAAGATACCCTTTCGCTAAAAATGGAAAAAAACGAGTACTGGTGGGGTGGAGTGAGTTCGGATAGCCATTTAATGCCCTACTCCTCTTCGACTTCTCTAAAGCGTGATTTATTAGGGAATAATTATGGGAACCAGGCCCAACCACTCTTACTTTCAAGTCATGGAAGGTATATTTGGTCGTCTAAACCTATTGCCTATCATTTTGATAAAGGGTCCATTAAGGTCACCAGTGAGTATGGCGAGATAAAAGCTGGCAAGCAGGACAATAATCTGCGAGAGGCGTTTCAGTTTAGCAAAGAACAGTTCTTCCCTCCACAAGGTGAATATCCCAACGCTCTTATGTTCACCGCTCCCCAATATAATACGTGGATTGAGTTAATGTATGATCAGAACCAGGAAGATATCTTGGAATATGCTCGTAATATTATTGACCAGGGATATCCACCCGGGGTAATTATGATTGATGACAATTGGCAGAAAGATTATGGGGTTTGGAAGTTTTCTTCAGAACGCTTTTCGAATCCAAAAAAAATGATGGATGAACTCCACAAGATGGGTTTTAAGGTAATGCTATGGGTAGTCCCATTGGTGAGTCCAGATTCTCGCGTATATCGTGATCTGGCTGAAAAAGATATGTTGCTGAATAATTCACATGAAGAGCCTGCGATGATTCGTTGGTGGAATGGCGTAAGTGCTGCTTTAGATTTAAGCAACCCTGATACCCAGTCGTGGTTCAAAGGTCAGCTCGATTACTTGGTCAAAGAATATGGGGTTGATGGTTTTAAGTTTGACGGTGGAGATACCCATCATTATCAGGGAAATTTAAAATCTCATAAGCCTTCACTACCCAATGACCATACCCGTTATTTTGCAGAGATTGGATTGGACTATCCGTTGAATGAATATCGCGCCTCTTGGAAAATGGCTGGATACCCATTAGCCCAAAGATTACGAGATAAAGATCATAGTTGGGAGGATCTGCAAAAATTGATCCCTGGTATTGTTGCTCAAGGATTGATGGGATATGCTTTTACCTGTCCTGATATGATTGGAGGAGGTCAGTTTACGGCCTTTTTAGATGAATCAACGATGGATGAGGAATTGATTGTTCGTTCAGCCCAAGTCCATGCGTTAATGCCCATGATGCAATTTTCAGTTGCTCCTTGGAGGATTTTATCCCAAAAAAATCAACGGAGAGTGAAGCAGATGGCAAAGCTTCATTCTAAAATGGGGGATACTATTCTAGAATTAGCAAAAGAGTCTGCACAAACTGGTGAGCCTATCGTTCGGCCCATGGCTTATACATATCCCAATAGTGGCTACGCAACAATAAAAGATCAATTTATGTTAGGTCCCGAGATAATGGTTGCTCCTGTAGTACAAAAAGGTCAACGAAAGAGAACAGTTAAGATTCCAGAAGGCACTTGGAAAGCAGAAAATGGGAATATTTATGATGGGCCTACTACAGAAAATATTGATGTACCCATAGGAAGGCTGCCGTGGTTTAAAAAAATTACTCCCTAAATTTATAACTAATCGATAGGAATTAAATTAAAGGGTTTTTTTATGTTTTACTAGGGCGGGGGGTAGATCAAGGTTAACTCAGTTCTTGCCAAAATGAGCCTCATTGGGCACCCCATGGGCCAAAACCAGGGTCCGAAAGCGATGTTGATTTAAAAAATTGGCCCCTCAAAAAAGCATACCCTGTTATATAAAAGTACCCCTGGGTACTAGGATCAGATTTACTTTTACTATTTTTTATTGTCTCATAAAAAGCGAAGTTTTACTTGTCACTACTGGTCAGGACTGATGATGATACAATTCACAGAAATATCTGTGTTTATAAGTATTATCGCTTTTTGATTCAATATTTGTAATGTGCCTATAAAGTTGTATTCAATTGTTTAAATAAATCCAAATAAGGGCGGTAAAGCGATTGCAACAATTGCTGCCCATCCCGCATAAACCGGAAGGTAGTCCGTCTGCCATTGTTCGATCGACTGAAATGATCCACGCCCACTGAGGAAGCGTATGTAAAGCACCGTAGACCAGGCTAAGTTCACTAGAAGAATGATATTCATCCCCAGGGCCGCCAGGCGATTCGGCGTAAACCCCAATTCAGTAATTCGCTCGGTGATTGCCCATAGGGCTACCACGTCAGCCAGCAATGCACTCACCAGCAGCACAACCTGTACCATATCGAATGCACTAGGAGAAGAGTTGGGATCACGAGAAGAGATGCTATACAGCAGAAGTCCTATTATAATCAACAGAAGCATATCAAAAGCAATGAGGATGTCCCGCTCGATATCCATGCCACCGCCGGTCCATAGCATCGTGCCCAAGAATGTGATCAGTATGATGGCGAAAAGGGGAGAGAAGAGACGTGCCAGTACGGGCGCGATATTTTCGGTCATGCTTTTTCGAGTTTCCACAAGCCACGAGGCAACAATTACCCCGCCGGTGGCTCCGCAGGGCAATAGCCAAGACTCAAAAACTGGTTCGATATCGATACCAATGGTCCCAAAGATCAACGCCATGAAGCCCGACAAGACGCCTCCACCGAGGGCGAGTAGCACAAAGTAAATGAACAGTTCCCCGGAGAATCGAACGAACTCCATGCGCCTGCCGGGCTGATGCCACCGCCCACCTGCGTAGGCGATGCCTACAATCAGCCAAAGTGCGATGGGCAGATGAAGTGCCAAGAGGACTTCGGTATCACTTCCCTTATCAAATGGATAACTGTTCGCAATGATCCCAGCTGCAATAAAGGCAATTGCCAGGCCAATGAGCGTTTGAGCCCCCAGTTGGCGTTTCCAGATAAAATAGCCGGTCAACATTGGAAGCACGAACAGGCTCATATTCCGGAGGTAAAAACTTTCGTGCTGATCGAGGTGAATGCCAAAGAGTGCAGGGATCTTTATGAGCACGGCCGCTGCCAGTGCTAGGGTAAAGGCGAGAATTGCCTCATTGCGGGCATTTGTCCGGTTGGTCAATGTATCGAGTAAAGCCATTTCTGTCATTTTATTTAAAATTAGTGTTGTTACCGCTGAGATTTGAAATACGTAATAAGCAACCACCCCGTACCGAATGTAATGAGCAACAGGGGTAGGGCACCGAGTTCTCCCTCTACCGCAATCATATAGATTACTAGTAGAATACCGACCGTAATAATCAATCCTGATAATAATTTGTGAAGCTTAACCCTGTTACTGGTATCCATATTAGGTTGTTAGAAAAAGTAGATGTTAGATTTTGATTGTTATATTGAAAGTCTGTATTACATACCTTCAATGGTATATTATCTTTAGCTAATATAGAGATGCGTCGGCTGAGCTACGTGAGCGCGGTATAATATTTTTGTGAGCAATTATAATTATGTCTTCTGAACCCTATTCTCATTACCGATTTGATGATTTTGATCTCGATGTGGAAAACCGGCAGCTCTGGCAGGATGGCCGGCAGGTTGAACTGAATGGTCGCTACTTTGATGCCTTGGTGCTTCTTGTCCAAGAACATGGGCAGCTTGTGGAGAAAGACCAATTTTTCTCAGAGGTATGGGACGATGTTGTAGTAAGTGATTCGGCACTCACGCAGTGCATAAAGGAGATTCGCAAGCAGTTGGGGGATAATGCTTCCAATCCCCAGTACATACAGACGGTACCCGGCTATGGCTACCGATTTATCGGATTAGTGAAGACCAATGCTTCTTCCAAGGGTGCACAGGATGAGCCCGCTTCATCAAGCACATCAGAAACGCCTATATCTAAATCAAATAAGTTATATCCGCTGAATCGGGGTGTGCTCATTGGCGGCGCTGGTACCACCGGAGGTGTTCTAGCTGGCTTGTTAGGAGGTTTGGTGTATGGATTCGGGCTGGCTTATGCTCCTGGCGATACTGGAATGGGTGTCATATCGATGCTGTTGGTCCTTATCGCTCTTAATATAATTATCGGAGGGATGGGGGGTTTAGGAGTGAGTTCTGGTATGGCCATAGCAATCGTCTCGACAAACGGGGAAAAGATATGGACAGTTATTGGCGCTGCCGTTGGTGGATTAGTGATAGGCGGGCTGGCAAAACTTCTGGGCGTCGATGCTTTTACCCTCCTCTTTGGCATGTCACCGGAAGGTATTACCGGGGGCCTGGAAGGAGCGGCATTAGGTGCTGCGGTAGGAATAGGGGTAACAATCGGTGGGGGTTTTGATTCGCCCCGTTCCATACGACCAGTGGTAGCTGCAGCCAGTGCTAGTGGAATAGCCGGGGTGCTGATATCAATGGCTGGTGGACGTCTTATGAGTGGAAGCTTGGATCTTCTAACGGGTTCTTTTACCGACTCGCAACTCCAATTCGATGCCTTTGGGCGCTTCTTTGGGGAACCGAATTTCGGTTTTATCACCGAGACCGTTTTGGCTGGTGTTGAGGGTTTTTTGTTTGGGGCCTGTGTAGTTGGGGTTATAATATGCTTTCAGAGATGGTTATTAAGGGATTAGATCAGGTGTTGTAAAACACCTCTTTTAGTCGCTTGATATATGCTAGGTAATAAATAGAGGAGAATTAAGAAAATTTGATAGTACCTTGAAATTAAGTTAGAAGAGAACTTCCCGATCCTTTTGTATCTCTTTTTTGAAACGTTAATTTAAAATGCGTTTTGCCATTATCAGATTCATACCTATAATCTCCCTCTAATTGTTGCGATAGGGTATCGATGAGTTGTAGTCCCAGTGAACTGGCATTCTTTGAAATTTGAAAATCTGGTGGCAGCCCTTTCCCATTATCTGATATTTGAAGGGTTACCGTGTCACTTTCTTTTTTCATCTCTAGCCGAAGTGTTCCCTGGTCCTTTTCGTCAAATGCATGCTTAAAAACGTTCGTAATGACTTCATTAATAATAAGGGAAACCGGTACGGCTTGATTGATATTTAGTTTAGTCTCCTCTAAGTCATATGAAATATCCAAATCAATCTTGGGTTGAAACGTTTCAGCAATATTTGTTACTAATTTTCTAATGTTTTTGCCGAATTCTACGCTTGAAAGGCTATTTGATTGATAGAGCAGCTCGTGGATCGTTCCCATAGTTTGAATACGGCTAACGCTGTCAGTTAACTTTTGTCTAAGCACTTGGTCGTCTTCATCGAAGGCCTGGAGCTGCATCATGCTTGAGACCACGGCTAAATTATTTTTCACCCGGTGATGGATTTCGGCCAGGAGAGTGTCTTTCTCTTTTAGGGATTCATGCAAAGCCCGCTCATGCTGTTTTCGTTCTGTGATGTCAGAAAAAGCGATCACGGCTCCCATTATCTCTCCATCTTCAACCATAGGACTGGAAGTGTACTCTACGTCAAAACAAGAGCCGTCGGCTCTCCAGAATACGTCATCGGTGACCCTACAGCTTTCATGGTTGTTTTTTGAAATAAAAATAGGGCATTCCGATTCAGGATAGTGCTCGCCATTCGCATATTTATAATGAATTAACTCATGCATATTCTTGCCTATACACTCCTCCGCTCGGTAGCCCAACATATTGGAGGCAGCGTTATTGATAAACGTACATTTTCCCTCCGTATCGAGACCATAAATACCCTCCGCAGTAGATTCCAAAATCAATTGATCTTTTCGATTGATTTCTCTGAGCTGCTTCTCACGTTCTTTTTGTTCTGTAATATCAGTCAATGTGCCGCGCACTTTCATTCCTTGCCCACCTTCGTCGCGTTCAATGACACGACCGGTCACAGATAGCCAATGTATTGAACCGTCGGGGTAACCTACACGGAAGTCAAAGCTATAATCATCGGGCCCGCCCGGGGCTACAGCATTTTGAATATAGGAATGAGAATACTCGCGGTCTTCGGGGTGGGTGGCATTAAGGAATGTATTGATATCCCATTTGTCTTGCCACTCAAGCCCATATAACTGATCGTGATTCCTAGAGCGAGACATGGAATTGGTGTTGAAGTCATATTCCCAAACGGCAATATCTGCCTGTTCGGTGGCCAGGCGCAACCGCTCCTCGCTTTCAGCTAACTTCATTTCATACCGCTTGCGATCGGTAATGTCCAAAAAAGTGACAGCGCACTGTTTGGGCCCAGCCGGAAAAGCAGAAATGTTATAATAATTTCCTAACAGTTCCGAGCCTTCTTCGAACTGAGTCGTTTTTCCTGTGAGTGCAACATTTGAATACGTGCCAATCCAATCGGCTTCATCCTTTTCTATGCCCGGTAACACCTTTGTAAGGCGCTTGCCAATAGCCTCTTCTAAATTCAACCCGGTAGTTTTGGCAAAAGCTTTATTGGCAGCAAGTATAGTAAGGTCGGCCGGGTCGTCATGTTTGTTCAGAACCACTTCAAAAAGCACGAAACCGGTATTCATGTTTTCAAATAACGTACGGTACCGAGCTTCGCTTTCCTCGGCTTTTTTTCGGGCTTTTTTTAATTCCTGTTCTCTTTTTTTTCTATCATTTATGTCTTGGAATACCCCATAAACTCGTTGGCATTGCCCATCGACTATTTCCGGCTCTCCTTTCGAACGGACCCATCGCTCGTTTCCGTTGGCGGTAACGATTTGTAGTTCTTCGTCCCAAGGCGTCCCGTCTGCGGTGGCTTGTTCAACCGCTTCTTTGATGGTTGTCCGATTCTCTCCTTCCTTGTAAAAGTTGATGGCTGTTTCTATATCAGGTTCAAAATCCGGATTAACCTCGTGAAGTTCTTTGGTAATGGGCGACCAATACAAGGTCTCTGTTTCCAGGTCTAATTCCCATGCTCCGATGCGGCCTATACGGTATGCTTGCTCAAGGAGTTGTTCCAGATCCCGCTGTTCCGTCACGTCCCGCAAGGCGCCTATCATACGAATAGCATCACCGTCTTCATTGTGGATGATATACCCATTTTCGACGACATGGGCATATTCGCCATCAGATTTCTTAAACCGGTATTCATGTTTCCAATAATGCTTGGAGGGATCTTCCAAGGTACGATCAAGGGATTCCTGAGCTTCAGAATGATCCTCTGGATGCACAAACTGGGTATACTCGTCCAATGTATAGTTATTTGACCCTGGATCATGACCGAATAAATCGCTGAACGCTTCCCCCAAGAAAAGGCTATCATCTTCTATATCCCACTCATAAATAGCATCATTCGTGGCTTTCGTGACATATTTATAGCGCTCCAGGGTTTCTTGCAGTTGCTCTTCGTATCGTCTTTGCTCAGTTATATCCGTTAAAGAGCCGACAATGGCTATCGTTTTTCCATCTTCTACTACAGGAGCCTCATTGACACGCACCCATATTTTTTCGCCCGTTTTCTTTTTGAGCTGTAAGTCATAAGGGGGTTGTGGCTGGCCGGTTTTAATAGCTTTATCGGCATATTTCTTTGCCTTTTTATTAATAGGATGATCGGTTAAAAATTTGGTCCATTTTTGTTTTGCCTCTTCAGGGGAACAGCCTAAAAATTCTTCGGATTGTGGGCTTACGTAGGTAAGCTTGTGATCAGGACTGTGCCGGTAAAACAGATTGGTACTGTGGTCGACAATATCCTGCAGTTTTTGCTCGGTATCTTTGCGCTCGGTAATATCGCGAAAGATTAAGCTTGTTCGCCGTTCGCCCTGCGGATTCGTATAAACCGATGAAGTTAACTGCACAGGAATCTTCCGACCAGAACGGTGAATAAATGTTAATTCCCCAGAAAATTCATCGGTACGACTGCGTTTTTCCAGAGCCTCCTGAAGTTTGTCATCCTTATGGACAATGCCCTCCCTACCTAATTCGATAATCTGCTGTTCCGACATCCCTAAGATGTCACAAGCCGCTTGGTTGGCTTTGAATATTTCTCCGTCGGGACCAGTAAGCATGATCCCATCCAGACTATGTTCAAGCAGCAGCTGTAATTCGTGCTTGTATTGAATTTTGTTGGTGACATCGTGGACAGTAACGAGCTTGTATTTATTGTTTTGATACGAGATTGGATGAGAAAGAACCCGTACATAAAGGATGTCTCCATTCTTTTTTTGATGCTTCCAAATACCGGCCTCGCTAAAGCTATCTAGTTGCTTGGCGACTTCCTCTTTTAGTTTCGGGATCTCGCTTTCAGGACGGAGATCAGCAATGGTTAAAGAATTGAATTCATCTTTTGAATATCCATAGAGGGCACAGGCCGCGTCATTTGCTTGTTTGATCGAAAGGTCCTCGGGATCATAGACCCACATGGGATTGGGATTGTCGGCAAATAAAAAAGCAATATTTTTGATGTCCATAGTAAGCGGTCATTAGGAATGCTCTCTTAGGCAAAGCAGTATTGGATGTGTATTATTAAGGATCCAACTAACCATTTATATCTTAACTTTTTTAGTATATATTGAAAATGGTGCTATGTAAAGGAGATATTTCAGCCATTAATATCAGAGATAAATAGTGAGTAAAAAGAATATAGTAGTTAGTTGTTTTGTCTCTCTTGTTTAATATTTTAAGCCTATTGAAAGCTTAGCAAAGTTAGAATAAATAAAGAAAAATGCTATTAGAAATTAGTAATAATACTTAGTGCGGTAATGGCGCTGTTACGGTAAATTCACATCCATTTTCTGTGTTCTGATATTCGAGCTTTCCTTCTAACTGATGAGTCAGGGTTTGAATAAGATTCATGCCTAATGAATTGCTTTGCTGCAAGGTAAAATTTTCTGGCAGTCCCTTCCCATTATCGGTGACCTGAAGGCGTATCGTATTATCTTTGGTCTCCAAGCGTATGGTTACATGACCTTGCTTTTGTTCTTCAAAGGCATGTTTGTAGGTATTGCTTACTAGCTCATTAACAATAAGGCCGAGCGGAATGGCTTGGTCCATATCCAAGCTAATATCTTCGATATCCATTTCGTAGGAAATATCTTGTTGGGTGCCGGGATTTTGAGTATCGTGGATGGAACTAATTAGATCTTCGATAAACTGCTTCGTGCCCACCTCCGCAAGCGTGCTGCTTTGATAGAGTTTTTCATGGATGGTAGCAATGGTTTGAATTCGCTGTTGGCTGTCATGAAGCGTGAATCGAACCTGTTCATCTTCTGTTTCTAGGGCTTGCACTTCTAGCAATCCCGATATCACGGCCAAATTATTCTTAATGCGGTGGTGAATTTCAGACAGCAGTGTTTTCTTTTCGTCAAGGGACTGCTGGAGTTGTTGTTCGGCTTGCTTGCGAGCCGTGGTAATACTAATAATATGAGCCACGGCTTTAAGGAATAGCTCGTCATTGGTATTTAGCTCATAGTTGTCGGCATACTGGGCGGCTGCAAATCCAAGCGGCCCGGAATCCCCAGGAATAATGACGCCGTAGCTAACCGAGGAATCAGATGTTCGTTGGGTTAACGGTTGGAGCTGGTCGGGTTGTATAATTTGTGGCGTGTTGATGGTTTGTAAGTCCGCGAATTCATGGCCATAGGCTGGGGATTTCTCCAGTGGTGGACTGTTGGCCAGCAGCTGCACTCCAGAGTCTTCCGTAAAGCGAAACAGTTGGGTTCTCCGGGCATCGAGTAGAGTGGTCATTTCTTGGGTGAGCATCTCGTAAAATGATGTTAGCTTACCTGCCTCGAGGGCTTTGGCCCCGACCTCCATGATGGCGGCACGCATCCGAATCTGCTCTTGGAGGAGCCGCTCATGTTCCTTTCGGTCAGTAATATCGCGAAAAATAACGCTCGTTTGAAGCCCTTCACCCTCCGTATGGAAAACGGAGGAAGTCAGTTCAACAGGAATAGGTTTCCCCGTTTTGTGAATGAATGTCAGCTCACCAGAGAAATGGCCGGTTTCCTCTCGTCTCCTAAGAGCTTCCTGCATTTTTTCATTATTCTTGGTTATTCCTTCACGTCCTAACTCATTAATCTCTTCTTCTTTACGACCTAAAATGCGACAACCGGCGGGGTTTACTTTCAAGATAGCTCCGTTGGGATTGGTAAGCATAATACCATCCGAGCTGTGTTGAAACAGTTTCTGATATTTACGTTCGGTGCTGGCCAAATCTTGTTGCGCCTCTCGCTTTTGACTAGCAAAGTAGACCAACACTAATCCACTAACGACAACAAAAATCCAATCTTTCAGAGAAATTAACAGATAGGCAGTGTCCGAATTATCGGCCACCGGTTGGACAAGTTGATCGGTGATAAAGATCCAGGATGTGGCAACAATGATATATACCAGCAGTAATAGTACGGATCGTTTGGATAGCAGTAATGCTACCTTCTTCATGTAATCTCCCATTGTACCGTAACTCCCAAAAAGATACTGTTTAAAATAACCCTAGATGCCAACGGAATATCATGGGCTAACAATGCTATATTCGTTGATGTTATACTGAACCTAAAATTTCTTCAAAGTTGAGAATTTTATTGTCAAATTCAAAAGATGAACTGTGGCAATAAAAAATATAATCAGCTTTAATATTTATATATGACGTTTAAAGAAATATACAGGGCCCAAAATGTTGCTACTTATGACCTAAACGTTGAGATAGTGAATCATGTAACAAGCTCCTGTTAGACGCCAACAAACAAGCTTTCCGTTTGCCTCTTTTGCGCATGGTATCGGTCAATAGTTTTAAACGCTTTAACCATAGCATCTTCGGAAAATATTCCGCTGGTGTAAATGTTTTTCTCCCCATTTGAAAAAATGAGAAATGTCGTTCTCGAAAACTGGTTAAAGCGTTCTTTCACCTTATAAAACCCTTTGTACCGATCTGTTTGATAATATTTTCTGAAGCGTTGATCCGTGTCCATCGAATATACTCCTCAGTATATGATTCAGTTATATTATTTGTTGATTTTATTTATAATTGCTGAAATTCCTAAAATACAAATGAGTATTATGCCTTCTTAGATGATATAATAAATATATCACTGGTAATCTTACAGAAGACATAATACTCCTTTATTTTTTATATAGAAAATTAATATTTGTAAATAAATAATTGATCTTGATTTACTAAAATATTGAAGACCATGTTAAGACATATCATGATTGGTAGGCACTAGTCTTGTAAACGAAGGGGGGGATGAATCCTAAATTTTCTTATTTAAGAAGAAATAAGAAAATTGTATGTGAAAGAAGCCCTATCGTATAATTATTTATATCTAATTCTATCCAGATTTACTGGCGGCTAACATTATAATTAACATCGCGGGCTTCTAGATAATCGAGAATATTTGTAAAACTTTCGGCGTCTGCCCCCAGAAATTCTGGTGCTATGATCCCCGTTCTACCGTAATTACCCGATATAACTAATCGCGCCACAGCTGTGGCTGTATAACCAGTTGTCCGGGCCATGGACGAAATCCCGGTATCTTTGTTAAACTTGTCATACAGATCATAGCGTATTTCAAAGGGTTCACTATCCTCCAGGCCACGCATAATAACCCGCATTACCGTAAACTCTTCTTCATCTTCCGCCAATTCCCATTTGGGAAAAAGCATTTTAGCCGTAAGATCAAGGGGGCGAATGTTACACCCACCTACTTCTACCTTTTCTTTGCTGAGAAAACCTGTTTCGCGCAATACCCGCATGTACTCAATATGGCCGGGATAGCGGAGCGTCTTTTCTTTCATATTGGGGATATCCATCGTCTGGAGCAGGGTTCGAAGCCCATCCGTGTTAAACGACTCGAGCGTACCAATGGAGTCAAATTCTACATATTCTGGCTCGGACAGTGCCTCTTTTGTCACCATTTCCCCATTGATTCGCATTCGCGCGGGCCGAAGGTACTCCTCAATCACATCAATTGGGGAAAAGGGGGCCTTATATTCATATGGCCAGTTGCGTTTCACCGGTAAGCCGCCGACCATGTATTCGAACTCTTCAATATGTATTTGCTGGTCGTAATACCCCAGAATCATATTGCTCATACCCGGAGCTACTCCACAGTCAACAATAGCAGTCACATCATGCTTTTGCGCTAATTCGTCTAGCTCGAAAGGGTCTTTATCAAAAAATGAGATATCAACTACATCTTTTTTCTCTTTTATAATCTCTCGCAATGTATCAAACCCCATAAACCCGGGTACTGCCGAAACCACCAAGTCCGCATTTCCGATAGCTTCCTTTAATAAGTGCGATTGGGAAAGATCAGCCTGCTTAGTTTGGACATCATATTTTTGTTGGACGTGACTCAACCTGGTTTTGTCAATATCAAACAGTGTTACATCAAAATCGGGTGTTAAGTCTGCAGCTATAGCGCTGCCAACCATGCCTCCCCCTAATACGGTTATCTTGCGCATCTATGTAATTGTTTAAGTTAAATCGTTGACATAATGAATATATCTACCCGAGTCGCTAGTAATTCCAATCAACCATGTACTATGCATTCCCAATTCAGGGTACTAAAGAATGGCAGAGCAGTAAAGGGATCAATATAGGAAGATGAAAAAAAGTGGTGAGTATAGCTAACATAATTTCCCCATTGTGACTATGAATTGTCCTATGATATCACATGTAACCTCCACTGGAAGAAATGCGAAATGACTCAATAGAGGCTTAAAAATTGAACAACTTTGATTCACGTTGAATAACGTGGGTTTTCACTATCTACACTATAATGTGTAATAGTCGAATATATGTTTTACTAGCTATTGATATAATTTTAATGTCATTGGATTGAGAATCCTGAGGAAGGCAAAATTAAGAAAGCCTCGGCCGTTCAAAGCCGGGGCCCTGACTATTCATCAAGAGAGACGCTACTTGAGAGTAGCGCAGGAAAAGTTCGGTAAAATTTAATAGATTTCAAACATAAGGATTAAGCTATTTGTAGGTAACAAATGGTGACATGAAATTCCTTACCATTGGGGCTAAATATGTAAACTTCTTCTCCAACTGTTATTGCTTCAGATCAGTACAATAATTAGCAGCAGGATTTCTCCTTTTGAACAGGTGGACATGGAGTATCACCGTAGGAGCAAAATACGCAGCAATCATTCTGTTTAGGTTTTAATCCCTCCCCACAATTTGGGCATTTCCGCTTGGAATTCCGGCCCTTTTTGAGGCGTATCGGTTACATGCATTAAATTGTTCAAATGAGTGGAATTAATTAACTGGTAGATTGGGATTCCCAAACTTATACGTAATCAAAATAGTTATTTGACTTTATCGCAATAATACGATTAATTAACACCTAATAATTAATCGCCCAATTACGATTAATAAAATGACGGAACATCTTTGGCAAACATATTCCAATCGGGTCTGCCGCTATTTCCAAAAACGATTGGACCAGAAGTATATGGCATGTGATCTCATGCAGGATACGTTTCAAAAGGTATTTACCAACGAAGAGAAGCTGGAAGGTATTGGTAATTATGAGTCTTGGATATTCCGCATCGCTCGTAATACGCTGATCGATTATACGCGCAAGAAAAAAGAAGATTCGCTTGACGATTTATCTATTTCTGCTGACACCCGTTTTAAAGATGCTCAGAAGTCTGAAATTGAAGAGATCAGCAAATGTTTAATGGAACTAATTGAAGAATACAGCAGGGAAGAGCAGGATGTGTTGTTGAAAGTTTTTAAAAAATCCCTCTCCCAAAAAGAGGCCGCCAAGCATCTCAACATTCCCTACAGCACCTTTAAATCACGGGTACAAAAAGCCCGAAAGGAAATTGTGATTCAGTTTAACCGGCGTTGTTGTCAGCTAAAATATGATAGCAACAACCAGATTATCGGTTGTGACCCATTGAGTCAATAAGATAATAGGTCCGTTCTTACCTGACCTACGGGCCTGCCTTACGTAGTTACTGCTAAATAATCCTCCCTTCACAAAAAAGTTTCAGAGAGAGATAGCAAATCTCGTCTTTTGAAAATCTCATTCGTCTTTATAGTAGAAATAGGAACAAAACTCCAAAGACGATGAGAAAACAACTTACAACGATATCCAGATTCGCCATAGCCGGATTTTTTATCACGCGCGGTATTACGCGTGTGATCTCCTATGAAGAGTTCCTTGAGGGGCTAACAGCCGTGGGAATTCCATTTCCATCGGTGTTTATGGCCCTCATAATTGGCATAGAGCTAAGTGGGGGATTATTTCTGTTTTTGGGATATAAGGTAGCGGTTGTCTCGCAATGTATCATAATTGGCACCTTATTGACCACCCTATTCTTCCAACGGCAAATACTACCGATCGCAAGTGACCTGGCCATTATTGGCGGGTTGTTGTTGCTAATCCAAAGTGGGGGCGGGGAGACCTTTATCGAATATGCGAAAACGGATATCAAACATTTACCTGATTACAAAACAAGACTTTAAAATACGAACGACGACTTATTATGAATACACAAATGGATTATCAAATAGAAAAAGCAAAACTAGAAGAGTTATCAACAGTGCGGAACATACTTGAAGGATGTGGGCTGCCCAGCCGGGATCTTACCAACGATCATATGCAGCATTTCTTTATCGTAAAGGGAGACACCGAGCCCATAGGGACCATTGGACTGGAAATATATAATGGGCATGGTCTTCTCCGGTCCTTAGCTGTCCGCAGTGACCACCGTGGATCGGGGCTGGGAACAGTACTTGTCCGGAACATTGAATCCTATGCCAAGAAATTGGGCATCGATGCAATGTATCTGCTGACCACTACGGCCGACAGGTTTTTCCAGGACATCGGGTACAAGGAACTGTCAAGAAAAGAGATTCCCGAGGTGGTATTGCAAAGTGATGAGTTTGCCCAGATTTGCCCATCAAGTGCAGTAGCCATGACTAAAGACTTAGGCCAGGACGAAAGAATATACACTGACCAATCGTAGTCGATTTACCGGTACTTAACTCTAATTACAAATCTTTACTACCTATGCGTATTACAGTCAAAATTCTACAATCTGCATGTAACTGTTCATCTTCGAAGGAAATCAAAGATGAGATTAAACAGGCCGCCGACGAAGAAGGGTTGTCGGTCGAAATAGAAGAAACGTCTGATCTACAAGAGACGATGAAATATGGGACCACGAATTTCCCAGCTCTTGTCATTGATGAGGAGGTTCGCAGCTACGAAAACATTGGCGGACTGGATGGATTGAAACAATTACTTAACAGAACCCAATAAATTATGGATGCTTTATTTGATTTATTTGTGACATTAGCGGACTATCTGATATTTGATGTGTTAGCCCTTTCAAAAGAGCTGTGGTACGCCGAAGCCGCTCATTTCTTTGTGGCTAATTTTTCAAAGATATTGGTTCTGCTCGTTATAGCAATATATGTCATGAGCATCATTACGGATTATTTGTCGTATGACAGGATTGGGGCTTTTCTGGAAAAAAACAAAACAGTGGGAGTCGGCAATATTCTTGCTTCGGCTCTTGGGGCCATAACCCCGTTCTGCTCGTGCTCGTCAGTCCCACTGTTTGTTGGTATGATGCAGGGTCGGGTGCCCCTTGGAATTTCACTTTCCTTTCTAATTACATCTCCACTGGTAAACGAGGTAGCGATTGCCGTATTTTGGGTCAGTTATGGCTGGAAGGTTACTCTGATCTATGTATTGTCGGGTATTGTCCTCGGTGTAGTAGGAGGAATCTTGTTAGAGAAGATGGGATTCGGCAAGTATGTGGCGGATTGGATTCAAGAACTTGACTATAAAGAGATGACCGTTGAGGAAGACTCTAAACCATTTCTGCAACGCCTTCCAAGTATTCACCAGGAAGCCTATACGACCATTGGCAAATTAATACCCTACGTCTTTGCAGGCATGGTAGTCGGGTCGTTTATCCATGGTTATGTACCCCGGACATTTTTTGAGCAATATATGGCTGACAATAATCTATTAGCTGTTCCTTTTTCGGTTATTATGGCTATTCCGCTTTATTTGGATGCGGTGAGTGTATTACCCGTAATAGAATCCTTAATTGGCAAGGGGGTACCCATGGGAACAGCTATTGCTTTTATGATGGGAGCCATTGGATTGTCGCTGCCAGAAGCCCTTCTGCTTAAAAAGGTAATGAAGAAAAGATTGTTGTTAGGATTTTTCGTGACAATAGGCTTGGGAATGATCCTGTCCGGTTATTTTTTCAATTTAGTTTTGGGCTGAAGTAGGAATCATGTTCTTTATGAAGAAGTATTTTATTTGGTGTTTTATTGATGCTTGGAAATAAAAGAGTAGGGCTCTAATAGCAAGAGCCCTACTGAATACCTAAAAGATTTTATTTAAGATTTTTTTAGTTAAATCTCCTATCCGTATCAAAACCTTTCCACCAAACTGGTCCATAACAACCCGCAGCTCATTCAAGAAAAGATCTAATAGCCGCTCTTTTTCTTGAGGGGAGAGTTTTCTTCCTTTTGTACTGTTGGGATTGGTGTATTGCCCGTACAGGCGAAGAATATTTTGGGCTTTTTCAAACAGGATTCGGATTTGAACCGAGGCCGACAAGGCAACCATTCCGAGTATAATCACACCTATCTCGGCCAGGTTATTCGGAGATACCAGGCTGGTTATCCATTCGGGGATGGTAAGAAACAGGATGGCTGTAAATAATAATGTTAAGAAAATAGTCATTAGTTGTTCTCATTTGGGTTATGGGTTTTGTAACGGGAAATATCCATGGCTTTGATTCGGAGGTCGGAGCAGTCGTCATCAAACAAAGAGTTGCCTGGTAGCTTTTGATGTTGGTTCTTCTGGATTTGTGTGAGCCACTGGCGTCCCAGGTTTTTTGCCTGTTGCTTTTGTAAACCTTCTCCCTGGCCTTGGAGTAGCTGGTCAATGCCGTTGGTTTGGGCCATACCTGAAGAAATGGCTACCATGCCATAGAGATATCCTATGATCTCTAGGATAGATAGGATGAGCAAAAGTGTTGTATCAACTCCAGATGCAGACAGTTTTCCTGTGGAGATAAGTCCAGCTATTGAAAGGCTGGCCACGCCACTTTTTACAATTCTTTTCCCGTTTTCAGGAGTTTTGCTTTTAAACAAACTGATTAAGGACGGTACTGTCTTAATGATGGTGTGAATGATCTTTGGCATGTGAAGTGTCATGGGTTGAAGGGAAAGTCTTTGAGGATGGCTTGTATGGCAGGACCTCAAATTCGATTGTTCTAATTCGCTTGTTATGATCGTTGAAGCGGACGTTCGTACGCTCTACATGTGTTTCCAAGTTTTTTTCTAATTTGTTTAGATTGTCAGCTTGCACTTTGACTTTTTCGTTGATCCCGATCATCAGCTCATACCACTTTTTGATTTCAGCGGTTTGGTTGTTAATGGAATCGTAGATACCGGTCAGAAACAAGCAGATAATCGTAGTGACAATCAGCTCCTTGTATTTTTGGAAAAAGCCATCTGCTTGGGAGTTGCTCATGGGGCGTACCGCTTTATCGCCTCATCCAGCGTAATGGATTGTTTATTCGATTTGCAATAGAAGTGTCCACCGGTTAACGACTGGTAATAATACTGGCCGCCAATTCGTAGCCACCGTAGTGGGCGCGGGGACCGCCCGTTTCCTGCCCATCCGTCCACGTGCAAGCCGATAGCCGGTACGTTGTTACCTTCTTTGTTCGTGTAGCTCCAATCAAAGTACAAGCCTACGCCTTGGAATCCCCAGGTTGTGGCGAGGAGCCAGTGCTGTAGGGCTGAGGGTTGGTGTTTAAGCCATTGGTCAAATAGCAGTACATCAAATGCCATTCCGTGGCCATGGGACTTTTGGTCTCCTTTTCGCCAGGCAGAGCTGATAAGAGTTGGCAGCTCGTGCCATCGGCGCCAGGCCAAAAAGGAGCGCAAAAACCCAATGTCTATTCTTTTGATTGTGCCAGGCCCTTGAATTTCAAATTCGGTCAGTGCGAAGTGGTTTCCGTAGCTGTCCAATAGCGCTGTAAAATCTTTGATTTTCATGTTAGCGTCCTCTCCTTTTTGCTAGCAGTAGTAGTCCGATAACTCCAATACCCACTGCCACTTTTACTTTTGGTGGGATTTCTCCGTTGATGTATTTCTTAGCTTCCGTAATGAGATCTTTTTGGGTTTCGGTGGTATTCTCTTTCGTAGGTTCTCCTAAGCCTTGCCCGCATCTGCAGGGTTTGCTAATGTATCCGGTTGAGTTACCGAGTCCGCTGGCATTGCATCTACAATTACATTTATTGGCGTGGGTATATTCTGTTTCCATAGTTGGGTACCTATTTCAGTGTTTAATTTGAAGTGAGTTACAACAGTAGTTTCCAAAGCAAGAGCCCGCCGGTCGTGGCACCACCGATTACTGCGGCATGTTTCTTTTGAATTTCTATGCCTCCGACCTTGACCGTTCCATCCAGTATACCTCCGCTTCCACTGGCTGTTTTTGTAGCAGCTGGGTTTGCGGAATTCTGAACGCGGACACGGGAAGTCGTTTTTTCATCCGACTTAGACCGTTTCTTGGATTTGATTTTTTTGGGTGTAAGTTTGACTCTAGCAGGTGGGGGTACGGGGTTGCTGTCAATAACGGGTCGCTTTTTTGGTAGGGGCCGAGGTTTTATAGTTGGTTTAGGAAGGGTTTTTCGTTTCGGTTGAATAATCCTTCTATTGCGCAGGGTTGGTTTATTGATAGTTGGTAAACTGCGACTGAGGGGAAGGGCTGGGATTCGTCCCAGCCCTTCATCTTCCTGGGAATCATAATAGATAAAACTAGATTCGCTGTTCATGGTCTTTTGTGGTCATGTAGTAGTTATAAGTTGCAAAGGCTATAGCGGTCATCGGAAGGACGTACACGGACAAACTGGTTGCTTTGGAAAGGCCGAGTAGCTGGCCAATAAGCTGTTTTCGTTGCAGGACATCGCGGCTGTAGTCTCGGCCGGTCGTTACCGAATCGGGTGGAAGCTCCGCGTAAATAGCGGACCGAACCTTATTTGGACCAGCGTTATAGGCTGCTACGGCTTGGGCTTGGTTGCCCTCAAACTCTCGGAGTAGCTTTGCCAAGTACTCTGCCCCATAATCAATATTGGCTTGGTGGTCCAGTGGGTTGTGGCGGTTGGTAAATCCGGGGTGATATCGCCGGTCAATTTGCATAATACCGATGCCGTTTCCATGATCTCCGGTACCATCAGCAGATAAGGCCAGTCCCATTCGGCTTTCTCGGGAAGCGATAGCCAATAATAACATCAGCGGGATACCATATCGCTTTGATGCTTCGGAAAAGTAAGGCATCAGGCCACGCAAGCGCACGTAGGTAAGTTCGGTTGACAAGGAAAGGGACAGGGTCATCAAACGGTCAATTTCATTTTATAATTGACCTTTCGCATCTGGCCAGCCATAATCGTGAATTGATCGGCAGGTGCTAAAGCTTTACGAGCAACTAATTTCGATTGAAATCGGTTTGAGGTATTATCTTTTTTAGTATATAACCCGATTTCTTTGATGGTAATATCAGTCGTCCCCCGATTTTCAAAAACGCGGGATATGTTGAAGTATGCCTCATTATTGGCCTCATCAATGGTCACATTATCATCAATATACATGCCGTGGTGAATCAACTGTCCATCCCCACTTCCGTGCGTGATTCCACCAATGTTATAGGGGGTATCTTGGTTTGCATCAGGGGAGAGAGCGGTATCAGTCATGGAGACAAATTTATTGCTTTGTCCAAGACGTAATCCTAATTTCCACCCTTGGTCATTATCAGAAGCGACTTCTTCAAGGGAACACATCGAAGTCCCACCGCCTAGTGAAGCCATAAGAATTCGGGCCCAACTTGAGTTTGTTGTGTTTACGGCTTGTGTTCGCACGGCATTTGCAAATTCAGCTAATAATCCTCCATTAGTGCCATTTAAATTGGTATTTTGATTAAAGTTTTCGAGCTCAAATTTACATTCGTAATCGAGAGTTAACGTCTTAGCATCAGGTAAGTTAATGGCTGATTGAAGTATATCTCTAGCATATAGGTTGCCAATGTTACATCCCGCTGATCGATCTGTATTGAGGTAGGTCATGAGTCCCATTTCTTGTATAGAAATATCCTGTCCTGATGCATTCGTGAAGGGGGCAGATATCGTGAAAATAGATTTCTCTTGGTCTGTTATTACTCCTGAAACGGAGACGGCCCCTCTTGACAAGAGGGCATCAACTACATTTTCTAATCCGACATCAGATACGCTGACAGGTCTGTTTCCAGTGCCAAGTGTTGGATAAAGCTTTCGAATTGGAGCACAATATCGCTGGGTTACTCCAATAGATTGATAAGATTTTGCAATGACGGTAGCATCATCGGCTACATAGGAAGTAGGATCAATGGTAGTTGGTGCATCTTTGAGGCGAACATAGTTACCATTTGAATGTGTGCCCTCTACCTCCCAGGTTCCATTTAATTGAGGAACCGATTGACATCCCCAAATATGAACCCATACAGGTTCTACTCCATTGGGGTTTGGGCTTTGGCTACCACTGTTAAATATATTTGAAAGCGAGTATCGGTATAGCTCAACTGCTCCTTCGTGAATACGTATGCTTGTTATAGAATAATCTGGAATATATTGTGAGATAGGAGATATCAGACGCTTGGTTCTGCCCCCGTGCATCATACCATGAATATCACGCAGAAAATTTCCGACGAAAGACTCGCAGTGCATACGGAAGAGATGTGTTCCGTCTATGCTCACATTACAAAAAAGATCCATTCCTTGATTGGGAGTTCCTATTGATAGTGTATGACTAATAGTATCCATGGATTACAGAATTGTTGTTATTGGGTTGGTGGAATAGTTGGAAGAGGTTGGGCCCTGATGTGGTGAGATATTTGAGTCAGTGTTTATTTCTGATATTGCGGTTTGAGTAAATGATGTTGGTTCGTAATCCGTCGTTGAAATATTTTTGATAGAGGTATCAGTTATCATGTCTGTAGTCGGAATGGGGGTGATTATTAGCTGAACGATACTCTTTAAGTGATTGTCGCTTGTTATTTTGACATCATCCGGAGTAATGACTGAATAGATAGGGGATTGCCCTACTAGTTCGTTGGAAGTCTTGGAACGTACTCGGAAATAGTGCCGGGCATCCAAATAGGTAATGGGGAAATACAGCGTGTGGTAGCGGACCATCTCCGCAGGTTCGCGGTGGTATTCAGGGGTAGTAGCCATGTTATCGGGATCCAATCCCCAATCCATTTGGGATGAGGCTTTTTGGCCGGTGGCCCATGAGACCTGGATGGAACCGTCGACCAGCATGCCGCTGACCACACGCATTTTAAATCCTTCGGAAAACTCTTTGCCGGTAATTTCGCTCATGTCAGGCGCTCCAGAAGATTTCGGTTACGAGGGCTTTCGAGGTTTCGAGTGCTCCGGACTCCTCATCCCACAGGCCCATCATGCCGCCTTTGTAGAGTTCTTTGAACTGACGCTCGTCCATATGGAGGGTTTCGCCCGGTTTCAGCCGGAAGGTGTAGTACCGCTCGTCAATGCGATTTTCGTCAAGGGCGACCATAAACTCCCCGTCGCTGTTATTTTGGATGATGACTCCAAGGCGCATGGGGTTGCCGTTCACGAGCTTGACAGGATTTGTCCCCTGCTTGAGGACCGGCGAAATAGAGGTCCCGATACGTCCGGCGGGTCCGATTCCGATGGAAGGGGCATTTACCTTGAGTTGATCTAATAGGGCATCCATTTTCTGGGTGAGCTCGCAAAGCGACTGGATGAGGCTGTTCCACATGGTTATACCTCCAGTGGGTTCGGCTCAGACTTCTGTACCGCGTAGGATTCACAGAGAAAACTTACGCCAGCCTGCTGCGCTCCTTTGTTGGAGGCGTACACCTGGAACGGCATATTGGAGCCAATGATAAAGGGCACATTGGCATAGAACTGACCAAACTCGTCGTTAATCTGCTCCAAATACACTTCGTTGCGAATGGTGGTGTTGTAGACCTTCAGGCTGGCGGTGATATCGCCGGGCCGGTCGCTGCTCATTGCCAGGCGTCGGGCTTCTACGTCGATGCTTTTGGCTTTTACGCCCATATCGATATTTACTGCACCCGGGGCTAATGCGGCTTGCCCGTAGAGAAAGCGCGGTTGGGGCATCGGACTGCTAATTTCAGAGTAGATGTTGATCAGTTTTGTAAGGCTATAATGGTCATAGCCCACCAGCTGGATGTTGACCGTCTGAGGGGCGTTGTGGGTATTGGTCAGCTCGAAGACCAGGCTGTTACTTTTTTGGATAATGAATGGGGCCAGCAGGCCATCAATGTGGCGAAACAACTGATGAACAACCGATAATTGCAGGTCGCGAAACAGGTACAAATCCTCGTTAAGTCGAGCGGATACAAACACCTTATTCATGTCTAAGGCGTAGGGCAATATCTTTTGGACGCCAAAACTTTCCCCGCCCATGCCATTCATCATCATGTGCCGGGTGCCACCGGCTGGGATTTCAATTGCTTTGGCCGGATTAAAAGGCGTAGATTCGGTTGGTGGAATAAAATTTTTTACAATTTTCATTACGGTCAGCTAGGAGTTAGGGCAATAAAAAAGCCGGCAACGACCCGAAGGCCGCTGCCGGACAGAGGGGTTATTTTTCAGGCTTCATTTCAGCCACGACAATGCTGGCGCGCAGGTACAACAGGCCCTGGCCGGAAGTTGTCCAGTTTTCGTCGCTTGGGAACACCGAGGAATCCTCAAAGTGAACTGACAGCGACAAGGTCTGATTTACAGCCAGATCGAATGGGTCAGCCAGGCGATACTCGTCCGCTGAGCGAAGGGCGGCGATACGTTTGAAGACCACCGGAGCATCTACGGTATTCGCCGTGCCGGCCACCAACTGCACGTCCGTGCCGGAGAAGTTGGAGTGCTTGGAGATGGGCACGCGCAGGAACTCCTTGTTGTCATTATCGGCCTGCAAAATAACGCCGGCATCCTTCAGCGAGTTGACGATCCCGCGGGCATCGATGCTGTTAGCTTCATCATCCTCAATGAACTGTTTGGTTACCTCGAAGGAAAGCGCAAGGATACGTCGCTTGAGTTCCCCCGGGAAGGGATTACCCACGTAATTGTTGCGGGTGATTTTCCGCGTGGAGTTGGGCGGAAAGAAGTTAACGACAGCGCCGTTTTTGGTGACTTGCTGGGTATCAAAATAGGTTTTGATGCGCGCGCTGGCGGGGACAATAGCTTTTTTAGAAATTTGGTTACTCATAGTTCGTTGTTAGTTAAAAGGGTTGTAAATGGGGCCGCTTTGGCCTACTGCTTGTTCCCGCAGGCAGTCCCTTGTTCAGCAGGAGCTATGAGAAAAATGGGTTGCCGATTACACCTCCACGGTATCTTCAAATACAGTTTCGATTTGAGAGATGTGGCCGGTTTCTTTGGGGAGGGATACCGGTGGCGCTGGCTCAGGGGATAGGTTTTGCTCATCCCATAGGTATTCGCTGCCTTCCATCAGGCCCTGGGAAGGCGTCCAGTCGGGCATGATGAACTTGATGAGTTCCATTACGCCTTGCACGCCGAGGCCCATAGCCAAGCCGCGAAGGTGAGTGTTTTTGGTAAACATGGTGAAGACCATGCCGAGGGTAAGAGGCAGGCCAACGCGGGCCGCTTGCTGGACGGTAGCCGAGCTTCCGCCAAGAATAGCGGGAACGGCCAGCCCGTTGAGCTGCGCACCAATTGCCTGGCCGCCCACAATATATCCGGCAGTGATAAGCTGCTGCTTAAATTCGCTTACCGCTTTTTCGGTAGTTGTTTGTTTTGCCATAGTTGCAGGTTTAGGGGTTGTTGGGTTTTCGATTATATCCAAGTGAGTTGGATTTTTTGCAAATATTCGTTGGGTCATAGGTTGGTTCGATAAGGGTTAATTAAGGATGCCTCGGCCGTCAATATTCAGGTTGGTGATGATATACACGTCCCCATATTGGAAGACAGGACGCTTCCCGTCGTCGAAATAGTGGTAATAGTGGTGGTCGTCTCCTTTCTGGTCGCCGGAGTAGATCACCTTGTCGCTGCTGTACATGATGCGCTCGGCATGACCAATCGAGATCAGCTCGGCGCCAGCCGGTGGAAACAGTTCATAGTCGTAGCCGTCGGCCGGGAAATGGTGGAACTCCTGGTACATCTGTTCGGCATCTCCGTTGTTAAAGGCTCCTTTTAGGAGCTTCATGCGTTCAGTCGGGAAGGCAAACAGCGTGGTTCCCTCGGCGTCGATAATCATGGCTAGACCCTCATCCTCCGAGACAATGCGCTGCATAAATCCTTTGGTGTCAATAAATTCCAGTTCACCAACGGAGCCCGCGTACACCAGTGGGTCGCCAAATAAGGTTTTCAGAGGCATGGGGAGAGATTTCGTTGATTGTTTGCCGGATCGGTTTGGGCGTATTTTTTCGTCCGGTGAACTGTCGCGATAAATACCAACCACACGCACGCGAACCGTTCCTTTCACCCCATATTGGGGTGCAATGCGGTTGAGTTCTTCATAAAGCTCCGTACGGTCAGAAAATTTGGTCTTTACCAACTCGTTGACCACATCTTGCAATTTGGTTACGGTGTCCTGGTTGGAGGTGAGATCCAATTGGGCTTGCTCCAATTCTTTTTGGGTTTGCTGATGACTGGCCTCAAGTTCACGCAGGGTTTTCTTCGAGCGTTCCAGCTCGGAGGTAATCTGCTCAATGCGAGTCTGGGCCGATTGCTGCCAGCCTTGTTCCAGGGCTAGGAAGAGTCCGGCCAGTTTGTGTTTTATGATTGGCAGCCAGCGCTGGGTTTTGTACATGCCGAGCCGTTGCTTGATCTGGTCATAGGTTGCTTCGGTTCCGTCTGGATCCGTTTTTTGTTTTTCGGCCTCGATATCTACCTCATAATGGGCGAAAAAGTCAGATTCGTCGGCGATGATATTCCCTTTGTTTCCCGCCAGACTTCGGCCTGATTGGACTGGTTCGTCCATGCTCCAGCCGAATTGGTTATTTAGCTGGTCGCCTGCCATCTGTTTGATGGAACTCCATTTAATCTTATTGTAGAAGCTTCGATTGGGTGCGTTCGGATCAGGAATCAGGTTAAACAGCACCCGGCCATTGGCGTTATTTTTGGGCACTTCCAAAGCCAGCTCGTGGCGGAACCGGGGAATGCGTTTGCCGTCGGAAGACAGGTTGTTTTCAATGGTTCCTATCTCCCCGCTGTAGTCTAACCAGCCGATGCGAATGAGTCCTTGGTCAAGGGCTTCGGTGGCTGAAGTTGGTAGTTTTGAATCAATTAGTGCTTGTTCTCTTTGGATAGCAGACTCCATTCGCTCGGAACGTTTGGTCACGTCCTGGCTTGCTTGCCCAAGGGAAGACTCTAGACGCTGTGTCTCGCTTAGCAGGGAGTCGATGCGGGCCTTCAACACCTTGGTTTGGGCTTTGGATTGGAAGAATTCTTTGACTCGGGGATCGGAGTTGGTGGCGGCCACCATCTGCTCGTATTCCAGAGACTCTCCCTCGGAGTCGGCAGAGGTTTCCCGACCGTCGCCAAAGAAGAGTTCGTCGATCCAGCTTTGTTTCTTGCTGACTAGCTCTAGGCGATACTGATCGAAGGAATCCTTCATCAGGTAAAAGTGGATTTTCACTTTTCTGTGTTGGTTTCCCTGCCGGAGCCCGCGGCCGTTGCGCTGCTGAATTTGCGAAGGGGTGTAGGGCACGTCCATGTGATGCAGGTCGGTGGTCCATTTTTGCAGGTTCATGCCTTCGGCAATAGACTGGTTGCCAATCAGTACTCTGTACTTGCCCAGGTTAAAATCGTCTTGGACCTCTTTTTTGAGGGCTTCCTTGTCATCGGAGGAGGAGACAAAATAGTCATCACCTTTGCCGTCAGTACCAATAATCGAGCCGTTAATAATGGCTATTTCTTTGGCTGGAATCCCTTCTTTTTCGAGTTCCTGCTTAATCAGCTGGTGATAACTGCCACCTTTTTGGCCTTCCACAGAGATCCAGTCGCAGAAAATGATTTGATTGCGAAATACGGGGGCCGCTGGATTCTTGCGCCCGCTATACAACGCCTCGACAATCATAACAGCCCGGTCAAAGGTTTCTTCCATCTGATCGCTGCCATCGGAGAGTTTCTCGCGTTGCTTCTCGATTTTATTCAACAGGAACTGCTTGCCTACTGGAACCTCGTGGAGATTACCTTCAGTGGCCTTCATTTCTTGGACTACTTCATCAAAGTAGTTGAGAGACTGAAGTTTTTCGATAAGTTCATGGCGTGGGATTCGGGGATCGTTGTATGGGTTCGGATTTTCTCGCATATGAAGAGTACCCTTGGAGAAGAAGTCCCCATAGATGCTTTCCGGTACTCTGCTTGGAGCAGGGTTTTCACGGTAGGCGTAACTTTCGGCTACGTTATCGACCAGGGCTCCCAGTTTCAGGAATTTTCCATCCACGCCTGCGAAACTGTGGTCATAGACGCGGAGGTCGGTCGCAATTTTGCTGCCATCGCCGGTAATGACCAGGAAATTGTCTTTGGTCTGGCATCCGCGCTGGCGCATGCAGTCCAAGATGTTATCGGCCCGGAGGATGATATCATCAAATAACAATTTGTGAATTTCGCTGGGTTCAATCACCTCCTGTTTGGTTTCGGCCTCGGGGCGCTTGAATTTTGGTTTTAGCGCTTGGGGATTGCCCTGGTTGTCGGTTACGACTTTTCCAGACTCATCTTTGAGTAGGTCTGGAAACTTCTCGTAAAATCCCACCAGCTGATCATAGCTTTTGATGTCCATGACTTCGTCAATAATCGCCCGCATTTCTGGGAGATTATAGTATCCGGCTACTACGCGCTCGGTTCGGTATTCGCCGTTGGTCTTTTTGACGATCTTTTCTTCCTCGCGAACAAACTGGTTAATAAAGTTATCCAGGTTGGCAATTTGGTATTTTTCGAGCAGGTTCGGAGCACAGAGGTTGAGCATGTGCCATACTTCCACCGGAGAGTTGACGACCGGAGTAGCGGTCAGTACAAAGACGTTTTTAAAGCCTATTTTGGAAAACAGCCACTTCGTTTTTTGGAGGGCGTCTTCGGCTCGTTGGGACGGTTTATTAGCTGCAATGCCCAACTTGGCGGCTTTGGCGCTGCCCAGGGCATTTTTGTAGAAGTGGGCTTCGTCAAAGAATAGGGCGTCCACACCGAGCTCATCAAAAAAGATATCGGTATCCAGGCGCTGGGCACTGGCTACGTTGCGCAGCTTAGCCTCCCATTCTTCTTTCATCTTCTCCAGGCGGGTTATCATCGACTTTTTGGCCGTTGAGCTTAGCGCGTCATCCTCTTCGATAAGCTCGTCAAAACTGTCAATCATTTGATCGAAGTATTCGACGCGCTCCGAGTACATTTGCTGCTGGACGGCCGGAGAGAGTGGCAGGCTCTTGAAGGCGTGGTCGGCGATAAAGATTGCGTCCCAGTTGTAGAGCTGGGCCATAGTGAGTTCCTTGTGGCGTTCGGAACCCGTCATTTTCATATTGAGGATTTTGGCTTCCGGGAACAGCATGGCGTACTCTTCGACCCACTTTTCCTGAACTTTCCCGGGCACGACGAACATGGGCTTGTTGCAGGCTCCCTGTTGCAGCAGGACTTGGGAGGTAATAATGGAGGATAGCGTTTTCCCGGCGCCCACGTCATGGCAGTTGGCCCCGCGCCCGTTCCAAACCAGTTTCTCGGCGACCGCACGGTTGTGTTTATACACCGCAAAGTCTTTGACGCCGTAAAAGGTGTCAGACATACCACGCACACGGAGGGTGCTCCCATCGAATTGCGGGTTGATATGAGCGTTGTACTCGTGATTATATGCCTCCTCAATGAGGTCACGAATTTCGGTAGAGGCTTTGGTGCGTACCCATTGGTTGAACTTTTGAGGCACGCGCGTGAGCATCTGGTCATTATGGGTCCGCTGTTTGGCTCGGGCTCGTTCGATGAGCGCCTGCTGGCCGGTTTGCTCCGCTCGTTTGAGCGTCATATTCGGGAGCACATTGTCGTCCTCATCGTAGAATACCAGCGGGAAACTGGAATCCTGAATATAATTATTGATAATCTTGCTAAGTGGCGTCTCGCCCCAACCTTGGTTCCAGTCATCGGCCGTTTCCTCGCTATTTTTTATATACCGTCCGCCTTTGCGGAGCTTCATATAGAACCGGTTGCCGAGTTCGGCTTTATCTTTGACGAGGCCGATATGTACGTCCCGGTAGCCCAGCTCATCTTTGATCCACTGGGTAAGGACTTTCGTTGGCAAGTAGGTAAAAATGTGGCGCGGATCGACGGTAATGCTGTAGGCATCAATCCACTCAGGGAGCACTGCTTTTAGGGCCTCGGTATTTTTCTCCAGCTGGTTGTCTTCGGCCAGCTCTAACTTACGCCGAACATTTCCGGCCAGGTATTGGTAACGAAACTCGTAATTATTGGTCTCGGGATTGTAAAAGAAGTCAGGGTGGTTCTCAATTGCTTCGGTGAGTTCGGTCCGGCTGGCTGTGCCGCCCTTATAGGTGGACTGATAGAAATCAAGCGTCAGCTCTTCGCCGATGGAGCGGCCATACATGGCAATTTCAGCCAGGTCATCGGAGTCGGAAACCGCCGGCACGTAGTTGCGGTTAAATAGGGAGTCGGCATCGATGATATCGGCATATACGAGCTGGCCACTAATGGGATCGCGTTTCACAAAGGTCGTGAGTTTATACAACCGGTTGTCATAGCGGAATATCTCGCGGATATCCTCGTCTTCATCTGGAATGTCGTAGGCATCGATATGAGATTGAAGTAGCTCCTTAAACTCCCCACGAAGCGGCTCTTTCTGCTCGCTGTCTTGGGCCAGTGCCGTTACAAAATCATCGTATGTATCCAGCATCTGGCAGGCCGAGGCGATTTTTTCACGCAACCCTTCACCTGCTTTGTCGGTGCTTCCTACAGCAATGGGTTTAAAATAGTGGCGCTGTTTTTCGTAGAATTTCTCCCCGTGCCAGACAATATTCCCGGCGTGATAATCGCGGGTCGTCTCCAGGCACACGCCCTCATCGGGGATCCGGTAGAACGGCAACTGTCCCGGAAGCGGATACGGAAAGCGAAGACCGTCTCCAAGAACTTTACCGGTCAAAGCCTCATCCACCTGGCCTTTTACGCCCATGCGGGTCAGAAACTGCATGTCGTGGCCTTGAATATGCTCACCTAATACCTGCTGGGGATATTTCTGGTAATATGGGTTATAATAGGCCCCGTAGGATTCGCCGTTATGTTCGGTAATACTGACAGCAAGTTCCTGGTAAGCAAAGAGCTGATTTAATTCGCTGCCTACATCTGGATGGGTTTCGCCGTCAACATCAGGGTATTTTTGAAACAAGATCAGATCCGTGGTGACCAGCGTATCGGCATTGTCTTTGAATGCGGTCGAGGGCAACCGGTAGGCACCCACAAATCGGGCTCGCTGGACCATGGCCTGTCGGATGGCTGGATCCTTCTTGTCCATGGTACCGACTGAAGTAATTACCGCCAAAAATCCGCCGGGTTGGAGGGCGTCCAGGGACTTCAAGATAAAGTAGTCGTGGATGCGCGGATTGAGGGAAGCCAGCGGGTCGCGCTGGGTGTGAATTTTGATATCGCCAAAGGGGACATTGCCTATGGCTCCGGTCAGGTTGTATAGTGACAGGTCGGTCTGGGCAAAGTTTTCGTGCCGGACCAGCTGGCTTGGGTATAACAGCCCCGCAATGCGGGAGCTCACCGCCGACCGCTCAACCATCAGCATGCGATAGGTTTCGCGGTTGGGAAGGAAGCCTGCAAAATTGCCCACGCCCGCCCCGGGTTCTAAAATGTTGCCACCATCCACGCCCATGGCCTGGAGTTTATCCCAGATCATTTTGACTAACGGGTAGGAGGTGTAATGCTCGTTGAGCAGGCCACGCTCGGTCCCGGTTGCGTCTTCGCCATATCCGAGTCCACCGGCGCCGGTGTATTGTCGGAGCATATCCAGATCGGATTCGGTAATCGCCCGGTCCTCTTTTTCCAAGACGGCCAGTGCCGCTTCGTTGGCTTTCCGTCGCTCGGATTTCGAGAGTTTAATGGGGGCAAAGTTTTTCAGCTGGAGGCCGGAAAAACGGCTTCCAAATCCCGATTCTCCCGGCCGATCTTCGGAGGGTTGGTATGATGGGTCGCCATTATTTTCAGTCTTTTTTGCTTCCTGCTGGGCTGATGAAAATATCTTGTCGAAATCGACGCCAATTACTTTTCCATGGCCCCGAAACAGTTCCAAGGCTTGCTTGCGATGTTCGTTGGGAAACCTGTCGAGGGAAAAGGCGAGGGCCAGTTTTTTTATGGTTTCAGTAAAGGAGTCCTGAAGCTGCTGCAGGTCACTCGAAGGATTCTCGCGGGTCGTCAATTCGCTGGTTAGTTTTACTGGATTTCCAAGGAGGGAGTCAATACTACGGGCTGCTTGCTTGTCACCTTGATCAGCTTGCCAGGCCAGGTCAGTGAGCTGGTGCATTCGATTAGTGTTAAGCTGTCCATTTTTGTACGGCGTGTGAGCTGCTTTTGCTATTTGCGCCATACGCTGGGTCTTCACCTGCACCTCGACCGGAATATCACCGGCGGTGCCAGCCATCACGATGAAGTGATGTGCTCGATAGCCACCGACGGGTTCGGCGTATTTGTCTTCATGTTCAAATACTTCTCCGATTGTTCCTGAAAAAATTTCTTTGACTACTTGGTCCAGCTCAGCTTGACCCGCCAGCACAATCATGCATCCGGCCATATCCGTCAGCCCCTGAGTATAGAGCTCACCAGAATTAGCCTGCTTGATATCTCCTTTAATGCGCTTGCGACGCAATTTATTGATGACCGAGTAGGGCGATTTTACTCGGCCCTTTACGGTGGCTTCCGGTTGTAGGTCTTTGAGCTTGCTGGTTACCTCGTCCAAGGCCTGTTGGTAGTTGCCTCGCAAGTCGATCAATTGTTTGATTTCTTCGGTAAGCTTGGTCTCTTCGACAGTTTCGGTGTCGCCGAACTGTTGTGGGTTGGGGTCGTCGGCGTTGGGGATCCCGTCTCCATCAAAGTCGCCAAAAATGCCGGGGTAGTCCTCAGTTGTAATGTCTTCAAAAGGAGTAACAGTCGGATTGTCTCGCATGGGGTTAGCCTAATACTTTGGTTAGGAAGGCGTCCAGCTTAGCCTGACTATCTTTGGCCGCTTCGATGTCTATCTGCTGGGGTTTTTCGTCAGATGAAATATTATTCGTCGTCGGTTGTTCTTTCGACGACGTTTTTTCTTGTTTGGTAGAAGCGGGCTTGGGTTTAGCAGCCGGTTTCTTCTTGGTCTTTGTTGTAGGTGAGTCGGGTGCAGTAGACTTGGTCTCCTTTTTACCAAGCGCACGTTCCTGGCGCTTGTACTCTTTGGCGCCCAGCACGACTTTGGCGTGGTCCTGCTTATAAATTCGGATTTCCAGATCGCCATATTTGCTAACAAGTTTTTTCCAGCACGCTTTGAGTCCACCCCCTTTGCCTTCCGTGCAGGCTTGATATTCCAGATGGCCGTCCAGCAGCAAGTCCATGATGTATCGCTTCTTGGGATAGTCGGCCGTGTATCGGATAGACAGGTGGGCGTTTTCGGATTCTCCGGAATGCTTCGGGGCATAGCATGGCATTTTGCTTCCAAACATGGAGTTGATCCGTTTCCAGGATCGAATCTTGTGAAGGGTGTCGATTTCTTTGAGGGTAATCTTAAAAGGAGTATTCACTGGGTTTTCGCGTTTGTCTGGGTTGGTTTCTTCTTTGGCAGCAGGGTTAGCTGGTGTCACCTCGCGGTCTTGGGCCGTAAAGGGCACGGCGATAGCGGTAAGTTCTCGATAGCGATTTTTCTCGGTTTCGGCCCCGCCTTCTTTGGTGACTTTGATCTCAATATCACACTCATGGGCGATGCTGGTGTTGCCTTTATACTGCCCGTCCTTGGTGGCATGGGAGACCATGACAAACATGATTCCGTTTTCGCGACACCATTGGGCTAGCTCAACGGTTTCCTTGGCGTTGGCATCAATCACTGAAATGGAATCCAGGATGCAGGCGAAGGACCGGTTTTTAAGCAGAATTTCTTTGAGGGCCTGAATTGATTTCCATTTGGTGAAATTCAGGTTCCGGTGGGTGGCTCCAAGGCGTTTTACGCGGTCGACTAGCGTTTTGCCAAAATGCTCTTCGGCGGGGATATATTCGATGCGGCCATGTTCGGCTAAGGTGTCGGCCAGTCCCAGGCTCATCGTGGATTTTCCGGCGCCTTTTTCGCCCCAGATAAAAATGACGGCATTCTTCTCGGGTTCGCCGATAAGTCTCCCGTAAGGTTGGGCTACTCGAATGCCTTTGATATTCAGTTTTGCAAGCTGCTGGGCAGTCATGGATTCCATATTACTTCTGTCTGGTTTGTTTAATTGCGATTCCAATTCCAATAATGGCGATGGTCCCAATGGCAAGGAGAGCTGGTTTGGGTAATGCACTTTTCGTTGGCACCTGTAGGGATTGCTGGGTAATGCCGAGCCTATTGAGCAATACTTCATCAGCTGTTCCGCTTGGTGGTAGTCCCAATTTTTGCTGGGCTTGTTTGACCGCCTGCTGGGTTTCCGGGCCAAATATCCCATCGACGCCGTATTTGGGGAGCCCGATACCAAGGGCTTTCAATGCTGATTGCAGGTGCATTACCTGGGGGCCTTTGTCGCCTATGCTAAGAGTCATGTTGAAGATTGTTTTCTGTTATATAAAGAGAGACCGGCGACACCGATGGCAATACCGGCCGAGAGAATGCCCGCATGTTTGATCATAGACACAGTTTTGCTTTTAGCGACTGAATCCTCTAAGCCGATCATATCGCTTACCGCCTGCAGATCGACGTGTTCGAAGTACTGGTTGATGACGTTGGCATTTCGGTTGAATACCTGCTGGAAAGAGCGCCTGTCTTTGGTCAGATCAGCCAGGACAAGGGCCGTGGTAGCGGCTTGTCCTTTACGCCCGCTTAGGGCACGGTCGGCCAGACCGATTGCTTTTTTAAAAGCGTTTCGACTGGTTTGGCGCAGGTAACTGCTTAGATCACCCATTCCGTCATCAACGATTTGGTAGTCTCGGCCTTCAATAAGTTCATCCATTGGGCTGCTCCTCTTGTTTCTTGTTGTGCTCGGCAAGCCGGGTTACACTATCTCTAAGCCCGGGCATGAGGGGAGCCAGGAAGTACGCACCTGCGCCAATACCAATCAGCCATAATGCTTTGGTGAGCGTGCTATTGACGCCGCTGAAAGCATGCTGTGGGTCTGGTAGGTTGATGTCATACCAGGACTCGGTGGGCTGGGCGTACACTCCGCTTTGTTGGCCTTCCTGGATATCCAGATCAAGGGTCATCACGTTCGAGGAGGCGAGGGGCTTGGCCTGGGATACATTCGCCTCGGTGACATTGCTGTAGTGAAGTTCAAAAATAACAGGGTGATTGCGATCTGGTCGGAACGAGCGTCCGAAGACTAATCGAGCTTGACCGCGACAGCCGTCCCACATGCTGGTAACAATACGGGAGATCGCTAAGACAGACCGGTTTTGAGGATCCAGGGCGGCAACCACTACATCCGGGCAGACGACAAAAAGAAAGGAGTTCCAAAAAGTGCGATAGATATCGACCTCCACATCCACCGAAAAAGGCACGCCAGATTTCGGTAGTCCCCGCTCGGGGTGACGCCCGATGATGCGCAGTTCTCCGGCCTCCGAGCTTATGATATTACCCGATATAGCTGGGGAGCCTAACCCGTTGTCACTATAGTTAGAATGGCTCATCGGTTACCTCCCTCGGGTTATGATTCGAAGCGTCAGGTATCCCCCGGCGATCCATCCCAGCGTAGACTTGTTTCGATCAAACCATGCGCGAATGCCTTTGGTGGGATCCCCTTCGACCAGGCGCTCGCAGAGGGTTTGCTTGGGTTGGTCCGTTACTTCCGCACCCTTCGCTACTTCTTGCAACTGGACGGTGGGTTGCAGATACACTGTTTCTTGCGAGGTCGTTGGATTGGGATACCGCCCGTTGGGAATATGTCCGTCAATAAAGTGAGAGATCCCAATCGGATGGGTTGTTGTTTGAATAGCTTCGGTCATATCAGGATTTCTTTTTTAACAGGGTGTACGTGACAGCTCCACCAACGACGACAACGCCGCCAATAAGTAGAAGGGAGGTCATATTTCCATTTGACTTCTGGGCTTGCATCAACGCCATCTGTTGCTCGGGCGTCAGGGCACTGCCCCCAGATTGGGATTTCCCGCCATTGATAACTCCATCCACAGTTACGGCGGTATCGGCCGCTGTGGTTAAAAAGCTGGACAGGTCATTGAGGATACTGCCAAACTTGGTTTTCTTTGAGGTGCTGGTTGTGGATCCCACGGGAGGGAGGAAACTGTTTGTGTAGTTAAACGGCTGGGTCGTTTGCAAAAAGTCTAACTGATCGTAGGAGCTGTTGTTCATAGGGGTTGGGGTATGCTATTGGGATTTGGATTTTTTCTTTTTGAGGACCAACATGATGGCGGCTCCCAGGATGGCAACCCCGCCCACCGCTGCACCCGCAATCATGGCCGTGCTTGCGGTCTCTTGTTTGGCTGCCGTATCGGTGACGTTGTGCTGTAAGGCGGTCATAAGCTGCTGTTTTTCCTGTTCTATTCTCTTCTTTTCAGATAGCTTACGCTCGTGAGCTTTGCAGAGGGCTTGCGATTTTTCGCGTTTGCGTCGGCAGCGTTTGAGTTTTCCGAACATTTTGCCCTTACAGCTTTGATTGGCATACCGGCAGGGATCATCTTCTTCCCAGCCTCCTAATCCACCGCTAGGCAGCTGGCTGGATATGATTAATTGATCATTTTCGGGTTGTATAGCAACGGGTTGCAGATAGGAACTACTCATAAACAGTTGTTAATGGTTGAGGGCCCAGTAGCTAATCCCGCCGAGCGCGGCAAGCCCGGCCGAGAGTCCGCCGTACAGGAGCCATTTTTTGTTTCGAGATTGTTGTTGGTTGGCCAGGAAACTGTTGTCCAAGCTTCCAAATTTGTTCAAGTAATCAACGGCCGGTTGCCCATGGTCTTGGATAATCATGGCATACTGCTGGAGGATGGCGTTATCTTTTTGTGAAAATGAAATCACGTCCGAACGAACCCCTCGGGCCATCAGGTAGTCCCGCCATTGCCCGCGCTGGGTGCGTTCGCCCTTATCTTTGGCGCCAAACCACTTGGAAAACAGTGGTTTCATTGCGGCTCCCGTTTTCAAGGCTGTCGTGGCAGCAGCCGTCAGGGTAATGGGGTCAATGCCTAATCCGTCCGGCATCCGGTTGGGCAGGTGCTTGGACTTTTTGATCAGCCGCTCGTCAAACCTGAACCCGGGATATTTGGCGACGGTCGTATCAAAAGATTTCCACCCCTGCGGGGAGCGAAAGACGGTATAAATATGGTCGTAGGTTCGCCCCGTTCGGCTGACAATGCGAAACCCGGTTTGGATGCCCAGGCTTTGCAGTAGGGCCGCCGAAAGGATCGCGTGGTCGTCGCAATCCCCGGCTTGTTGCCGAATGGTCACGTCCGGAGATTGAATCCGCTCGATATTCCATGGGTCCCGCACGTAGTTGATATTTTTGGTTATCCACTTGTAAATGGCACCCGAAATTTGATCTACATTCCGCAGGTCAGGAAGACCGGTGTTAATATTTCGGGGAACCTTGCGGGTAATTTTTAGCGCTAACCCGCGGATATCCTCGCGTCCGGTATATTTGGTGACCAGCTTCGAGGCTAGTTCCAGGACACCTTCGATTCCCGGGTATTGCTTGCGCTGGGCAATAATAGAGGCGGCAGCATCTCCTTGGTGGGGGCTTGCTGCCGCCTTAGTGCTCGTCACTGAACCATGGGTCGTGACTGCGTTGCGGGAAGTTGGTATGGGATAGCTGCTACTCAATAGTTGTTGATATCGTTGATATGGATATGATTACCGGTTGGTTTTGACGAGCTTTTGTAGTTCGGCGATGACATCAGTGAGCAGTCGCCGGACTTGTGGGCTGACGGTCGTGCCCGTGAAACTCAACAATTGATTACAAGCGAAAGGGGCAGGGATATAGCAAAGCGTATTAGCGTGTTGCCCTAATCCATCCACAAGGGGATATATTGTTTTTGCAATGCGTTCGGCTCCTATATCCCTGCTTATCGCTTCCACAGAAAGTATCTTTGCCATCCGGACCCAGTCGGCCATAGTGATGGGATTCCCGCCCTGTTGCATTAAGGCCAGCTGCGAGGTTATGCGCTTGGCATAGCAGGCGTATCCGCAAGGTTGACCCGCCAGGTATTCCAAGGCCATTTTCAAAAGGGTAAGTTGTCCGGGGTTCATCGTGTTCGTTACAGGCTAATGGTTGGTTCGGCGTGGCCGTTGGTATGGGGCGGTTCAAACATGCCGTTTAGCGTAGGTGATGTTTTAAATTCATCGGAATCCTCTGAGTTCTCCTGGGAGGGAAGGTGCCGAGGAGTCTGGTCCCCGGCACCTTTGGGTTGGCTCGCCTCGTCGGTAGAGGGGCTATGGGGTTGTTGGGGTAGCGAGCCGGAAGTAGGTCGTAATTGGCTTTTAAGAGATTCAGCCATGGCCTTGGCCTGCTCTTCGTTGATATCAGAGCCAGCAGGCGTGGGATTTAATTGTTGATTTTGCCCGCCCTGACCCGCAAACAGTTGGGAGATTACGGTAAAAAACATGGGGGCATTTTCTTCCAGCATATCCAGCATGCGGCTTCCGGCATCGCGGCCGCCGGCCCGCTGCTCCATCTCCATGCGGAATTTTACCTTTTCCAGTTCGCCAAGCTCCTTTTCGAGAGCCTTCAGGTTACTTCGTTGAATTTCTTTGAGGCGGTCAATTTCGTTGCGGTGGGATTCCTTGAGGTCGCCCAGCTCTTTTTGGTGGGTCAATAGCGTAGCCGTTTTGTCTTCGGAGAGTTGTCGCTTAAGGCCCATGATTTCATCGACGAGCTGACGAATTTTGCGGTCGGCGTCATGCAGCTCACCTTCCAGGCGTAGGGCCCGTTGCTGGTAATAATTCTCAGGAGCAGTTCTGCTGACATCTACAGTTTCTTGGATCAGAGTACCCGGCTTCTCATCTGCTGGTTCAATGCGAAATCCGATCACAATATCTTCTGAGATGCCCGTGTGGAGAGAGTAGAGCCCCGGTTCCAGTTTGAATATGGCTTTTACCACATTGAAGGGCTGCCGGAAATTGAATGGGAGCTCCTTTTCTACTTGCTGGAGTTCGTCGGTGGTACCGGTAATACGGCCAAAAGTCGGTAGGCCCTGCTCTAATTCTTCTAGGCAGGTGGCATAGTCCCGATCTTGGGTTTCTTGTGGCTTATTTTCCAGCGTTTCAGGCATCGGTTTAACGTTGGTTAGCGTAATGCAATAGCACCACTGTTGTCAATAACTGATGCTAACGTAACACTAAATCAAATCAGGAAAAATACCCCGGGATGGGCTGGAACAGAGTGTAATTGACTGTTTCCGTTTGGGACAGAATGGGAAAAGATGAGACAGGATGTGAAGATTTGAGAAATAACCTGAAAAAGTGAGGATATGAATAAACAATATTATGTGTACATGTTATTTGTACAATGAATTAATTCTCTTGGATGAATAATATATTTCCAATGTGCTTTTGAATAAAGATAAGGGCTATTTTGCATGTTATGATGACAATGAATAGTATGGTGAGTCATATGTATAAGACTAGGTTATCTTCTTAAACAAAACTTTTGAAGTTTTGCTGTCCCTCTTCTTTGGCTTGTTCCTCAGTGTCACACCAACCACTCATAGACACACCGCCCATAATCATTTTATATTTTCGGCTAACAGCAGAATTGTCGCCTACTTTTTTACTGCCATCTAAAAACTGTTGGCTTTTAATCTCACTCCCAGCCTGTCTCAAATATTCGGCTTTTTCTTCTTTGCTCATTTCGTCCCATTTTACTTGTGTCATAATCAGTATAAGTTTTGTTTAAAAGATAACCAGCGCATTAAGTCGGAAGCGACTCGCCGTCGCTTCCTTCTCTAACGTTCGCTAAAAAGTTGTCAGCGAGTTTGCTCTTATATTCAGTAGCTTTTTGCTCAATACCCTCTTTGTATCTTAATGCTTTATTTCTGGCATTTTCCCATCTGTAGCCCATTTTCGCACGGTCATCATCACTCACCATTTCTAAAAGTTTTGCCATGCCATGCGGCTTAAACGTCTGCTCAATAAGCTTTTTATTAGAACTTTCCGGTGTCGCCTTTCCTGCCTCATAACGCCGCCAAGTATTAGCCCCAAAGCCGCAAACTCTACTCATGTCAGTTTTATTAAGTCCGTAAATATCTCTCACTTGCTTCATTTTATTTCTAAAGCGCTCACTGTTTTCAGTATCCATAATATTTGCTTTTCAATTATCTATTATCCTTAATCGCTCCGGTTATGCGCTCCACCGTTAGGTTTACTCAAAAACATCAAGCCTAATTTCCAATAAATTTTAATTAAACTATTTATTATGAGCACTTGGATTATAGTAATTGTTATAGGGATTGGCCTTCTTTTCTTTTTTCTACGTTCAAAAGCTTCGCAAAGAGGTGATCTCTTTTTAATCAAAAAAATAAGAAATCAACCACAAGTAGTTTATGAATGGGCAAAGTCTAAGCCAAATATTTGTAAAATCATTGATAACTCCGGTATGCATTTAGACTTCAATACCGATATTTTTGTTGGTCCCTATAAAGTTAACGTACCCTCTCTTGGACATGAGGAAATAAAACTATATGTCAGAAGGGATTCTGTCCAAACAGCAGTTGAGGATTTAAAGAAACAAGTTTCATAAAATTTTCTGCTTCAATCTTTTGAATATCAATTATCATGTCCACAACTACTATTATTCTTGGTCTTATTGCACTCTTTATAATATGGTGGTTTAAAGGTGCTAGAGAAGCATATGTTATTAAAGACAAAGTTATTTTTATTCTAACAAATAAATACGATTTAAATAGAGTTGAGGCTATAGCTTTATTTGATCGAAACCAACGTTTCGTTGTTGATTTGCACAAAAATAATACAGATCCAGAAAAAATAGCCGAAAAACTATACAACTTCTTGTAACTGAAATTTCAAAATCCATTATGGAATTATTCTTCCTAATACTTTTAGTTGGTATAGTAATTTTTTGGTGGATTAAAATTGGAAATAAAGGAAAAAAATTATTTCAGGAAATCGAACAAGAGTTAACTACAAATTACGGATGGAGCTCAGACAAAGCCTTATTTGTTTGGAAAAAATTCAATAAAAAAATTGTAAATATGCAATTTGATGGTTTGTCATCCGAAGAAATAGCTGAAAAGTTAAATGAGAAATTTAATAACACGCATTCAGAAAATTAGTTTTATTGACGTAAACCTAACCCGCCTTTAGATTACTCCTATCCAAAAATGACGTACTTTGGCGGTATATCCGCCACTGGACCCGCCGGGGTGACCTAGCTAACCCGCTAGCTTTCGAGCTATCATGCGTATGAGTCCCCGGCAGGTTCCAGACCAGAAGGCACTAGTTAGAATGTAAGCCCAACGAGCTCATAAAGGTAATAGTGGCTGGTCCTATCCAGTGAGCGGTAGTCATTCACTAATAAATATAGGAGAAAATCTCATGGAAGCCAGCTATTATGTAGGTATTGATATTGGGAAACATCGGTTGGATTGGCACGTAAATGATGCCCAAAATACTGCACTCACAACCGGTCAGGCTGCAAACACCCCAAAAGGAATCCAAAAGATGGTAGCCCGATGGAAGCGAAGGAAGATTTGTTTAGACGAGCTCATCGTCTGCTTTGAGCATACCGGGCCGTACGGACTGTTATTGGCTACGCTCTTAGAGCAGTCCGGGGTTTGTTATGTCATGGTTTCGGCCGCTCAGGTTCAGCTTTCGTTGGGAATCCGTCGGGGAAAGTCAGACCCCATTGACGCCCGGCGCCTGGCTGAGTATCTGTGGCGTTTCCGGGACCGATTGTCTCCCAGTCGGCTGCCATCCAAGGCGTTATTGGAATTGCGGGGATGGCTGCTATGGCGTGAAAAGCTGGTAAAAATGCGAACGGCCCTTACCAATGGCATCAAAGCAAATACCCTAACGAGTCAAGTAGCAGATTTGGGCGAAATTAACAATCAGATGCAGGCGCAACATGATCAACTAACAATCCTGCTAAAACAAGTCGATCGCACCATTAATGGGCTCCTCCGCAGGTACAATACCACCGAAGGCCAATATGATCTACTGGTAAGCATTCCCGGCATTGGTCCAATCATTGCCGGTTGGCTGCTGGTCTATACGGAAGGATTTACCCGGTTTGCCAATGGGCGGCAACTGGCCTGTTTTGCCGGCAGTGCCCCGTTTCCCAAGCAATCGGGCCAACACAAGAGTCCCGACCGAGTCAGCCGGTGGAGATGCCAACGACTAAAATCACTATTAGGGAATGGCGTACACTCAGCCATCCAATATGACCCGGAGCTGAGAGGGTATTACAAACGCAAATGCGCCGAAGGAAAACATCCCCAAAGCGTGAGAAATGCCGTCATCTGTAAGTTACTGTATCGGGTCTTTGCCGTTATTGATCGAGGTACTCCGTACGTAAAGATACATCAACATGAGGCAATAAAATGAGTTGACTTAGTCTTAGAATACGCATTAAGTGGGACGTGCCTCGCCGTTGGCTGCCGGTTTCGATTTCGTCAGTTTCCAAAGTACATTTTAAAACAATTTCAACATGTTAGCGCACGTATTCTAAGACTAAGTCAAGCTATTGTTGTAGTCTTGTGCTCATATAATTTCACATAAGGCGTCCCACGATTAATGACCGCAAAGACCCGATACAACAGCTTACAAACCACGGCATTCTTTACGCTCTTCGGATGTTTCCCCTCCTCACATTTACGTTGGTAGTAGGCTCGCAGCTCCGGGTCATACTGGATAGCCGAATGTACCCCATTGAGCAGCAGGGTCTTTAGTCGTACGCAACGCCACTCGCTGACCCGGTCGGGATTCTTGATGTTGCCGGATTGGTTAGGAAATGGAGCACTGCCGGCAAAACAGGCCAGCTGGCGGGCGTTGGCAAACCGGGTAAACCCTTCCGTATATACCAGCAGCCAACCGGCAATTACAGGTCCGATGCCCGGGATACTTACCAACAGATCATATTGACCGCTGGTGGTATTGTACCGGCGAAGCAGACCCCGAATCTTCCGATCAACCAACTTCAGTTGCTCGGTCAACCCCTCGTGGTGGGCTTGCATTTGATCGTTTATTTCGCCGAGATCTGCTACTTGGCTGGTAAGGATATTTGCTTTGATGCCATTGGTTAACCCTGTTCGCATTTTTATGAGCTTCTCCCGCCACAGCAGCCATCCACGTAGCTCTAGCAACGCTTTTGAAGGAAGCCGGCTAGGCTGCAGGCGATCCCGAAAGCGCCAGACGTATTCGGCCAGCCGCCGGGCATCAATGGGGTCCGACTTTCCTCGGCGGATACCAAGGGAGCGCTGAACCTGGGCGGCGGCCACCATCACGTACCGAACCCCGGCCTCTTCGAGCATCGCCGCCAACAGCAATCCATAGGGACCGGTATGCTCAAAACAAATGATCGTCTCTTCCAGGCATATACCCTGACGAGACCATTGGTCCAGCAACTTGGTAATCCCGCAAGGACTATTTTGAACGTTTCCGGCGGCTAATGGTGTATTCTGAACCTTGTTCACTTGCCAATCCAGCTGCCGTTTCGATATGTCAATCCCAATCCAATAGTTCCCTTCCATCACGGTTTCTCCTATATTATGTAGTGAATGTTAAACTGGGATTACGACCAACCACTATTACCTTTACTAGCTCCCTTGGAGCTTACATTCTAACTAGTGCACTTTGGTCGGAAAACTGCCGGGGACTCATACGCGCGCTAGCCCGTAAAGCTAGCCCCTTATCTAGGTCACCCCGGCAGCTCCCAGTTGCTCTTCGATTATTCCAAGATATGATTATTTTACTACCGATAATCTAAAGGCACCTTATGCGTAAGGGCTCTTAATTTGCATTTCTGGCTCCCTTTAAGAAAATTTGATTAGTTTTTAATGTTTTTGTGAAAACATACGTCATCAAGATCAAAAGTAAATAATGGGGTGGTTATGGATACTCAAACTTCACAAAGGGTGGGCAGTATTATAGATAAAGATTCCCAGCCAATAGTAGATAGCTATTTTTATATGGGTTTAGCCCTATTTATGATAGCAATCGCCATTATTGGTTTTTGGAACAATTATTTTGGCCCTTTCTTATTTGGTTCACTGGATGCTCATTGGTTAATTCATGTTCATGTCGTTGTCTTTGGTTCTTGGCTGGTTCTTTTTCTTGGGCAGGCAATTCTCGCTTCCAAAGATAAAATCAATTTTCATCGACAGATTGGTAGTTATTTTGGAATACCTTGGGGTATTCTCCTTCTGATACTTGGGTTTATCGTTACCTTTGCTGTTATTTCTCCTGGTATAGGAGAAGAACATGAGGTCCAAAATTATGCTGTCCCACTAATAGCTTCTCTCGGCGATTTGTTAGCATTCGCTATTCTTCTTGCTGCTGCTATTCTATACCGAAAAAAAGCTGCTATGCATAAACGCTTCATGGTATTGGCTACCGCATCACTCATGGAAGCTCCTGTTGCTCGAATTGCAAGAGAAATAGGAATGCCTGAAGGTTTTTTGGTTTTAGTTTTGGTGAGCCTTTCCCCAGTTTTTATTGCAATGGGCTATGACCGCTGGAAACAAGGACGTATCCATAAGGTCTATTGGATAGGACTTGGATTTTTATTTTTCAAACTTACTCGTTTTTTATGGGCTGCTGAATCAGATTGGTGGCTTACTTCATCTGAATGGTTGATAGAAAATATGTATCCAATCATAAACTCAATAATTTAATCCCATATCATTATGAAAAGCGGCCTAACTCGCGTATTAAGGGGAAGCACCTCGCCCTCTCTTGCTCGTTTTGTTTTCTTTTTGCTAAATAGTAAACTGAAAATTGATTTAACAACAGTACGTGCACCACTTATCCGCCAGAACGTTAGGTGGCTTCAACGATAACTTTCATCAAAGAGAATATATTATGCGTTTTCTTACATTATTAGTACTCCTTGTCCTTTTCTCACAGCCCTCGATAGCACAAACACCGTCCTCAACAGTTGCAGATTCTCTGATGGACAAGTGGGTACATATATGGAATTCCGACGATGCTCAGGCACTCAAAAGCTTTTATTCTGACGATGTAGCTAGTTCAGCTGATGGTAGCCATAGCATGTTGAAGGGTAAAGAAGCTGTTTTAAATGATAGTATTAACAAAATGGAACAAACGGACGGACTGGAAGTCTATGCCCTATATTCTTATCAAGAAAATGGCGAAGCATATCATATTGGACGTTTTACAATAAATGTGAAAGGAAATCCAACAACAGGTTCTTACACATTCTTTTTCAGAAAGGATTCAACTGATCACTGGCAACTTCGTTATACCTATTTTGTTCATGATCCTGTTAATAAACTCGAAGAATTTAAAACGTTTAAAAAGTAAGCCACCTAACCCGCCTTTAGATTACAACTACGGTGGTATAATACGCTACTGAACCCGCCGGAGTGACCTAGCTAACACATATAGATTAGAACTGATCACTATAACAGAAAACTTCATTATTTTCTATACATCAAATGAGAACAGAAAGCTGTTATTTCATTAATTAACTACAAAAGCTATGGAATACGACAAAGAGAAAGTTGATGAAGTAGTACTTGCCTTATTGTGGCTAACGACATTTAATGAAAGTCCTGGGACTCGGGCTTGGAAGGGACATAGCTGGGAACACCTGGATCGGCTCCATGAGAAAGGATATATCGGCGATCCCAAAAACAAGAATAAATCAGTCGTAGTAACAGAAGAAGGGGAGAGGCGTTCAAAAGAGTTTTTCAGCAAGTATTTTGGAATAGGAAATACTGAGTAAGTTGGTTTGTCTAATTAATTACAGTACCTCTCCAAGATCCCAATCGATAGATTTAAGGCGCTTGGCAACCCTTTTAATATCTCTCAGTACAGCATCATCTTCTGGAAGATCGCCAATAACCAACTCCTTAAAAGTACCGTTATAAACGGACTTGATCTTATCCCAGGTCTCTTCGGGTTTGTCAAAAAGCAGAGCTGAGGCAGGATGCTCGTATAGCCAATCGTACTGGTCGCTATAGCTTTCGATATCGTCGGCTCCAACTTGGAGCAGCATTTCATCCAGCTTATTGCTTTCGAAGAATTCTTGAATTGCGGGTTGCTTTAAGAGCATGTGAATATCGTAGGTATGGCGGACTTTATTTCCGAGATACTCATATGGGTTTTCGGCATGTGAGAAGCGGACCAGGGACATTATTTTTTCGCAAAAGGTCCGTTCTATTGTTAGTACTTTCAAAGGGAAGGGGGCTAATCCATATTTTTCAACTAGCTCTTCCTGACCTCTTGCTTTCATCATGTCGGCGATAAAAGAATGAATCTCTACCTCTTCATGAGGCTCAAAATGTCCCAGCCTTGATACCTCTACAATGATTTTATCGCGAACCTGGCCATAGGTTTGGTCATATCCATGTTTCGCATACTCGTAGGCTACTTTTCTATTTTTCCCACGTTTCATGGTAATCCCCGGTAATTCTACTTCCTCTAAGTCTGTATCGTTAACCACTTTGCTGACGTCCCGGACTCTTTTGTCCATTTGGTTGTTGGATAGGTCGGGATCTTCTAACACCACAAGATCTATATCCTCCGAAAACCGGTTGATCGCCTGGTAGCATTTGGAGAGCGAGGTGCCTCCCTTAAATACGGCAACGTCTTTCATATCAGAATGAAAGATCGCGTGAAGGGCATAGGTTACCCAGTAGTCTTTCTCAATATAGATTTCCCGAATATTCTTCTGGTCAGCGGTAGCCCTTATGGCATCCCGAAATATTTCGGCATCTTCGTGTAGGTTCATCTAAACAATATTCCAGTTTTGGGCTGTGGATAAGCTACTGCCAAGACTCCCGAACTCATAACTCGATAACGGATTTAAGCTATTCTTCAATTTTGGGAAAGCACTGTTGAATTCCTGGTCGGTAAGCAAGGCACCCAACAGCGCACGTACGCGGGGAGGATATTGCAGGGCATAGGTAATCAGCTTATTTCTGTCGGTATTACTCAAATCACGAATGCGGCTTTGCAGTTGCTCGATAGCATTATCGATATCCAGGTCTGGGATTTTCTTGAAATCCTTTATAGCATCCAGGATCTCAAGGAAACAGATGTTCTCGTCAGTGGGATCCACATAACTTTTGACCGATTTTATCTTCAGGTTATCGATCTCTGTATTGATTCTCTTTTTGTTACAGGCAAGGGTAACTGTTTTGGGGACCTGCGTCGTAAGCCCCATTCGATTGTACAAGGACAAGCCGGTGATATAGGCAATACGATTGTCACCTTCGTACATATAGGGTTTAAGCAGCTGCTCTTCATTAGGCTTTAAATCGCCAAAAACTGACTTCTTGGGCTTGTAAAACAGGCCTTTGGAAATCCTTTTGACGGTACCCTTGGATATCATCCGTTCGATGGCCTTGGTAGCAGCCCCGTACTCGCTATTTTTTATGCTGAGCTGATCATATTTAAATGTCGTTCCTTCGTCAAAGGAAGAAACTTTGTCTTTAATTCTTTGTGCCGTACTCATAATGCTAGGTGTTATGCTAATGGCCTTTTAACAGCTTGTATCAATATAGCATTTAATCGTTAGATATGTCAAGTTTTTTACGTTGTTTACTTGACATATTAGGAGTGTTAATAAGCTTTATTAATATCTTTTTGAAGGAGAAAACTTCAAGTTGTGGGCTTAATATCCTAGTTGTTACTTCTTATGAACTAGTTGTTACTTCTTATGAATTGGGATAAGCTTTAACGATTGTTAAATCTCCCTAGAACTCGTGAAGACTGTAAATCTTAATACAATTTTGTGGAGACAATTTTAGGCAGCACCAACAAGTTCGTAAGGGTTAGAAATGGTTTTTTCTCCAAAGCGCTTCAATAATTCAACCTCATTTGATCGATCGATATTCTCAGATTCCAGAATATTCTCTATTTCAGGTTGGTTTAAACCAGGTATGCGGATAGTAAAGAAAGGCCAAAGCTCCTCATTTTCATACACTTTGTTGGTATCCGGGAACTGTACAATCGGACGCAGTTCATCCTGCTCTTTAAATTCATCAGAATAGGAAAACTTCCAAATCCCATCTTTCAGTTCTAAATAACCGACAGTAAGGGATTTATACTTTAACTCAAACTCAGCTTTGATACCTGAAGGTGTTTCAAGATCTTCATGCCCCTCAGAATGCTGATTGAGATATTTAAATAACTTATTTTTTGCTTTTTCAAGCATATTATGGGAGTAAGCTCTTAATCCGGTTAACTCGTTTAATTAAGCATTTCTCAATTAAACAACGTCTTTTAGCACTAAAAAATTCTTTAAACTCGTCATTTAGTACAACTTTAATATCACTTATCGCTTGATTGAAATCAAATGCAAGTATAAAATCACAATATTCTGAGGAGTTATAAATCACATGTTCAAGTAACCCAAAATGATTCAATACTCCCTTTTTATCCCATCCTGTCGTTGGCATTGACCCATTAATATATGACTCTAATTTGCTTTCATGATCGAGATAAGCATCAAGGTTCGACTCCGGATAATTCCAAAACAAACCCCTTGCAGTATCATATATAGGAGAAAACCTGGGCTCAGCATCTTCTTTAATACTTTCAATGACACCCCAGTTTTCAAAATGCCGGTCATTATTTCCAACCACCGCATCAAAAAACAGCATCTTTACAAAATCCTTTAAAATGTTTTCTGAAGAATCAGGATAAACATCCGTTATTGCGTCTTTTATCGACTGAAATGTAAAAAGTTCTTTTGTTTTCTCGGCCTCATCAACTTGTTGAACAAACTCCTCATCTTCAAAATGAGCCGAAAATATTTCAGAACCGTGAACTAACTGTTCATCTTCAGCATTGAGGAAATACTTAGAAAGAAAACGCAACTGACCTTTCGCCAGCATCAGCTTTGAATCTGCTACTTTGAAACCCAATTCCTGACCAACTCGCGTCATGAACTGTTCAGTTATAGATTCATTGGGATACCACTTGTGACCTACTTTTGCAATATAGGTAGGCCACTTCAGGGGACTGTCTTTTCGGGCTTCTCCATATTCATAAATTCTGATAAAGTCTTTGGGAGCATTCCCAGGGACTTTAACATCACCTACTCTATAATAACCCTCCCTGATTGGATCAACTAATCCCATAAGGTTGGGATTATACCCAGAATAAAATTCAACATCTGTTTTTTTAAGTTTGCTCATTTAGAGTAAATCTTACGCTCGGACCAATCTTCCTGGAACTAGTCGGGATTGAGTTGTTTCTTCTTAGTTGTGTTTGATGTGTTTTTGGAGAAGATTTTTGTTTGTAAACTGAAATTATATACCATGGATTTTTATGGTAGATATAATTATACAATCACATTTTATTGTAAATAAAATCCAAAACATCTCTCGCAAGTAGGATCATATCTTCATCTGATCTGTCTCTAATTTTATGGTGAGAGGGATTAAGTGACTTTCTCAATTCATGGAGTTCTTTAGCAATTGGATCCTTGATTATACCATTAGTATTTAACTCATTAATTAGATTACCAAATTGTTCATTTTTTAACGACAACTCGAGAATTTGTTTACGGTATCTTGATCGCAGTTCATTTTCGAGATACACTCTTAAATCTTTTTCAATATCTTCTGTATGTTTTCTTTCAACAAATCCATTAATTCGGCGCAACATTTTTTGATGGGGAGTTTCGATAAAATCTGCCCTATTGGCTTCAACTAATTTTGATCCAGTTGTGTCTTTTTCTAATCGTAATAGCTTGATGGTACCTGAATCATTGTACAGTCGATCAAAAAAAGATTTAAGATACCTGGGATAATGTGAGATAATCACTAACTGTCGCAAGTTATATTTTTCTGTATTGAACAAACGTATACTTTGTTCAATCCTACCATCATCAAAGCTAGTTACAGGATCATCAAGTACGACAACTGTATTATTTCTTTGATCATCTGTAAAGGACTCGATTTTAGCCCAAAAAATAGCTAATGCTAGAGCTCTTTTATCAGACTCACTAAAAAAAGCTTTTATTTTATCCTTTTTGATAGTTTTACCCGCATATTTAGCCTTAATTTGAATAGTTGGTAAATCACCCCGTTTACTAACCTTTTTATATATGCTAAATTTTGTGCTACCAAGCTTATTGAAAATTTTATTTATATCATCAAAATATTTATCCAAAAATGCTGTTTGTTCCTTTTCTAATTGATCCTCTAAATTTTCTTTCAAAGATTGAGTTTTATCAATCTGTTGCTCTAAATCGATATATTTCTGGCAAGCATTTTTCGAATTAATTCTTCGTTTTTGTAATTCAATATTACTTAGTTCAGTTTTATAATTAGAAATCTTTTCACTTATTTCTTCTGTATTAAGAGAAGTTTTAAAATTTTGAATTCCTTCAATTATTTTTTTTAAAACTGTTTCATACTGAGAAATATCTTTTTCTATATTTTTAAATAGCTTCAGTTCATCGTTACAGGAAAATGGAGATATCTTCTCTTGTATTGCATTTCGCTTAGTCTGTATTCTGTCTTTAATCTCTTTTTTTAATTCGGGATATATCTTATCCCAGTGATTGATTTTCTTAATTAAAGATTCACTAAATTTCTCCAGTTTTGTTACAAGATCTTTAAAATCTTCATTTTTTATCTCGTCGTACTGATTGATAATGGCTTTATTCTTGTCTATTGTATCTCTAATACTATTGAGCTGAAAACCATTTATATCATTTTCAATATTGCTAAGTTTCTTTTTGGTCTCCTTGACATTTTGTTTGTAAGAAAGGTCAAAAAACTTTTTGTAGAGTTCTATTAATTCAATAGCATCATCCAATTCTTGGCCACAGAAAGGACATTCTTCATCTTTGATATGATCTAAACCTTTAAAGATCCATGACTGAGTTGTATCTAAATTCTGTGTTTTATTTTTAATATGAGTTAGTACTTTATTTTTTACTTCTTCATGAATCTGTTCAATAGAAGATTTTAAAATCGCATTGAATTCTTCTATAAAAAGAGATAAATCAGCGTTTAAATTTAAAAAACCTGGCTCTTCTCTTGATTGGATATCTTTGATGTTCTCCCTTAATTCACGCTGGTTAGTAAGTTTTGATGTAACTTGTTCAAGTTGTCTATCTAAACTTTCTAAATCCTCCTGCACCTCAAGTTCTATAAATCTCTTAATATCTTGAACCCCTTCAAACGATTCAGATTCAAGTTCTTTTAACCCCTTCTTTTGTTTTCGAAGCTTTGACTTAATTTCTGCTATTTCTTCAGCTTTTTTAACACTTTCTTCTCCTAATACAAACTGGGTGACATTTTCATAATTGTTTCTTTCAATTGTTAAGCCAGTAAAAACATTTCTATATATAAAATTTGTATCGAAGACTAACAGGTGTAAATCATCCGGTAGTGTTTTATCCCATTCCCCTCCATTAAATTTATAAGTAGTTTCACTACTGTCACCATTGGGTTCAAAATTAATTTCTACAGACTGGCTGATATTATTCGGATTAGGAATACTTTTTCTATTTGTGATATACTCAGGATTTTCATCAGCTAATGATCTTAGCACATCACATAAAGTAGATTTCCCATAAGTATTTTCTCCGTAGATAATTGTAATAGGTTCAAACTGTAAAGGATGTGCTGTCATTTCTTTAAAACATCCAACACTTTTAATCTCTTGAATTCTTTTGATCATAATCTTTGTATACCTTATTGATATGAATTAAACACTCTCTTCTACTATCCCAATCTCCTCCTCACTCAACCCATAAAGCTTATATACAAGCTGGTCTATTTCCTCTTCCAGCTCGCTGGTGTCGGCTTCGGGGTCTTTGTCTTTGGCGGTGAGAATTTGTTCTACTTTACTTTTAATCTTTTTATGGTAACTCTCATTATTATTTACTGGGATAGGTAAATCTCTTATTTCGTAGACGAGTAATTTAGGGAAAGAATCTTTATGGCTATTAGATGAAGATATGTTGTGGTAAAATGAAATGAGCTTTGAATTTAAAATGCCTAACAAATATTCAATTGGTATATCAGATGAGTCTTTAATTCTTATACCATCAACTGAGTTTGTGAAAACAAAATCCTCATCTGATATAGAAGCTTGAATTCTTCCACCTGTAGTAATTTCTCTCACAACTATTACTTTGCTATCTTTGAACCAATCCTCATCCCTCGGGGCGGCTAGCCAAGGGCCATAACTAAGATATTTATCTTTAAAATTGATTTTATATCGGTCAATATCTCTCCCTCCAATTACCTTTAGGTATGTATCATTTTCTTTTTTGTCACTATGAAAAATTTTGTTTTTAGAAGCTGAAGGTTTTTGTGGTGGAGTTCCTTTTCCTTTCTCATATACTTTGACGCCCCAAACAACCTCTGCGATATCATTTAATCTTTTGGTATTATTTTGAATTTTCTTGATTAAATGTAGTTCATAGGGGGAAAGATGAATAGGGAATATTTTGTGCGATTCCTCAACAAAATGCTTGGTTTCAAATTTCTTTACGTCATCTGTATTTGTAATATGGTTGACTTCAAACTCTTGGGCGGGAGTAGCTTTCTGGTACAATAAGATTAAGGTTTCAACTACGGCATCTTCAAATGTGTTTTTAGGACACACAGTAACCTTTTTTATCCGTAACTCATTGAGAATAAATTCACGGAAACTCTGATCATATTTAGCTCCAATCCAACTTGTAGGTATAATAAAGCTACAATACGAGTTAGTATTTAATATTGATTTCGATATTTCAACGAAGATGGAAAAACTATTAATTTGATAGTCTGAGGTTTTAAATTTTTCCCGTAAAAATGTATCCAGTTTGCCAGTAAATAAAGTGCCATATGGAGGATTTCCAATTACTGCATCAAAACCGGTAAAGCTACCATCCTCGTTCAGTACCTCGGGAAACTCAAAACGCCATTCAAAAGCTTGGTCGTAAAAGGTGGCATTCTCAAGTTCTTCGAGCTCCTCTTCCAGTTTATCAATTTTCTTCTTGGTCTTTTTTATCTTTTTCTGCTCCTTTTTGCTCTTCTTTTCACCCTCAAATAGGTCCAGTTTAGTTTCTTCACGTATTAGTATCTCTTCCTGCTTTTTCAGTTCTTGTCGTACTTCATGTTGTTCCTTTAGGCCAGCTTCAAAATTATTTTTTATCGATTTAATCTGTTCTTTTAGTGCCCGTTTGTCCTCCCGGTCGCCAGTTTCCTTATAGCTGCGAACGGCCTTTTTGTATTCCTCAATTGTCAGATCTTCGTTGTTAGACAGGATCTGGGAAAGGTCGGCATCTAGGTCGAAGCGGCTTACCAGTGAGTTACCTTGTTTGATGTTGATATCAATATTGGGCAGCACTTCGAGCTGTTGAAAGTCCGTATTTTCCTTGTAGTAAGCATGCTTAAGCAGCTCAATCCACAGCCGGAGCCGACAGATATTGACCGAGTTGGGATTGATATCTACCCCAAACAGGCAGTTTTCAATAAGGATATTCTTTTCCCGGAACAGGGCTTTCTGCAGGCGCTGGGTGTCGGGGCCAACCGTACGTTCAATGGTTCCATTTTCTTTCCACTCCGAATGCGCACGGTATTCAAAAAACGGATCTTGTCCCACCGAGATGCTAAGCTCATCATTGTCCACGCTGATTTCCACATCCCGAATGCGGTGGTTATTCTCATCCACAAAGATGCGAAGATCACTTTTAATGGCTATCAATTCATTAAGAGCCGAAACCAAAAAGTGTCCGGAGCCCACGGCCGGATCACAAATAGTGATGCTATTAACAACTTCGTTAGCCTTATCGTATGGAATTTCGTGGCGGGATATCTTGGCGGCTACATCATCAATGTCCTCACAGCCCCAGTTCTCGTAGGTTTCATTAAACTTTTGAACAACCGCCCGACGAATGGTTTCCCGACACATGTATTCGGTAATATAGCCGGGAGTAAAGAACGAACCATCCTTGTAGCCGTTAATCTTCTCAAAGATGCGTCCCAGCACCGAAGCGTTAATAAGCGTCTTGGCTTCTTTCTGGACCTCAGCCGTACCTTCCGTGTTAAAGTTATAGGCATCCAGAAAACGTAGCAGGTATTCTAGGGCAGACAGCTTTTCGCCTTTGAGTCGCTCACCGTCACGGTTGCGAATTTTACTGCGACTGTACACCGGCATTTGTAGCCCGTCCTCCAGCTCCGAGATGCGAATCGTATCCTGCTCGATATCAGCCACATCAAACAGGGAGCTGTTTAGGTAGGGAATATGCCCAAAGTGTTGGTTGATGCGCTCGGAGCGATCTTCCTGAGGGACGGCCAATACCTGGAAGAAGAGCTTATTTAATCCATCATATTCGTCAATGTCGCGATGGCTTAGAAATCGAAATCGCTCGTCTTCCCTGTGGTATTTAAAGAGCTGGGATTCCAGTAGCTTCAGAAACAGGATACGGTTGATCCAGGTGATCAATAGCTGGATCCCCACATTAAATAGCTGCTCCTGTTCATCTTCGCCAAACTCCGATCGGTTGGGGAGTCGCGATATCACGTTCAGGCTTTTAAGCTGGGTGATGGTGTTTTCAATTAAGGAAGCATGCTGGCGGTTTTCCTCATCCAGCCGGGTAATATAGTGGGTGCCTTTCTCCTTGTATTCTTTCAGCCCCATAATATAGAGCAGCTCACGGTAAAACGCTTTGTTGAGTTCGTTGCTGTCGCTGGCAAAGGGCTGTTTGAGCAGGTGCGTAGGCGTAAAGAGCTTAAAGACCGGCACCAGCTTTTTCTGCTCGTCGCGGCTGAGTTCGTCCTTTTCCAGCAGCCTTCGGTACCTGCTCAGATCTAATTCGGCTGCTGTAATGTTTGCATCCAGCTCCTCCACAAATTCCGCCAGGTGATCATAGACAAACTGCGTGCGGGAACTTACTTTTTGTCCCTGTTTCCACTCCTCATACCAGTTTTGAAGCTTTTTAGATTCGTAGAAATAACGTTCGAAATCCTGGGCATCAAAGATATACCAGTGATACACATCCGTAATAATGATGTGTTTGATATCCTCGTTGCCGTTATCGATGCGCTCCCGAAGGTAGTAGAGAATAGCCTCGTGAAATGCCTTACGGTTTAGGTCATCCCCGGTAACCATCTCCGAGCTGTTGGATGGACGCTTGGCTTCAATGATGACGCCCACGTTCGACTTTCGGGTTTTGCCATTATGGATGGCCAGATCCTGCCGCTCTTTGGTGTTGATGTAGTGGTCTTCTTCAAAGTTGGTATTGCTGAAGAAGGGTTTGATCAGGTTTTTCAGATGCTCTTCGGATTCGCCTTCCTCCACCGCATCGTCAGCCTGGTTCAATAGTTTTAACAGCCGCTGGCGAAAGGTTTCGAATTCCGTCTCGGTAATAGACTCTTGTAGGAACGCATTATCAACAGCTCGTCTTGGGGAAATCGTCTCTATCTGCATCAGTAATTGTTAAATAAACCAACGTTAGTTTGACCTCATTCTAAGGACTGGGAGGGGAAAGAGCAAAAAGGAATAACGCTATGGGGTTAAGTAAGCCTCATTCCAAATTTTTTGAATAGTTCTTTTAGAAAGCCTACTAGTTTACCAAAAGGAAAGCTATTTTTATTCAGATCGTGCTTATGCCAGAGACCTATAATATGTTGAACAAACCGGTAAATATTAGGACTCAAGAATTAGAGCAAAAGCCGACCGAGAATTAGACGGTCGGGAATGGGATCAAATTCCCGGTAAGGATGTAATGGGCTCCTGTAGTTTAGATTAAGTGTTATTGACTAATCTTCAGTGTTTTCATGGTACCCAAGTTCAATATTTTTTTCCCTAAACTTATCATAGATTTCTTGAGGACTACCATTTTGCGTAATCCATTCAGCAACTATTGATAAAACCATCTTCATATCCTCAAGATACCCCATTCTGCTATCAGCCCCACGAATACCATTTTCATCTAATTTATGTCCTCGTGTCAGCAGGATATTCTTTTCTTCATATATGGTATCCCGCATTTCTTTGTAATAGTCTCCAGATGGGAGATGTTCTATAAGTAATGATTGAATACCTTTATAGTAAATATCGTGTTTCTTTTCTGGGTCATCGATATTCTCTACAGCTGTGTTAATTTCATCAACCTTAATTAAATCCCCATCAGGTGATATATCTAACTGTTTTCCTTTAATATTATCAGCTTCTTGAAACAAGGAGGCTTTTTCTAAATCGTCCTCTGAAACCTCTTGTTCTTGCTTTTGGTCAGTTTTATTATTTGAATCCTCTTTATTCATAATGCTAATTAGTTGAAAGTTTGAATTTTGCTTTTGAGCTCTTTAACTCCTTGTTCTATGGTTTCTTTTTCCCACGGAATTAAATTTAAGTCATTTACAGCCTCATCAGAATCTGGAATTAAATCGTTAAAAGCTCCCCATATGTTTGGATTCTCATCTTGATGATCCCACTGATAGAATACATATATTATTGATGGGTGTACATTATACTTTTCAGCTTGGGATTCCACAATATGCTTGTTATTAATCATAGGCTCGACATACTTCATTTTGTCATCTGAGAATAGAATTTCTCGGGCAAATTCATCTGCTTTATCTTCTTGTAGTAGAAATAGTTCTGATCGTTCTTCTCCAGTTAAATGAAAAGTATTATTCCTTTTTATATCATCTAAGTCATAAAGAACATGGTGTAGCTCATGTATTAGAGCAAACCAAATGGTTGGATATCTTTTTTGATAATTTGTAATAACTATGCATGGTTTCCCATTAACTATAAAAGTACCTCCTCTAACTTGAGTGTTTTTTAGGTAGGGTTGATAAATTACAGTAACTCCTGCGTTGTACAGGGCTTGGATAACAATTTTAAATCCTTTTTTTAAATCCTTAGTATAAGGTCTGATTTTAGGGATCAATTCTTTTAAGCTATTACGGTCATATTCATTAGGATTATGAATCTTTTCAAACATGGCGTAACAGGACTTAATCCAAAAAGTCCTCATTTTTTCCTGAGGTTTCTGGTTAGAATTGCTAAACATTACCCCAGTCATTAACCTATCGTAATCTGAAAGTCTATCTAAGCCGAAATACTCTAAAATCCTATTTTCGATTGACTCAAAGTCATTTATCGAATCAATGAAACCAATACTTTTTAAGGATTTTAGGTCAAAATTTTCAACAAGATAAGTTCGTTTGCTAACTGACCCCAATTCACTAACCTTGTGAGTATCATCTTGATGATAAATATTGGCTAGTTCGTTTGGCTCTATCTTTAGAAAATGACTTAACTTTAAAAGCAGAAAATAATCTATTTTTTTTGCTTCCTTTCTTAGTATCCGTTTTAAAGTATTGTAATCTATTTGTAAGACATTCGCTATCTGAGAATCAGACAAATCAAGCTCTTCCTTCCTTTGGTCATAGATTTCATGGAGGTTACGATCATGGCTTGATGACTTCAGGATATTGTTAATATGATCTAAAAAAATCTCCTCAGACATACTATCTTAATTAAATTTGAAATATTTCAATCTAAAAATACCATTATAAACAATAAAAATAAAGAAATTTGAAAAATTTCAATATATATTGCTTTATGAGTTACATTTCAACAAATGTCCCTCATTTGAAAAGAAACTTTTAATAAAAGCAGATTTTAACAGTTAACGGGTAAAGATTTTATCCCAATTTGTTTGGCCACATAGTAGGTTGAATTTCCATCTACGATATCAAAAAAACCTTTTTCTTCACTTGGTCTAATAGAAATGGATTTTCGCCGGGGTATTATTCCATGATATGCCTGACGCATATAAATGTAAGCATTAGCAACTCCCTTTGGGCGTTTTCTTGTCGGACGGAGCCAGCTGATGGGAATAATGGCCGTAGCTTCATTCATATCGAAAAAATGATCTATATGGTTGGGATCCAGGCAGAACATACGCTGGTAGTTCTCAAGGTATGTCCCAACTTGTTCCATATCGAGCCAACCAGTGAGGATTACATCTATATCCTCATCATTTGTATAGCTGATCTGCAGTAACTGACCTGTTTTATCTACAGCGAGATGCAGTTTGTTGTAATCATGGTACTGACTGTTGATTTCATCTACTTTTGCTGCCAGAAGCTCAGCTGATATAGATGGTTCTATCACTTTTTGTCTGGTAATTGGCATTTCATCTATACGGTTATAGGTTTTCGCCATGGGGATTCTCCTGAATGGTCTGAATGATATAATCTACTTCTGACTTTCGGCATAACTTAACGGCTTCACGCCCGGTACTTTTATTCCGTCCGTAACTGCGCACGGTTATCATTTTGCGATAACCGCACCGGTAAAAGGTGGTCCGGGAGATGCGTCCCAGCTTCTCACACATATAGCTTATTGCTTCTCCGATGGTCATAAAGTCTTCATAGTTGGAGCCGGTTTCCGTCGATGAATTGTTGGTGTTTTCAGGATTTTCAAAATTAGACATCATCTTTCTTATTTTCTTAGTGGGTGGTGTTAAGTACAATAAAAACTGATGGTTAACTGTCTAAGAAATCCGCTAAGATTCATCTTAGATATCTTAGACCGATCTTAGACTTCTTAGTCGTTTCTTAGTGGATTTCTTAGTTATATTATTATTTACTAACTAACTATATATTATATACTTACGGTATGTTGTTAGGCCCGAAATTTGAGTTACTAAGAAAATAAGATGGTTATTTCAGTTTCTTAGCATGTCTCATATTTCAGGCTATTTTGGTTAAAAAGGTGCTGTACTTTCGGTTTCCGCTACAACATATTCTGTGGTTTCTTGGGAATTTCGTTCCATCATCAAGTTGGCCTCTTCCCGTTTACCAAAAGCCCGCAGCCACGAAGGTGTTAGGTTCGTTCTGGGTATGCGGTAACCATGCCTGTTTTCTTTGACGGTGCCTTTAATTGGATCCTCGTAACTGTAATAATTGGTTTTCGCTTTTCCGTTCAGGTCCAACGCTTCTATCTCTTCCCGGATAACATCTTGGCTAATATAGTCGCGTCCCTTGTTATAGTTGGTGTAGGCATCCCAAATGCCACTCCAGTATATTACCAGCTCATCTTTGGTATTCCAGCCGTAATAGCGATTAGGGAGTTCGCCATTTTCATTCATGATTTCGAGGCTGGAAAGAAATTGCTGTAGTGGGGTTTGCTGAATCTCACGTTCGGCCGAATTTGCTAAAAACTCCACGCTATATCGAAAGATCTCAGAGTTGACGCGATTCTCTTTTATTAAGGCCTGCAGTTCGTTTAAATCTTCCTCACTGGACACGTGCCGGTTACTTTTAGTATCAAGAGAAGGAGTAAAAAACTCAGCGAATTCAACATCACCTGGCCGGCAAACAAATAGGTCAACCGTAATAAGGGCCGCCATATTTTCGATTTGCCGGTCTTTAATTTGGAATTGGGTTCCTTCTTTGTCGCTACGTTTGCCAAGCTCTTCCTCTACGGCTTCGGTAAGCAAGCGTTTGATCCAGTGAAGTTCGCTTTTAAACAGCGTCCGGTTAAAGTCATTGAACTTGTACAGTAGAGAAATAAAAAGTCGCTGCATCTCCCGCTTATGATTCTCAAACCACCAGAGGTTTTGCACGTCTCCCCGTTTTTCTTTGGCATATTCAATCATGATACACCGCGATCGGAAGTGATCTTCGCTGGGTTTGTAGTTGGAAATAAACATCAGCTGTGATCGTACCGGGCTCCAGGCATTCTTCGAGCGGTCGTGGGATGCACTAACGCCACGTTGTCTCAACTCGTACCACATGTTAAACACTTGTGGTGTGATCTTGCCTTTTCCGGGGACAAACTCGTCCATGATCACTGGTATCTTGCTGTGGTTCGCTAACTTGTTTTCTGCTGACTTTAGGGTGGGGTTCGAATCCACGTCCGTAAACGACTGTCCAAAGAAGTTCAGCATAATCTGTGATAGCTGTCCCTTACCTGTCGAGGGATCACCATACAAATAGAGAAAGACCACATGTTTGAATACATCATAAATTTCATCGAAGAATAGGAATGAGAGCATGTAGGAGAAAATGAGGTGACCCTCTGCTCGTTTTTCAGGCTGTTGTCCAGCTATGAGTTCGCCAAACTTATCCCGAACGGTATCAATGAAGTATCGCAGGTTTTGGTCAGTGTAAAGATGATGCTCGTCATCGGTATAGAATCCATCAATAGGACGTTTAAGGTCCAGTTGGGGCGCGGGCTCAATTCGACCGGGTTTAACAAAGAAGGTAGTGTCCGCAGCTACCATGGGGAACAGGCCGGAATCTGCATTGGGTGCGATAATATATTGTGGCTCCCGAAGATGGTCGTTAGGAATATTGATTAACGCATTGCGCGTCAGATAGAATTTATACCCATGGTGTTCGATGAAACCGTAATAATTAAACTCATACACAGTTTGTGGCTGCCACCGGTTACACAGAAAACTCATAAAGAAGAGGATCTCATCATCAGACTTAAATCGGGCGGACTGGTAGGAATGCTTAAAAATCTGTACCTGGAATGCTTTCTTTGAGAGTAGGTCAACGGGCTCCAATATAAATAGCTCGCTTTGCGTAAGGCTACGACTATCGGGCAGCAGCCAACTTACCTGACACTCATATAGGGTTTCATCCCATTTAAGTGTTTCAGGATTATATCGGATGATTTTAGAATGAATTTCAATGTCGAAGCTACCAATCTTCCGGCTTGTGCCGTCCGACTCATTGCGGAACCATCCGAAGTCCACATGATTTGAGCTATCAATATATTCAAAGGGATCTGTTCCGTTTTTAAAGGATGTTTGTGAGTTATTTTCCGTGTCGGGATAATCGGGGAGTATTGCCTGCTTTTCGGCGCTCATGTACCTTTTGTTGAGAGATTAAAATTTGATGTTCGCTAACATGGGTGGGGTTATAAATATCATCCCCAAAGCCATAAATGACCCACAGGCCAAATCCTTCGACCAGCTTTGTTTCAATCATTCGTACGGTTTCTGTTTTATAGTTTCCATCCGGATCGATAAACTCGATGGTATCCCCAAGGGTATATCGGGTGATAATCTTTGCCATATCTGTGGTTATAACTGATTTTCAAAGTTAGGAAGGCGGATTCCTTTTACCTGACAAAGAACATCGGTTGCAATCTCAAACTCATCAGTAATGCGATCACATAATGTCTGGGTTGAAATGCCGAGAGCTTGCTCCATTTTGCAAAGTCGAGCGTCCGAAATGTAGTAGGGTTTTTTGAACCACTGCCGGAAAGTATTGAGTTTAATGTTAGGGAAGAGGGTCTCCCTAAACTCATTATATGTTTCATATTGATCGATTATCTCACCTTTGATCATGTGTAGCCGCAGTCGGTTTATATCATATTTTGTTATAGCTGGATGCACTGAAAAATTGTCTTTTTAATATTGTAGGTTAGTAGTATTATAAGCGCGTTGTAGGTAAGCACTACCGTTACCGCAGGTGCTAATTTAGTGATGCGATAACAACGAAACAATATAAATATGTCGTGAAAGCGTCATTTACTATGAAGAGAGAGTGCAAGTACGGCTAAAACAACCACTTAAGTAAGGACAAAAAAAGTGAAAGAAATTGAAGAAGACATCCTCCGGGAAAATGTCCAGTATTTGCTGGATGAATATTATGACGGGAACGTCTCAGAAATGCAACGCCAAACGGGAGCGAATCGCTCTGTAATTTCTGAACTAAAGAATGGGACAAAGAGTGAAGTGAATAGTTCCACTTTACGTCATTTTGCAGAGGCGGGTATCAACATAAACTGGCTCTTGACAGGAGAGGGACCACATTTTGTGATTGGTAATGAAGAGGAGCTAAAAACTGAGCTGAAACAAAAGCAGTTGCTTGAGAATAGGATGGAGGAGATCAAGGGATTGGTGTCAGATATCGACCAGCAGTTGGAAGAACATCCGGAGCTCAAGCTGGATCCGGATGTCATGTCAGCTTTGTTGGATTTGTTGAAGAAGGCCATTTAGTTGTAGCAGGCATGCTATTCATTCTGCTTGAATAGCCGTTCAATTACACGCCGTTCAAAGTACTTACGACGATCACCTGCCTGAAAACTGGGAATATGTTTTTTGTGGCCTGGAAGAAAATTACTTCGGTTTAGGACAGTGCGATGAGAGATTCCAAATTCCACCTGAATGTCTTTAGCGGTCATATATTTCGATTTGTCAGGTTTGACCATGATGGAATCTAATACGAAATCTAGTTTGGCTTCGAGGGTAGCTATTGTTTGGAGCAGAGAATCTTTGGGGTTCTGTTCTGTCATGAATCGTCCTTTGATGCGTTATTTTTTGCCGCAAAAAGAAATGACTTTTCAGAACAAAATGCACTTTTTAAATCAACATTTTTTAAGAAAAATCTCTATCCGGTCTGGTTCGTTATAAGGCCATTTCTATTGGCCGTATTCAGCAAGTCATTAGCGACCAAATGAACATATTTGTTAGTCACTTCCAGGCTTTTGTGTCCCAGCATGTTCTTTACTTCTATTACGTTGAAACCGTTGCGCAATAGAAATGTAGCACAAGAGTGCCGGAGACCATGAAAATGGATAGAGTCTTTAAGGTTGGCTTCTTCAGTTGCAAAGTATTTGAAGCGTTTGGATACATTACCTCCTCTTAGGGCTTTTTCTCCACCGGGTACTGACATTGGACTTGGAAACACGAGCCCCTTCTTAGGATTGCCGTTAAATACTTTCCATCGTTTAAGTTCGGTGTAAAGAGTATCAAAAATTGGTACAGTACGTTCGTAACCATTCTTGGTGTCGGTAACGCGGAGAAACCGACTACCAAGATTTACATGCTCCCATCGAAGCTGAATGATTTCCTTTCTTCGTAGTCCGGTATAAAAGGCGAGGGTGATAAGTGGAATAAACCAATGCTGTTTTTGCTGATCGGTTTTGATAGCTCCCGACTCTTGGTGCTTTTTCTGATAGGCTTTAAACTTCTCGAATATTTCGTTGAGCTGTTCCTCATCGATAATTTTATCTACGAGGTTATCACGCGTTTTAGGGATGCCAATATTATCGCAAGGATTGGAATCCAGAATTTCTTTATCTACGATCCAGTTGAAAAAAGCTTTAAGATGTATGAGATAGTTCTTTTTGGAGGCGTTGGCCAGGTGAGGCTTCAAGCAAAACTTTTTGATATCACTACTGTTGATCATGGTTACAGGCATACTGTATCCCACCTCTTCCATAAATTGGCTAATAATTTGCCGATAAGTTTTTTTGGTCTTGGCTGTTACGTTTGTTTTATCCTTTAAAAACTGTTTCTGAAGAGTACTAATAATTGGACTGGTAAGAGAGGTGCCTTCCAGCTCTTGTTCTTTTTCATATTCCTGGAGGTTCCAATTATCGTCAAACGGATTTATTTTGCCTGCATCATACAGCTTTTGGTATTCCAGCTTTTTTTGATCGGCTATCTTTTTGTATTTGGTCCCGAGGGCATAGGTCTTTTTGTAAGACTTTCCATTTACGGTGGTTTTAAAAACTATCGAGTAGTACCCGTTTCGTTTGGTTAAACTGGCCATGACAAATTGGATCGTGTTGGTTTAAGTATACACCAGTAATGTAGTACCATATGTAGTACCGAACAAGGAAAATAGGGGCGAATAGGGAAAAGGTTTCCCGAAAAGGTGGGATGGTAGTTAGTGTATATACCAACAAAAAACCCCGCTTATCGGTTAATAAACGGGGTTTTTGAGCTAAAAAAGAAAAGTACGCCTGAGAGGATTCGAACCCCTAACCTCCTGATCCGTAATCAGGTGCTCTATCCAGTTGAGCTACAGGCGCAATTCAATAAGAGGGCAAAGATACGCCTATATTTATATCATTTCAACTCTATTGTCTTGGAAATTTTCGCGTTTGATATTAACATGTCAAAACATTTTTTATTTCTCACCGTAAAGCATTCTGTTTTAATATTTTTAAATAATTTATACCCTAATCTATCACTAAAAATAAAACGATATGAAACACTCATTTCTGATACTATTGTGCGTCGGTTTGGTATTTACGAGTTGTTCAACGTCCGAGCAAGCAGTAAATAAACAGAAAAAAGATGCACAGCAGGAAAATAAATACGAGGAGCTTACCAAAGACGCCGATAAGTACGAAGGTTATTTCGATTTCTATAAAAAAGACAGCGATCTTTATTTATCGGTATCCGAGGATCAGTTAAATGAACTTTTCCTGATGAATTTTGAACTTGCTCGCGGTATTGGAGCAGCCGGACTTTATGGTGGTAGCATGCTTTCTATTTTTGAAGGGCTGGTTGTATCCCTTGAAAAACATGAAGGTAAAATTATGTTGATTCAACATCCGCATCGTTATACAGCGGGCGGAGATAAGGTACTGAATAAGGCGCTGAATCTTGCTTATGGCAGTTCTGTTGTAGAGACATCGAAAGTTGAGGCATTCAATGCCGACAGTTCGCAAATGTTGATCAACGTTTATGATTGGTTTGTCGGTGACCTGTCAGGAATTTCACAGAGATTGGCGTATACGGTCGGAGAAAATGGTCAGCCGGGACGTGTTACGTTTGATAAGAACCGATCTCATCTTGAAAGAATACAGGCCTTTCCTGATAACGTGAATATTCAGGCCAAGTTGACATTTAATAATCCCTCCGGAAACAATGCTCCCAGAACAGTTCCTGACGGACGATATATCCCCCTTTCGTTGTTTTATACGATGGTGAAGCTTCCCGAGGAGCCGATGAAACCTCGTATGGCTGATGATCGGACGGGCTATTTTATGACAGTGCATAAAGACTTTTCGGATGAATCCAACGATTTTTTCAAACGCTACGTTAACCGCTGGCGACTGCAGTGCGAAGAGGAAGTAGACGAAGGAGAGCTTTGTACGCCCAAAAAACCGATCACATATTATATCGATCACACCGTTCCCGAAAAATATCGTGAGGCAATGATGGATGGTATCGAGGCGTGGTCTGATGCCTTTGAAGATGCCGGATTCAAAGATGCAGTACAGGCAAAAATGTTGCCCGAAGAGGCAATGGCCGAAGATATTCGGTACCCAACCTTGCGCTGGAGTACATCAGATCAGCCCGGTTATGGAGCTATTGGTCCGTCAGTGGTTGATCCCCGGACAGGGGAGATCCTGGATGCTGATATCCTTTTTGAAGCCTCAATGCTGTTGGGTGACAAGGATGCTTACCGAAACCTGGTTGAGCCCCGGACGGCTATTGATGAGGTTTTCAATGTTAGTGAAGAAGAGTTGGCCTACATGAGTCAGGGAGTTAAAACGAAATCTTTCTATAGCGAAATGAATGCCCAGTTTGATCTTATACATAGCTTTTTGTTGGCAAATGGACAGATTAAGCCCGGTGATCCGGTGCCCAAGGAATTTGTGGATCAGGCACTAAAGTGGGTGACCATGCACGAAGTGGGCCATACGCTGGGCCTGCGTCATAACTTCCGTTCGTCTATAGATACGCCCCTTGATAAGCTCTATGATAAGGAGTGGGGAGAAGAAAACGGAGTGTTCAGCTCGGCAATGGAATATCCGTCGATCAATCTCCATCCTAAAGATAAATCCGAAGATGCTTACTATTATAATCCTGGGGTGGGATCTTATGACCGGTGGGTGATTTCGTACGGATATACCCCTGATGATGAAAAAGCTAAAGAAATTGCACGCCAGGCAGCACAACCCGGTCACGCTTATGGCACAGATGAAGATGCCCGTGGAGTAGGGGCCGTAGATCCGCATGTGAATGTATTTGATTTGGGATCTGATCCACTGGCCTGGGGTAAGGAACGAGCCGAGTTGCTTAAAGGGTTGATTCCTAAAATCAGTGATATAAAATTAGCGGATAACGCTCCCTATTATAAAGCGACGGATCTGTTTCAAAGTTATCTGTACCAGTATGCCCGTGTGCTGACGCCGGCCATTAAATATATCGGCGGGCAGCATCAGTATCGTGATCATGTAGGCGATCCTGATGGACGTATGCCGTTTGAGCCGGTGGATTACCAAGAGCAGAAAGAAGCGCTCAATATGATCGTGGATTTTGCATTTGCAGAAGATGCCGTACAGTTACCACAGGATATTTTCCAGAAAATGGGAGCCAATCGCTGGAGCCACTGGGGCAATAATACAACTTACGGCGGTCGTGTAGATTATCCGCTGCACGAAACGATGCTGGGTATTCAGAGCTCATTGCTGGAGCAGCTGTTAGATCCCGTTCGGTTGTCCCGGATAAGAGATACCGAGGTAAAGTTTGGGGCAGACCAAACGGTGACCATTCCAGAGTTGATGAGTGTGTTGACCGAATCGATCTGGTCGGAGGCACTGACATCTCCCGGACAAAATATTGATAGTAACCGCCGGGATTTACAACGGAATCACTTGAATAGAATGGTGAAACTGATAACAGTGACGCCCGATGATATGCCTGCAGATGCTCGTTCAATAGCACGACAGCAACTTCAAATGTTGCAAAATAATTTAGAAGCTCGTCTTGCTCCACCCACTTACGACTTTAACAATTATACAAAAGCTCATTTAGAAGAGACTATCTCAAGAATTAAAGCGGCATTAGAAGCGAGCTTTGATATCGAGAGTTAGTTTTTTATTCAGGTCGCAGAAAATTAAAGGGAGTCCATTTTAAAATGGACTCCCTTTTTATTGATTGGCTTTTTAAAATAAAACTAAAGTTATCAGAAGAATCGACTATAGTGTAATCCTGAACTCGTTTCAGGATCTACTTTGAGGGATATTATTTTAATATCTGATATTTCTAATCTTATACTTCTGTATATAGATATATCAGGGGTATAATAAAGTAGGGTGCTTTTATTTAATAAATATGCTTCGGCTTACAATTCTGTCGAAGCATCCCCAATACCTGTTGAAAGTCGCCCGGCAGTTCCGAATCAAACTCCACCATTTCTCCCGTAGTAGGATGTTCAAATCCAAGCGTTTTGGCATGCAGGCACTGACGTTGAAGGGAAGCAAAAAGATTCTGGAACATCTGCCTGCGGCTCCCGGTGTTGGGACCGTATCGTACTGAATCACCGCCGTATTTTTTATCCCCCAAAACCCACAGGTTGTTATCGGCCAGGTGCACGCGAATCTGATGCGTGCGGCCGGTCTCCAGTTTGAGTTCCAGCAGCGTTAAATGATCAAAATATTCAAGAACTTTGTAATGGGTCGTGGCACTTTTTCCTTTGTCTTCCGGGACTACTGCCATTCGTTTTCTGTTATGCGGATCGCGCCCAATAGCTCCGGTAATCGTTCCTTCTTTTTCCTCCGGTGTACCCCAGACGATAGCCCAGTAGGTACGTTCAATATCCTTTTCCCTGAAATATTTACTGAGAATGCGATGGGTTTTGTCGTTTTTGGCGACAACGAGCAATCCGCTCGTGTCTTTATCGAGCCGGTGTACAATGCCGGGTCGAACAGTATCTTCCTCAGGCTCCGAAAGCTCATCGGTGTGCCACATTAACCCATTAACCAGCGTGCCCGACCAGTTCCCGGTAGCGGGATGAACAACCATATTGGCACTTTTATTTACAAGCAGCAGATCATCATCCTCATAAACAATATCCAGTGGTATTTCTTCAGGGGTTACTTCAGGAGGTTTTGGAATGGGAATGCGTACATCCAAAACATCACCGGGCTCTACATTATAAGATGATTTTTCTTCTTTCCCATTGACTGTTACATAACCCTCTTTAATTGCTGCCTGTATCTTGGTGCGTGATGTATCATCGATTTGGGAAGCCAGGTATTTGTCTAAACGAGTGCCCGTTGTTTCATTAACCGGAACTTTCAGATGGTATTCTTGAAATTGATCGCTGTTATTATTGGGCATCAGGTGGTTTTAAATAAATATTTTTATAACTGCTAAAGAAATTACAAAATTTTTGAAATTATTTTGTAAGGATTGACCTCCTTAAGGGTCTTACCTATGACTGTTCATTAAGATAGATACCTTGAGGGCATAAACAAATTAGGCTCCCGTAAAAGCGGGGGCCTTTTTTATTTTAGGATCAAAATGATCAGGAGATAAGTGGCGTTGGATGGTTATATTTTTAATTAAAGTTCACGAACCAGTTTTGCGAAAATCCGTGTTCAATTTTTTGTACTTTTAGTTCCCAATTGAAAAACAGACGGCTATGATACAATCACTTTACATAAAAGATTTTGCACTGATCGATGAGCTGGAAGTCTCGTTTCAGGAAGGGTTGAATATTCTAACCGGTCAAACTGGAGCGGGTAAGTCAATTATCATCGGAGCGCTGAATATGATTTTAGGTGAACGTGCTGATACCGAAGTCATTCGCCAGGGGGCCGATAAAGCTATTGCCGAAGCGATTATACAGGTTGGAAAATATGATGAGATCAATACTCTTCTCGAAAAAAATGCCGTTGAAGTTCGTTCTGAACTTATTCTTAGACGCGAGATTCGCTCGTCGGGCAGCAGGGGTTTTATTAATGATACGCCGGTAAATATTTCGGTATTACGAGAAGTGGGAAATTACTTGGTAGATCTGCATGGGCAACACGATCATCAGATGTTACTTAAGGATGAAAATCATCGAGGGGTTATTGATGGATTTGCTGATGTGAAGCCGGCATTGAAAGCATATAGTCAATCGTATGAAGAGATGCTGGAACTTCGAAAAGAATTGCGGAGCCTGAAAAAGCGTGAGGCCGAGCTCCAGGAAAAAGTTGAATTGTACCGATTCCAGGTTGAAGAACTGGAGGACGCTGAGCTCGATCCTGATGAGGAGGAAAAACTTGATGAGGAGATTCATCTGCTGGATAATGCCGAAGAACTTGATCAGAAAGCAGGGGCAATCGTGGAAATGGGTGACCGTGACGAGATCAATGTGATGGAATTGCTGAATCAGATTAAGTTGCACTTAGAAGACATTGCCCGTATTGAACCCGAATTTAAAAGTTATTTAGAAGAAATTTCCTCGGCGCGCATTAGTATTCGAGAAACGGTACAGTTTGCTGAACGATATCGCAGCAAGATCGAATTTAATCCAAATCGGCTTGAAAAACTTCGTCAGCGCCAGAACCTGCTTAACAGTTTGCAGAAAAAATATCATCGTAGCATTCCGGAACTGATAGAATACTTGCGCGAGATAAAAAAAGAACTGAGTCTGGCCGAAAATTTTGATCTTGAAATTGAGAAGCTGGAGAAGAAGATTGCTGACCAAGCTGAGGCGCTGACCGAGAAAGCACGGACCTTACACAATGTTCGCAAAAAGGTTGGTGAGCAACTGTCGAATCAGATTGAGAATGAACTAAATAAGCTGGGAATACCACATGCTAATTTTGAGGTGCGAGTGGATTGGATGGTAACGTCGGAATCTCAAGGCTGGATAACGATTGATGGTCAACCGGTGGCATGCACCGAGCATGGGAGTGATGAGGTTCGACTGTATATTTCTACCAATAAGGGCGAAGAGCCAAAGCCGCTGGCCAAAATTGCATCCGGTGGAGAAATTAGCCGTGTAATGCTTGCGCTTAAATCTATTATAGCCCGCGAGCAGAGCTTGCCAGTAATGATATTTGATGAGATTGATACTGGAATTAGTGGTGAGATATCAGAAAAAGTAGGGCGTATGATGCGGCGACTTTCTGAGCGGTGCCAGATTATTGCTATTACGCATCAGCCGCAGATTGCAAGTCAGGCTCACAAACATTACAAAGTGCAGAAGGTAGAAGAAGATGGGCGAACGGTATCCCGTATAATTCCATTAAATGATAATGAGCATGTAACGGAAGTAGCAACGCTGATGAGTGGCGAGGATATTACGGAAGCTGCGCTTGAAAGTGCACAAGAATTAATCAATAAAAATACTTTTAAAAATTAATCTGTCATCTTGAATTCCGAGGCTCCGAGACAGATTTTTGTTAGAGTATCTTTTGAATTTGCCACCTATTTTTACCGATAGCATATAGATAAAATGTATTGACATTCTAATCTGTTAACATTGGTGCAAATCAGGTAGGATAAAAATTATTTTGTTATGGGAAAACCTCACTCTGATCGGTTTGTAACACTTGTTGATGATTCCAAAACCCGTATTGACGAAATCACCCCTGAAGAAGTGAGAAAGAAGCAGAAATCTAATGCGGATTTTGTGTTGTTAGATATCCGCGAGCAGGATGAATGGGAAAGTACACGTATTGCAGGGGCTGAATATCTTGGACGGGGAATTTTAGAACGTGACATCGAAGAAGAGTATCCCGATATGGATGAAGAAATTATATTGTACTGCGGGGGTGGGTATCGCTCAGCTCTGGCTGCTGACAACCTCCAGAAGATGGGATATCACAATGTGAAATCGCTGGCCGGTGGAATTCGATCCTGGATGGAAGCCGGTTTTCCGATTGAAAAGAAAAAGATATAAAAAAGAGGTTGGATACTTGCGCATCCAACCTCAAAGCAAGGGAAGCTGGATAATAGAAGTCTGCAGATTAGGACCAGATGAGATCAGTGTAGATTTACATTGAATGAATCAATAGTTTGGGTCACCTCCGCTACTACCTGAGGAGGGACTACCTGTTTGTATATTATGATCGTGATCTTGGTTGTTGACCCATACGACCTCGGTATTGGGTGCTACCTCAAGGTTTTCGGGGACAAACTGGTCGCCTTCCATGCTAACGGTATCTCGATCTACGGCTGCCACATTACTCGTAACAGTAATTTGACCGGTCATATCCGGTGAATGGATAGTACAGTAATAATCAACTGTTTCCTCTTCCTCAAATATGTAGCTAAACGTTCCTCCGGGTGCTATGTTTCCGCTCTGAAAGCTTGTAGATTGATTTTGGTTGTTGTTATTGTTTTCGTTGCCGGTGTCTGTACTCGATTCGCTGCATCCTGCGATAGTCAGAAACAAAGACACAACAATAGTCAAAAGTATATTGCGATGGTTGCTGATAAGCATAATAAATCCCCCATAATTGTGATTAGATTGCTGGAGTCCGTTTCTTACCTATACAGCAGTATTGTTATGAGGGTTGCCTCCGGAATGATTTTTTAGCCTAAATTTTCAGCGAGCAGTTGTGCGGGATGGTGTGCTTCTAAATTGCTTCCATCTTTTATCTGATGACGGCACGAAAATCCCGGTGCACAGATTAGTGTATCTTCCGTGAGATTTTGCAGGGCGGGGAATAGCCGTTGTTTCCCAATATTCATTGATACCTCGTAGTGATCGGCCTCATAACCAAAGCTGCCGGCCATCCCGCAGCAGCCGGTGTCGCCAACTACAACTTCATAACCGGCCCCTTCCAGCATTTTGCGAATGGCCGAATTGCCAATAAGTGATTTGGCGTGGCAATGTCCGTGTACAAATACCTTCTTGTTTTTTGGGGATAAAGGAGATTCGGCCAGTATATTAGCCGCGAATTCCTCAAAGGTGTAACTGCTATCAGCTACTTTTTGTGCTGATTGAACCTGCTCTTCATCACATAAATCGAGGTATTCATCTCGGAGGGTAAGAATTTCAGAGGGCTCAAGGCCCACAATAGGAATTTCCCGGCTCGCAAATTGTGCCAGCCTGGGCAGGTTTTGCTCAAGAATTTGTTTCGCATGATCAAGCATGCCTTTAGAAATTTGAGGTCGGCCTGTTTCGTGAAAACCAGGTACTATTACCTTATAGCCATGCGACTCCAGAAACTGAACAGCTGCTTTACCAATTTGCGGTTCATGGTAATTGGTAAAGATATCTACTAAGAGCATTACTTCTTTCCCGTCGCTTTGTTTACTTCGATTTCTATACCAATTTAGAAATGTTTGATCAGCAAAAGTCGGTAGGTCTCGCCGCTTGTCGATTCCCAAAAACTTGTACAATAATTCTTTGATAGAATTTTGGTTTATAGCCCAATTGGTAACTTTTGGAAACAGAGAAGCTATTGGGTAGAGCTTAGCTGCCTGACCGAAAAATCGTTCTCCCAGCGAAATTCCGTATTCTTCATGCCAACCTTGGGTAAACTCAGCTTTCATCTTAGCCATATCCACATTGGCAGGACATTCACTTTTACAGGCTTTACAACTCAGGCACAAGTCAAGGGCATCTTTAAGTTCTTCTGATTTAAACGCTTCTTTTTGCTTGCCGGAAAAAAGCTGACGAAACAGATTCGCACGTCCGCGGGTAGAATCTTTTTCCTCTTTCGTGGCCATATAGCTTGGACACATGGTTCCACCGCTGTCAGCCAGCTTTCGGCAAACACCGGCTCCATTGCAAAGCTCAACAGCATCCGCAAAACTTTCCTCTTTTCGCCAGTTGAACTGGGTGTTCACTTTAGGTTTTTGATACGATGGAGAGTATCGCAGGTCCTGTTCCATCGGCTTTGGTTCCGTAATTTTACCGGGATTGAATATATTTTCGGGATCCCAGATCTGCTTTACCTTTTTAAGCAGCGGCATCATTTCTGGTCCAAGTACTTTTTCGATATATGGAGCTCGTGCTCGGCCATCACCATGTTCGCCGGACAGCGATCCGCGGTAATTCCGTACCAGATCAGCAATTTCACCGGCCATCGTTTTCATTTTCTCAATCTCATCCGATTTTTGCAGGTTGATCACCGGACGTAAGTGTAGTTCTCCCACCGAAGCGTGTGCATAAAACACGCAGTTGGTGTCGTGTTTATCTAAAATCTTTTGGAAATCATCAATATAGTCAGGCAAATCAGGAACGCGAACAGCCGTATCTTCAGCGAAAGTAGGGGTTCGTCCTTCCGATCCGAGTCCCATCAGTAATCCTAACCCCGCTTTACGAAGATTCCAGACACGCTGCATTTTACTTTCATCTGTGATGATCGGCGTATATTCACTGAGCCTAAGCTTCTGTAACTTTTCAGAAAGTCGCTCGGCTTTAGGTCGGAGCTGATCAATATCATCCCCATCGAGCTGGACAATGAGAACTGCCTTGGGATCCCCATCCAAAAAGAATCGGTTTTCGCGCTGTTCGATATTTCCTTTAGTAGCGTTGAGGATAACATCATCAACCAGTTCTACGGCTGCGGGATCTTCTTCGACGATTTCGACCGTGGCTTCAAGTGCTTTTCGAATGGTAGAAAAATGGGGCGCTAAAATTATGGATTCGGAATCTTGGGGCAGTAGATTTAGTTTGGCCGAAGCCGTCATAGCCAGCGTCCCCTCACTACCGCATAACAGCTCAGCCATATTGAACTTACGTCCGTCCGAATTAAATGGCTGCATCTCGCAAAGGCGATCGAGGGCGTATCCCGTATTTCGGCGTATGATTTCCGGATGCGGGTAGTTTTCCAGAATTTTGTCGCGATGGTCTTGGACCAGCGAAATGATTTCTCGATAGATGTGGCCCTCGAAGGTATCGAGCTCCATTTTTGCTGCCAGTTCTGTCTCCGAAAGCGGTCTGAATGTAGCATGTGACCCGTCACTTAATACAGTCTCAATTTCAAGGAGGTGCTCTCGGGTGGTTTGGTATTTGATAGAAAATATGCCGCAAGAATTGTTGCCGATCATCCCGCCAATCATGCAGCGATTGGTCGTTGCCGTATCAGGTCCAAATAGCAGATTATATTGGTCGGCTTGGCGATTTAAGCTATCCCGAATAACGCCCGGCTGTACGTGGGCAATTTGTCGATCAGGGTTGATCGCAAAGATGCGGTTCATATTTCGTCCCACATCCATGATGATGCCACCGCCGGTTGTTTGCCCTGCAAGGCTGGTACCGGCTCCACGGGCAGTGATATTCTTGCCATTTTCGCTGGCCCATTGAACAAGTTTTGTAATGTCTTTTCGCGACTTTGGAAAAGCTACACCTTCGGGCAATTCCTCATAGCTGGATGCATCATTGGCATACAGTCGAAGGGTTTGTTCGTCAGTGTGAATTTTTGGAGCGGAGGTTTGAACAGGTATATCCATAGAAGGAAGATATACCAATATTTAGATGCCTTTGCAAGGTAAAAGGATGTTCCTTGAAGCAGTGGATCTTGCAGTACTAAGGTGTTGTTTGTTAGCGAATCTACATGAAAGCCTTTTCAGCTCGCTTTAGAATTTCATCACCGATGGCAAGTCCGGCAGTGGCTGCGGGGCTTGGGGCATTGAGCACGTGAATTTCATTTTGTGTGACCTCAAACTGAAAATCATCAAGGATTTCGCCATTTGGTTTTAGGGCCATGGCTCGCACGCCGGATGGGGATGGCTTTAAATGTTCGGAACGAATGGCAGGAATTAGTTCTTGGAGTCCTTTGACAAACGCTCTTTTGGAAAAGGATCGATACCATTCATCCAGACCCATCTTCCAGTATTTGCGGGCCAGATTATAGAAGCCGGGGAAGTTGAGGGTTTCGATGGTTTCTTCCATATCAAAAGAGAGCTTGTCGTAGCCTTCGCGCTTGAAGGCGAAAACGGCATTGGGTCCGCATTCTATTGCGCCTCGAACCATCTTGGTAAAGTGAACGCCTAAAAAAGGGAAAGCAGGATTGGGCATGGGATAAATTAATCCGTTGACAAAATGCTGGACCTCGGGCTTTAGTTCATAATACTCACCTCGGAAGGGCACAATTTGGATATCGGGATTTACCCCTGCTGATTCGGCTACATGGTCGCTGTACAACCCTGCACAGTTAATTAAATGTTTGCCGGTAAGGGAGTCGGTTGTCGTTTTAACTACAAGCGAGCCGGCCTTCTGACTAATATTTGTTACTTTTTGGCTACAACTCACATAATTGCCATTTGCTTCAATGAGCTGTCGCAGTTTTTTGCAGACCCCCACATAATCTACGATGCCCGAGCAAGGCACATGGATGGCTTTTACGCCCTCGGCATAAGGTTCAATTTCTTTTAACTCCTGTCGATCAATTTTTTTGACCCCTTCAATCTCATTAATCTGACCGGTTTGAAAAATGTTATCCAAACGAGGAAGGTCATCCTCTTTGGTAGCGACAATGACTTTTCCGCAAATCTCATAACTAACCTCATGTTGGTTGCAAAAATCAACAAGTTGATGGCGCCCTTCCACACAGTTTTTAGCACGGTAGCTGTTGGGTTGATAATAGATGCCTGAGTGAATAACGCCGGAATTATTTCCGGTTTGATGGGCAGCCACTTCGTCTTCTTTTTCAAGCACCAAAATATTTAAATCAGGATACGCTTCGGAGAGTTTATAAGCGGTAGAAAGACCGACGATCCCGGCTCCAATGATGATGAAATCGTATGTTTGCATGGATTGATTTTATTCGTCACGATAATTAGTCGCCTAAAATACAAAAACAGAGGTTGGGGATAAATAAATAAAAAAGGCCATCCCAAATTTTTTTGTTGAGATGACCTTGGCTAAAGGGTAGTAATTTATTTATTACGAACTGATATTTTCATTTTCGGGGATGGGGAAGGAAACCCATACTTCATCCCCCTGTCGGTCAATAGGAAGGTCATTGAGTCGATCATAGCGACGCATATCAACCCATCGGTGACCTTCGAAGAATAGTTCATAACGACGTTGATTGAGCATCTCGTCAATAACTTCTGCTTGGCCACCGGCGCCGCGGCTAAAATCTCCAAGCCCGGCCGCATTGCGAATGACATTGAGATCATTTTCAGCAGCATCGAGGTCTCCAATTGCATTGCGTTGTGCCAGTGCTTCAGCCCTAATTAGCAGCAGTTCTGCATTGCGGATAATGGGCATTGGAGCTGTTTGCGATTGATAGACGAAAAGCCCGTAATCACTCACCAACCCATCAAGGGCAGCCTGTTCATTACGAGGTTGTACTTTTTGATCAATACGCAGATCACCGGCTTCCGCATCTTCTACCCAGGAATTATGAGCTACCCAGCTGTCGCCCGATCCGGCTTGCGGATCAGCAAAAACTTGATTTAACAGATCGTTGGTGGCTGTTGAAAATACGTGGTAGGCACCAAAGCGTAAATCTGCGGATTCGTCTATGAAGGATTCGGGAAGGATAGTTGTTAACACGGCATCCCAGTCGGGTTGGGGGCGATAAACCTCAACACGGGCACGCAAAGCGCGGTTAAACTCCCGAAATGTTGCAGGTGTATCGAGATTTGCAAAACCGTCTGAAAAACTAAACGGAAAAGCAGGTCCCGCATTGGTAAGATTAGCAGCGGCGTCGTCCAATAAATTGGCAATAAGTTGATAAGAAGCTTCTTTGCTAAGAAGCTCACCGGTGGTAAAGATGTCGTCTTCCACCTGCTCACGAATACCATTTTCGTTGGTTTGCGTAAGCGCCATCAAATACTGATAGGCTTTTAACGTTCGGGCGTATCCGAGCGCCGCATTGAGTTCTTCAGCCGAATAAACACCGTCGTTATTTAGTGCGGTTGCGGCCTGGATCATAATGTTTGTATTACGAATTACGGTGTAAAATGAAGCCCAGGGACGAGTAGTGTAGTAGGAGCCTGCGTCCAGCTGGGCGTTCCCTTTTCCAAGAAGATCGCCGGTATTGCGGGGTTCTGCGGATAGGAATCGGTACATTTCACGGCCGATCATCCCCACATTTATGTGATAGATACGGAGTTCGGTACGTAACCCTGCTTCTGTTCCGGCCACAAGAGTACTGATGTCAGAGCGTGAAGGATTATCGATAATGTTCTGCAACTCTGAATTATTCGGATCGGGGCGATCTTCAATTTTTATGATATCGCATCCCCAAAATCCCAATACAAAGAGAAACAGCAGAAAAACCGGTACTAATTTATTTATTTGATACATGATTGATACCTCTGCAGGTTAAAAGTCTATCTTGAAATGGAAGTAATACTGTTTGGACGAAGGATAGGGAGCAACCTCTATTCCTTGCGCAATAGGCTGATTACCAAAATTTGATGCTTCCGGATCGTAGCTGCGATAGGGCGTAAGGGTGAACAGGTTTGTGGCAGATGCTCCCAGGCGAATACCCCGAATACCACTGCTGATATTCGAAAGCAGTGAGGCCGGTACATTATAGTACAGCCCGATTTCTCGGAGGCGCAGATACGAGGCATCCTGCACAAATTGATCGGTACTTATACCCAGCAGGCTCAATCGTTTTATACCGTTGGGGGTATCGTCGGTTATTCCGGCCGCTTGATTTTGATAATCGGCAAATGTCAGGTCGGTATCATCGTAATCGGGCGTATTCCCGTTCAGGTCATATAAGAGTTCGGTTAGGTTGATCATATCACCGCCCTTTTTCCAGTGCAGCAAAAATGAAAAATCAACGTTTCTTAAGATCCTAAATTCATTCTGCATCGAAACCTGAAAGTCCGGCTCACCGTCTCCCAGCTTTTTGGTGAGGATTACCGGGTTGCCATTTCCGTCGGTGACCAGGTTTCCATTACTATCTACTTCGGGATCAAGCCCAACTATTTGTGTCGCTGATTTCCCTTCTTCGATTCGGTAAACGCCCAGTGAAGTACCAAAGCCGCCGACATCAAATGCGGGAACCGGAAGATCGGTCACTTTGGAAACGTTTTTCCAGAAGTTAATATTAGCGTTCCAATTAAGATTTCGTTTATTAACAGGTAATAGATTTAAGCTGATTTCGATGCCCCTGTTGCGCATTTTTCCGGCATTAAAGCTTTCAAAGCTAAACCCTGTTGAAGGCTCGAGCTCACGTTGCAGCAGCATATCTTCGATCTGTTTTTGATAGACGGTAAGTTCGAGTGAGGCCACGCCGTCTTTGAGAGTAATATCGAATCCGCCCTCAATTTCTTGCTGGCGTTCCGGTTTGATATTTTCTACACCGCGGATATTTGTGAGCAGCACACCGCCTAATCCGCCAATATTAGCTGGTGCAAGAGACGTGAACTTCGCTCCAAAAGTAGAGAGATTACCGGTTTGTCCGTAAGCTACTCTAAACTTGAGATTGTCAATTGCATCTGCAGACCAAAAATCTTCGTTGGTAATATTCCAGGCAAAGGATGCTTTGGGATACAAATAAATCTTGTTAACATCTCCATTGCGGTCAGATTTATCCCCACGTAACCCAATGGTTCCAATATAGGTATCGGCAAAATTCAGCTCTTCCTGGATAAAAAATCCGCGATCACGCTGAAATATTTTAGTTTGATCAACGCGAACTGAAACTGCTTGATCTACATTGGTTTGCGTACCTAAAATTCCGTTAGAGACGTTAAGGATCCGATTTTGATCATTATTAAACGAAGTGTAACCGGCCTGAGATACCAGTGAAAGGTTATCGTTGGCGGTAAACGTATGTACCAGTAATGCTGAAGTATTTGTGTTCAGGTTATTGGTATTGGTTTCAATCAAGGTGCCGGGTGACCCGCTGGCCTGTTCAAACTGTAATTCACTCGGGAATATAAGCTTGTTATTTTGACTAAAGTAATCAACGCCTCCGGTAAATCTTAAATTCAGCGCGTGATTAGAACTCTGTATAATGCTATAGTCAACTTCGACAGAAGTTAATACCCGGTTTACGAATTCTCCGTTTGAAAACAGATCCCTTGTTTGTAGCTGATTGGCTGAATTAAAAGGATGAGCTGGATAAACACCACTTGCATCCGGGCGTAGATCAATAAAGTTAGGTGTGGCAACCATGGAAACACCAAAGGTTGTACCCGTATTATCGTTGTTGGTTAGCCCGCGAAAAGTTTCAGAGTGAATGTAGTTCGAGGAGACTTTTATATTCAGATTTTTGGTAAACCGATGATCGATATTGGCGCGGATCGACTGTTTTTCATATCCGGTCGTTGGGATGATCCCCTCGTCATTCTGGAGGCTTCCGCTTACGTAAAAACTGGTAGATTCGTTGCCAAAGCTACTGGTAATTTGCGTGCGTGCCAGCATTCCTTCGCGTCCATACATCAGTTCTTCATAGTCAAGAAAACGTCCGGCGCTCTGGGCTTCATTAAAGAGTGCCAGTCCTGTGGATCCGAAAGCCTCTTCAGCTGTCTGAGCGGTAAAGTTACGCGCACCCAATTTTTTGATAATGGTATTAAAACCGACCGACTGGGAGGCGCTAAACTGAGGCTTACCGCCGCTGCCGCGTTTCGTTTGGATAATGACCACCCCGCTGGATGCTCGTTGACCGTATATAGCTGCAGCTGATGCTCCCTTGAGCACTTCGATACTTTCAATCTCATCAGGACTAAGATCGGCAATTCTGTTTACCGGGTTATCTTGGTTAGAAGCACTTCCGCCGGCTGCTGCAGCCGTTACAGCATTAGATCCGTTGGGAATAGCATCATTGTTTAGATAAATGCCATCAACTATATAAAGCGGTTCTGAAGATCCGTTTATGGTTGTAACTCCACGAAGTCTCATAGAGATACCTCCACCCGGAGCACCCGAATTGGCACTGATATTGGCACCGGGAATTTTACCGTAAAGATCAGAACTGAGAGTTTGAGTTGGTGTAGTACCTCTAAGCTGTTCAGCCGAGATCGACGTAACAGAGTTGGCCAGGTTTTGTCTTTTTATAGAGCTTGCCAAACCGGTTACCACAACTTCTTCGAGATTGGCGACATCAGAAGAGAGTTCAATCGTAATGTCATCAGAGTTTGAATCTACGGTGACATTTTTGGCAATATATCCTACATAACTGACGCGGAGTGTAGCTTGGGTTCCAGGCAGTTTAATAGAGAATTTTCCATCGACATCTGTGGTGGTACCTGCACTTGTTTCAGCATGAAAAATGTTTGCTCCTACAAGTATATCTCCGGTTCGTTCATCTACTACTGTACCGGATACCGTAAACTGTGCTAAAGCTATATTGGAATACAATACCATTACAGCCAGTACCCAAAGTGATTTGAAACTGTTATACATAGCCATAAATTATTGTTAATGTTATACTTAAAACAATATAGAACGAATAATGTTAGGGGGAGAACTTTTTTTAGAGAATCTATTAAAAAACATAGAAAAGTGAACTATTTGTAAATTTTACATTAATAATGTGAATAAAAAATACTAATGCCTTAATTTATTAAGGCAGGTATCTTAAAGTTAGATGCTATAGTAACGGCAGATAATATTAGTTGAATGCTTCTCTTGTGTTCTCTGTTTTGTATCTTTGGAGAGCAAAAAATAATTAATAAGATCTTATAAGATGAGAAACTACTCTTGGATACTAATACTTTTATTGGCTATTGGTTTAATGGCCTGTGGCGGAGCAGAAGAGCAGCAAAAAGAAGATTCAGTCTCAACGGAACAAGCTGATCAACAATTAACCGATGCAGACCATGTTGAGCAGGCCACATTTACGAATCTTGAAGGTGAAAAGGTTGCACTATCAGATTTTGAGGGGAAAGTCGTTTTAATCGATTTTTGGGAGACTTGGTGTAAGCCCTGTTTGGCAAGTTTTCCGACCATGCAAAAAGTGCAGGAAGAATATCCGGACCGCTTTGTGGTGTTAGCTGTGACCCCGGGATTTACTGATACCCGAGAAGATGCCCGACAATTTGCTGAGGAGCATGATTATACCTTTACCTATTTGATGGATTCCAATAATCTGCATCAAAAGTTAGGAGTGCAGGGCATTCCGTATAAAGTGTATGTAGATGCGGAGGGAAATTTAATAGAGCAATCGATGGGGACATCCGGTCCACAAGGGGATTATGAGAAGCTGAAAAAAATTATCGATAAACATAAACAGATGTAGTGGGAACACGAAGTTCAAACTATTGGTTACTTTTGAGTAGTATCAGGAAATCTTGTATTTTTATAAACTTTCACAAAACGAAAATTAAGGATTAAAATTCATGGCACAGAAGGTAAAAGAGAAACTTCCTTATAAAGTTAAGGATATTGGACTGGCTGAGTTTGGCCGAAAAGAGATACGTTTGGCCGAGGCAGAAATGCCGGGTCTGATGGCGCTCCGCGAAGAATATGGGGATGAACAACCGTTGAAGGGGGCACGCATAGCGGGCTGCCTGCATATGACGGTACAAACAGCAGTATTGATTGAAACTCTTGTAGAGTTGGGCGCCGAAGTACAATGGTCTTCCTGCAATATCTTTTCAACGCAGGATCACGCGGCGGCTGCAATTGCTGACCAGGGCATTCCGGTGTACGCTTGGAAAGGAATGAATGAAAAAGAATTCTGGTGGGCGATCGAGCAGACGCTTTTCTTTGAGGACGGTGAACCGCTTAATATGATTCTTGATGATGGCGGTGACCTTACTAAGCTCGTACACGAAGATTATCCCGAACTGCTTGACGGCATAAACGGAATTTCTGAGGAGACTACGACCGGTGTAAATCGCCTGTATAAGATGGCAAAAAATGGTACGCTCGGTGCTCCGGCCATCAATGTTAACGACTCGGTTACAAAGTCGAAATTTGATAATAAATACGGCTGCCGCGAGTCGTGTGTAGATGCGGTTAAGCGTGCCACTGATATTATGCTGGCTGGCAAGGTTGCTGTTGTTGCCGGATATGGCGACGTCGGGAAAGGTTCTGCCGCTTCATTGCGTGGAGCCGGTGCTCGTGTAATCGTTACGGAAATTGATCCCATCTGTGCACTTCAAGCCGCAATGGAAGGGTACGAAGTAATGAAGATGGATGATGCCGTTAAGGAAGCTGACATTGTTGTAACTGCTACTGGTAATAAGGATATCATTACCGAGCGTCACTTCAAGAATATGAAGGACAAGACGATTGTCGGTAATATCGGTCACTTTGATAATGAGATTGATGTGGCGTGGTTGAAAGAGCATTCTGAGCGCGATAATATCAAGCCGCAGGTTGACTTGTTTAAACTCGATGACAACGGCAAGGAGATTATACTTCTTTCCGAAGGTCGGCTAATGAATCTCGGTAATGCTACCGGACATCCCTCGTTTGTGATGTCAAACAGCTTCACCAACCAGACCCTGGCACAGATTGCCCTTTGGAATCGCCCGGAAGATTTCAATCTGGAAGTAAGTGTATTGCCAAAAGATCTGGATGAAAAAGTAGCTCGTTTGCACCTCAAAAAAATTGGTGTAGAGCTTGAAGAGCTTACGGAAGATCAGGCTGAATATATCGATGTTCCCAAAGAGGGACCGTACAAGCCTGACCATTACCGCTATTAATTTTCAATAGCAGTTTGTAATTTTGGCCTCGTTCATTTTTTGATGGATGAGGCCTTTTTTATTTCCTTTTCACAAAATCACTAAGTGCTTTAATTAAGTTTTTAAAAGCAAGATATGTCTGACAACAAAAAAGAAATTAGTATCACGGTAGAACTCGACGATAATAATGTCCCCGAAAAAATAGACTGGAATGCCACGGATAAAGAGGGGGAAGGCATTGCCAATTGCAAGGCGATGTTTTTGTCAATGTGGGATCCCAAAAAACAGGATACTCTGCGCCTGGATTTGTGGACTAAAGAGATGACCAAAGACGAGATGAAAATCTTCTTTCATCAGACGTTGGTAACGATGGCTGATACGTTGGAAAATGCCACTGAAGAAGAGGGAATGGCCGAAGATATGCGTGATTTTACTTCCTACTTTGCAGAAAAGATGGAGATTCTGGATCAATAAAACACTGACTAATATGGATTTCACAGATAGCCACTGAACCTTTGGAATTATTTTTCTGCGGGAAACAGTTCGACCAGCGTCATTCGTGTTCTATTCGTATAAAATAGAGCCAAAAGTGACGGCGCTATCCCGTTCGCGCTCATCCCACAAATCGTAACTAAGAATTTTTCCCTGTACCTCCGGCATAGATTGCAGAAAGGTATAAAGCGGAGGGAATCCACAAATGCGATAGGGATCATAATCTTCTTTCATAAGCTCGAGCATATCGGCGCGATTATTTTGTGATCCGTGTTCTAAAAATTGCTGGTCGAAGAGTTTAACCTCATCAAACATGGTTGAAGCGCCCGCATCATCACCGAACTTATTGCCAAAATGAGCAAGGTCACCGCTAATTAGGAAAAAGGTGTCTTCGGAACTCCCAAATTTGTTATTTAGAAATGTAGTGAAGTTATCAAGCTGCTGCCCCAAATGCCCGTCTTTCAAATAATACAGATCATCCAGCCCGCGAATAACAAAAGGCACAATCTCATAATCGTGATCCCAGAGATAGCTCAAAAAGAGAAGGTGCAATTCTATGCTATGTTCCATGCGGTGGGCGCGATCATGGAAAGAAATGCCCAGATCGGCATCAGTCTGTTGTAACTGATCAATAGCCTGTCGATCTCGTGGAATCGTTTCCAGTGGCATTTCGAAATCCCTATCGACCAAAATGAAAGGATCGTTTTGATAAATCTCGGGATAAAGCCCGGCATAGTGCGATGTCGCCAGAATTACTACACGCTTGGGGTTTAGGTCCCTGATAGGAGCAAATGCTTTAACGTAACTGTCCAAGCCTACCCGTGGATCAATATGTGGAGCATAAAGCCCTTTGGCAGTATCATAAGTTTTTAAGTTTTCATCAATGTGTTTGGCAAAAGCTTCATCCAGGTATTTTTTTAGCTCCTCCGGTTCGGAAGGATATGAGTTTCCGGCGGTTACCGACTTGTGTATGGTCCTCGACTCATATTCGGCTTCAATACGCTCTGCATGATGTTCAAAATAATTGGAAGCCAATACCCGGTTTTGGTCCAACAGTTGGATGAACTGAAGCAAGTCATCTTTATTTACCCCATGGCCTAAATGATTTTCGAGATCATTAATGCTTTTTTGTCCGTCAAACAGCGACAATAGTTGACCGGCCTCTCGACGTAATGCAAAGTCAGGCGTAGCATATTCCAGCTGATCATGGAAATAGAGGAATGCACTTCCGTTTTCTTTGATGGGAATTATTTGCAAATCCTGTCGTAACGGAGGGATAGGTTGTGACGTAGATTCGAAAAGTTTTTGCTGGCTCATAGAATAACCTTTTAGAAAAATATTTTATTCTGAACTCGTTTTAGTATCCCAAAAGAGAGTTTTTATGTAGATCGAAAGATAGATTCAGGATGAAATAATACTACTTATTAATTCTCTCGCATTGCTTGGCACTCACAGTTAATTCCATATTGTTTGCAAAGCGGGTGCTCCGGTGGTTCAGAAATTCGTGCCTTACAGGCATTTCGGCCATGATGAATCATCAAATGCGAAAGATTGGTCCAGTGTTCACGAGGGAACAGCGCCATCAGATCACGTTCGATCTTATCCGTGTTTTTTTCGTGTTCGGTAAGCCCATAGCGATTGGAAAACCGGCGTACATGGGTATCAACTACGACCCCTATATTAATATTAAACGCATTGCCAAGCACCACGTTGGCTGTTTTGCGTGCCACCCCATACAGTTCCAGCAGGTCGTCCATCTTTTGAGGGACTTCTCCCTCATGGTTTTCAACAAGGGTTTGCGAGGATTGTTTGAGTGCTTTTGCTTTATTGCGATAAAATCCGGTGGATCGCACTAACTCCTCTAATTCCTGGATAGGAGCTTCAGCCATGGCTTTGGGAGTGGGGTAGGCGTCAAATAAATCAGGAGTAGTCTTATTGACGCGTACATCAGTGCATTGCGCACTCAGGATGGTGGCACAGAGCAGTTCAAATGGGTTGCGATGATCCAACGCACAATGGGGATTGGGGTAATGTTCATAGAGCTGATCTAAAATTTCTTGGGCACGAGCTTTCTCCTCTTCAGTTTTTTGGGGGAGTTTAGGAAGATCTTCGTACTGTTTGGTTTTTGGCATGTGTTCTATTTCTTAATCAATAATTTTAGGGGGTTAAAAACGCAAAAATAAGACTGAAAGTTTGTTCCGGAAAAAGGTAGAAATGAATAATCAAATTATCCTACCTTTAGCTTCACTAAATAAAGGAAAACAAAAGCAATGACGCTACCTAAACAGAAAGCCAGAGAACTGGTTTCTTCTCCCTATGCCTGGCTGGTACTCGGATTGTTAACACTGATCTATATCTCCAGTTTTGTGGATCGCCAAATTATTGCGGTATTGGCACCGAGTATTCAAGATGAACTTTCACTCAGCAATTTCCAGGTTGGGATTCTCTACGGAACGGCCTTTTCGTTTATCTATGCGTTATGTGGGATCCCGATGGGACGTTTGGCGGATATTTATTCTCGTAAGCTGATGATTATTGCCGGATTGGTGGTCTGGAGTCTGATGACGGTAGTGAGCGGATTTGCTACTTCTCTGACTTTTCTTATCGTGGCCCGTTTTTTTGTGGGGATTAGCGAGTCAGCCCTGAGTCCGGCGGTGTATTCGTTACTTTCGGATTATTTTAAGCCCGAACAACGGGGTACGGTATTTTCTATTTATTCGGCAGGAATTTTCGTAGGGATTGGGATTTCTTTTTTAGTAGGCGGCGGTATTGCCGAAGCCTATGACTGGCGTACATCGCTGGTGGCAGTGGGAGCGCCCGGATTGTTGATTGCAGTGATTGCCTGGTTTCTAATCAGGGAATTTCCTCGAGGCATCATGCAACCCAAAGAGAATCAACGATATGATATTGAGCAATCCTTTGGAGAGGTCGTTCGATATATCATCCGAAAAAAAACAGTGCGATACCATTTTCTGGGATTCTCATTTATGGCGTTTACCGGCTACACAATTTTAGGATTTATCGGAATTGTTCTAACCGATATTCATGATGCAGCCTTGTTGGTTCCACAATATGGTTGGTTTATGATGGCAACGGGACTCAGTGTAATGGCATCGGGCAAGGCAGCCGACTGGCTGGCACAAAAATTTAAGGCCTCGTATCGATTTATACCGGGCGTGGTGGCAGCCCTGGCATGTTTGCCGCTTTATTACGTGGGATTGTTTGCCGAGTCGGCGGTAACGGCATTAGTGTTAATTGGATTGGCAAATGTGATTTCCTCATCATATAACGGAATTGCCGCCGCTATTTTGCAATATTTGGTTAAACCTAATATGCGGGCATTAGCAAGCGGATTGTATCTGTTTGTAATTAGTGTGGTGGGATTTGGGGTTGGTCCGCCTCTTACCGGTTTATTGATGGATACGGTTTTTACTGGGGATTACGGTGCCGCTAAAGCACTGATGTTGGTGTTAAGTTGTTGCGGAATATTGGCAACCCTCTTTTTTTGGAAAGCGATGGAAACGTATAGCCATGATGCCGAGCAAAATTAAACTGATTCATACACTAACGAACCAAAAAAGTTTAACAGGGGATCAAATGATGATAGTAATTACGTTGCTAACATTTGTTTCTAAGTACAAACCCCTTACCTTTACAATTCTATGGAGGATATTCTAATTATCATTAATCCAATCAAAAAGACTATGAAATCAATTATCACGAAACTTGGAAGTTTAACTTTCTTATTGATGCTTGTTGTTGCTTGCGGCGGTGAGTCGACTGATGTAGTAGAAAGCGGTACCTATGAAGGGACCATACAGGAAGTAAATGCTGAAGAATCGGAAATTTATGTGAAGACAGCTGACAACAAAACGTTGGAGCTTTACTTTATCGAAGAGACCGAGCTGGTGAAAGATACTACTGCCGTTCCTTTTGATAGTTTGGCTATGGGCCAGAAAGTGCGGGTTGAGGTCGAAAAAGTAGGTCAGCGCTTAGATCCGTTGCGAGTAGAGATTCTTGAATAACATTTCAGCAAAAAATTAATATGCAGGAACCATTAAGCATGTGGCGGGTGGAGTTAATCCACCCGTTTGTTGTTCATATTCCGGTAGGATTGCTTCTTATCGGCAGTATATTTTGGATTCTCAGTCTTTGGCTGCATCGACGGTATACTTTTTTGCGTCCATCTGGTCGGTTGTTGCTGCTTATTGGTACAGTTGGAGCCTGGATTGCAGTTTATACCGGCACGCTTGCTGACGGGCAGGTGGCTCGCTCTCTTTGCGATCCCACCATTGCCAAAGAGCATGAGCGTTTTGCTTTTACGGTTGGATATCTTTTTTCAGCTTTTGTAATTGTTGATTGGCTGGTCGTTAAAGACTATCTGACTTTTATCACAAAAAAATATCTACACGTTGGGTTGGCAATATTACTTATTGCGGGTTGCGGCTTCTTGGGTTATGTAGGACATCTCGGAGGTAAACTTGTTTATCAGCAATCCGCTGCCGTATATCAACCTACCGAAGGATGTGTTGAATTTGAGTAAGGCGGGATTACAGATACTTGAAACCTGCATCCTGAACCTTGCTATACTTCAGCTAACGCCTGACTCAGTGCCTGTAGTGAATCTTTGGCATCCCCGAAGAACATCTGATTGGTTTCTTTGTAGAAAAGTGGGTTATCAATGCCGGCAAATCCGGGACTCAAAGATCGTTTAAAGACTATCGTTCGATCAGCTTCATCAACATTCATGATGGGCATGCCGTAAATAGGGCTGCCGGGCTCCGTTTTGGCTACCGGGTTGACTACATCATTAGCTCCGATGATCAGCACCACATCCGTTGATTTAAATTCCGGATTAATCTGTTCCATCTCATACAGTTGATCGTAGGGTACGTCTGCCTCAGCCAGTAGCACGTTCATGTGGCCGGGCATCCGACCTGCAACAGGATGAATACCGTATTTTACTTCTACACCTTTTTTCTCCAGTTTATCGGCCACTTCTTTAAGCACGTGTTGTGCTTGTGCAACAGCCAGGCCGTATCCCGGTACAATCACAACTTTATCAGAATAAGCACATTGAAGCGCCACGTCATCGGGGGTGGTTTCGCGCACTGTTTTGTCGGTATCAGCTGCAGGTCCACTACCCGAACCGCCATCTCCGCCGAAAGCCCCAAACAATACATTACCCAATGTGCGATTCATGGCTTTGCACATGATGTTTGTGAGGATGAGTCCCGCGGCCCCGACTAATGCACCACTGATAATCAGTAGGTTATTATTGATTACAAAACCGGCCATTGAAGCAGCAATACCCGAGTAGGAGTTCAACAGTGAAATAACCACCGGCATATCAGCGCCACCGATGGGAATAACTGTCAAGATCCCAAGCAGCAGTGCTATGGCAAACAGCAACCAGAATATGAGCTGACTGGTGGGATCAAACGTAAGCCAGCCAACCAATCCCAAGGTGCCTACCGTTAACAGCCCATTAAAAATATTGTGGCCCGGAAAGGTAATGGGGTTTCCACTGATGAAGCCCTTGAGTTTTCCAAAGGCAATAAAACTTCCGGTAAAGGTGATAGAGCCAATCAGTATACTGAGTCCAATGGTCACTAAATCCTGTGTGGCAAAAGCAGTAGCCTCAAAGCGTGTGAATTCGCCCCAAGCGACCAGTGCAGAGGCCCCGCCGCCGAAACCGTTAAAAATAGCGACCATCTCGGGCATGGCTGTCATTTCTACTTTTTTTGCGGCCGTAATCCCAATGGCCGAACCCACGACAATTCCAGCAATAATGTATTCGTAGGTAATAATTTGTTGATCAAAAAGCGTTACAATAACACCTATGAACATCCCTAATGCAGCCAGCTGATTGCCCGAACGTGCGGTAGCGGGAGAGCCGAGTCGCTTAATCCCGGTAATAAAAACCCCTGTAGCAAAAAGGTAAATTAGCTGAATGACATCGGGTAAAATTGCCTGTATGGATGGCGGTAGAAAATCACTCATTGGTTTTATCTTTTTTCTTAAACATTTCCAGCATGCGGTCGGTCACCATAAATCCGCCTACCACGTTAATCGTTGCAAAAACTATGGCAGCAAAGCCGATATATTGGGCAGCCACATGGTCGATTTGTCCTGCAACAATGAGCGCACCAAGGATAGTAATTCCCGAAATAGCATTGGCGCCTGACATCAGTGGAGTGTGCAGGGTTGGGGGGACTTTTGAGATGAGTTCGAAGCCTATAAAAGAGGCCAGCACAAAAATAAAGAGATTGAATATGAGTCCGGACATAGCTGTGAATTTTATTAATGTCTCGTGTCATCCTGAACTTGTTTCAAAACGAATATCGGGTATAGTTAACACAAAGGCCAATTTTGAGCCTTCATGTACTACTTTTTGTACTACTGCAAATGAACTATGTGAATTGAATTCATGTGTCAGACTGGTAGAAATAATCATTCTTTACCATATCTTTTGTGCCACGGCCTACCGTATTTTGCCTCGAAAAAACTCTGTGAATTTCCTGTAAAAGACGTAGCTTTATTCGGTCTGCCGGTGGCACTACAGGGTTCCCGTGAAGGGAGATGCTGTGTTCTACCGCACCCAACATAACGGTAAATCAGCAATAAAACACCCATTTGCATCCATGCCTGAAAAGGTGCCTGTACTATTAAGCAATACTCTTCCGAAAAGAGACCTGCTGCTCAAACTTATCGCGGATCGACTGGCAAAACTCCCCAGCGATCTTAACTTTGCATCTGATCAAGAACGAATAATTGCAACACGTATTACAGCTGTTGAATATTTAAAAGAAACAGGTCAATACCGAAAACAGCTGCAGCTTTGCCTTAAAAACTTTTCAGGCCGGACGACCGAAACCTTTCGCCCTGAGTTCGTCTCTGCGGTTCGCACGCTGTACCATGATCACCTGTTGAATCTTGGCAGGAGTCTGATCGGATTTGCTGAACAAAAGGTCAATCGCAGGAAAGTCGTTGACATAGATTTTACCGGAGCAGATCTTGCGAATCCCCATTTTTCCGGACTCCTGGAGAGTCTTTTTAATGAGTATGGCGAGGGTGTGCTTCACCTGGATTATGCACCATGGACCTGTAGAATGGCCCGCATCAACAACTGCTCTAAGGATACCAAAAAACGGTTAGAAGGCAAGCTTCGTACCATAGGGCAATTCGCCTGCATTGATGAGGCGATTTCATTTTTAGAGCTCCGCATAGGCTTGCATGGCAAGTATACCTTTAAGCTCTTGGTGAATGATTTGGATGAGCTAATCAATGATTTCCTTATTGACAGCTCCAACGGACTTGTCAATAACGTGAAAGCTCGCAAACCCATTGATGAACTTGTAAAAGAAGCGGCAGGAAAATACGAAATTCTAAATTCGCCTACTTATCTCGTTAATCCAGAAGCTTACAAGTCAATTCTCAAACACCGGATTAAGGCCACGCTTAAAAAGGGTAACCTATTTTCTCCAAAGGCGACCAAAATATGAGGAAAAATATATGCGATTCCTCACCACAGAGAGCATAATTAAGGGTAAAATTACAGATTTTGATTTTATTCTCTATATTTGCCGCCTTTTTTTCAAAATCTGTTTTTGTCTGGAAGTGTATTTTATTAGGGATTGCCTTTTCTTTAGCGCCATACAATTTTTGCAACCCCAAAGATATCACCTATGAATTCTCAAGACCCCAAAGATACCTTACTGGAAACCATTGCCAATCTTGAATCCAAAATAGAATTTCTGTTACGCGCTTACCAATCCAAGCCTGATAAATCACGTTACATAACGGCCCAGGATATCGAAGCTGATTTTGGTATCGATCAGCGAACGGTCCTCAATCGCAGTAATCTGCCACCGGCCCACAAACAGTTTATTCCGTGCCTGAGAGTCGGCGGCCGCCGAAAATATTTTGATCGCAAAGTTATTGAACGACTTTTTGCGGCAAATGTGTAACAAATACGGGGTGAGCTGCTCTTGTATAGATTTTTTGGGTAAAACAGAACACTAAAAAAACGTAATTAATTAAGAGTGCCAGCGACCATGCATACAAACCAGTCTACCTGTAGTGTACACAAAACCAAAAACGGTAATAGCAAAAAACAGGTACTTACCCTTATCGAACAGCTTTCTTCAGTAGTTCAAGAAGTGCGCTCTGAACATCCGGATCAAGCCGCAGGTGCGGTTGCTCGGATAGCTGATCTTCGATATCACCTACAAGCTTCTTAATCTCTTTCATGCGGTTATCAAGCAACTGCTTTTCTTTCAGCTCTTCGCTAATATCGGCCATTTCACTACCAGTAAATGGTGTGCCCTCTCCCGTTAATAGCCAATTAAGATTTATCCCTGATTGTGCAAACCGTATTAGCGTGGAGCTGTTTACTTCCGTCTTCCCTCCATTTTTTATCTCTGAAATCACAGATCGGTTAACTCCCGTCTCCCGCTGCATTTCAGACACATTTCCATCGTAATACTTCTCAAGCAGATACCGGACATTGTCTTGTAATGTTTCGCCAGATTTTTTCTCCAACATTCCTCTTTTCCTATCCTATTAGTTTTATTGTGATTGGAATAAATACCCTTCCTAAATATTTTCCGATCACATCATTTTTAATTGTTTCGTTACTATCACATCACTACTTTATCCCTGTAGGTATCGGTAACGTTTAACTGTAACCATCCGATTATACTACTTACCCATAAATTTTAAAAGACAGAATTACGCTTGTGAACGGACCAATAACAAAATATGAAATTAATCGAACCCGCTTGTCGCTAATTAAACAGGAAATTTTCCAGCAATTCGGCTCTTATAATGAGTTCCGCCAGGAAATGTTTCCCGACGTCAAATTAAACACTTTTCGCCAATGGTTTAAAAAACCCTATTACATTTCTGATCGGCGCCTTTGTCATATGGAAAACACCTTGGGTATAACCCCTGCCCAGGTCAGAGCAAGACTGACAGAAGAATTTAACCTACCAAGCCAGCTACTGCAGGTAGCCAAGGGAATAAAATTTGAATTTATCGAACCTCAACTCACCTGACAGGCCCCACTTATGGCAACTATTAAAACGCGCTATACCCTTGGGGATACCATCCATTTTATAGACTGCGATGGTAAGAAACGTAAAGAGATCGTCCGCATGATCGAAACCCAACTGGTGGAAGGTTACGACCTCTGGGTGATTTACGGATATGGAGACAATCTCTATGAACTCAACCATGTAAGTGAACACAAAATTTTAATATCTCAACGACAAATAAATGAGCAGCAACACCCGGGAAGAGTCCTTAACACTAGTATCGCCAAACAACCGGCAACAACCCGATGACTACGGGCCAGCAGTATCCAATTCTCAAAAAGAACCGTTTGAATATATCGACAGCTCCGACCCGTTAGATTTTGGATGGTATCGCAACGAAACCGATGGCACCAGTCGCCGGATCGGCACCTTCGATATCGAAATACATTCCAAGATCATCCGCTATAATCCCGAAACACTGAAATGGGATTCGACGCTCTATGAATGCCAGGTGAGCTGGCTAACACCAGAAACGCGAACCCTGACCCAGAGCGAACTCTTTGTACTGGAGCCGGAAGACCTGCTGTCCAAGAAAGCCTTTCAGATTCAGATCTTTAAGCATTCCTATCAATCGGCTCGCTTTAAGTCTGATGATGAGATCCTCTTCTTTATGAGCTTCCTGTGCAACCGGTGGCAGCCGCAGACCGTGTATGAGTTCAATTACTACGGATTTATCGAGCACCATGGCTACACCTTTTATCTGACGCGCAATGCCTTAATTACTATTCCGGATGATCACCTTCGGGAGCCCCAATACATGATAGCGCCCGACCGAGACTCTGGCCTGTTCCCCATGGTAGCTGCCGACACTACCTTTTACGTTAAGCCCGGGCGTATTGAACCTTCGCCTCTGTTAGACCTGTCCCCCGCCAAGGATGGATTCTACAGCGACGACGAACACCAGCTTCTCACCGGCAACGAGCTCCGGTATTTTACCGACACCGTCCGCGACAGATTCGGAGAACTTATCGCTGGACAACAGCCCGAGAAGAAAGCAGAGGGCTACCTTATTTTCTCCTATATGCTCTCCTTTCTATTTTTTGATGAGATCTACGATGTATTTAAACATGTGGTCTTTCTGTACCTGTATGGCGAGCCTTCGACGGGAAAAGGTCAGCTTTCTCAGATCATGCTCAATTTCTTTGGGCAGTCGTTTACAGACGTGGATTCCAATCCTACGCTAAAGTCTGCCGAAAACAAGCTGGCCAACCACAGCAAGATTCCTGTGATCATGGATGAGTTTGTCCCCGGAAAAGGCAAGATCACGCCACAAGTATTTAACATGTGGTACGAGTTGAGACAACGTGGAGTAAGCGCCTCCCACGATCGGACCAAAAACGCCTGGAGCCCCGTGCGTTCCCAGCTGATGTTTATCTCCAACTACAAACCCACCGAGGACCATTTTCGGTCGCGATGTATTATGATTGAGTACGCCAAGGACAAACGGGGCTCTGTCCATAATTTGTGGTGGTTTGACAATCATAAAAAGGAATTGCAGCAACTTTTTCTGTCTCTGCTGTACAAGTTTAATGATTTCAACCGGGAGCTGTTCAAAAGCGAGCTACTCTGGACCAAGCGTCTTCTTACCGAAGCCGTCGAGGAAGAACTAGGGCGTAGAAGTGACCAGGAAGGCGTTCGTTTCCAGATTAAAGACCGTCAAATCGAAAATATGGCGGCTCTTATTACGGTAGATCTATTTGTCTGTCGGCCCAGTGATGTGGAATTCGCTGAATTCGTCCAACAGTCCTTGGGGGAAAACAACAAACAAACGGTAAGCGCGGAAGATCGGCAGGAGATGCAGCAACTGCTCCGAGACAATCGCATCTCCACAGAAATATTCCGTTATGGAGTGACCTTTTTAGCTAATTCAGCGGAAAAGGAGGTCCACCAAACGCCCCTGCAACAGTTCTTGGCGAGCATTGAGATCATGAATGATAACGGGGAGCTGCCGAAACGCTACTACGGCTGGAACAGCAAGGATGGGCTGGTAATGTACTGGAGCGGCATTTGGGATGCCTACACCAACTATAACAAAGGCCGGGAGTATATCAGCCAGGATATCATCCGGGAAGAAATTGAAGCCCTGGACCTACACGGAAAAGCAAAAACCAATTATTACAGCTATGAGGATCCAGTAAAAGGAACCGTCCAGGAAAACCGCCACGGGTATCACCTGCCCAGAACAAACTTAACGCCCTCCTGGCTTCGCGCCTTTGGCAAACGCGAAGAAGCAGCGATTATGATGAAACAACAATCCCAACAAACCGACGATCACATTGCTATGAGTGGTTCCAAAATTGAACCCCCATTTTAGAAGATTTCCGGGAAATATGAGATTATCTAAGAATTTTAAAAAAGCATCTTATTTTCTTAGATCCTCATTTATCCACCAAAACATCACCCTGTAAGTATATAATAAATAATAAGTTAGTTAATAATAATATATCTAAGAAATCACCTAAGAAACGCCTAAGAACTCTAAGATTGGCCTAAGACATCTAAGATGAATCTTTGGCGATTTCTTAGGCGGTTAACTATCAGTTTTTACTACACTTAACTATGGCGTCTAAGAAAATAAGAAAGGTTATGTCTAATTTTGAAAATCCTGAAAATACCACCAACCCGATGGGAAACATGCCCTCCAGCAATGAAGATTTCATGACGATTGGCGAAGCGATCAGCTACATGTGTGAAAAACTGGGACGCATCTCCCGGACCACCTTTTACCGGTGCGGTTATCGTAAAATGATAACCGTGCGCAGTTACGGGCGGAATAAAAGTACCGGCCGTGAAGCCGTTAAGCTGTGTCGCAAGTCAGAAGTGGATTATATCATTCAGACCATTCAGGAGAATCCCCATGCCGAAAACCTATAACCGTGTAGATAAAATGCCGATTACCCAAAAAAAGGTGGTAAAACCATCTATATCTACTGAGTATCTGACAGCAAAAATAGATGAAATAAACAGCCAGTATCATGATTTTAACAGACTCCATCTATATGTAGATGAAACGAGGCAACTCATTCAGGTGAATTATATAAATGAGGATGGTTTTGATGCCCCATTAACCAGTTGGCTTAATATGGGACAAGTTGGGACGTACCTCCAAAATTATCAGCGTATGTTTTGCCTGGATCCCAACCGGCTGGATCGTTTTTTCGATATAAATGAAGCTACAACCATTTTACCTATTTGCTTACTTCGGCCTACACGTAAACGCCCGAAAGGTATTGCCAACGGGTTTACCAGAATGCGACAGGCTTATCAGGGAATAATATCTAGACGAAAACCTATTTTTGTTAGGCCAAGCGTAGATGGAAAAGGTCTTTTTGATATTTTGGATGGGAACTCGACCTATTTTGTGGCAAAACAGATAGGAATGAAATCATTACCGGTTGTTTTAAAATAAAAACTCCCTATTTCATCTATTTGTTCAACCGTATAACTGTTATCTTAACCCTCCATTAAACAAATTTATTTGAACGAAACGATCAATGAGTTTACATATAGGCGGTAGTTGGGATCCTTTAGCACGTATTAAGGAATTGGTAAATAATCTGAGAACCCTTAGCTCTATTCCTGATGGCGGTACAGCGAGTTTTTCTACTATCGATTTTATTCGACCGGTTTCTATACTTCCTATCGCCAGCTATGCATTTGATCATAACATCACGATACAAAATGCCAATTCATATTTAGATAGTATTGAATTCCCTGAAGGAACGAATACTTCTGAATTCAACAAAATTGGACAAACTTACTTTCCCATTACAAAAGCTGATCTAAAATCAGCCAGTAGGGACGGGCGGGAAGAAAAGCTTAGATTTTTATCTGACCAATACCCAAAACTTTTGCGGCGCAATATTGACGACCAAGAGTTTCTTGACCGAGTTGGTAACAATGTATTCTATCTTCTTATTTCCGAAATGGTTGATAATATAATGGAGCATTCAGAAGCGGATTTAGCTTATATATTTTCCCAGTTTTGGCCAGCCAATAACTCATGTGAAATCTGTCTTCTGGATAACGGGATAGGAATTTACCAATCCTTAAAAAATGCGGGCAGAAGTGTTACCGATGATATGGATGCCCTAGAAAAAGTAATTCGCCAGCATTTATCTGCCAAAGACGAATTTGGTTCGCAGAAAAGGGGTACCGGAATTAAAAACACCATTAATTTGCTATCTAATAATGAACTAAATGGTTATTTTTGCGTTATAAGTGGTAATGCCGGCTATTTTATTGACAATAATGGGCGGAATCACTTTATTAATTTGACACAGGTTAGTTGGAATGGCACCATTATTTGTATGGGATTCCAAAAACCACCTAAACACGTCGACATCTATGAGTATATTCGATAAACATATCAACCTTCGAAAAGAATTCGATGTAAGTGCCTTAAATAACAGGGCTACTGCTAAAAAATTGGTCAAGAGAATTGAAAGCTCATGGGCTAACACTGTTGTCTTAGACTTTTCCGATATAGAGTTCGCTTCTCGTTCTTTTTTAGATGAGCTGAATTCACACCTTCCACATGTCGACAAAGAAGTTAAAAAGACAAACATGAATGCTTCTGTGAGAGAAATGGATGAATTGGTGCAGCAGCCCAAAGAAAAGGTTAATTATTCAAGTACTGATTCGGAAGCAGAATTGCTTTCTTTCTGATTTTGACTAATCATCCAGATACATATTCACAAAAAGGTGATACAGTTTTATTACTGTTTTACCTTTAGGAATTTTGGTAAGACCTACCTTTAGGTTTCTTTTATTAATTTGTTTTCGTTCAATTTTCTCGAAGTTCACTGAAGTCTCAAATACTTTATTTTTTATGTATTTCTGGTATTTTTCCCATAATGATATAAAATCATCTGCCTTTGCATACACAATGATATAATTCTCTTTATTGCCAGCGGTATCATATCGATCTAATAATTTATCGATGTGATATTCAACATTTTTATTATCCTCACCACACGATTTTAACTGAAATGCCTCAATAATTGTTTTTACTATACCATTATTTTCTATATCCCGTATAGCAATATCTAGTTCTCCACTTTTATAGTTTTTAGATTTATCAGTTCCTGATCGTCCTTGCCTTGATTCATCAGCGACATAATATTGTCTGGCCCTTAATAAATTGCTCAAGTAACGATTTATTTGACCTTCTCCCTTGAAATCATGTTTGCTAGCCTGTACTAGTAATAATAATGACATCAGGTCGTCAATTAAATGGGAGGAATCAATTACTGTTGAATCAACTTCAATTAAATCTTTCAATAAAGATATTTCCGTCTCGACTTTTGGGAAAAAATCAACCTTATCTAATGCTTTATACTCTAAAGAATATTGGTTTAAATTTAAATTTCTAAGTGTTTCAACCAAGTATTTATACCTAGCAATCAATTTATTTTCATTACTAGCTGTTGTACTCTTAAAAATTTTTTGGATTAGTAATTTTCCTAGTTCTTCTTTTCGCCATTTTAGCTTGTCTACCTCCATCTTTGCTACGCCAAAACTAGACTTCTTTTCTTTTTCAACCTTTTCGATTTGATCAGTTAGCTTTTCTTTAAAGAATGAAATGGATTGTTCTAACCCTTCATTTTCACCCAATTCTTCATATAATCTATCTATTTCGGATTCTTTGAAAAAACCATCTAGTTGATTTGATTTAGCCTCCCATTTAGAGTATTGCAGTTCATATAATTCATCCTCAAGTGTAGATCTATTTTGGACAGTTAACCCTAAAATATCTTTAAATAGAACTTGTATATGATTTATTGAATAAATGATATGCAACTTGATATAGTAAAGAATTAAAGTATTACTATTGTTCATATCATCTATTCCACTTTTACTTAGTTTTTTCTTTAGCTGATGTGCTTCCCTACCAATTCTTTTTGCGGTTTGAATATTCTTTAATGCATATAATTTTAGCTTTTCAAAATCTTCAGAAGATTCGAGTTTCTTTTTAGAAGATGCTTTTATTCTTCTAAACTCCCCTTCTATGATTCTAAGGTAAATTTCACTCTTTTTATCTATTGGCGGGCGAATATCCAGATTTATCAACTCTTGTTCTTCAGGATTGGGCTCGACCTTTAAAACTATATTCTCCAAATCATTATCTTCATCGGGGAATTCTAGTACTACTCTATCACCATCTTTTATTCCATAAAAATCAAAGTCAATGTCATCGAAAGTGGTTAAGTGGCGCCCCTCTAATTCTCTTTCCTCAATTCGTAAAGTGCTAGTAAAAAAATTCTTTTCTAATTCCTCCAACCATTCATTTGTATCATTATCTTTTAAATGAGGTCGATAGGTACCATTCACAATTTTGTCATATATCTCAAATTCATTCATAGCTGGATTTGTAATGAGTTATATGTCATGGTTCTAAAAAGACATCTTTCTGATATTAACTAATACTTACGCCACACTCTCCTCAATAATCTCAATCTCCTCCTCGCTCATACTATACAGCTCATACACAAGTTCATTAATCTCTTTCTCCAGATCACTAATATCGGCATCGGGATTATCCTCTTTGGTGGTAAGAATTTGATCAGCCGCATTAATTATTGCTTCCTCTGTATCGGAAGGTGCTTTTTTAATAGGTAATTCTTTCAAATCTGTTAATAGAATTTGAGGAAAGGCTTGCTCATTTGTCAACTTTGAAGCCTTAATTATATAGGTATACAAGGACGAGTTAAGTAGCCCAAATAAATAAAGGTTTGGAAAGTTATCATCAGTTGACCAACAGGAATATAGTGTACTTTCAGTCAAAGCTGGCTCTTCCAAAAATGCACTACACAATGAATCACCTGTTCTCCTAATTAAAATTCTTGGGTGAGTCTTGTATTTTCTTCGAACTTTAGTTCCCCCCACTATTTCAAGGTCTTCATAATTAGTATAAAACTCATTTGTTATTTGCCATTTGTTAATACAATTACCTAAAAGAAATTTATCAGAAAGATCTTCATTTTTCTCATTATATAGTACGGAATCTCGATCTTTTACTACCATTCCCTTAAATAAAAAGGCAACATCATTAAGCAAATATTCTGAGTCACTTATCTTCTTTAAAATTGTGTCAACATCATCTTCTTTTATATCAAGTTGTTGGTTTTTATCGAACTCATAATATTCAGTTTCAGCATTGTCATTATATTTAGTTAGTTCAAAAATCAAATTTCCAGTCGTTGCTTCTTCAAATATCATACCTTCAATAAAAGTTATTCTCTTTATTGTACCAGAGCTTTCCATAACATCGACACAATCACTATAGCTTCTGGTCTGAAAAAGTCCTTCAGGGACTATCATTGACAACCACCCTGTTGAATGAAGTATATCAATAGAAAACTCAACAAAAAGAGTAAATAAGTTCTTCGAATTTGATTTTTTAATAGATTTAAATTCCTTCTTTAAATATTCCATCATTTCTGATGGTAAAACATTTCTCGTTAAGTTCTTATACGGTGGATTCCCAATCACCACATCAAAACCTTTAAAAGCGCCTTCCTCATCAAGCACCTCTGGGAACTCAAAGCGCCACTCAAAGGCATTATTATATATTACACCGCTTTCTTCTTCCTCTTTCTGTTTTTCCAGTTTTTTTACTTTTTTCTTCTGCTTTTTGATTTCTTTTTTAGTGAACTTTTTGTCTCCAAACAGATCGGCATTTTGCATAAGCTCCAGACGTCCACGCTGCTTTGAAAGCTTTTTATTAATGGGCCGGTTATTGGTTAATGTGGTACTATACTCCTCTTTTATATCATCGATAAGATTCTGCAACCGCTGCTTTTCAGCTCGGTCCCCCGAGTGTTTATAATTCTGAACTGCCTCTTTATAATCCTCTAAAGAATGATCACTATCTTTAAATACCGAACTCAGATCACTACCCAACTCGAACCGGTTTACCAGAGAGTTTCCCGTTTTAATATTTATATCAATATTGGGGAGTACTTCCAGCTCTCGATAGTTACTGCCTTGGGTATAATAGGTGTTCTTTAGCAGCTCAATCCATAGTCGCAGGCGACATATCTTTACCGAGTTGGGATTAATATCTACCCCAAAAAGGCAGTTCTCTATAATATGGCGCTTTTCATGAAACAGGGCTTTTTGGATGCGCTGACGATCAGATGCAATATTTCGTTTAGCCAGGGTCTTACCATGCCAGGTGGTAGAAACATCATATTCAAAAAGTTCTTCGTTACCCCAAGTTACAATCAGCTCGTCATTTTCGATCTCTATATTCACGTGGTGGAACAACTTTCCATCCCTGTCACACAGAATACCCAAGTCCGACTTAATAGCCAGCAACTCATTCAAACATGACACTAAAAAGTGACCGGATCCTACAGCAGGATCACAAATAGTGATGCTGTTTACAATCTCATTAGCCTTTTCTATATCTTCTTGCTTTCTCCCTATACGGTTATACACATCGGTAAAGGTCAGATCCTCTTCATTCCAGTATTCACTAAACTTATCGATAACCGCTTTTCGCAGCGTTTCCCGCGCCATATATTCAGTAATAAATCCGGGCGTAAAGTACGAACCATCTTTGTAACCGTTTATTTTTTCAAATATCAGGCCCAGCACCGAAGCATTTATCAACGTCTTTCGCTCTTCTTGAATCTCTTCGCCACCTTCGGCAGCAAAATCATACGCTTCCAAAAATTCAAACAAGTACTGTAAAGTATTAACCTCATCTCCACGCTGGTCAGTCAGAACACTTCGATTATAAACAGGCAGCGTTTTCTTATCATCTAAATTAGAAATGCGAAGTGTTTCATGCTCCAAAGAAGAAGGGTCAAATAACGAACTGTTCAGATAGGGGATATGACCGAATTTCTCATTCACATCTTCTGCACGTTCTGATTCCCTCCGGGCCAAAACCTGGAAAAAGAGTTTGTTTAACTCATCATAACCATCTATTGTTTGGGGATTCAGAAATTTGAAATTTCTATCCTGCCGGTGATATCGATACAGCTGGGCTTCAAGGAGCTTAAGAAATAGAACGCGATTCATCCACGTGATACCAAGTTCCAGAGCAATATTAAAAAGTTGCTCTTCTTTGTCACTACCGTACTTTGTTTTCCGGTCATTCAATCGGCTTAGATGATCTTCGGCCTCAATAATTCGTATCGTATTTTCAATCAGAGAACCCGGTTGTCGGTTTTCTTTACTGGCTCGTTCAATGTATCGGGTACTTCCATCTTTCACCTCCTCCAACCCCAGGATATACAGTAATTCTTGGTAAAACTCTCTGTTTAGGGTATTACTGTCATTGGCAAATGACTCTTTGAGCAAATGAATCGGTGAAAAGAATTTATAGAGAGGGATAAGCTTCTTTTCCTGCTTACTGCCTTCCTTAGCTTCCAATAATTTGCCGTATTCTTGTAGATCCAGATGGAGACCGCGAAGTGTTGTATCTTGTTCCTTAATGAAGTTGGCAATTTCATTGTACATGAAATCTTTATTGGAGGAAACCTTCTGATCAGATTTCCAACTCTTATAGACTTTTTTGAGTGTAGAAGGTTTATAAAAACAACGTTCAAATTCCTGGGCATCAAAGACAAACCAGTTGAATGTATCAGTAACAACTACGTGTTTTAGATCGGTGTTTTCTTCTTCTATTCGTTGTTCTATATAATAAAGTACGGCTTGTTGTAATGCTTTACGGTTGAAATCAGCTTCGGTGATCATATCCTGCTTCTGGGTAGGACTTTTCACCTCAAATAATACACCAACGCTACCTTCGGTATAAATAGCCAGATCAATACGGTCACTAGTATTGATATTGTACTCCTTAAACCCTACTTCCTCAAAAAAGGTATTTAGTGGCTTTTTATAGTGCTCTTCCAGCTCACCTTTCTTTTTAGCACTTTCAATTTTATCCAGTAACTGCCTTAGCTCACCTTTAAAGTTATTAAATGAGGTACGATCAACCGTCTCTTTGAGAAAAGCCTTATTAATGCTTTTTCGTAGTGTTTTCGTCTCTAATTGCATAAAAGCCAACTAATTGGATTAACAAATAAATCTATTTGTATCGTAATAAACTAAATATACTGTAAGTATTCACTTCTAAAATGGTCTTACTATACAGACGTTTTAAACCTAATCATTCAATCGATCAGTGATAAGCAAGAAAATAACACATTACCTGAAAGGGAAACTGACAGAAAAGGAGACAATGGATCTTTGGAAGGAACTCTTGACCCAACCTGAACTTATAGATCTACTGGAGATTGAATTGTTTTTGTATAGATATTTCAAATTATCGAATAACCAAACTAAAGAACTTTAAAATTTACTCAATAACGCAAATGCTCAATTAATTCAGTCAGGGGTAATGGAACTGAAATTGTTGAAGAATCCCTTCCTTTATCTCTAAATTGTTCTTCAACATGAACTGCAAACGAAAGGTACATTATAGCAGCTCTTGATAATTTTAAAATTCTTAGCGTTTTGGCATGCAATTCGGATCTTGATATTGAATATGCCAAATCATCAGACGAATAAGTAGAAGTCATAGCCCCAGCAAATAGATGAACCTTAAGATATTTATGTTCAAGATGGTTTCTTATTTCATTAAGCTTCTGGGCATCGGGTTCTAAACATTCTTTAAACTCTTTGTTATTTTCAAAAAAATCTTTGCTTAACCAATAAAGTCCTCTAAGAGGCCAGTTTTTATTTTGAGCAAATTCATCTCTAAGTCTATCATTTTTATACCAAACAGTACGAAAGCTCACCCTTCTTTCGGGTATTCCTAAGTTGAAGTATTCGTTTATAAAAAAGGCTATTTTATCGAAGGTGGAGTAGGCACTTTCATAGGCAACCTTCATTTTTTCAACCGATAACGAATGACACGAATAATCCAATGTATCATAAAGTAGATTATCCTTATCCGAAAAATGAATCTCATTATTTTTTTCAGTTATGTCTGATTCATAAAATAGATATCTTGCAGATATAAATTCTTGTTTTATAACGTTAAATAAGCCATGGTGAAAAGGATTAGTTTCTATATCAGTAACAATATTGGGTAAATGCAAAATATCTCTAGCAGCAATGGTGTGAGAACCAATATCATTTAAAGGATTTAAAAAAAGATTTTTTTCTAAAACCCACCTTCTATATATTTTTTCACTTTCTGTGTCTCCTAAATCCCAATTATCCAACGTAGATTCTTCTTCCAAAAAGTCCTCATCTAATATTGAGGTAATATGTTTTATGCATTTCTTAAATCCCTTAAGTGCTTCAACCGTGATATTCAGTTTTAATGCTTTATTTAAATGGTCATAAGCTACTTTAAGAAGGATAGCTTTGTGGCCCTTATCATAAACAATTCTTGAATATTGCATTAATCCGTGGCCCAAATTGCCAAGAGCCATTCCAAAATTTTCATCAACTTGGATACATTCATTCCAATATTCGACAGCACCTATTATCCGACCAAGATGGGAGAGATGATTGCCAAGGTTCGTATTAATCTGACAGTAATAATACTTCTCTTTATATCTGTTTTGCTTTAAAAGGTGAAGAGCTTTTCGAAGATTAATAATAATTTTTTCAAATTCTTCGGATTCCCAAGGCCATTTATTCTGCTCCTTTGGATTTTCTATCTTATGCTTATAAGACCATAAATTTCCAATAGTGTAATGAAAATAAGCCTCCTGCACGTCATTTAGTGGTTTATCTTTTATTTGCTCACTCAGTGACAGAGCATGTTTTATACCCTTCAGAGAATTCCTATCATATGAAAAGTCACCTAAGCTACCTATTATTTGAATAGCTTGATCAATATTGTAATCAGACAAAGAGTCAATCTTTCTCAATTCATCAAAATTCAAATTCTCACCACTCATAAGACCCTATATTCTATTTTAAAGGAAGTTTTTAATCTACATAAACTATTTAAGGTATTCACATCGACCGCTCCTTAAAATGCGTATTCCCTTTCACGTCAAATTGAGCAATACCGTGATCAATGGTATCTAATCCAAACCGATTATTAATATAGTCCATAGCCTGGTACATGCGCTGTACTTTAGGATTCTCCTGGAAAAACAGTTCCGCTTGTGTTGTCATATTCAGTTCGGTTGTACCCAGCATAATCGCCCGAAACTTCTTTCCTTGGTCTTTGCAGTAAAACAGCATGGGCAACACTTTCTGCAGACAGTTTCGCAGTACGTATCCATCTAAATTTGTCAGTCCCGGAGCTCGAAACGTAAAGGAGAATCCTTCTTTCTCTTGCCCTTGAAAGCGGACATTTCCAAAATATTTGTCGGACTTCTTGCCGTATCCTCGCAGTCGGTAGCAGACCTGTTTTGTAGCTTTGGCAAACTCTCCGGCCACCTTCCACGGGTCATCGGTCCAGGTAGAAAAGGTATGCCCGTAAGAGACGCGCTCGGGAATATATTCAGTATCATCGCTTACGATTGCTCTGTCCTTCCCAGCCACGGTTTCCCAAAGCATCTTGCCGAAGTATTTTCCAAACAGCTTCTGAAAAAGCGGATAGCCCCGAGCGATAGCTTCACCTATAGTGGTAATGCCTCGGCCTTTGATTTTCGCATACCGCCGACTGCCAATGCCCCAGACTTCATCCACCGTCAGCGGCCATATCTTGTCTTTAATTTCTTCCTCCTCTGCTAATACCGTTAATCCATCCGGTTTCTCCAAATCCGAGGCCAGTTTGGAATAGGTTTTTGAAGTCGATATTCCTACACTGCATCGAAGGTTGGTTTCCTCATAAATAGCTTCCTTCATCGCCCACGCGAATTCAACCAATTGCTCATAAGATTCATCGAGCTTCCACGTAATATCCAGGAAATACTCGTCCATGCTGTAGGCTTCCACGTCTGGGGAAAAAGTGTCCAGAACGCTTTTAATCCGTTTGCTGAATGCCCGGTACTTCTCGTAGTCCACTTGCTTGAAGATTACATGCGGGCAAAGCTTATAGGCTTCTAACGCGCTCATGCCAGTCTTCACGCCCCACGCCCGGGCCTCATAGGAACTGGTCGCCACAATCCCTTTTACCGTCCCGTCCGGCTTGCGCCATCCGCCTACGACCACCGGCATGCCGTACAGGTTATAGCACAACTGTTCGACCTGTGCGTAAAAGGCATTCATATCTACGTGCACATACAGGCGCGGAGAGTTCCCCGGATGCTGCATGTCGGCAGCAATAGTTTGGTACCGAGTGATATTGTGAACATTCTTATTTAGTTGGTAGCGACCGGGATCCGGCAGTTCGGGAAGATGATTAAAATCAGGGGAATTCATATTGACAGCACCAGTAAAAAGAAGCTATATTATATATGTGTGTTTACACATATATTACAAAGTCGCCAACAATAATCAAACAGGAGTGTTATGTGCGGACGATATTGGAGAGACATCAGATTTCAGGAGGCCTGCAAGGATATGTTCGAGGTTCCGTTCGATATTGACGAGATACTGCCGAACTTTAACGTGGCACCGACTACGCAGAATCCGATCATTTTGCAACGCAATGGAGAGCGAAGCATGGAGATGTTTCGCTGGGGATTGGTTCCACCCTATGAAAAAGAAGGAAAACCGAAGTATCCATACATCAATGCCCGGAAGGAGAAAGTAGACTCCCATGGAGCGTACAAGAAATCCTTTCAAAAGTACCGGTGCATTGTACCGGCCTCGGGGTTTTATGAATGGCGTAAAAAGGACGGGAATTCCTATCCCTACGCTTTTCGGCTGAAAGACAGCGAAATCGTCCCCTTCGCGGGCCTGTATTATGTTTGGGAATCAGAAGATGGAAGCAAGACCATTCCATCGTTTACGATTATCACTACCGATAACAACGAAACCGTCGGAGAGGTCCACAACAGCAAGCCACGCATGCCGGTAATTCTAACTTTAGAAGATTTTGACTGGTGGCTGGATCCGGAGAATCAGAATACCAAAGTCATTAAAGAATCGGGGGTATTTGAACCGTATCCCGACGATGGCATGTACCGGTATCCGGTTTCACAAAAAGTGAATTCTGTACGCAATAATGATCCGGAGCTAATCGAAGAGGTCGATGAGTGGGAATAGTTCAAATAGCACGAAAGAGCCTGAACCGCTGATTGTCATTACAACGGTGGCTTCCTTTGCCGACAAGCAAAACGGAATAACCAAACGCCTGCAGCCAATTCGCATCAAGCGCCAAAACGGACAGGTCCACCACGTCCAGAAGATCCGCAAATGCCACGAAGAGCCGGTCGGCCATGGTCACAAGCAGATTCATATCACGCTCCAAACCAAAGATGACCGCTACCTGGATATTGTCTTTGACACTCGAAAGGTAGGCTGGTATTTAGTCTATGAGGAAGCGGGCATGCTGTTGGATTAATTGTAGGAGGCTTTCACCAGTCCATCTTCGCTGATATGCCCCAAGTACTTGCCCAACACGCGAACCTCTTCAAATTCCCCAGGCTCGATGATGATATCGTCATGATCGGGGTTGGCCGGTTCCAGGCGAACACCATCACTTCGCATATGCGCTCGCTTTAGGGTTGTATTCCCATCATACAATACGGCACCTACTTCCCCATCTCTGAGTTCCGTTTTGGATAGAATAACCTTGTCTCCAGTTGAGATCCCTAAGTCTTTCATGCTATCGCCTTTTACCCGAAGTCCAAATACGTTGGAGGCATTGGGAAAGAAATCACCAATCGTAATGTGACCTAAATCGGCTTCTATGGCTTCTTCCATTGTGCCCGCAGTGATCTCTCCTAAGATCGGTATTGAACGACTCCCTTGCTCCTCATCCCGGGTCATCCAAACATCAGTCGGATTTGTAAAGGTATAATTTCCCTGGCTATCCTTTTTAAGAAACTGTTTGCTTACAAGGGCATTATAATACTGTGTTATGCTGTTTTCCGAACTAAAACCAAGGCGGCCAGCCAATTCTTTATACGTCGGCCAGCGAAAGTGCTTGCGGACATAAGTTATCAGCGTATCGTAAAACTGCTGTTGTTTATTAGTAAGTTTGCCCATAGTTATTTATGTGTGTTCGCACATAAATTAAGGGGTTTATATCAGACAGGCAATCACCAAGGCTGGATTAGTCAAAACAAACCTATTTATTACGATTGATAGTTAATTAGCGTTTTCCATCCCGAAATATTGGTCAAACAATGCTTTGGAACGCTTTTCTCCTTCTTCCGTTACTATAACAGATTTCGCTTTGCTTTTCGGATTGCCAATAAATCCTTTTTCGTAGAGTCGGTTCAGGTGTTCCCAGCTTTGTCCCTTCCAAGCCCGAGTCTCAGATTTTTCATTAAAAGTTGTTAGCCACAATAACGCAAGTACTATCTCATCAACTTTTTCTTTGTCGTAATCCATTGCCGATTATAATTCGTGTAATTACATACTTTTTAATAAAGTAAAGCCAATCTTTTGATAAATATTCTTAGAAAGTAGCTTTGATCTATTTAAGCAGATAGAGGTATAACCGAATTATGGCCCGGGATAAATATTTTAGATTACCTCATTTAAAGAGAGGATAAGAGTACCCTCTCTTTCATTTACTTCCTTTTGCATCAAAGGATTGACTGCAATTGTTGTCATTAAGGACGAATAACCTTTTTCTTCCCTTACAAAATAGGCTCTAAATTTATTGATTGTATTTTCGGTGAATAAAAGATTTGTATAAATATCAATCTCTTTCCCGATTATGTCTTTTACCTTTTTAAATTGCTCATGATTGACTAAAATTTTATCTAGCTTATTACCATTTTCGGGAGCTCTTACTTCTAAGTTCATTATGACAGTACTACCGTAATTTTTATTGAAAGAATTGCAAATATCTTTAGAAGCTGGATAGTAATTGGAATCAAATTTTACTCTAAGTTTTATTTCTTGACCTGATCTAGACTTTGGGAATAGAAAAAATTCGTCTATTACTTTTTTAGAGAATTGTATTTCATCTTTCAGCTCATGTGATTCTGTTTTAATTTCAAGCAATTCATCAAACTTTCTTTCTAATTTTTTAACTAAATCATTTTCGTTAACAAAAAAATCAACAGTATGTGACTTCTTTAGCTTATCCTTAAACGATTTAAGTTTAACATGCTTGTTTTCTTTATCAACTAGATTGGGGGACACTTTCGCATTTTCTTCGTCGATTAGGTAAATTAATATTTCTTTTCCTTTTTCAACTGCTCTTTCATATTCAAGTTGTGTATATGATTTGCCCTTATCTTCATTTATTGAACCTAAGCGAACCCCAACTAAACCAACATAGATATCAGATTGATCTACCTCAGAAAGACAAGTTTCAAGTGGTGATTCCGTTCTAGCACCAAAATCTTCCATACCCTTGATGTCAACATCATAATTGGAATTTAAAAGTTCCCATACTTCAGAACGATAATCCTTCAGATCAAGATAAGTTGATGATATAAAAACAGTTTTCTTCATAATGATTTATCTTAAAATACCTAGCAACCTATCGCATAAGGGTAGGCTAAATTTTGATCTATTAAATAATGAACGATGAGCTAAAAAGCCAAAAGAAGGCAGGAGAGGGCAAGGCACGGCCCAATAAAGGCAGGTTATACCAAAATTTAACTGTCTTGCATTTTTGCTTCTGATGGTAATGTTGCTCGAATAGTTGCTTTGAGTTCTTCTGCTGCATCATCCAATTTGTCCATTTCATAAATCACTGTGTAGTGATGATTAGTATCAAAATGGGTTTGAAAGTTTTCAAAATGTGTCTTTTCACAAAGATAAATTACAGGCTTGCTTAAACCTTCTGCAAAACCAGCTTCCCAGTATGCACCAAGATTGTCATTTGTTAAATCAGCAAGTAAAAAACGAGCATTTCTGATTTCTGCTCTCAATCTGTTATCAATTAATCCTGCTTTAGGAATATCTTGTAAATTGAACAACTTGAATCCCGTTTTAGCTACAGCTCCCTTAAAGCATTCTTCATAAGCTTTTTCAATATTGGTATCACCAAATTCCATAGCCATGAATGCAGCAGTAGAATCTGTAAGCTCTTTTCGTAAGTCTTCGTATTTAGACCACCCTTGGAATGTTATAGAAATACTTCCTTTATTAAATTTATTTTCAGCACCAGGTTTAAAATCTATGATTGAATCTACCAAGTTTTTTGACTTCAGATAGTTTACTATGTATGACAGTTCATTTTCACCACTAGCACCGATTTTGGCAATATATTCTAACTTCTTTCCAGGTGTTAACACTAATTGTTTGTGCGGCTTTGTAAGATCATGACCAACTAATAAAAGTAATTTTTCGGCTTTTCCTTGTGGTGAGGGTAACTCCGTATCTTCAATTATTGCTTTTACTAATTTATCATCTAGATGAAGTTCTTCTTTTCTGTTCTGATTATTTCTTATCCAGTAACTTAAAAGAATGCTATGCTCATTTAGCGAATCAATATATCTCCGGATATCTTTCTCCCATTCAAAGCTACCACATTTAAGGCAATCTACTTCTAAGTATCTGCCCATATCTTTCTTTTGAACTTTAGCATCTCTCCGACAAACTGGACATTTCATATAATTGATAAATTAATTTTGGTATAACGACATTGCACATAACCGGAAGGCGTAGAATGTCGGGACAATTATCAAATGAAAGATTAACTAATATATGAAAGGGAGGCAAGGAGATGGCGAGGCCTGTTGTTAAAGGGGTTAAGTTGCTAATTATACTTACCAAACTTTTTAGGTAATTCTATATCCTTATAACATTCTAACTCGACAGTCCTTGATAAAAACCAATCTAAAGCTGTATTGGCTTCTCCATGTGCCCAAAGAAATAATTCAACACCAAAAGCTGATGGAGTAAATACAAAACTTCTATTCTTTATATCTGTCTTCTCTGGTTCAGAATAGTAGGATAGCAAATCTTTTGGTTTCCCAAAGGCAAAATCTTCAATGAGTGTTTCTCTATTTAAGCCAAAAGCAGAATGTTGAAGTATAGTTTCAAATTGTTGCGACGAAGATATGTTAAAAGAATTTTCTAAAGAGAAGAGATCAATATACAGCCTTAATTTCCGCCTATGTTCTTGAGAAGCAATGTTCAGACGTTTATCAAGAAACTCCTTACGTAATAAATTATATAGAATAAAATGAAGGTGTAATTGATAACTACTCAATTTTGTAATTAAAGAAATAAAAGAGGTCCCTCGATCATCATTTTTAAATTTAGATCTAGAAGCAGCTAATACTCCACCAAAGTATTGAGCTGATAATTCATCCTCTACAAATGAACCTTCTTCTAATACTCCTTTGAGGACTCTTGGAGGAACTCGACCATCTTCATCAATTCTCTCACCTAATTGCTTATGAGCAACGTTAAAAATTCTTTTGACATTATTAACTCTCTTTTCTGCTAAGTCTTTTAGACCCTCTCCCATATATTCTACTGTAGGCCCAAGAAGTTTTTCTACTAATTTAGCTGATCCAAAAACTGCTAAACCTGTGCCTAAATCCATGATTTGCTAATTATATTTATCAAACTTTTAGATAATATTATTTCTTTCAATTAATTGTAGAAATTGATCCGTCAGAATTAATTTGAATTATAAAAATATCTGATTCACCATTATTCATTTGTTCAAAATCCTCATCATTTGAACGAGTGTCACCTGTCAAAATATACTCACCACTTGAATTTTCTATTACGGAGTAACCCGTTTCGCTATCACTACCTCCATAAGTTTTAATCCATTCCTTGTTTCCCGTTTCAGATAATTTTAAGGCAAAAATATCATCTGACCATTCATCTTTTATTCCATCAAAATCTCCGTCTGTTGATTTGGTATATCCAGTAACTAAATAGTTGTTATCACTAAGACTAATAATTGAATGGCCAAATTCTTCATTACTACCACCTAAACTTTTAACCCATTCAGTTTCACCATTTTGGCTTACCTTGATTACAAAAATATCGAATCCTCCATTATTGATATTCTCAAAATCACCATCATTGGAATCAGTGTATCCAGTTATAAGATAACTATTATCATTTCCTTCTGCTGTTGACAAGCCATACTCATGCCCACTACCACCGAATGTTCTTAACCATTCAGTTTCTCCTAAAGAATTTAATTTTATTAAAACTATATCTCTATCTCCCTGATTCAATCCATCGAAATCACCATCATTCGATGTAGAAAAGCCTGTAAGAATTAACCCTCCATCAGAAGTTTTATTGATTCCTCTTCCACTTTGATTACCGCTACCACTAAATGTTTTAATCCATTCTATTTGCCCAGTAGAGTTTACCTGCATGACGAAAATACTCCAACTTTGATTATTATAACCCTCAAAATCTCCATCAGTTGAACTAGAATGACCAGTCAAGACATAATCACCTTCGTTTGTCTGAGTTAAAGTATGCTCTTCGCCCCAATCAGTACTACTACCACCATAAGTTTTTATCCATTCAGTTTCTCCTGAAGCACTAAGTTTAATTAGAAATCTATCTCTGTCACCTTCATTCATGTTGGCAAAATCTTTGTCATTGGATGTTGTCATTCCTGATAAAACAAAACCCTTATCATTTGTTTGGATCACAGAATTCCCTCTATCAATTCCACTTCCACCAAAAGTTTTTATCCACTCAGTTTCTCCAGAGGCACTTACTTTCATCGTAAAAATCATGTCACCAGAAGAATTAGTGTTACTAAAATCTCCATCTGAAGACTCTGTTTTTCCAACTGCCACATAACCTCCATCATTTGTCTGAACAATAGATTTTGCATATTCCAATTCACTTCCACCATATGTGTTAATCCATTTAAGATCTTTTTCTGATGGAGAGCTATCTGTACCACATGAATAAGTAAAAATTGATATCAGAGTTATTAAAAGAAAGAGGGATATATTCTTCATTGTTATTAAATCTAATTCGAATTGTTAAGTAACCTAACGACATTCCGCATAAGGGGAGCACGTACAGGTATTAATTCAATTTCCAGTTTACTATTTGAGGCAAAGAAAACAAAACGGGCTAGAGAGGCGAGGTGTTTCCGAGTTAAAGGCGGGTTAGGCATTTAGCATATCGAGAACATCTTTTAACTCTTGATCCATGCCAGGTTCTACATCTGGGAGATTCGGATTTGCTTTAATTATTTTGATAGATTTTTTCATTCTCTTCAAAATTGGCAATGCTTGACTACTACCGAAATCAATGTATTCGTAAACATCATTCATTTTGGTAGGTAGCTTTAATCCTTTTCTAGTACCACTAATTACTTGTCCTTCTTCTCTGAGGGGAGCAGTTACTTTTTGGTTAAATTCTTCTGAAGAATAAGAGACATCAAATTTTTCAAGCCAAGTAATAATTTCATCTCGATAAACATAAGCTTCAGGATCTAATAGTGCTGTATAGAACAAATATTCTAAAGACTTAATCTTGCCAACGTCCTTTGAATTGGTACTTTCAAGATATCTCTTTGTTTCCTTAACGAAATAGTCTACATATTTATCACTGCCAGAAAACAATTCAGTATTTAAATATTTTCCACCATCTGGAATTACAATGCTCGAATTCCAAACAGATTTGAAATGAGCTAAAAGCTCAGCTTTTTCTAATTCTATAAAGTCACCTTTTAAGATTTTTCTAAGAGTTCCGCTAAAGAAATCAGCTATTTGTATTAGTTCTTCATTTTCAGTGTTACCAATAGTGATATCTGGCTCAAATAATTCTTTTTGTAAATGTTTGACTAAGTATTCTTCAAGCGATTCTTGATATTCCTCAGAGCCAAATTGATCTAATGAAACTGATGTATTACGGAATAATCTATAAATTTCGTGATGAAGTAATCTCTGGATGTACTTAAAAAATGTTTTTTTATAGCGAAACCAATCCCCCTCAAGTTCTTTTTTCTTAACCCAGATAGAAAGACAACTAAACTTTAATTCTGAAAGATCAGCAATTATTTCTTTTCGTCTCTCAAAATTATTACCAACTTTTGAAGATTTAAGCTCTTTAAAACCAAATTTACGTTTGACCTCTTGCAGCTTATTGCGAGCATTACTTACTTCCTCTTTATCAAATACTATAGCACCTACAAAAAAATGATCAGAAGCTGATTCGTGAAAGTTTGGATCTCCTGATTCATCTATAAAGGCAAAATATTCTTTCATTTATTTTAACTCTTGATTTGGCTAAATGCCTAACGACATTGCGCACGAAAAAATGTTGAGTTGTTAAATAATGAACGAGAAACTAAAAAACCAGAAAGTGTCAGGAGAGGGCGAGTTGCGCCCCCTTAAAGGCGGGTTATGCCCACAATTAGTTTCTTTTGTACAAAATTTCTTGGTGTGGATAAGATGAAACAATTTCATTCATTTTATCCCATGATTTGCCAATGTTGTTGAAGAGATTATTGGTATTATAAATTTCATAATCTGTACCAATACCCATATTTCCGTTACCACTGACAATTATCATAGTTGTACTATCAGATCGGATAGAAACATTCATAGAAAAAGCGTAACTACTTGCAGCATTGCCGTAATCTTGAAGATCAGTTTTGAGAGTTAATAAATTGTCATCAGTATTTTCAAATCCGAAATTATGGTCAGATAGATGCTGTGCAAATTCTTTATAGGCTTTTTCAGGAGTTTCATTAACTACCAATAAAATTTTATCAGCTTTTCCCATCATTTCTTTTGATGGTCCTGCTGAGGACATTTCAGAAGTTGTAGCACAACTACTTATTAGTGATATAAAAAGTACAACTGTAACTGATTTTACAAGAGAATACATATTTTTGGTGGATTAGTTGGTTTGAAAACTTAATGAGTCTCCAAGTGAATTAGCTACCTGATACATTTCTTTCCAAGCATTACGCGCTGGCGAACTGTTTTGTCCAAATTTCTTAATTGTTTGACCAGTTTCAGTATCTTCATTTTCAAGGGTTTTCCACCAACCTCTGATGGCAATTTTAGAATTAGATTCATTTTGTATATTTGCACCAATACGTACAAAAGTATTGTCAACGCCCCATCTTTGTGAAACACCCGTAAATTCTGTTGAAATAGTTTTTAAAGTTTCGTCAGTTGACCGAAAAGTATAGCCACGAGTTTGTAACGTCTGGGCTACTTTTTTATATGCAGATTTAGCATCTAAATCGGTGTGAACGAAAATGACATTTGTGTTTGAAGGAGCAGAAGAATCACTAATTCCAGCAGTTTGTTGTGAGCCAGCGCAGCTGACTAAAAATATTGATAAACAAATAAAGAATAACTTTTCCATATCTCTTAATTGATTGATGAATTGAAAATTGTGGGTATAACGAAATTGCGCATAACCGGCAGGCGCCGGAATGTTGAATTGGTTTTAAAACGAAAGATTAACTAATAAATGAAAGGGAGGCAAGGGAATGGCGAGACCTGTCCGAGTTAAAGGCGGGTTAGGGTGCTGTGGTTTTTCTTTATTGGCTTAATATTTCGAGAATATCACCATCTTCGATTGAAACTTTCGCTTTCACAGAATTTTTCACTTTTCCACCAAATGCGTTATTTCCACGAAAAGTAGTTCTAACTACCAAGTGATCACCTCTGTCCCAATAAACAGTTTCTACATGCTCGTAACTATCAGGATCATGCATATTTCTTTCAATATAATCTTCTAGCTTACGATGCGATCCATCCCACGCGCTAAATTGTTCCTCAATTTTTTTCTTACGAGCTGCGGCTCTGGCTTCTCTTTGTCTTTCTAATTCACGTTCTCTCTCTAATCGTTCTTGCTCCTCTTTTTCTTTAATAAATTCTGCTCTTGATCCAGCATTTTCCCTCATTTTGGCAATTAATACGGCATTCAGTGTATCATTTTGTAGGATCGTTTTGTCAAGATTGCCTTCTTTTAAGTTGCTAAATTCTTCTTCAGACAAATTTAGCAGGGAAGTTTTTAAGAAACTTTCTGAGTTTAACCTATCCAAAGTATTTTCAACTTGAACTGCTTTGTTATCATCGTTTCTATAAAGCTTTTCTGCTTCGTCTAGTAATTTATTTGCTTTAGAAAAGTTATTATTTGAAACTGCTGCTATAGATTGGTTTACAAGTTTGTCAGCTTTCTTTTCTTCACTCATTTGATTCGTGTAACCAGCATAGAAAGCGAGTGCGAAACCACCAATAACTATTAAATATTTGGCTGGAGTTGACAAATCCGCTTTTTTATCTACCAAACTTTGAACGATTGGAAGTATAAATATTCCAATAAGGATAAATATAATTCCCGAAATTGGATCATTTTCAAAATTTGAAAAGCCAGCCAATATAATCACCCCACCAGCTATCCATTTTAAAGCTTGCTTTCTTCGATTTTTATAAACTGGTTCATTTCTCATTGGTCTAAAAAGTTGGTTTAAAATTCTTGATGGTTTTTTGGGGCTAAGCACCCTAACGACATTGCGAATAAGCTGCCAGGCCAACGTTGGTTTTAAAAAAAATGTACTACAGAAATTGAGGAACTAAAAACGGGCAGGGAAGGGCGAGACACGTCCGCTTAAAGGCGGGTTATATGGCCGCAACAGTTTTTTAGTCTGATATATATTCTAATTGCTGATGTTCAATATCATTTGCAATTACAGCCATCTCCCCGAAAGCAACTTTAGGACGACCTGACTGATCCCAACTTGCCCTTTCAGCTGATGTACCGCCTAAACTGCTACCTGTTGCAGCAGTTATTCCAGCTCCCATTGAAGTGGTTACTCCCCAAGAACCTCGTAATGTAGCCTTACTTCCATTGTTATTTTCCTCTACAAATACGTCGATTTTTAAAGTTGTTTCTTGTCCAACTTCTTTGAACCCAGTAGAAAGCGTACCCATTTCGCTATTTTCTTGAGAAATGCTAAATCCTTCTGAAGCAAGGTGTTGGTAAATTGTTTTATAAAAATCAGATGGTGATTCAGTTGAATAAAGTTCAATAGCATTTGCTTCATCAGGGATTTCAGATGAAACTTCAGTGGGAATATTTGAAGTAGTTACGCAAGAAGTCAAAAATATTGCGAAACCAATAAGTAACAGGTGATTACGTAGCATAATGAATTATTTTAATCGATTTATTAAAGGCCATATAATGACTTGGTGCTTAAGGTGCCCTCGGATTAACAATAATCTATTAAGTAACGAACGGAAAGCTAAAAAGCCAAAAGTTGGTAGGTGATGGCAAGGTATGTCCCCTTGAAGGCGGTTATAGGTCGTCTTGTGGTACGTTTAGAATTAGATGTCCAGCTAAATGCGTTTTAATGTAGCTTAGTTTCTGTTATAAGTCCTTTGTGAATCGACATTGCGGAAAGTTTTCGCATCCTAAAAATTTCGTGCCAGCATTAGGACCTTTTTTTGCTGTTCTCTCAACTAGCTTCGAACCGCATTTCGGGCAAACTGTTGTTGAATTATGCCTTTCACGCAATGATTGTACATGATCTCTAGTGGTTAATGAAGACTCAGATACGAAGTATTCAATTTCATCAACTATCCGATCAATTTCTTCAGGTGGAAGAACTCGATCCTTAAACTGTTTAATATATTTACCTAGCCGGGACTTTATCACATTATCTGGCAATTGTGTTTTAAATTTACAATTGCCGACGAAGTAAATAACAGTATGTATGATTGATTCATTAACACCCAAAAATTCTGATAGAATCTTTTTTTGTCTAAAGGTTTGCCTTATTGGGTTCTGAAAAGAATAATTATCCCCATATAGTGACTGCGTCCATCTTTGTTGATCCTCAAATCCAAATATCCAACCTTTCCTATTCTTTGTTTCTACTATGAACAGTCCATATGGTGATACAAGAAGGTGGTCAATTTGAGTTGTACCGTTTTTTGATTTAATGATGACATCATGAAATCTTCGGTAAACTTTTGAATTGAGTGATAGCCAGAGATAGAAAGTAGTCTTTTTTTCACCAAACCAACCTCTAAATAGGTTCATTATTTTTTTACGCATTAGTGGAATTAGCCAAACAAAACCAATTATCACTAATAACATCAACAAAGGTGTGGCTGAATCGTCCATTGAAATATTTTTAAACTATGTTCAACAGGTTCCTATATCGACATTGCGCATAAGGTGTAGGCGCCAACGTGTTGAAATTATTTACAAATAAAAGGTTAACTATAAAAAGTGAGGCTGGCAAGAATTGGCGAGGCCTGTCCGCTTAAATGCGCAGGTTAGTGGGCTGTCAACACCATTTATTTTAATTGTTATTTAAATCTTCAGCTTCTTTGTATAACCAGTCAACATGTTTGCCTAAAGCTTTTTTTATTTTTTCTTCATCAATTTCGTTTTCAACTTTTAGACCATTATCAGTAGCAATAATGTTCTGCTCTTCTGATACTTCATCAATTGTTTCAATGTAATGCCCGAAATATTTGTCTCTACAAAACATATTATCGTCGGGCTTCTTTTTTGATTCATCTCTTACTTCTCCGCCACTATTGATATAATCAAAATCATATTCCAAAGTATTGTCTTCAGGAATACCTATAATATCACATACAATATCCCAATTATTGATTTGGCGAAAATCTCTAAAAGTAATCCCTTGCTCTTCGAGTTTTCTGAAGAACCTCATTTGTTTGAATTCTTCAAATAATAAGTCAACAAGATGCTTCCGCATATATTCAAGAAGTTAAAAATTAGATATTAGTTAAGCCCACTAACGACCTGGCGCATAAACTACAGGCGCTAGAATGTGGAATTAATTACAAAATGAAAGAGTAATTATAAAAAGAGAGGTTGGCAAGATTAGGCGAGGCCTGTCCGCTTGAAATGCGCTGGTTAGGTGGCCCTAATAGTTTAAGTTAAACTCTTTATTATGGAGGTTTTGATTAAATAACTTATAAACTTCCTCCATGTCAGAGTGTTTTTCATTTAGTTCATTTGGATAATATTTTGATTTAAGGGCAACTTGGTAAGAATCTTGATCCATTTGTGAATAGTTGATAGAAAAAAATACAATTGAACTTAGTTCTTGCTGATGCTCAAACCCTTCCTTGAAAAGGCCACAATTCTCCCCATAATCATTTTTTCTATGATATAAACAGATTTCAATGTCACGAAACTCTTGAAAATTATTGGTCCCGATAAAAATTGTTTGGTAATCATTGCTATTTGTATTTCCGGATATCTGTTTCGAACCTTTTTTAATGTTTTCGACTATTGCATCTTTGATATCAAGATTCATGTCAAAACCACATATCGTAGAAACTGTTGGCTCACCTGGATTATTTATTATGCTGATGCTTTCTACAAATTTGTTACTATTACCTCTGCGGATAACATTTTTAGAAGAGCTATTTAAATTACTTACGTAATATTCTCGGCTATTTATTTCCTTTCTATTTTGGTATAAATCAAGAACTTCACGAGCAGCTAAAATCGCGTCATCTTCGTCGAAGACATAGTTTTTTAGTTTGACCATTACCCATTCATTTATATCCCTTACAATTAGGTCCTCAAAAATATATGGCATATCTAAACCTCTGTTCTTGGATAATGAAGACTCAAACCATTTTACATCTGTATGGATCCGTTTACCAACTATTTCAGCAAATAGGTCATAATTTGAATTCGATGCTGTTTTGCTAGGATTGTGTACTGAGAAATTATCTGAAATGTCGGATAATTCTTCTACGATTGTAAGTTCAGCTAAAAGATTTTCATAGCTGTAGGGTGATCTCAGCAATTCTTTAAAGGAGGACAAATTACATTTTTTTGAGTCTAAAGATTTCAAAAGCGACTCAAGATAGAAAATGGATATTGCAACTGTGAAAGGAAATTTCTTGTCATCTATAGACAAATAAGAAAGGATATTTAAAATTTTATAGTGAACCTCAATATTGTTATCAATTTCCTTTATGAAACCAAATCTACCCAACTGGATTTCCTTTGCTTCAACTACCTTATTAAACATTTTGATCTGCGATCTAAGATCATTGTTGCCGAATAAATTAGTAATTAAAGGGAATTTAGCTTTTACTCTTTCAAAATTTATTGGATGATAAATCATCTAATTATCTAACTAATTTTAAACTTTCATTCTTTGTCATCTCCACTGTTTTCCTCTGAATCCTCTTTATCCGAATCATCCTTTCCATTGTCTTCTTCATCAGTATTATCTTTACCTTTATCACTTTGGGATGGAGGAAGACGATTAAAGGAAGACCAATCGATTGAATTAGCAATGTTCGGGATATTAGAGTAAATATTGGGAATCCTTATACTATTACTTAAATCTTCAATTATTTTTTTGTGTTGTCTCTCAAATGCATTCATTGTTGAAATGAAATCATCCGTTATAGCTTTATTGAAACTCTTTTGGAAAGTTTCAGCAATACGTTGCAGATTTTCTCTTGCCTCTTTTAATTCCTTCCTGCTTAGACCCCGTTTTGCTAGTTTTATTACTCTCTTAACTTCTTCGCTACACTCTTTTAATTTACGAACTTCATGGAGTCTAAGCATTCGGTGATGCATGACTTTATGCCTAGTCCCAATAACATCAGTTTTAATTTTTTTTCTTAAATCAAGCCATTCTTCTTTGTCCTCAAAATATTTTGAGAATACATTTTCCCAAATTGAGATGACTTCTCTTCTCTCATTCAGCTCATTTTTAAACTCTTCAAAAGTCGAACATTTAGAAATTATTTCTGAAAGTTTTTCTATTGAAATATTTTCTTCATCGGATAATTCTTGAAAATCAGCAGTTATAATTTTTACGAGGTCATCAAAATGAGTGAACTCTAACGCGTGTTGGCTATCTAATTGTTTGTCATCGGTTTTTTGTTCAACCTGATTAACTCTTTCTTTGATATTGTCAGGTATTAATGAGTTCCACCAATTGAAACCTCCTACTTCAATCATCGCACGATTTATAAATTCTCTGAAAGACAGTTCAAGATCTGCCAAAATGCGATATGATTTTATACGTAAAGTTTCACCGAGGTCATCTTGGACTCTATAGGCCCAGTTACGATTTAGATTTAACTTATCATAGCAAGCATCAATATTTTTTTCATTACCGACCACTTCAAGAACTAGGTATTCCTGGTTCAAATAAATTTTACAATCTAATTTTGGTAGAATTTTTTCTAGTGCTGAATCGAGATGAGCAGAGAGCTCTTTTTTATTGAACTCCTCTTTGCTGATCCAGTATTTAAGAACGTATTTCTCTTCCTCATTCATTTTTTGAATGTACCTAAATTCATAGCAATTTATTTAGCCACCTAGCGACATTGCGCATAACCGGCCTTACTGTATTTAATTCAATTTCCAGTTTACTATTTGGCACCAAGAAAACAAAACGGCAAGAGGGGGCGAGGTGCGTCCCCTAAAGGCGCGGGTTAGGCATCTTTGGAAGTTTTAACTTAATCTTTGATACATCTTACAAGAATTAAATTTGATTTTCTTGTGTAATCAATGTCTCCAGTAGATGGAACTTTTAAAAACCTACCATTACGATCACCAAATTGTGTAGCACTCCAATATGCGCCAATATTATCATGGGTACCCCAACGACCTCGGTCACGGAAAGGACTATGTATCTGAAGGGGAGATTTAAAAGCATCATCTTGGTAAATATCCGGATTAAAAGTGCCAGTTTTGTATGCATTATAATAAGCATCCCATTCTTCAAGTGTTGGTAAACGCCATGAACCACCTAATAATTGACGACAAGGATCATTAGAAATTTCCCATTCAACATCTTCATCAATACTTGATTCTAAATTTTTCTGTGGTATCCTATTTGATTCTTCAATATCTCCATCATAGTGATAACCTTGAAGCCTATTAAATTGGAAAACCCATCCTCGTTTTTCTGGATCTTGATCTGTAGCATTTTCTGGTGCAGCTATAGCGCCAAGGTTCCATTTAGTCCAAAGTTTATCACCACCAACACCTTCCCAATCTGCACGAATAGTAGGATAGGTTCTTTCAGAAAATATTTCTTCTGTGTTTGGGGTTACCCCTTCTACATAACCATGAGAGACATATCCTCCTTCTTCAAAAACAGCCGTTACTGATTTTTCTTCATCAATAGTAATTTGTTCAGGATTCTGATTTCCTTCAATACCACCTTTCCAATTATTAAATCGCCATCCTTCTGAAGGATTAGCTGTTAATTCGACAGTTGTTCCATAATCATAATCAGTAGACTTCTGGTTAACAATTTCTTCCTCAACAGTACCTTCCCCAACTGTATTAACTTTGAGTTGATATTGTTTTATTTCAAAATTTGCAGATAAACTTAAATTTTGATCAATATCAAATGTTAACGGATTAGCAGATGAATCGATATCTCCAGACCAGTTTTTAAATAAATATTCATCTGATGGAGTTGCGTTGAGTGTAATTGTTTCTCCTTCTTCATAAGTGCTGTCAGTTGAAGGGGAAACATTGCCACCATCTGAAGGCTGAATATTCACAGTTACATCATACATTCTTGTATCACTATTAGTGCTACAAGAAAATAGGAAACATGTAGAGATGAATAGTAAAAAGATGGAATAACTCTTAGGTGGTCTCATAAATTAGTTATATCTCTATGATTTAGAAGTTGTAAAGCTAGGAAAGATGCCTAACGATATTGCGCATAAGGTGCGCCCGTAAAAATGTTGAGTTGATAAATAACGAACGAGAAGCTAAAAAGCCAAAGGGTGGCAAGAAGATGGCGAGACCTGTCCGAGTTAAAGACGGGTTAGGCCAATTCTTGGTCATCTTCAATTTGTGTTAACTTTGAATGAAGTTGTTTTATCTTTTCTGGGTCTATTGATTTAATATCACCTGCTTTGAATAACTCTTCACCTGTTCTAAAGAAGTCCAAAACTCCTTTTGCATTTTCTAATTTATCCACTGCTGTTTCTTCATCAATTAAATTTGATGGAAGAGTAAATTCATTATCAGTATAGTCAGTATACAGTGAAGACAGTTTTTCACTTTCTAAATCTTCTAAGTCATCTTCCAAATTTTCTATCTGTTCTTTTTTTTCTTCAGGTGTAGTTTCGAAAGAAAGGAAAATTCCAAAATTGTATATATTGCCTCTCTTTTCAATATGACTTCTAAATCTTTTCCAAAACTTACTCCAATCTATATCATCATTTCTAATTTGTTGAGTAATAATACTGCAAATCATTAAGTATTTACCCAATTCTTCCACAGCAATTTGGGATAAGAAAAGTGACCTAGCAAAAGAGCCATTTTCAAAAAGTAATTCAGAATCTTTTATAAGCTCTTCAGCATTCTTGAAAGTTTTTTTTCTTGCTGATGTTATTTGCTCAATTGATAAACTCATATAAACCTCTCTGATTGATTAATTGGCCTAACGACATCGCGCATAACCGGCCCAGATTTATGTTAAATCAACAACTAACGAAGGCAGCGAATTGGCGAGGTGCGTCCAGGTAAGGCGGGTTAGGTGTTTAAAAATGTATCAAGTTTTTCTTCGATAAATCCAGTTGGAGTAATTTCATATTCTTTTGCTCTTTGATGAAGATAGTCGCTAAATGATGATAAAATTCTAAAAGGGTCACCAGCATTAGTATGACCATTATAAGAATCAAATATTGAATTAATTTTTAACTCCTGATTCTTAAATAGTGTTTTAAACTTGATTAAATCATCCAACAGAACTATTACTGGTTCTTTCACACGGTGTGTCTCCGGTATGTTTGATTTTTCAAGTAATTGATCAAACTCTTTCTTAATTAAGTAATTAAATCCAAACTGATTAAAAACACGATCAGTGACTACTAAAATTGGGTAAAACTTTGCTTTTGAGAAATCATATGGATCTGATTTGGGTAACCCCTTATTGGATAGGGCTTCGATATTGTTTAAGAGTTGTTTAATACCTTTTGGTTTCCCTTGGTTATTTTCGACAAGCTTTTTCAAAAGTTCTTGCTGAATAGTTGCAATATCGTATGAATTTTTTGAGGCAGCACTAAACAATATGTCTTTGAATTCAAATAAAAAAACTTTCGTTTTTCTTCTAATGTAGTAATCAGGATTTATTTCTTGGCCAGTGAATTTATCTTCAGGTATATGAATACAATTCTCACAAAAAATTTCTTCTGCTAAGTTTTTAAACAGGTACTTTTCGGTAAAATCTTCACTTAACTGGGACTTAAAATCTGGGAAATTATTGTACTTGACTCCTCCTTTAAGTTTTTCACTTTTAATTGCTTCAAAAATATCAAACTGAATACCTTGGAAAATTTTATCTATAAGAAAATTTAAGTTTAGAAAAAGATACTTATCTGTATCAAAATTTAGTACTGGTCTTTCTCTAATATTTAGAAAATCTATCTTTTTTGAATATGAATTAGGGTCTAATGACAAAAGAGAGAAAAAATCTGCTTTTTCGTCATTAGAAATTTTCAGAACGGATCTATTTGACGCTTGATCAACCATCTGCATATAAGCAGAAATTATTGTGCCTAAATAATCTTCCCAAGTTTTTTGGCTTCTAGACTTTAAAAATTTCGACAGTATATCTTTAAATAATTTGTTTGATTGACAGAAATTGAAAAATTCTATTGCCTTATAAAATTGTAACCGGAAATCTTTGAAATATTTTAGTTCATGGATTGGTAATTGACTTGGCAAAACGAGTTCAATCACCTCATCTGGTTCCTGATATTCTCTGTCATCATCAAGTAATTTTGTAGATTTTTCTATCCATTCTTTTGAAGAGATTAAATAAGCTTTAAATAAATCAATTTCTTGATCAGGAGTTAGTTCCTGAGAATTCTTGTCATTGAAGTTCTCTAGTATTTCTTGGACTAAAAACAAACAAGATATATTGTTAATAAAATTGAATCGTCCGGAGTAGCTTTTATACACTTGATAAATTTTTTTCTTTAGATCGTTATCTTGTCTTCCTGTCCATTGTTTAATGAATTCAAATTGTTGTTCAGATCCAGTTTCATCCATGTGAATTTGGGTTAGGTAGTGTACAACAATCTGAATAGCAATAATTGAAGGTATACCATTTAGCAAATCAGATATTTCTGGAGGATCATCATCAAAAATATCTGAATATGAAATTACTACCTGTAGATTCAAATTCATGAATATGGTTTCTTTAAACACCTAACCTTAACTTATGTGCAGAGAGTTAAATACTATTCATTGTCAATATACTATGCAAAGCTGACCTTTAAATTATCTAAAAGGGATTTATCAATATATTATTCATACAAGGGCTCTTTATGTAATACAAATAACACTTACATATAATATTATTTATCCATATACCTCACTTTTTGAAGATCTTTTCTCAAATTAGCACATCTTGTTTCTTCTTTTCCCATCCTGTCCCAAGCTTTGGCAGTTAATTGCAGGTTATTCCAGCCCGTCCCGAGGTATTTCCCCTGATTTGAAATAGTGTTACGTTGACATCGGTGATTGCCAATACTGATACAATCACGACATATTAACCAAGCCTGGCCCGATGCCTGAACACTTGCCGAATACCTTAGAAACCCAGCAATGCGATTATGCCACCACCCTCCAGGAACTGCGAGAGGGGGTGCCTATTTTCGGGCGTATTACCGGCCGGACCGATGATTTCATCGACGTCGAAAAGGATATTCCGTTCAACATTCGTTCTCCTTTTAAGGTGGCCAAGGCCATGTGTCGTCTGGAGCCCGGCATCTATACCTTGCATACCGGCGACGACCATGATATCGAAATTAATTTCCGGATTGACGATCCAAACAAGCAGACTGAAGTAACTACTGACCTGTTCGGGCAACCGACCGGCTCCAGGGAGACCAAAGACGAAGGCTATTACAGCAATCGTATTCTTCGGCTGGAAGGGGAGCTCCATGATGCGGACCGCAAGATCCGCCAGCAGGTTGATGAGATTATGAATCTGAAGCGGGAACTTGCCGAAGATAAAACCACGACCCTGCTCACTCACCAGAAAGAGTTGGCCGACCTCAAGGAATCACACCGCAACGAGATTGACCGACTCAAAGAAATTCAACGAAGTAACCTCAAAGCTCTCGAAAAAGAGCTCGGAGAACTCGAAAAGGTAAAATTCCGCATGGAAATGGAACAGCGGGCTGGCGGCAGAGACGCCGGAAGCCGCATGCTGGATATGCTGGAAGAAAATGCGCCATTGTTTTTTAGCGTCATTTCAGGGCTCTTTGCCCAACGAGCCGGAAGCCAAGGCCAACTAACCCCCGAGCAAACCGAGGCTTTTAAAACCGCAGTAGCCCAAAAGATTCAAACGCAGAAAAAGTCTGACCAACCCCAACAAGATGCCCTCCTCAACAACGAAGCCGAACAATCCAAAGGTGCCGGGGAGGAGACTCCTCGGCACCTTCCCGCCGACGGAGCCGATATCCCAGAGACCCTGTTGGATGGCGCAGGCGGGCCGACTCTGAATGGCAGCTTTTCTTCACCCGAGGCAGGTGGCCATCCCGAATCACCCATGACCATATAACCAACTTTGAACAACCCCGCCATGAATCCCAATCATATTCCCTTGCTTAAGATGGCCCTTGAATATCTTGGCGACCACCCGCAGCCCTACGGGCGCTATGCCAAACGCATTAAATCACAACTGGCACTGATGCAGTCTTACGGGCGCCCGATTACGATACAGGATTGGACACGCATGGCCAAACTACTTTCTGAAGAAGCGATAAGCAGGGATATCGGAGCCGAACGCATTGCAAAAACGATATATCCCCTTGTGGATGGATTAGGGCAACACGCAACTACGCTCTGCTATATCCCTGCCCACCTCGCTTGCCAACAGCTGCTGCGCTTTACCGGCATATCGGTGAGCAACCAAATAAAGGCGCTCCTCACAGAAGTCATTATTGAACTGCAAAAACTAGTCACGTCCAACGGACCCAAATCTTAGTTAACAGCTATGCCAACCATTACCCAACAACCCGTTACAAGCCTTCGGGATAACATCTACAAGGAATTGGATACCGCAGGAATAACGACCATCACGCGCTCCGGTCAATTTGCGGGCGTGCTTATCAGCCTGGGCGATCTTGATCCAAAACTAGCGAAACGGCTCGGTGATGTCACAACCCGCAACCCCGAGCACGGCCTGCAACTTCTACTTGACTATATCACCTACCGCTCTTGAGCAGCCATTATCCTCATATCACCCCTTCCCGTAACGCAGTCACTACCGACGGTTTAGTGATGAGCAATAAGGCGGCAGCAAATCTCCCAAAAGGTGATGCTGCCGCCCCTATTATTTCCCGCCGTCGAAGATACCCTGGGATCGATAGCGTCCTCGAACTAGCTTCGAAGCTTGTTACCAAATATACTGGCCGGGATGATATCCGCGAGTTAGCGTTAAAAATCACCCGGGGAATTCACAAGAATTCAAATACCGGCCTTCCCGACCTGCGAAATGTAGATCAGATTGCCGATTCTATCTACAAGTGGATGACCCGTAATATTAACTACGTTCGGGATCCCTGGAATATTGAACGCATTCAATCCCCGGATATCACGCTCCGGCAGAAGGCCGGAGACTGCGACGATCACGCGGTCCTGTCAGCGGCCCTGCTGCAAAGCCTGGGTATTCAAACCGGATTTCGGATTGTGAGCCGGACGGGACGAAACTACGATCATATCTACGCGGTTTACCGATCCCCTCAGGGTTGGAAATCCTTTGACACAACCATCGCCAAATATCCCGGTTTCGAGTTTGACGAGTCGCTGATTAAAAAATCCAGACACCTGCCAAACAGCATGCCAGAAGGACTGGGTGTCGATCCGGTTACCCTTACTGTCGCGGCCACTACAGCGGTAAAAACAGGCGTAACCATGAGCAGCATGTTCTCCAAATGGTTTGGCGCCAAAGATAAAGGCGAGCGTATCCAGCGCGGGCAATGGCGAGACTATCTAATGGCCCGAGGGGTCCGCTCGGACGTCATTTCGTTTTCCCAAAAGGATAACGCGATCCTCAAGCAATACGCCCAAGTTATCCAAGAATACGGCCAACCGGCTGTTGACCACCTGAACAGATTTGGAAGCATCGGCAACAGTTTTTATGCCGACCAGCAGAAATCTCAACATAAAAAATGGCTCCTGTACGGTGGACTCTCGGCCGGGCTTCTCACCCTTGGCGGGATCAGCTACTGGACCCTTAACCACTAATAACTGTTTATGAGCAGCTCCTACCTCCGACCCGTAGCAATACTACAACCCGACAATGATCAATTGGTCATATACCCTTCAACTGTTGGCTTGAACGGTTGGGAAGAAGATGATCCCTGCCGGTATGCCAACCAGAGCTGTAAGGGAAAGATGTTCGGCAAACTTAAACGCTGCCGCCGAAAACGGGAGAAATCGCAGGCGCTTTGTAAGGCCCACGAGCGCAAGTTGGCTGAAAAGAAGAAAATAGAGCAGGAAAAACAGCAACTCATGACGGCCTTACAGCACAACGTCACCGATACCGCTGCCAAACAAGAGACCGCAAGTACGGCCATGATTGCGGGCGCAGCAGTGGGCGGGGTTGCCATTCTGGGAGCCGCCATCATGTTTATCGCCAAAAAGAAAAAATCTAAATCCCAATAGCATACCCCAACCCCTATGAACAACAGCTCCTACAATCAATTAGATTTTCTGCAGACTACCCGGCCATTTAACTACACAAACAGCTTCCTCCCTCCTGTTGGATCCACAACCACCACCTCAAAGAAAACCAAGTTTGGCAGCATCCTGAATGACTTGTCCAGCTTTTTGACCACAGCGGCCGATACCGCCGTGACCGTGGACGGGGTTATCAACGGCGGGAAAAATAACTCCAGTGGCAGTGGCCTAACCCCCCAGCAACAGATGGCGCTCCTGCAAGCCCAAAAATCGAGCGGCCCCAATATGACAAGCATGTTGCTTATTGGCGGCGTCGTTGCCGTTGGGGGAGGACTCATGTACACCTTACTAAAAAAGAAATCGTAATATGATTGAAGCCACTTATCCCGCCCATCCGGTAGGAATTTCTCATTATCTCGATGGTCATATTCCCAACGGGCGCTACCCAAATCCCTCTCCATCAGAGGAAAAGGTGTACCTGCAACCGACCATCCAGCTGCAGGAAGTCCCAAAAGGGGCAGAGGTTGAAGCCCCTGAAGGCCAATCGATCTGCCAGCGGCTCTCCGCCGCTCGACCCTCCGAAGAGCTCCGAAATTGGTTTGACCAACACAAGAAAACCCTGGGATGGATTGCCGGTGGATATCTTGCTTTTAGAATCTTAACCAGACGAAGATAACATGACCCAGACCCAATATGCATATAGTGACAACGGATTAGGATCCGCCGGCATTACAGGAAATATTATTAGCTCTGAGGCTGGCGAAGTTCGCATTATCGGCCGGTATCCCGAGCGCGGGGTGCCCAAAAACGGGGTTCCCTTCTCCGTTGATATCGAGATTGACCGATACCGCAATTTCTGGAACTCGTTTCTGCTTATAGCATGTCCGGATGCGGTCATCGCGGCCCTGGACCCGCAAACCCGAAAAGTACTGGCCATATCCCGAATCCTGACCAGCATGTGGGACGGCTGTCGCGGGCAAACCCGGCTGGTGTTCGGGCGCTCTTTTCGTCCGGACCGTAATCACCCGGTCATCTTTGAGCTGCATACCAGCAATGTTACCGAAGCCAATATATCCGAGGCCAAACCGCTTGCGGCCTCCAAGGTTATGACCCTAGATCTGGATATCGAGGAAGGCCAACAGAGCGGGGTATATGCTCCACCCACCGAGCCGTGGTATCAGATTAGCTTGCCTAACCCACAAAGCGCGTTCAGCGGCGTCAACAACACACTCACCAAAGCTTTATGGCTGGTTGGCATCGGAGCCGGAGCGTATTTCCTTGGCCCGCTTATGCCCGGCCTGCGAGACAGCATGAAAAATATGACCAACCCTGACACCGGCCGGGAGGAAACCCGAGATGCGTGAGCTCATTGAAGGTCGAGATTATCAGATTGTGGACGACGGTATGGGCGGGCTAAACAGCTACCTGCGACAAACCGGAAAAAATGCGTTTCGCAAAGCCATTAGCCTAGCCGATCGCGCCCTAAGCGGCAAGAAAGGAAAAGCCGCAACTACGGCCATCATCATGGCCGAGCTTACGACCGATAAAGATGGGTTAAATACCATTTACCACCAACATGCCGGGGTTATCAACCGGTACTTCGAATATGTGGACCTGCAAGCTGTAAGTGATCTTATCGGTCTTGAAGAGACCGTTGCAAAAAGCAAATCCATGGCCACACTTAAACAAGCCGGTTTTCTCTCCATGGGCATCGCCATTGGAATTGCCGGTCTCACCTTCATAAACCGAAAACGTTCTTCCCAATGACTCTAAAAATAGGTGACAAAGGGCCGCAGGTCATGCACCTGCAATCCGCACTCAAAGCCGCCGGTATGGACCTGCCCAAATATGGTGTCGACGGGATATTTGGACCGGAGACCCAGCAGGCTGTCAGACAAGCCCAACAACAGTTTGGGCTCCCAACCAGCGGCATAGCCGGCCAGGGGCTACTACAAAAACTAGGCATTAACCCGAAAGCCATAACCCAAAGGCCACCACAGGCATCGGTAAACCACAAGGTGTTGCTGTTTGGCAGCCTGTCTATTATCGCCATTGGAATCGCAATTAAAACAATCAGACGACAGTAATATGGAATCAATGACAGCCCAGCAGCTTTCCAAGCTTAATATCAAAGGCATTACCATTGCCCAACCCTACGGGAGACTTCTCGGTGAGCCCGAAAAGAATGCCGTCATTTTTATTTGGGGCGAAAAAGGAGCCGGTAAATCAACGATGAGCCTCGGACTGGCTGATGCCTTAGCCGAACATGGGCGCATCGAATATATTCCCGCCGAAGAACATTTTGGCAAAACATTGGTCGACCGCGTCAAACGCCTGGAAGCGACCCACCCGAACCTCAATTTTACCAAATGGAAATCCATTCAGGCCCTCAAAGAAATTCTGCTAAAGAACCGGTCCTTCGCCTGTATCCTGGATTCGATTTCCGTGATTGATGCCAACGCCAAGGAAACCGTAGAGCTGGCCCAGTGGTGCCGAGAAAACGGTATTATGTTTGTTATGGTATCGCATGCCACCAAGGACGGACAGTACAAAGGCAATACCAGCATTGCCCACGAGTGCGACATCGAAATCAAGGTTACCAAAGAGGGCGGAGCCGAAACCGAAAAGAACCGTTACCGGGAACTTACGGCTATTGCCGTGCCATTTACGGCCGCCGACCGAAACGTTTCACCAAAAACTAAGCCAGAGAAACAACAGGCTCCAGCCAACCGCGAGAACCCCGTGGATACCCCTTTTAAAATTACCTTAAAAGAGCTGGACAAACTCCACAAAATTCGCTCCTGGAAGCGCATCAACTCCATGTTCGGAAGCAAAATGCCCTGCTATGCCCCGAAGCATTCCGGAGAATCCGAAAACGCTCACCTGTCGATCCGGTACACCGCCGACTATCCCAAAAAGCGATACATCATGGATCTGTTGCTGGACGGCCACCTTGAATATCAGGCCTGCACGGAAGGTTCTGGTGGCGGGGTACTGGCGTGTTGGAAAAAGCTTGTCAAAAAATATGGAGATCTGGAAATCCGGATTTACAAGCAGGACCACGCGAAACTGGTACTGGGCGCCAAGGAGTACAAGCGACAGGAACGGGCGTTTGCTAAACAACAAGAACCCCCGAAGGATACTGCTGGCGATAACAAGAAACCGAAAAGCTCCAAACCAACAGTGAAGCCGAAGAAAACTGCTCCAGAAGAATCCACGCCTGTGATCCAACCGACTTCACCGAAAGAAACCGAACCTGAAATTGATATCGAAGCGGCCAAACAAAGCCAGGACAAACTGGATGCCTTCTTAACCAAAATACTGGGCTAGCCCGATGCGAAACAATCCGACTGTTACTCCTTTTGACGAAATTACAACCGATGATTACCCCGGTATTTTTGGCGATTTCGATGGAGACGGAATCCCCAACGCCGACGATCCCAACCCGCAGCTGGCCGGGGACACTGATACCGTCGAAGAGGTCAAACTCACCGAGGAAATCAAACAGCTAATTGCACTACGTGGCGACTATCAGCAGGCCTTGGACCAGGTAATAGCAAAGCTCAAAGATCTAAAACCGGAAGCCCCGATAAAGGGACGGGTAAAATCTCCGTACTCAGTGATCAACAAATTGCGTCGAAAGCGTATCAAGGGAGATATCAAGCAGGCTGGCGCTGGCGAACACTACATGCAAGGATTGACCGATATGGCCGGATGCATGATTGTTTTGTCGGGTCAAGCTGAGTTGGACCAGGTAGCCCGAAAAATTGATTCAGGAGCTGTTGGCAACGTAATTGAGCATGAAGACAAATACGCCAGACCCGTTGGAGGATATCGCGCTCACCATTTTATTGTAATGGCTGGCACCGCCGGTGATATTCCGGTCGAGATTCAGGTTAAAACCCAGCGGATGGCCCAAATAGCTAATGCGGCTCACCAGCCTTATAAATCCAATACACTTAACACTACACGAATGCAGCACCTAACCGATTTGGCCTGGCAAGCTGACCAGGGAAATGAGGAGGCCGCAAAGCAAATAGATGATCTTCTGGGCAACTCCCCAAAATTGAACCAACAGTTGACGACCCGTAAAAATCCTACCAACCAGTTGCAGGTACTCCAGGACTCCTTTACCGAAACGGTTAAGAAATTAGCACTGGCATTTTCATTAGACAAATTTCCAACCGAGCATCGCGAGCAGGCACTGCAGCTATTTCGCGAGCACGGACATATTATTGGCGTCGACTTTGACCAAATTTTTGAAGATGCCACAAGTGAGGACCTATCAACCAAAATTGAAGACGACCAATCATACCATGACTCTGAAGATCGTGCGGGAGAAGCGAAATATGAAAGCGATTTTTCTGACCTTTCGTTGAAAAATTACGATCCGATCCGTTTAACGAAATCCGAACGCCGCCGGGCCAACGAAGCAGCGCTGGCCGTCTTGGAAAAAGAAGATCGTGCTATCACCGAATCCGACCTGGACACCCTTCGCCGGTATACCGGAGCTGGTGGATTGGGGTACGGGGAGGATCGCACCGGCACCGAGCGCGGCCTGCTCAACGAGCATTACACCTCCTACCCGTTGATACAGCTGATCTGGGATAAACTCCAGGCTATGGGCGTGGACGGGGGCAACATATTAGAGCCCGGCTCAGGCATTGGAAATTTTGCGGGATTTCTGCCTAATACCGACAGCTATCGTATGTTGATGGTTGAGCGGTCTGCAGTGAGCGCTCGTATTGCTCGGCTCCTATACCCTAACCAGTTAGTTAAACACCAAAACTTTGCTGAGACCGATCTGTCGCTATATAATCTTACCGGCGCCATAGGCAATGTCCCCTTTGGAGATATAAAAATTCATACCCAGCGCGACCCGCTGGCTCACCTAAATCCGCGCATCCACGACTACTTTATCTTGAAGTCTCTGGAGGCTCTTCAGCCCGGCGGTTTTATGGCGGTGATCACCTCGGTCGGTACGATGGACAAAAAAGATCCGGCCATCCGACAGGCTATGGTCCAACGCGCCCGATTTGTGGGCGCCTACCGGTTGCCCTCGACCGCTTTTAAAGATAATGCCGATACCCTTGTGACCACGGATCTGCTCCTGTTTCAGAAGTATCCTGACTTTGACGGGGAGCAACACCCTGATGTCACTAGCGAACTTAATCGATTGTTTGCCCACCAGGAGCTCGCCGTCAGCATCACTGAACATAACGGCCAGTCTTACGGGGCCTACTATAATCCCTACTACCAAAAGTATCCCCAACAAGTATTAGGTGAGCATATTCAAGGCCACGACATGCAGTTTCTCACTCGCATGGGCGTAAAAGGCAAAGTCGATAATAAGCTTACCGACCGGGTGGTGAAAGATGGCCTTCAGTTTCCCTACGAGCTCCCAATCCCAATGGAATTCTACCGCATCCCCGATGAGGGAGTCCGGTTGAATACAAGTCGAGATTATCACGCTGGGAATATCATTCACCATGATGGAAATTTTTATGAAAAACAGCGCCACTATTTTAAACCTATTGCTGTAGGAAGCAAGGACAAAGCAGGCGAAGGGTTGCGCGAAAAAATCGCCTCGGCCTGCCAAATGCTCGATACCTATGATGATTTCGTTACCGCACTGGCCCGGGACAGCGAGCAGAAAGAGCCTCTCCGAGAGAAGTTTAAGCAGCTTCTCGCCACTCATATTGATGCCTACGGCATTCCAGACGAAGATGAGGACATCCGCCAGATTTTCCGCTACGACAACCGGTTGTATAAACTCACCACCTTAGTTAAGCGCGATCCGATCAGTGAGGAGCTGGTCTATGCCGATATTATCGATGCCGACTCGATGTTCAACCGCAACTACGTACCTGCTGTTTCCGACTCCGATGACTTGGCCGAAATTGCCATGTACGGGCGATCCATCGGTGAAGACCTCTCGCTTGATTTCTACCAGTCTACCTACAGGGGCGGTACGGCCGACCGGGAGGAGCTAACCAAAGCTATCGAGGA
>NZ_JBPOEA010000003.1:0-364292 GCF_052060035.1 Fodinibius sp. SL11 | reverse complement strand
TTCTTTTTGTGTCATGATTTGTCTAAGTTAGTAGATTTTAAATTACCAACCTAGACAGAGTTAGATTTACACTCTCGTCGTAATCGGATAATCCATCGTAATCCAAACCGAACAAAAATATCAAACAATAAAAAAGGGACCGATCTCCCGACCGGCCCCCTTGTTATACAGAGTTGACTACCCCAATAGCCACTCTATCATTGATGTAAATAGCTGTTGTAGATATCTAATTAAGACAGTTTAAGCTGTTATCCCAGATGAATGTTTTCTCTCAGCTCTTGATAGTATTTAATCTCTTTCTGAATGCTTGCTCTCGCATGTTGATGAATTTTTGAGATAGATTGCTTATCAGCTTTACCGTCAAAATTCTATAATCATGTTATAAATATCTGAGCACAAAAGCTTGTTATTAAGAGTAATCTAATTTTGGTTAAAAACTCCTATAAAAAGTTGATTAGTATTAAGTTAGACGATTCGCAGTTTTAAGGATATCACTCAAAACTCCTGCTGCCGTAACTTTTTTGCCGGCCCCCGGACCTTGAATAACCAACGGTGTTTCATTATAAAGTTGGGAGTAAATTTGAATGATATTGTCGGTTCCTTTAAGCTGACCAAGCGGCGAGTCTTTAGGCACTGAGTCAATCCCAATCGAAATTTTCCCATCCCGTAGTTTCCCGGTATAGCGCAGTACTTCATCGCGCTGTCTTGCTGCATGAATCCGTTTTTCCCATTCGCTATCGTACGCTGATAATTGTTCTAAAAAGGTTTCTTTGTCAACTTTCGTTAATTCTTTTGGGATGAGGGATTCTACTTCTAACTCTTCGCGTTCTATGGCAATGCCCTGTGTTCGTGCCAGAGTTAAGAATTTCCGAGCCACATCTTCGCCCGATAAATCATCGCGCGGATCAGGTTCGGCGTATCCTTTTTCACGCGCTTCGATAATTGCTTTACTGAAGGGAACGCCCTGTTCCAGCTGATTAAATAAGTACGTCATTGTCCCCGAAACAACCCCTGATATTTCGGTGATAGTATCACCTGCCGATTGCAAATCTTCGATAGTGGAAATGACTGGAAGACCTGCGCCGACGGTTGTCTCGTATTTGAAGGATGTTTTCTCATTTCGGATGAGGTCTTGCAGTGTATCAAAGAACGATTGCTCGAAGGTGTTGGCCAGCTTGCTGGGAGTAACCACATGTATTCCATTGGCAAACAGTTTGGGATAGAGCCGAGCCACTTCTTTACTGCCAGTGGCATCTACAAAGAGTAAATTGCGGTGACTATTTTCTTTCAGTTTTTTTAGCAGAATATCCCAATTGGTTTGATCGGCATTTTGCCATTCAAGCCCCGTTTCCAAAGATAATCCATCTGTATCCCAATGTGTTTTTCGACTGTTGCAGGTACCCAATAGACGGACTTGAAAATCATCTGTATCCAGTTTTTTTAGTTTATTTAACAGTGTTTCTCCTACGGCTCCTGTACCGGCTACAAAAAGATCAACAACAGGTTTCTTTTTAGATACAGTATTGTTAATCAAATACGCCGAATGACGGGCGTCCTTTTCTTTAAATAAAAAGGAGATAAATCGCTCGTCATAGTTTCGTTCAGTGTGGATTGGCTGAATGTTATTTTCATTGAGTAGCGAAACAGTTTGGCCAAACAGTTTTTCATCTTTGTTAAACTGGTTGCTGAACTTTTTTAGCTTATACAGGTTATCATCAAGATTGAAAATGGTATGCCGCTCTGCAGCCCAAACAGAAAGCTGATCTTTGATTTCTTCAAAAAACGATTGTTTTAACAAAAATCGAGCAGCTTCAAACTCTGTTTGCTGGGTGAATGCTATGGAGTTCGCATTGGGATTGTCAGTGCTCCATTCATTTAGTTTTGAAAACAGATCGTACCCATAATTTTGATCGATTTGTAGTCTCACAAATGGACCAGTTATGGTGATTGTTTTTAGAGAACCGTTGGTATTAAAATCTGATGTAATAAGTGTTCCTGGATGTTGGGGATTGTAGCTATTTTTGACTGACACAGTAGTTTTTTTGTTTTGGATAGGTTCTATTGTTTTGGGATGTATCACACGAGCGCCGTGAGCGGAAAGCTCAGATATATCTCCAAAGCTGAGTTGTTCAATAGATTCAGCATCCGATACCCATTTTGGATCTGCGGTGAGAACACCATCTACATCGGTCCAAATCTCAAGGTGATCGGCATCAAGAGCATCCGCAATAAGTCCAGCGGTGTAATCCGATCCCGAGCGACCAAGTGTAGTAATTTTTTGTTGGTCATTAGATCCGATAAAGCCGGTAATCACCGGAATGGCAGTAGATTTATCTATAAATTTTCGGATTAATGTACGGGTCGCATTGCGCTGTACACATGCTTTTCCAAAGGTAGAATTGGTTTTAATAAATTGGCTTGCTTTGTGATACGTCGATTGGATGCCTTCCTTTGATAGTGCTGCTGAAACAATGAGGGCTGAGGCTCGTTCCCCGATAGATAAAATGCGATCTTGCCATGCATAGAAATGGTTTTCCTTCAGCTCGTTGTTTTCAAAGGTTGTTCTGAGCTCTGTAAATAGATCTTGAAGATCGCTCCGATTCGGATGACTGACTGGAGCTAATTCATCAAAAATTTGACGATGTCTATTTTCGAGATCATTAATAATTTGATACGACCGGTGAATTGTCTTGTGATCCAGTTCTGCTAATTCTATAAGCGTATTGGTAACGCCACCGATAGCAGAAACAACGACAACCGGATAGGCACTCTGCATTCGTTCGATGACAGTTTGAACCGACTGCTGAATGAGTGATGAGTTCTGTAATGAAGAACCGCCGAATTTGAGTATGTGTGTTTGTGACTTTGACATTGTGGTTAAACTGATTGTTCAGATAGTTCTGTTTGAAGTGACGTTATGATGGGATTTAGCTGACCGAATTCGATTAAAAAAGCATCGTGGCCATGAGGCGAGGATATTTCCACGTAACAGGCGTTGGGCAAAAGTTCGGCAAGCTCATGACATTCGCCAGGGGGATACAGCATATCACTGTCAATGCCGACCACTTTTACGGGGATGGTCAATCCAGCAAGCGTTTCCTTGATCCGCGGTCGGCTACGCCTGATGTCGTGGGAATCCATCGCCTTGGTTAGGCGCACATACGAAACGGCATCAAATCGCTCGACCAATTTTTCGCCTTGGTAATTGAGATACGATTCAACTTCGTAGTTGGATTGTCCGTCCTGTAGTCTGCGACCAAATTTTTGATCAAAGTCTGAGGGATGGCGATAGCTGTTCATTGCAATCATACGGGCCAGCGCCAAACCTTTTTTGGGGGGATGTTCTTCGGAGTAGAATCCGTCGTTCCAGTTGGGGTCGTTGTAAATAGCCTGTCGTTGGGTGTGACTGATTCCAATAGCCCAGGGTCGGTGTTTTGCTCCCATCCCGATAAGAACAGCAGATTTGGGGCGGTCATCCATAATACACCATTCCAGTGCCTGCATGCCGCCCATGGAACCGCCAATGATAAGTTCTATACCACTGATATTAAGTTCATCAAAAAGTTGTTGTTGCAGTCGTACAATGTCGCGAATAGTGACTTCTGGAAAATTTGCTTGGTATGGTTTGCCTGTATCAGGATTAATCGAAGTGGGCCCACTTGATCCATAGCAGCTGCCCAAAACATTCGGACACATAATAAAATACTCCCTTGGGTCAAGAGCTTTATTTGGACCGAATATGCCTTCAAACCAATCGTCAGCTGATGTGTTGCCCGTAAGAGCATGGCAGACCAGAATAACATTATCTTTTGCGGCATTTAGTTGCCCCCACGTTTGATATGCTATGGTCGGTTTGGGAATGGTTGCCCCGCTTTCGGTTATAAATGGTTCTTTTAAAGTATGTGATCGTTTTTTGCTCATTATATTCAGTGTAGTGCTGTAATTGATCAATTTGTTATCGGATGGCTGAAACTGCCATCCGATAAGTTTCTTATTACGGCGTTCACTTAATGTTGCTAAATGCGATTTCGAAGTCTTCTTTTATATCATCGATATGTTCGATACCCACCGAAACGCGAATTAAGTCCGGTTCTACGCCACTGGATGCCTGTTCTTGCTCACTAAGTTGCTGATGTGTAGTGGATGCAGGATGTATGACCAGTGTTTTTGCATCGCCTACATTGGCCAGGTGGCTGGCAACTTCGACGTTTTCAATGAAGGTTCGGGCAGACTCAAATCCACCTTTTACACCGAAGGTCAAAACAGCGCCGAACTTTCCATCATTCAGATATTTTTTGGCTCGTTCGTGGTAAGGGTGATCATCAAGTCCGGTGTAGTTGACCCAGTCTACGACATCTTGTTCGCGGAGCCACTTAGCGAGCTCAAGGGCATTTTCGCAGTGTCGCTCGGTACGCAGGGATAGGGTTTCAAGTCCTTGCAGGAGCAAGAAACTGTTGAATGGAGATTGCGCTGAACCAAAATCGCGCAATGCCTCTACACGTGCGCGAATAGCAAAAGCGATATTGCCAAACGGGCCATCCGGACCAAATGTTTCCCAGAAATTGAGTCCGTGATAGGCAGGCGATGGTTCGGTAAATATCGGGAAATTGCCGTTACCCCAGTTAAAGTTTCCGGCATCTACAATAACGCCGCCAATGCTGGTGCCGTGACCGCCTATCCATTTGGTGGCCGATTCGGTAACGATATTGGCGCCATGCTCGATGGGACGTACAATAGATCCGCCTGCGCCAAAGGTGTTGTCCACAATTAATGGGATACCGTGTTTTTCAGCAAGGGCAGAAAGGCCTTCAAAATCTGGTACATTGCCGCGGGGATTTCCGATCGATTCTACATAGATGGCTTTGGTATTTTCATCGATTTTTGCCTCGTAACTTTCGACTTTATCATCTTCTACAAAGTTTACATCAATGCCCAGCCGTGGAAGAGTGACTTTGAATTGATTGTATGTGCCACCGTACAGAAAACTGGTGGAAACAATATTGTCGCCGGCCTGGGCAATGGTAGCAATAGTCATAAATTGGGCCGATTGACCTGAAGCGGTGGCGACAGCAGCAGCCCCTCCCTCGAGTGCAGCAACGCGCTTTTCAAAGACATCACTGGTGGGGTTCATGATTCGGGTATAGATATTGCCGAATTCTTTCAATCCAAAAAGATCTGCTGCATGATCGGTGTCTTCAAATTCATAAGAAGTAGTTTGATAGATTGGTACGGCCCGCGCCCCGGTTGTTGGGTCGGGTTCCTGGCCGGCATGAAGTTGCAGGGTTTCAAATTTTAGGTTGCGTTCTTGTCCGTTGGTACTCATGGTGGTTGTTTTTTATGGTTATGTGATTACTTTTTAGAATCCTATTCCAAACAAAAAAGCCTCTTCCAAGATCTTGCGCCGGTGGGATAAAGATCTCAGAAGAGGCTGGGCATACTCACCATGAGTATGGGGCCTGTTCTCTCATCTTTCCCCGTAAATCCGGAGCAGGAAGTGGCACCTTTTTCCTGCACAATTGATTGCGCAGGACGGTTGCCAAAGCGTCTTCGGGCCTGATCCCTCAGCTTTTCTTGATAAGAGTGCTCAATAAATCAAAAGAACAATAGCACAGAAACAAAAAAAGCCCTTCGGGATCGACCGAAGGGCTTTGAATCTGTTCTACAAGAGTAAAACGAATCAGTCCTCCGGTTGCAGGTGCGGCATGCACATACAACAGAGGCAAAAAATATGTTTGTTAATTCGTTTCATGTCTTGGGTTTTGAAATTCAAATCAAACATAATCGATTATCTGTTATGATACAAGTATGGATTTATCGAGATGATACAGAATCTGTTTTTATATAAAAATCCTTGTGAATCTTAAAGGAATCGGCACTTGTTAAGTGAAGCTCACTTCGTTTCCAGCGATCGGATGACGGATAGATAAATGTATAACTGTCATTGGCTAAGGTGACTTTCAGCGGCATATCAAAATGTTCGATATCGGCTTTCCACCGGTAGTAGAGAACATCATTTTTGATGTAATATTGAAAGGCAGGGATGTCGGTGTAATGGACATATTGATCAAAAATGTCATCCAGATCTTTGCCTGATTGTTCGATGATATAGCGTTCAATCTGGTCGGCCGTTACAATTTGATGACGAAATTTGTTTTGAATGCCGCTAAGTATATTTTTCCAAGTAGAATCATTGTCTACGATCTGGCGAATTGTGTGTAGCATATTGTGAGCTTTATTGTACATATCGCTAGATCCCTCATTGTTTAACCCATATTTTCCGGTGATAGGTTCTTTATTTTTGATGCCGTCGCGCATTCCACGGGTGTATTCGGCGCCGGCTTTTTTACCGAATTGGCACTCAGTATAAATAGATTCCGAATAGCTGGTGAATCCTTCGTGGACCCACATGTCGGCTGCATCGCTGGTAGTGATATTATTTCCCCACCACTCGTGGGCTGCTTCGTGAATAATGATGAAATCCCATTTTAATCCCCAGCCGGATCCCGAAAGGTCGGTACCGCGATACCCGTTTTGATATCCGTTGCCGTAAGCAACTGCACTTTGATGCTCCATTCCCAGATGTGGCGTTTCGACCAGTTTAAAACTGTCTTCATAAAAGGGATAAGGACCAAACCAATCCTCAAAACATTGCATCATCGGTTTTACCTGCTGGAACTGTTTTTTCGCTTTGTCAAGATTATGCTCCAGCACCCAGTAGTCCAAATCCAGCGTACCGTCTTTACCTTCGTAGGTGTCTTTGAAATTTACGTAGTTGCCGGCATTCACGGCTACGTTGTAATTATTTATGGGATTGGAGACAAACCAGTGCCAGGTGGTCATACCGTTATCATGGTTGGTTGTGCCGCGAAGCCGGCCATTGGATACGTTTTTAATTTCGTTAGGTACGGTAATGTTGATAAGCATGCTATCGGGTTCTGCAGATTGGTGATCTTTGTTGGGCCACCAAGCGCTGGCACCTAATCCCTGGTTGGCGGTAGCAATCCAATGATTTCCAAGTGAGTCCTGCTCCCAGACAAATCCACCATCCCAAGGCGCATTTTTGGCTACTTTGGGTTTGCCCTGATAATAAACTGTGATGGTATATAAAGAATCTCGGGTTATATTTTCAGGTATATCCACCATATAGGCATAGCTGTTTTCGGCGCGCTGATATTCGAGCGGTTCTCCGTTTTGTGTGATTTGATCAATGGTCAGCGGATCCTGCAGGTCAATCTGTATACGTTTTGGCTCCTTGGTAACTCGGTAGGTAATATTATTATAGCCAGTGATGGAGGAGTCCTCCGGTTGTATGGTAACGTTGAGATCGTAATACACGACTTTCCACCAACCGCGCTCAGCGGTGATGGAACCGCGCAGAGAATCTTCAGTAGTAGCAAGCACGCCAGAGTCTTGAGCGATAGCAGATATTGGAAATGCAAGGGTTAATACAAGCAAAAAGTTTAGGATAGCACCAACATTCTTTTTTCGTAAATATAAATCGTTAAGTAGATTAGTAATAATATTCATCAGGTAGTTTGCTTGTTATGGGAAATAATAGAGAGCTTTTTGAGCCGAATACGATCTGCCATGTTTATGACCATGATAATGCTGAAGATCTTATCTTTAGAGAAGATACAAATTACGAATTCTTTTTACAGAGATTTCAAAAGTATATTCCACCAATTGCTGATGTATATGTGGACTGCCTTATGCCAAACCATTTTCATCTTATAGTAAAGACAAAAAGCAGGGATTCTTAAATAGAGTTTGTTAAAAAGAAGTATCCAGATTTAATATCTAATCAGTTTAAGAATTTTCTAATTTCTTATGCTAAAGCATTCAACAAGAAGTATAGCAGACGAGGAAGCTTATTTCTGCAGAATCTGAAAAGAAAATCTATTTCTGATGACGCTTATTTCACCCAACTTATCCGGTATGTTCATAGAAACCCAATAAAACATGGGTTTGTAGGTGATATTAGGGATTGGCCATACAGTACGAATCAAAGTTTGCTATCAAAGGAATCTACGAATCTAAATCGCGAGCAAGTGCTCAAATGGTTTGATGTGAGAGAGAAATTTATTCAGGCTCATCAAGAATAATTGGTAATAAAATTCTGAGAGTTTTCAACACCCTCAGAAGGTAGGTAATTTATTGGTATCAATACCCGTAGTGTCTAACTCGACTTGGATCTTCGCGCCACTTTTCGCGCACTTTTACATGTAAGTCCAAGTATATTTTTTTATTTACAAAATCTTCGATGACTTCGCGGGCACTTTTTCCAAGTTTTTTAATGGCTTTGCCTCCCTTGCCAATAAGGATACCCTTTTGGGAATTGCGATTTACAATAATATCGGCACTGATATAATCGAGGTCGTCACGTTCATCGTATTGAACAATATCGATGGTCGAAGAATAGGGGATCTCTTGATGGTAAAGTAAAAAGAGCTGTTCCCGAATCATTTCAGCCACAAAAAAGCGGACCGGCTGTTCGCTTAGCATATCCTTCGGATAAAAAGGGGGGCCGGGTTTGATGTTATCTTTAATCTTATCCATCAAGTTTTGAAGTCCTTTTCCATTTAGGGCAGATACAAAAAGTGTATCATCGAAATCAAATTCCTCCTCAAGTTTGCGAGCAACTCCCTTGGCTTCCTGATCGGTAACTTTATCTATTTTATTGATGATCAGAAAGATCTTTTTGTTTTTCATAGAACCGAACATCTTATAAATGCGTCCCGGTATCTTGTGATCTTTTACATCCACAATAAGCAATAGAATATCGGCGTCAGTGCGTGCACGATCTACCGTTTTCATCATGGCCTTCTGCAGCTCATACTTGGGATCAATAACGCCGGGCGTATCCAGGAAAATAATCTGCATCTCTTCCTCTGAATGAATGCCGATAATCTGGTGACGAGTCGTCTGCGGCTTGTGGGTGGTGATCGAAATCTTATTACCCAGCAAGCGATTCATTAGGGTGGATTTTCCAGCATTGGGCTTACCTAAAATAGCAACATATCCCGAGTGGTGACCTTCAAAGTTTTCCATAGTTGATTATTAGTAATGGGATTTGCTCCCTAAAATTAAATCTATTACTTGTTCGTGTTATTTATGATAGTCAGGAATTTTTTTACTGTTTCATCAAGGCCGTAAAATAATGCCGACGAAATTAGTGCATGACCAATGCTGATATCATTTAAATGTGGAACTGTATTAACCAAAGGGGGTAAGTTCTGAAGGTTTAAACCATGTCCCGCATTTACTTTCATGCCAAGTGTATGAGCCAGTTCCGCCCCTTCTTTTAGTCGTTGCAGTTCGGTTTCTTTATCGGATTCCGTAGTCGCATTGGCATAGGTGCCGGTATGCAACTCAATCGCGTCGCTCCCTAATTTGGCAGCCAGTTCAATATCCTTCTCTTTGGGATCCACAAATAAACTTATTGCAATGTCAGTATTGGCATAAGCGGGAAATACCCGATCACGAAAATCTTCAAACACTGTTTCCATATCGAGTCCACCCTCAGTAGTAAGTTCCTCTCGGCTTTCGGGAACAAGTGTTACCAGTTCCGGATTAACATCCTTACTGATAGCCAGCATTTCATCGGTAGCGGCCATTTCAAAATCAAGATCCCCTTTGACCGTTTCTTTTAATCGATATACATCCTCGGTTTTAATGTGGCGACGATCTTTGCGCAGATGAAATACAATTCCCGAAGCACCGGCTTGTTCACATACTTTTGCGGCTTCAGCCGGATCGGGATATCCTTCTCCGCGCGCATTGCGCAAGGTGGCAATATGATCAACATTTACCAAAAGTTGCATTGAGTAATAAACACTTAATTTATGGTTGTCTTTAAACCCTTAAATATAGATCATTTAAGTAAGAGTTTAAGCTGAAAATATGATAAGACTCTTAATGAAAATACAGACGGTTTTAACAGCGATTTTTTTGGTGCTAACGGGGATGGCCTGTGGTGTGGTTCCGCGCTCGACGCAACCACCATCGGGAACGATTGTTTCTGAGGGGGCATCCGCATCGCCGGAATCTGACACTACTGCAAAATCCGAAAATTCGACCTCTTCCTCGACTGATAATTCGGCCCCACCAGCTATGAAAGTATCTTCACTGAATGAAGTTAAAGTCTCGCTAATGCAGGCCTATCGTGATTGGAAGGGAACACCATACGTGTTGGGAGGAGGGTCGCAGGAAGGAGTCGATTGCTCACGATTCGTCAATATTGTGTTGGATGATTACTTTGGAATAGACGTGCCAACCAATACCAAAGAGCAGTTAAATGTAGGCAGCAAAATACGAAGAAAAGCTGTGCGCACCGGCGATCTTGTGTTTTTTAGAACAGGTCGAAAAACATTACATGTAGGTATTGCTGTCAACAGCGGAGAGTTTTTACACGCCTCGACCTCAAATGGCGTGATGATAAGTAAACTCGGTAAAATTTATTGGCGTAATCGATTTCTGGCTGCTCGACGGGTATTGTAACAATTAGGTGTAAATAATTGTTTTTATTTTAGAAAAGAGTTGACTATTAGCCTGTGTATGTTATACTTCAAGAACAGATCCAAATGAGAAGGACATTTGGATAACATTTTTATTTCAGGGCTATAAGAAAAATTGGGTAGCACACGCTCCATACCACAATCAGATGAGGAGCTGTGGGCGAAATTGAAGGAAGGACAAAAAGGATCACTTCGCACACTGTTTCTACGTTATTATGACTCTCTTTTTTCATACGGATTATCCGTGTGTTCAAAAGAGGAATTGGTTGAGGACTGTCTGCAAGAACTGTTTTATCAGCTTTGGGAAAGCCGTGCAACGCTCTCTGAGGTCCAAAATGTAAAAGGATATCTTTGGATCAGTTTTCGTCGTCGATTAATGGGAGAGATTAAAAAGAGGAATGATATCAACTATAGGTCGGTCTCCTTTAAAAGTGACATGAAGAAGGTGGTAAGTGTTGAAGGGCTGTTCATTGATAATGAACAGCAGGCAAAGCTTAATCAAAAACTTCAAGAGATCTGCGAGGATTTAACGCAGCGCGAGCGAGAGGTGTTGTTCCTGAAATATTACGAAGGGATGAGCTATTCAGAGATTGAGCAAATCTTGGGACTTGAGTATCAAACAGTGCGCAATTATATGTATCGCGCTATTGAGCGATTGCGAAAAATATTCGAAAAAGAAGGCATTAAAATAGCTCTTGGTCTTCTTTCCCTCATTATTATATAAGTACACAACCTGCGCACAGTTTTTCATCCTCCCGAAATAATTAGTGAGTCATTAATAGTGAAAAAGTGCCTGAAAAGTATTTAGAGGGCTCTTTTTATTAAAAAATTGTTTGGGTACAGCAATAGTTTTTGCTCCTCTTTATCAACGAAGACTATTGAACAACAGCTTATGGCAAAAGACTCAAACAAGATCATTGTACAACTTATTACCGATCCGACTTTTCGCAGCTGGTGTTTCGGGAATGCCGCGGAGAAGGAAAATCAACGTTGGGAGCATTGGATTACAAATCATGGTGATTGCAGGGAAGATATTTTGACGGCAAAGAAGATTGTGTTGGAGCTCGAACGGGGTAGCCGGGAAGAAATACCGCCACATCATAAAAAGTATGACAGCTGGGAGCAACTCCAGAAACGTATTACAATGCCTCGGCGTCATGTAAATGAAGCGGTCTCCTCAATTACTTCATCCCATTATTTGGGATGGATGCTAACGGCTGCTGCAACAGTGCTGTTATTGATCGCAATGTTGTTTACAATCGAATATACCGACTTTATGCCTGTCCCATCTTTGGAAGACAATGAGATACAGGTCCCGCAACTGTTAACTACCACTACCGATTATGGAGAACAAAAGATTATTGTACTTAATGACGGGACACGGATAACGTTGAATGCTAATTCTTCGGTGACATATCACGCCGGATGGGTTTATGAGGATACGGTTGGGGTACAGTTGGAAGGCGAAGCTTTTTTCGATGTCACACACCGAGCATCGGGTGAAGGTCCCGTTTTCCAGGTTCAAACAAATGATGGCAATATCCATGTATTGGGAACGCGCTTTATGGTGAATACCTGGGATGAGATCACAAAAGTAGTTCTTGAAGAAGGAAAGGTGGCAATACAGCGAAAAGGTTTATCTGCGAAAAATGATGAAACAATTTTAAGGCCAAGTGAACGGGCCGTTTTTAGCCGGGTGGCTTCTGATATCACCATCCAGAATGTAGATACCCATCTCTATACTTCTTGGACCAAGGGGCTTTTCGAGTTTGAAAGGGCCCCGTTAACAGTGGTTGCAGATCGTATAGAAAAACTTTTTGGCGAAGAGGTCGTCATTGCCAACCCGCTGTTAATGACAAAAAAAGTTTCGGGGTCGATAGAAAATAAGGATTTGGATATGCTTTTGTCGGCACTTAGTAGAACACTGGAGATAACAATCGTAAAATATGAAGATCAAATTGTTTTTAGGCAGAATATGCTTGAAGGCTCCTTTATAAATCAAACACTAAACTAAGGGGATCATAATGATGAAGAAAAGATACACGCTTTTACTGTCGTTGTTTTTTGTAACAGCGATATTGGTACAGGGTAGTATTGCACAATCTAACGATAGTGAGATATTGTCGCTCAGGAACTCTCTGCAATACGATACATCACAATCAATATCGTTAGAAGAGATTCTGAACAATATTGAAGAAGACAGAAATATTGTTTTTCTGTATGATGTAGAGTTGATTGAGGGAAAAACCGTATCCCTGTCAAGTATTCGTGAACCGGAAAGGGATCTGGGGCTGCAGTTAGCCAGTATTTTGAGGCCTTTCGATTTATCTTACGAACGGAAAGGGGGGCGTTCCTATATTATTGTTTCGAAGAATAAAAAACAGCAAGCGCTTGAGGGAATATTACGAGGAACAGTAATTGATGGATCTACGGAAGAACCGATGCCGGGAGTAAATGTTTTTATACCGGAACTGAACATCGGGGCCGCGTCTGATGCGGAAGGTACTTTTGAAATTTCAGATGTTCCCGAAGGTACGTATTTGCTTCGGGCTACGTTTGTAGGATATGAAACCTACGAAGAGGAAATTGAAATTTCCGAAGGGGATAATACCATTGAAATTGTGATGAATCCGTCGGCAATGCAGCTCGATGAAGTGGTAGTATCGGGCTTAGCTTCGTCAGTAAAGCGAGAAAACCTTGCAAATTCGGTGACTAAAATTAATGCTGATGAATTAACGGGTAATACTACGCCGGCTACGGTTGATGGTGCGTTGCAGGGTAAGGTGGTCGGTACCAACATGACCTCTTCAGGCGGAGCGCCGGGCGGCGGGGTTGATATTAAGCTGCGCGGGATCAGTACGTTGGGGGCCGGGAGTTCTCAACCGCTGATTATTGTAGATGGCATTTACATTAATAACGATGAGCTTGAAACGGGCGTTTCTGCGGTAAGTGCCCAGCAAGCTGCCAGTCAGGATGATGGGGCCAATCGGCTTGCGGATTTAAATCCGGATGAAATACAGTCTATTGAAATACTCAAAGGTCCTTCTGCGGCAGCTATTTACGGGGCCCGGGCGAATGCAGGAGTGGTTATTATCGAAACTAAACGTGGAAGCGGTGGAGCAACAAGGGTTAGTTTTAGTCAGGATGTGGGATATTCGAGCATCCTGAATAAAATTGGTGCCGCTTCGTGGAGCGAAGATAAAATTGACTTGGTTTATGGAGCTGGTTCTTCTGCTGCACAATCTGCCAAACAGATGTATAATGATGCTGTGGCTAATGGTACACTCCGGGACTATGAGGAGCTAATCTTTGGACGGGAAGGGGCTCAGGTTAATACCCAGATTAGTGTTTCGGGCGGAGATGCTCAAACGCAGTTTTATGTCTCCGGAGCGTTTAAGGATGAAAATGGTATCATCGAAAACACCGGTTTTGACCGCTACTCGCTACGTGCCAACATAGATCATCAGCTCAATGAGAATATTGATATATCGTCAAGCACGAACTACATCAATACAGAAACGAATCGGGGATGGACCGGTAATGGTGGAGTTGGTTCTGTTGTGCAGGCCGTAGCTTTTACGCCACCTTTTGCACAGCTGTTGCCGGATGAAAACGGGGATTATCCCGACAATCCGTTTTTCCAGATGAATCCGCTTGAGCTTATTGAGTATGGTGTAAATCGACAAGAAGTGAACCGTTTTTTACAGTCGTTGTCAGCTAACTTTAAATTGTATAGCTCAGGTGCACATACGCTTAATTTTAATCTGGATGGCGGCGTTGATTTTATGAATTCCAATACGATGGCGTACATGCCGCCGTTTCTACAGTATCAACAGTCGCAGCCCAATCCTGGAGATGTTATACATTCTGCCGAAAAAGTGCTGAATATTAACTTACAAGCATTTTTGGTCTATAATACTACGGTAGGTAGCGAAGATTCGCCGTGGAATCTTACCACCCAGGCCGGTTATACTACCTACCACAATGAGCGACAGTTACAGCAGGTTCGTGGTCGTGGGCTGGTCCCCGGACAAACGAATGTAGAAAATGCCAGTCTCCAGGAAATTTATAATCAGTACTTTGTAGATGTTACCGATGTAGGTTATGTGGCTCAGCAAGAAGTGAATTGGGATGACAAGGTTATCGGTACCGTAGGCGCTCGCTTTGATAAATCAACGCTCAATGCCGATCAGGATAAGTATTATTTCTTCCCCAAAGCCTCGATGGCCGTAAATATTACGAACTTTGAGTTCTGGAGCGCAGATATCTTGGAGCAGTTTAAGCTTCGGGCAGCATACGGTGAAACCGGTGGATTGCCCAACTTCGGGGTGACGTTTGAGGCACTTAATAGTGGATTAATTTCCGGGAATCTTGGAACGTTCCGTTCTACCCGTACCATCGATCCCAACCTTGAGCCGGAAACGGCCCAAGAGCTTGAACTCGGTGTTGATTTAGGGATTCGAGGTGGACGTGCTTCATTGGAGGCCACATACTACCGCAAGAATGTGAGTGACTTGATCCTTGACCAGGAGCTGCCAAGCTCATCAGGGTTACAGGTGATGGCAACAAATGCCGCGGACTTGCAAAATGAAGGTATTGAGCTGGCGCTGCGAACGGTGCCGGTGCAGGCCAATAAATTTAGCTGGAACTCTACGGTTAATTGGTGGAAGAACACTGCTGAAATTACCAATTTAAAAGTACCATCCTTCACAACCGGTGGTTTTGGGGCCGCTCTCGGTACGTTCTATATTGCTGAGGGGTTTTCGCCCACCACCATTGTGGGTACACCCTTCGATACTGAAGCAGGTCGGTTTACCGTTTATGGAGATTCCCAGCCTGATTACCAGATGTCTTGGACAAATACGATAAACTTTTTGAATAACTGGGAGTTTAACTTCTTCTGGCACTACAGTCACGGACAAAAAGTTATCAACCTGCGCCGTTTTTTAGCGGATAACGCGGGGACAACACCAGACTGGAATAATGACAGTAATGGAGATGGAACGCCCGATGGACTTGATCGTCCGGGCGAAGGTGCAGGTCGTTTTGTAGCGGATGCAGGTTATCTTAAGCTTAGAGAGCTAAGTTTATATTATTCAGTGCCGGCCAGCTTCTTGGAAAGTTATACCGGGGGTACGGTCAAAAGTGTACGCCTTGGAGCATCAGGAAATAATGTACTGCTGTTTTCTGATTATCCCAGTTACGATCCGGAGGTATCGGAGTTTGGATCTTCGGCCATAGGAACCGGGGTTGAAGTTGCGGCCTATCCAAGTGCTCGTAAAATCATGTTCCATCTCAAACTCGATTTTTAATCCATAAATTATTTGCTCATGAAACGATTAACCTACATAGCAGTTATTAGTGTCACCTTGGTATTTTTTATGGTGAATTGTGATGGATCATTGGTCGGATCAAAAAATGTCACTGATCCCAATAATCCATCGGTGCAACAGGTATTGCAAAATGCCACCAAGCCCGAGGTGCAAAACCTTGTTACGGGACTGGAGCTCAGAAATAGACAATATGCCGGGGGCCTTATCCCCTTGCTGGGATCATTTGGCCGTGAAGTATGGCGATTCGATAGCATTGACGGACGTTTTGTTACTGAGTGGCTCGGTATTGACGGGAATGCTGAAACCGATCCAGCCTTTTTTGGATCCGCAGCTGCCTATGATACCCCTTATGCAGCTATTCAGCAGGCAAACCTACTAATGCAGGCCCTCAACAATACTGCCCTGCTGAGCGAAGAAGAAAAGAACGGCGTGCGGGGATATGCGAAAACGATCCAAGCCTACCAGTTCTTAATTCCACTGCTAACGCAGTATCAAAATGGTATTCGGGTTGATGTGGCCGATCCGCAAAATTTAGGGGAGTTCGAAAGCTATGAGGATGCACTTTCAAGCATTCGAGGCTTACTTGATGAAGGATATCAAGATTTACAAAATGCAGGAGAAAGCTTCTTTTTCAACCTTTCCGATGGATTTGCTGATTTCAATAATCCGGCAACCATGGCCCAGCTAAATCGAGCTATGGCAGCACGAGCAGCAGTTTATGCCGAAGATTGGCAGGGTGCGTTGGATGCACTTTCTAATGCGGAGCCGTTTTTTGAACTGGCCGAAGGAGAAGGCGTGATGAACAAGGGTGCTTACCTGTCGTACGGTGATCCGCCCGATACGTTCAACCCGTTGTATGTTCCCCGCAATGCATCAGCAGATGAGATTATGGTGGTGCACCCATCTATTATTGAGGATACTTTGGCTGGGGATTTGCGCGTCGATCGCAAGTTTTTCTTGCGAGATACCCCCATCAATAATCCTAATGTGCCCGAAGAGGCCAAGTACCAAGACAATCGTTTCGACGGAGTAGGAGCTCCGCTTTCGCTGATTCGTAATGAAGAGCTCGTCCTGATCTACGCCGAAGCACAGACGAACTTAGAAGGAGCAACGGTTGCAAATTATACTAATGCAGCAGAGGCTATTAATTATGTGCGTAATACGTGGAATCTCTCTGATTATGGCGGAGCACTCAACGAACAGGCATTGATTGATGAAATTCTGTTACAGCGCCGATATTCGCTGTGGGCCGAATTTGGTCACCGATGGATTGATATGCGTCGATACGATCGCCTCGATGAAATTGATCAAAATGATAAGCTTACAGGAACTATTTTTACACAGATGGCACGACCTCAATCAGAAATCAATTTCGAGGATTTCTGATAGTTGTACCTTCAATAACGAAAACCCGGTTCGTAATTGAGCCGGGGTTTCGCTTTTTTTACGATAAATTTTGACAAGAACACATTTAGTTATGGACGTATTTAAACGTATTCTGATTAGTTTTACATTTGTACTTTTTGTACTTGCCTCCTCGGCATGGGCACAGTCAGATCCGGTATATATAAAGGGCGGGTCTTATTTTGATGTGCATACCGAACAGATGGTAGAAAATGAAGGGATTTTGATCCGCGGCGGAAGATTTTACCGAGTGGGACATGCCCCGGCTAGGACAAAAGGGGGGGAATACGAAATTATTGAACTCTCCGAAGATGAATATGTACTGCCCGGCATTGTGGATATTCATGCCCATTATCGGATTGACGCTTTTGGGTCTGAGGAATTGGAGGAGATTGATGAATTTAAATACAATGCACTGGTGTATCTGGCCAATGGGGTGACGTCCACCTTTGCCAACGGCGTGTATTATCCCTATATGGAGTTGGCTGCCAAACGTTTGGTGAACTCTGGAAAATGGACGGGTCCGCGCATTTGGGCTTCGGGACCCTATTTTGGCACGGCGCGTCCCGACTGGCAGAATTTTTCCAAAGAGGAAATTTACGAACAGGTTGATTATTGGGCGGCGCTTGGTGTTGATGGGTTCAAGACCAAAGGCGGTAATCCCGAAACCATTAAAAACCTTGTGGATCGGGCACACTGGCACGGCCTTAAGGTAGCTGGGCACCTGGGTTCGGGCTATCGCAATACAACGAACTCTATCACTGCTATTGATAACGGCATCGATCGGGTAGAGCATATTTTAGGTGGTTTTGTGCTCGATTCTACGAAGTATGCCTATCCGGTTTGGAACAAAGTGGATACGACAACGACTGATTTCAAAAAGACCGTACAGTACTTTATAGATCACAATGTATACTTTGACGGTACCATTATTGCGCCGGTCTTTTTTACTACTTTAAAAGATGGATTCGATTATTGGGAAGATGAACAATCGCTGTTTACAGATTACGTCCGCAAGCAGCTTCCACCCCGCGAAGAGCAAGAAGCCAGTGAGTTGATGGACGGTCTTTATGAGGCTATGAAGCGATCAACGAAAGCATTTTACGAAGCAGGGGGTGGTGACTTAATTACATTGGGAACTGATGCTCCAAGTCATGGTTATTACCTGGCGGGTTTTAGTGCGCACCGCGAAATGCATACGATGGTGATGGCTGGATTGCCCGAGCAGGCAGCACTCAAGGCTGGGACTTTAAATAGTGCAAAGGCTCTTGGCAAAAGCAGTTTGCTCGGGTCTGTGGAGACCGGTAAGCTGGCAGATTTGTATGTGGTGAAAGGGAATCCTTTGGAAGACATTACCAATACGCGTAATATGCAGTTGGTGATGAAATCGGGCAAGGTTTATAATCCTCAAAACTTGTTAGAGCAGGTGAAAGGGAAAATTGGTCCTGATAATGAATCTAAGACCGAAAGCTGGTTCAAGTACCCCGAATTAGTAGAAGAAGCGGATAGGATTAAAAAGTAATTTGATAGAATTTGATCCAAAATAGAAAAACCGAGCTGCTAATTAACTTAGCAAGCTCGGCTTTTTTAAGTACCGAAATAATTTAAGCGACGGCTGCCGATCCCATTTCTTTAGGATTTTCACCGTACTGGTTGGTGCCCGCCTGACTATCTTGTACCAAAAACACGATTATAACAATAGCTCCAATTATTGGCACTAAACTAATAAGCAGCCACCAGCCGCTACGTCCCGTGTCGTGGAGGCGGCGGACGCCTACTGCTAAACTGGGAATGAAAACAGCTAAAGAATACAGCCCCAAAATACCCATAAGAACCAATCCAACACTTGATTCTGGATTCATTCCTGCGAGCATAAACATAAGAGTTTGTAGCGCTGCATAAATTAAAAAGTTAACCAGCGTAAACATCCAGTACTCTTTACGACGAGCACGGCCCTCAAACTCTGCATAGTTTTTTAGTACTTTGATATACCATTCCATAAGCTCTCCTTGTTTTATTTTTGTATTTTTGTGTACCCCTAATAGAATTAACATGACTAAGAATAGAAGAATCCTTAAAAGTTGCAAGTTTAGCTTTTGCATTAGGGTTCTTCAAGCACAAGACAAGGAATAGCGACACATAAATGGTACTTATTCTGTTGGTGGTCGGCTTGGGTTTAGCTCTCTTGATTTGGCTTTGGAAAGGTCCAGTGCAAAATACGGTCACCGCTATGAAAAGAAATGGAAGCAGTACCGTTGAAGCCTATGGTGTTATTTTATTTATCACCTCGGCAATGGGAATCAGTATCTACCTGATAATGTCTATTATGTAGCGTTATTAAAAGGGTACATCGTGATCCATATCTGACATATCAATGACGTTTTCATCGGGATTATCCTGTGAGTCGCCATCTCCGCGCTCCACTTTCCAGGCTTTTACATCGGTATACCAGTTGCCTTTGTATTCTCGGCTTTGCAGATCCACATATACGGTCACTTCTTCGCCTTCCTGAACATTAAATTGATCAATTTTATCGCCCCACTGAGTAATACAAATTTTCTTGGGATACTTTCCCGGCGTCTCCAGAATAAAGTCCTGTTTGCGCCATTCCCCGTTTTTACCCGTGCCGGATTGTTCTTCCAGAATTTGGGCAACTTCACCTTTTACTTTTAATTCATCCATAATATCAGTTCGCTCTTTGAGCCTTACATTTTGCGTCAATGAGGATAGGGATGCCTGCCATTTATATCAATAAAAATATGGGTTATTTATTAGATGATGTTTTGCCCAAACTCATGGGTGGATAGTCGGCCATGACATACGAGATATTTTCATTTTTCTTGATGTTGGTCACCCTCATAGTCACCTGCTCACCGGTTTTTTTATTCTCATTTTTCATTTCCATAATCATGCCGGAAGGATATTCGTCGGGAATTTTACCTCTCATCTGTTTGGCGTTTGCCTGCGCTTTAAAGAGTTGTGTCATTCCCAAATCCTCGTCGCGGGTCACCCAAATTTCCATGGTTTCTTCATCAGTTTCAGATCGATATCCATCACAACCATAACCTAATATATTCTTGCTGCCGATCTTTTCATACCCGCGCCACTCTTCCAGCTCGTCCCAGTTGGCCTCTTCATCGGATAGGCTGTCATTTTCAGTGATCTGTTGATCCCACTTATAGCCAAATGAAAATTTATTGCCCTCATTTTCCATTAGCATAAGCATGGCTTCATTGGTCAAGTCGTAAATAATAAAAAGATTGCCCTCCTGTTTTTCCATTTCCTGGGAACGGAATCTGGTGCCCGTATAAGTGCCGTCATCACTAAAGTGCATATCGACGTTCATTGGCGGTTCTTCCCGGCCATTTTTATCGCTCGATCGTACTTCCATCGTCGTTATTGTCTGGAAGGAGTAACGGTCTTCGGTTTTGATATTGCTGCTCATTGTGAACGGAACGTGTATCCCGCCACTACTGTCAGCGTCCCATTCTCCAAAAATTGAATTCCATGATTTCTCTACGGCTCGTTCGGCTAATAGTTGAACCTGTTCGGCCAGTTTTTCTTCGGCTTTCTGTTCCGCGGCCTGTTTTGCTTTTTTCTTTAGTCGGTTTAACAACTGTGCATTTGCGTCAATACTCCAAGTTGTCAATAGTAATGCAATAAGTAATCCTGATAGAATTTTCATGATGCTCTCCGTTAATTTTTACTGTCCATTACTATAATCTACAAAATACATACATTAACTGTAGTAAAAATAGTTACTTACAAGAAAATTATTTCTCCTATTCTTATTGAAAAGGAAGGGCTGAATTTTGAATGGGTGATTTTGTACTTTGTGATATCAACCCAAAAAATATTGTAATTATCAGCATTAATACACGGATACTGCTATGGATCCCAAGCTGTTAGCTTTTCTTAAATCCCCTGATTCCTATCCTCATAATCCGGAAGGGGTATCCCATATTCAGACCCATATTTCGCATGTATTTATCGCTTCTCCCTACGTATATAAATTTAAAAAGCCCGTCGATTTCGGTTTTTTGGATTATAGTTCGCTTGACAAACGCAAGAAGTTTTGTCATCAAGAGGTTGAGCTAAACAGAAGGCTTTCTGATGATATTTATCTGGGAGTAGTATCGGTTATTAAAAAGGATGACGCTTTTCAGATATCAAATGAAGTTTTAGATTCTGATTCCATAGTCGAATACGCGGTAAAGATGAAGCAGTTGCCGGAGGAATATTTTCTGCATACTTATATTGAAAATGACAAGCTCAGGAAAGTACATCTGGATCGCGTGGCGGAGAAGTTAGCGAACTTTTATAACGGACAGCATCCGACTGAACGGGTGTTACAGTACGGTAAGATCGAGAGTATTAAGGTTAATACCGATGAAAACTTTGAACAGACCCATGATTTTGTGGGAGAAACGATAGAAGAATATGGATACAAGGCGATCCAATATTTTACCAATCGGTATTTTAAACAAAGAGCTGATCTTTTTGAGCGACGAGTTGAGCAAAAACGTATCGTTGACGGACACGGTGATTTGCATCTTGAGCATATTCATATTACTCCGGAGAAAGTACAGATTTATGACTGTATCGAGTTCAATGATCGCTTTCGTTATGGGGATATTGCTGCAGATTTAGCATTTCTTGCCATGGATTTGGACTTTAATAATCGATGGCAGGAAGAGCGATATTTTGTTGATCAGATGACGGAGAAGCTGGATGATCACGATCTGCCTGAGATGATCGACTTTTATAAATGTTACCGTGCTTATGTAAAGGGAAAGGTGAAGAGCCTGCAAAGTAGAGAACCGGAGGTGCCAAAAGAGAAACGGGAACAAGTATGCCAAACGGCAAGACGGTATTTTGATCTCTCACTGCGGTATGCCTTGCTGGGATCTCAGCCCAAAGTCCTGATCTTTATGGGTGGGGTGGGGACAGGCAAGACCACATTGGCCAGACATTTCGAGGAAAAACTTAATATTGAGCGATTTTCCTCTGATCGCATTCGTAAATCCATGGCCGGACTTATCTTGCAAAAACGAACTCCGACAGAGCAACGCGAAAAGTTATATTCCCAGTTGATATCGGAGCAAACCTATCAAAAACTAATGGATGAGATGGAAAAGACCTTGGGAAATAAACGCCCGGTTATTCTGGATGCTACCTTCAACAGCAGGAAGTCCCGAGAACGTTTAGTGAATCGATTAGATAAGCTGAATGCCGATTATCTTTTTATTGAGACAACGGCCCCCGAAACGGTGATCAAAGAACGGCTCCGCGAGCGAGATGAGAAGGAGGGAGTAGTGTCGGATGCCCGGATTGAGGATTATAAGCTGCTAAAAGATAAATACGAACCGCCTCTGGAGATAGATAAAAGCCGTTATGTGAAAGTGGCTACCGACCAACCATTGCAAGATACCCTGTTGGATTTATCCCGAGATCTGGCAGATAAAAATATAGTTTCCGGAAATCATTAATCGCGGCTGTAATAGATTTGCCGATGTGGAAATTCTTGGGCTATGGATACCAATTGGTTCCAGCCACTTTTAACGGGACTGTTTTTGCCACCTGCATTTTCCACATTTGTCCCGCTGGCCAAGGTGCCCGTTATGTGGAGGGCGGAATCTTGCATCGAGGCGTTTATTCTCATCGAGAAGCTGCCAAAAAGGCCGAATATTGTGGGATCAAATTGTTTGCACTTCGTTTCGAGCGTCATGGGTTGCTCGTTGGATCGGAGGACCGTAAAGCCCATGTTGCCCAGGTGCATTTCAAAATGTTGGTAGGCTTTGGAGGGGGCTTCATCGGTAGTAAGGATAATGGTGTCCGCTTTGTCCATCATGTTGGTTGACGGTTCCGCCGGCGGTAGCGACGAAGCGCAGGATGATAACAAAATTGCAATAAGACTGATGCCGATAATTCTCATAGCCAAGAATTGGTTTTTTGATAACGGGGTAAGGTACTACAATTTTGGGAAGAGGGAAATAGGGGTATGAGCAATCACCTGAATCTTTTCCTCAGGTGACAAGTCCTGATGAGGCTGTAAAAGTCCTTCGTTAGGTTTGGAATAGCGATCATATTCAGCTAAAGGAGGAGTTTTTAATGTTACTACTGAATAATGACAAGTATTGTATCGGATGGAGTAAAATAAGTTTTGGCGGATCAACTGCAACTATCGTTGACCCTTCTGCGATTTTCAGATAGGCTACTTGCCAATGGGAGATCAATTATTGTTGCCCATAATCATCCTTCAGGAAATATTACCCCTTCCAGGTCTAACCAGACCTGGACCGATAGGATTGAAAATTCGGGAGAAATGCTGAGTATTATGCTGGAAGATCGTATTCTTCAAAATTTACACGATACATATTTTTGATAGTTTACTATTTGTATACTCTCCTTAACTTTTCGTATATACTTTTTTCGATCATTTACTTAAAGCAAAAACAAATAAACAATACATCATTATGGATGAAAGTACAGTTAGTCTCTTCAACAAAATGAAAGAAGAGTGGGAAAAGTTAGAAGAAAACCACGAAGACTTCGATCAAAAGGATAATAAAGCTGCTGGTCGTAGAGCCAGGAAGGCTGCCAATAATTTGAAGAAGTTGTTGACTCCCTACAAGAAAGCTTCTGTAGACGAAGCCAAAGAAATTTAGGGAGAAGATCGAGTAAAAATTAGAAAAGGGATGCGGATTATTCCGTATCCCTTTTTCTGTATGCTCTCGTACTTCAAATGATTTTATCCTGTGAATCACTCAGAAGGCTCAGTTATTATTCCCTTGAAGAGATAGCAGAGCGTTGGGAGGTAGTGACAAATACGATGGGAGCCAGAAATTAGTCTTGGGGGAATTACTAGTTCCCACAAGAATAATGCTAATGATGGATTAAGTTTCCGAGACTTTTTTAAAGTATGAGAGGGGAGAGTCAGACCTTAAAACCATTTTGTTCTACCAATATTCTACCAAAAGAAAAGTCGTAACTCATTAGCACGTTGAGCGCCAACGGGTTATGGTTATAAATGAAGCTCTTATAGTGCCCAAGAAAGGACTCGAACCTTCACGGGGAAGATCCCCACATGCTCCTGAAGCATGCGCGTCTACCAATTCCGCCACTTGGGCAAATGCCGACTAATTTTAGCGTGACAAATATAGGGGTTTTCCTTACTAAATTGAAACACGCCTCCAGATTTTTATTTGGAGTTTACTTGGCAGTAGGCTTGCTTTGAACGCCGATGTTATTAATCGTCTTCAGTTTCAAAATTCCAACGGTATCTTTCGGTCAGCGAATTGCCGGCAAGGTCGGTCACGGAAGCACTGATAGCTGCAACATAGTCTTTTTTGTCACGCAGATTTCTGTTTGGTGTGAAACGAGCAGTATTTCCTGAGTAGCTTACCGATCCCGATATTTGTCGAAATCCACTGCGCCGACGCTCGTAGAGTAAAAATGTTTCGTCGTTGATCGTTGCCGGGTCCATGGCTTCATTAAAGGTAGCGGTAATTTCAGTATCAACTTCGACGTTACGGTCATCGTCTCGGGGATTCGTTGAAAGAACACGCGGCGAAGTTCTATCTCGTTCTTTGGTTGTGAACCTCCATTGATAATTGTCAGTAAGGGTATTTCCGAAAAGGTCTTGAATAGTACTGGTGATGGTAGCGGTATATTCAGTGCCGTTGCGGAGCATTCCGGATGGATTAAACGTTGCGGTGGAGTCGGTATAGCTGACCGAGCCAGAAACGATGCTGCTGTTACTTTGCAGGTAAAATGTGTTGCTATTTATCGTTTCTGGATTCAGAGCTTTGCTGAAGCGTGCGGATATATTAGTGCTGATGGAAATGTCTTTGGCGCGGTGCTTTGGATCTGTATCTGCTACAGATGGCGGGGTGAGCTCTTCAGTAGTTGGTGGACGGGTGGCAAAGCTCCACTCATAATCTTGTGCCATACTGTTGCCTTGGGTGTCAGCGATCTCGGAGGATATAGTCGTATTGATGACTTTATTTCTATTGAATTCTTTTGAAGGGATAAAGGTAACAATACTGTCGCTGTATGAGAAGGATCCGGCTATGGTGGAGGTATCTTCGCGGATAATAAAAGTGGACTCATTAATGGTAGCCGAATCGATAGCAGTGTTGAAACTGGCTTGTATTTGGTGATTCAGTTCGACGTTTTGGGCATTATCCGGGGGGTGTGTTTCTATTACTTGTACGGGAGATGGGGTTTCTTCCAGTGATTCGCCAAGTCCGGGCAGTTGTGATTCATTACAGCCTGCTGCTATTAATATTGCAAGGGCGCCTGTAGTAATGAGGATGCTTTTGAAATAATTGCAAATGGTTTTTATTGCTCCCTGATTGTGGCACATGACGATATCCCCTTCGTTAATGATCTTGACCAATTTTTATCAATATGCTTTCGATTAAGAAAATACATCCGATTATATACGAATGGGAGAGGGCTTTTAAGTGAATGTTTGTAGATGAATGTATCACATGATTTATTAGCGAACGAACCACATTGGATTAAAAGCTACAACTTACGAATTGATGGGTTATTGAAGAATAAGGATCATCAAGCTGAGGGGGAGAAAAATGGGATGCTTGGCTTGGAAAAAGAAAGGGCGTAAAACAAAAAAGCCCGCTAAAAAGCGGGCTTTTAAAATCCAATAAAAATCTTCGGACTTATTTGTAATCCAGACTGGTAACGTTTGTAGCGCTTAAGCCTTTGGGAGTTTCTTCTACCTCGAACTCAACGGCTTCGCCGTCTTCAAGTCCTTGGTTGTAATCGAGGTTCTCGACATTGTTTCTGTGGACAAAAATATCATCGCCGCCTTCATCAGGTGCAATAAATCCAAATCCTTTTTTAGTGTCGAAAAACTTTATTTTTCCTTGTTTCATAACTATAACTGTGTCTTTGTGTACACCTGTCTGCTCTATCTGATGAAAGGAGTTGAGTTAACGCGTCGTTTCAAAGAAGTAACTTACTGGGTGGGTAATTAAATATAACGATCCAAAGTAGGATTATTTGAGGACAATACCTATTTATTTTTTTACAACTTAAATATATTGGTGAATTTGATGGTGGGAATTACGACCATTTGGGTGAATACATATCTTTTAATATTTAGTATCTACTATATTGGATGGTCAGAAATTCGCTGTGGGGCGATAGAATTCAAATTTTATAATTAGCTATTGGGATCATGAGTGATGGTCAATTTGAAAGGAAAAAACAATTAGGTTTTATAGCTGGCATTGTGGTCTTCTTGATCCCATATTTAATTCCTGCGCCAGAAGGGTTATCCCTCGAAGGCTGGCATACCGCTGCAGTAGCGATGTTAATGGCAATCTGGTGGATTACCGAAGCCCTTCCTATTCCAGTTACAGCGCTTTTGCCGATCGTGTTGTTGCCCGTCCTGAATATTTCAACCATTGATGAGGCCACAGCTCCTTATGCTAATCCCTTGATATTCCTTTTTATGGGTGGATTTATAATAGCACAGGCGATGGAGCGATGGGATCTTCATAAAAGAATAGCACTGAATATCGTCAGCTTTGTAGGAATAAAGCCCTCTTCTATAATTATGGGATTTATCATTGCGTCGGCTTTCCTAAGCATGTGGGTCAGTAATACGGCCACCGCTTTGATGATGCTGCCTATTGCTCTATCAGTATTAAAGCTGGTAGAAAATCAAAAAGAAACTGCCGACAAATTGAACTTCGAAATTGTTTTGGTATTGAGTATCGCTTACGGCTGTAATGTGGGCGGAATGGGAACTATTATCGGAACACCGCCCAATGCGTTGCTGGCTGGATTTATGAGCGAAAATTATGGATATGAAATAGGATTTGCCCAGTGGATGATGGTGGGCGTACCGCTTATGCTGGTGTCATTGCCCATTTTGTACTTTTTATTGGTGAAAGTCATTTATCCCATAAAGTTAGAAGAGTTGCCGGGGGGTAAAAAAATAATAGAATCGCAGTTGGGTAACTTGGGGGCTATAAACAACGCCGAGAAAAAAGTAGCTTTTGTTTTTATTGGGGCAGCCGTGTTATGGATTACGCGTCCTTTATTGAGTACTTACATTCCGGGTTTATCTGATGCGGGCATCGCTATTATGGCGGGAGTATCACTGTTTATCATTCCTGTTAATTTGAGAGAGGGAGAGTTTTTACTTTCCTGGTCTGATGCCGAAGAGTTGCCGTGGGGAGTGCTCATTTTATTTGGAGGAGGATTAAGTCTGGCTTCCGCCATCAGCAGTACCGGACTTGCTGAATGGATCGGCCAGGGAGTTGGTGTTGTAGGTAGCTGGCCAATAATTTTGTTAGTCGGAGTTGTCGTACTATTGATTATCTTTTTAACAGAAATTACGAGCAATACGGCTACTACAGCAGCCTTTTTACCTATTTTGGCTTCGGTGGCAATTGGGCTTGGAGAAAATCCCATGCTTTTGGCTATTCCTGCAGCCCTGGGTGCAAGTTGCGCATTTATGTTACCCGTAGCTACCCCTCCCAATGCCATCGTCTATAGCAGTGGTAAAATAAGTATCCCGGAAATGTCAAAGGCCGGGCTTTGGTTAAACCTTGTATTTGTACTGCTTTTGACGGTAGGTACTTTTACGTTGATGAATTATGTGTTTGGTATCGAGGTTGGTGTACTTCCCGAATGGATTAATTAAAGGCTGTAATTTGTGGGGTTAACGAGATGGGTGTTGACTGTTTTTGGAAATTGTTTCCATCATTTTGCGGTAGCTTTCAGACATCTTTACATCGCGACGTGCCATCACCGCTTCCATTGCTTCAAAGGCTTTATCCAGTCGATATGTTTGAATGACGTTTGATCCCACCCAGCTGAATGAGGGTAGAAGTTTGGGCGGGAAGTCATTGGAAAAAATATTGCAGCTCACTCCGCAAATAGTCCCCGTATTTAGCTGCGTATTGATGGCGGTTTTGGAATGATCACCCATTACGGTCCCGAAAAACTGTTGATTTGTTTCAATTTCCTGGTTATCAGACCAGTCGGGAATACGTACAGTGCTGTAATTATTTTTGAGGTTTGATGTGTTTGTATCAGCTCCGAAATTACACCACTGACCAACAATAGAGTTGCCCATAAATCCATCGTGAGCCTTGTTAGAATAAGAATGGAATATAGAATTGTTGACTTCTCCGCCCACCTTACATACCGGGCCAATGCTGGTTTCTTCATAAATTTTTGCTCCCATTTTAACCGTAGCATTTTCGCAGATGGCTACAGGTCCACGGATATGAGATCCCGACATGACCGTGGCATTTTTGCCAATAAAAATGGGACCCTTTGACGCATTAAGAACAGATCCCGCTTCGATGGTAGCCCCATCTTGGATATAGATATTGTCTTTATCTTCGAGTACGGCATGGTCCGAAACGGTGTCACTTACATTGTTATTGGTTTCCAATAATTCAATATCACGAACAATTTCTTTGCCATTCAGCTGAAACAGATCCCAGAGGTTATTGATGGATAGAAAATTATTGGATTCTAGCACAAAAAGAGTGTTAAAGTCGGGTTCGCCTTTTTCAAGCCACTGCTTCGAAATTGATCCTTCAACATTAGCAGCAATAACGGTATCACCGAATTTTAGGTACTGTCCTTCGCTTAAATCATTGATTTGCCTAATCAACGTTTGGGTAGGCAGGTATCGGCTGTTAATCCAGATACAGTTCTCATCCGTTGAAATATCTCCCTTATTAAACACCCCTGATAACGCCGGGCGTAATGTTCTTGCAATTTTTCGAGGATTTAGGGCCTGATCCCATTTTTCGGAAATGGTTAAGATCCCAATGCGCAAGTCGTCCGTGGGACGTGTTAATGTGAGAGGAAGAAAGGTGTCTGATTTTTTATCTTCAAAGAAACAAAGTTGCATGGATGAGACTATTAATTGATTAATTATAATTGTTTCAAAATATCCACCAGAATGATAACTTTAGTACTGTTCAAATCTCAGTCAGAGAGACAGTATAAGAATCAGCAAAGAAATTCAATAATACAAGACATCTATGTGCGGAATTGTAGGATATATTGGAAATAAACAAGCGAGCGATATCATTGTAAAAGGGCTTGAGCGCCTTGAGTATCGCGGTTATGACTCTGCCGGTATTGCCTTGCTTAATGGTCAGCTTGATATTAGGAAAGGAAAGGGAAAGGTTCAGAACCTCAAGAAAAAAGTTAATGCCGATCCCAATGAGAGTGTGGTCGGTATTGGTCATACGCGCTGGGCTACGCATGGGGCTCCAAACGATGTGAATTCTCATCCCCATGTAAGTGAATCGGGAAAGATTGCGCTGGTTCATAATGGGATTATAGAGAATTATAACAGTTTAAAAAAAGAACTGAAGAATAAAGGTCGTACTTTCAAGACCGACACTGATACAGAGGTTATTGCTCAGCTTATTGAGGAGATCTATGAAAACGGGAATGGAGAAGAAGTTACGTTTGAGCAAGCTGTGCAAATGGCATTGCAGCAAGTAGTTGGAACCTACGGGCTGGCCATTTTGAATGTTGAAGAACCCAATCGTATCCTCGTGGCTCGTAAAGGATCGCCCCTGTTGTTGGGTATTGGTGAAGATGAAATGTTTGTGGCTTCGGATGCATCGCCCATCGTGGAGCATACCAAAAAGGTTGTCTATCTTGATGACGGTGAGATGGCTATTGTTACCAAAGATGGGTATGAAGTAAAGACCATCAAGGATGAGCCGCTTACAAAGAAAGTCCACGAGTTGGCGATGAGCATTGAAGAGATTGAAAAGGGTGGTTATCCGCACTTTATGCTTAAAGAGATTTTCGAGCAGCCGCGTGCCATTTCTGATTGCCTCCGTGGTCGAATCAACGTAGAAGATCATTCTATACAGCTGGGGGGTATTGCCGATGTGCTCGATAAGCTGGTGAACGCCAAACGGTTGATTATTGCTGCCTGTGGTACCAGCTGGCATGCCGGATTGGTTGCTGAGTATCTGTTTGAACATCTGGCAAAGCTTTCAGTAGAGGTTGAGTACGCTTCTGAATTCCGCTACCGCGAAGCACTTATTGATGAGGATGATGTGATGTTGGTGATTTCACAGAGTGGTGAAACGGCAGATACCTTGGCGGCCTTGCGTACGGCCAAAGAGCGTGGAGCACTTACACTTGGGGTTTGCAATGTAGTGGGATCAACGATTGCTCGAGATACGGATGCCGGCGTTTATACGCATGCCGGACCGGAAATTGGAGTGGCATCTACCAAAGCCTTTACCACGCAGGTTTCGGTACTGGCCATGATGGCTATTATGTTGGGACAAAGACGAGGCGTGCTTGACGAAGATTATGCGGCCCGATTGATCGAAGAGCTTGATCGTATCCCCGAAAAAGTACAGGAAATTTTAGATAACAGTGAACCTATCAAAGATATGGCCAAGCTGTTTACCTATGCGCCTAACTTCCTGTATTTAGGACGTACGTACAATTTCCCCGTTGCACTTGAAGGGGCCCTAAAGCTGAAAGAAATTTCTTATATCCATGCGGAAGGGTATCCGGCTGCAGAAATGAAACACGGGCCCATTGCGCTTATTGATGAAATGATGCCTGTGGTGGTCATTGCTGCTACCGATCATACCAATGAGAAGATGATCAGCAATATTGAAGAAGTAAAAGCGCGTGACGGACGCATTATTTCGATTACCGGAGAAGATAATGATGAGGTTATTGACCTCTCTGAATTTTCTTGTCCCATTCCCGAGACGGAAGATTGCCTGTCTCCGTTGTTAACATCAATTCCGCTGCAACTGCTCTCATATTATATTGCCGTAAATCGCGGTTGTAATGTGGATCAGCCTCGAAACCTGGCTAAAAGTGTGACAGTGGAGTAAGTGCAACCAAATTCTTTTTTAGGATGTTTAAAGGGCAGAGCAGGAGAAGCTTTGCCTTTTTCTATTTTTGGAAAGGTGGTAATAAATGATATCAAAAGTTAGTTCGTTTTATTAATCTATGACCACATTACAAATTAAAAATATGGTGTGTGACCGTTGCATAATGACGGTGCAGCAAGTGTTACAAGATTTGGATTTTGAGATCGAATCTATTGCACTTGGCAAAGTTATTTTGGCCGAAGATCTGGTATCTGAAGATCTGGAAAAAATAAGCGAAGAATTGGTCGATAAAGGATTCGAGCTCATCAAAAAGAATGATAAAGCACTTCTTGAACAGATAAAGGTTCAACTTATTGATTATCTCAAACATCTCGAAGACGCAGAAGACTCCGACAAGGTGTCTGCATTTTTAGAGCGTAATTTGCATTATAATTATAGTTATCTGAGTAAATATTTTTCAGATCATAGTGGAGTCACCATCGAAAAATATCTTATTAACCTAAAGATTGAGCGGGTCAAAGAGTTGCTCTCATATGATGAGTTAACGCTCAGCGAGATAGCATGGAAGCTAAACTATAGCAGTGTACAATATCTTTCCAACCAGTTTAAAAAAGTGACCGGGGAAACGGTCAGTTCTTTTCGCAGTCACATTGATGAGAATAGTCGCCAGTCGTTGGATGCGATATAAGTCCAAACCATCCAAAAATTTTACACATTTCTTTTGACGCAGTGTAAGAGGTAGCTTCTTAAAAGCTGTTATACTTGGATGTAATTTAGAATTTAGAAGAAACAGCTATGAAAGAATCACTGAAAATCGAAGGCATGCACTGTGCCGGATGCGCCAACAGCGTAGAAAAAGCCCTTTCCCAAGTGGAAGGAGTAAGTAAGGCCTCCGTTAATCTGGCTACGGAAAAAGCGCTGGTTGAGTTTGAAAACGGTGAGATTACTCGTGAAAAGTTAAAAGAGGCCGTCCAAAATGCCGGTTACGATGTTAAAGATGAGGACGAAAAAGAGGATCCGGATATAACCGGTAAAAAAAAACTTGATGTAGCTTACCATAAGATGTGGTGGTCGTGGGCACTGACCATCCCCATTATTTTGCTGATGATTCCCGAAATGTTTGCCGGCTATGCGCTCGGCGGGGAATTGGTATATCAGCTGATGATGATTGGTCTTTCTTCGGTCGTGATCTTTTATCCCGGCTTGGAAACCCTAAGGGGAGCGTGGAAGTCAGCAATTAACGGATCGCCCAACATGGATGTGCTTATTGCTATGGGTTCGTTGGCAGCACTGGGAACAGGATTTGTAGCTTTATTGCATACTTTTGGGATGGGACCGCCCTTCCACAGCTTCGCGGGTATTGCCGGTATGATTATGGCTTTTCATCTTACGGGGCGCTACGTCGAAACCAAAGCGAAAGGTCGTGCTTCCGAGGCGATAAAGAATTTAATGACGCTGGAAGCAAAAGAAGCGACAATCATTCGCAATGGTAAGGAGATGACCATCCCGGTAAAAGATCTGCAGGTGGATGATGTGATGATTGTCCGTCCGGGAGAAAAGATACCGACCGATGGCAAAGTCATTGACGGAGAAAGTAGTGTGGATGAATCCCTTGCTACGGGAGAGTCGATGCCGGTGCAGAAGGAGAAAGGCGATGAAGTAATCGGATCGACGATTAACAAAAATGGTACGCTTAAAGTGCAGGCCACAAAGGTGGGCAGTGAGACGTTCCTTAATCAAATTATTCGCATGGTCGAAGAGGCTCAGGGGTCAAAAGTGCCTATTCAGGAGTTTGCCGATCGTATTACCGCGGTTTTTGTGCCGGTGATTATCGGATTGGCGATTACTACGTGGGTGGCGTGGATGATCTTTCCGGAATTTTTTGGCCAAATTGCGGTGTGGGCCTCAAGCTTCATTCCATGGATAAATCCGAATATGGGTTCGGTAGCCCTGGCATTTTATGCAGCTATTGCCGTGCTGGTTATTGCCTGTCCCTGTGCGCTGGGATTGGCGACACCCACAGCTCTGATGGTGGGGACTGGTCTTGGAGCGGAAAACGGAATCTTAATTCGCAAAGGTAAAGCTGTTGAGCTTTTGCGCGAAACGGATGTGATTGTGCTTGATAAGACGGGTACGATTACTAAGGGAGAACCTTCAGTTACTGATTTGGTTACTACTTCAGATCTTAATGCACAGACGATGTTACAATATGCGGCATCAGCCGAGAAAGGTTCTGAGCATCCATTGGGACAAGCGATCGTTAACTACGCCGAGGAGCATGAAGTTACTCTCTGGGATATTTCCGGGTTTGAGGCGTTGTCCGGAAAAGGAGTAATAGCTGATGTGGATGGACAGCAAGTCATTATTGGAAAAAAAGCTCTTTTTGAAGAGCGAAACATCAATATTTCAGAAGACACTGCGACCGAAATTGAAACCTATGAGAAACAGGCTAAAACAACAGTCTTGGTTGGTATTGATGAGATATTGGTTGGAATTATTGCAATTGCCGATCCCATCAAAGAAGACAGTAAAGAAGCTATTTTGACATTTAAGGAGATGGGTTTTACGCCGGTAATGATGACTGGTGATAACGAGCGAACAGCGCGCGCAGTGGCAAAAGAAGTTGGTATTGAACAGGTGATTGCGGATGTACTTCCTGATCAAAAATCCAATGAGATCAAGCGTCTTCAATCAAACGGCAAAAAGGTTATTATGGTGGGAGACGGTATTAATGATGCCCCCGCCCTGACACAGGCTGATGTAGGCATTGCTATTGGCACGGGCACCGACGTAGCGATAGAGTCCGGTGATATTGTGCTTGTAAAAGGAGAACTGAAGTCAGTGGTGCAAGCGATAAAGCTAAGTGAGGCCACGTTTAAAAAGATAAAACAAAATCTGTTTTGGGCATTCTTTTACAATGTCGTGATGATACCCCTTGCCATCATGGGGATGATGCATCCGGTACTGGCCGAAGCAGCCATGGCATTTAGCTCTATTAATGTGGTGTTTAACTCCAGGCGCCTGCAAAAAGCTGACCTTTCCACAAGTTAATTAGAAGTATGTGGATAATTATGTGGAAAACTTACTTATTTTTATTTGCTGAGGAAATCTGTAACAAAATGCCTGCCTATATCTCTTGAATGCAGAAACGGAAAGTGATAAGCGATTATTTATAGATATATCATTGTTGATAACTTGATATTAAAAGATGGATTTATTATTTCTCAGTTGCTTTTCCGACAAAGTGTAATAGTAAAATTTGGAGACACCGTAATGAAAGATTGGAAGGCATTAATCTTGAAAATTACATTCTTGGTGCTTGTGGGCATTGTAATGCTGACAGGATAAGAAATAAGACGGCTTAGTTACAAAGTTTAATTTGTATTGCAATAGCAGAAATGCGTATTTGGTATGCAGTAATCTGCATGCCAAAATGTTAAATTCAAAAGCGTTTTTCTGTGGATAATAAATCAGTAACCGACCTGTCTTATTTGCGTGAGATTGCAATGGGTGATGATTCCATTGTGATAGAAACTACCGAAGCATTTCTTGAAGATATGCCAAGTGCTCTTGAAAATATCCAGCAGTATGTTAAGGATGAAGACTGGCAACAACTCTCCAAGCAAGCCCATCAAATTAAGCCCAATCTAAAATATATGGGGATGGAACGGGCCCACGAACTAATTCTTGATATTGAGAAGAAGGCCAAAACAGGAGAGATATCGGATAAGCTGCAAGAAAAGATATCAGAGTTCTGTAAGCTGTCTCATCAAGCCTTGGATGAATTATCTGCTAAAATTGAAGCATTAAGAGAATAACGGCTATAACCTTTGGGAGGATTATCCGTATTGCACACAAATTCTCACCAAACGGATAATTAATATGATTTGGTCATTATTAGTAAACAGCGTCGGAATTTTTGTGATAGGCTATATCCTCAAAGGGGTACAGATTAAAAGCTTCTTCACAGCAGTTGGGGTTGCCATTCTTCTGGCAATTCTTAATACATTAGTTAAACCAATTTTAGTTTTTCTAACGCTGCCCGTCACCATCATTACCTTTGGGTTATTTCTCCTGGTAATTAATGCCCTTATGCTGATGTTAGTTGACGAGCTCGTGGAGGGAATGAAAATTAAAAGCTTTGGCTGGGCGTTTCTTTTTAGTCTGCTGCTGGCGTTGCTGAATTTAGGATTTTTCTAATTATGCCACGTTAGAGCTTTTGAAGGCGGTTTGCTTTTTATCAGTCTTATTAATTTCGAGGGTGTAAATTTTGGCGGGAGGAATATTTAAAAAGACAATCTTTTTGTCATGTTTGTAGGTATTGACAATATTTTCCTCAAAGTCGCTTTTAAAATCACGGAATTTCAAGTACTTGAAATAGCTGATATACGCTTTTTGTGAGCAAAGTTTTAATTTCTTCTCCCAGATCTGCTTGGTTATTTCCTCGGGCATATTTTCGTAGGGAAGACTTGAAAATATAAAATTATATTTTTTCTGGGGATGGAAGTTTAAGATATCAGCATGATGAATACGGATGTTATCATTGAGACGATATTTTGAACCAATGATTTGATAAAACTTTTTGTGGATCTCAACGATGTCTAAAGAATCCTGGGGGCGAAGATTCTTTGCAATTTGTTTGGTCAGTGACCCCGTTCCAGCTCCAATTTCCAGAATATTTAACGGTTTACAGTCGGCATCAGCAAGTTTAGTCTTTAGCTGAGCCACAAGATCTTTGGCTAAAAACTTAGAACTGGGAGCAACTGCTCCTACTCGCTTTAAGTCTTTTAAAAAGTAAAATAGGTGTTCCAATGAAATTTTTTTGATTACTGAGTAGTTAATAAAGGTAATAAAGCTTAGGCAAATTGACTAATCAGTGCATGTGGAATTATGGTAATATTTGTTTTGTAAATTAATAAACGTTTGTAAACATTACGTTGAAATATCTTTTTACATCTAATCACCTGTTTATAGTTGATTCATTTCATTACAGCACTGACTTTATCAGTTCTTGTTAACCAACATTAAATTTAAAAAACCATCTATGCGTTACTCTATCTTAAAGGATTTGAAGCGTTTGAGTATCATGGTATTGTGTGCCGGTTTGTTAGGGGCATGCGCCAGTACTCAAAGTGCTCAAGACAAATCAAAAAATGGCGGCCCTCCATCACCTGAATCAGATAATGGTATTAAGCCGTACAGTGAAGTTATCACTGACGAGGCTGAAACCGATGCCGGATTATTTGATGTCCATAAAGTTGACAAAGATTACTTTTACGAGATTCCTGATACCTTATTAAGTCGTGAAATGTTGCTTGTTTCGCGTATAGCCGAAACACAAGACGAAATAGGCTACGGCGGTGAAAAGTTAAATACCCAAGTTGTACGCTGGCAAAAGAAAGACGATAAAGTGTTGCTGCGTCACGTTTCTTACGAAAATGTAGCCAACGATTCTTTACCGGTTTACGAGGCGGTTCAAAACTCAAACTTTGAACCTATTATTGCGTCCTTTGATGTCGAATCACTTGGAAAAGATTCGGCCGGTGTGGTTATTGATGTCACAAAATTATATGCCAGTGATATTCCGGCACTCGGCTTGCAAAGCGATGAACGGGAAGAATATCGTGTACGTCGATTAGACACCGACCGTTCGTTTATTGAGCACATCAATAGTTATCCGGAGAATATTGAAGCGCGAAACTGGATGACCTATGAAGCTTCTAATCCCCCTTCCAGTTCTTCAACCGGAACAATTTCGTTGAAAATCAATCACAGCATGGTTCTATTGCCAGCCAAGAAATGGGAAACTCGTTCCTATGATCAGCGGGTAGGATATTTCAGCGTTCAGCAAACTGATTACGGTACTGAGCGACACAAAGCAAACGAATTGCAGTATATTACTCGCTACAAGCTGGTGCCCAGTGATAAAGAAGCTTATCTGAATGGAGAGCTTGTGGAGCCGGAAAATCCAATTGTTTACTATATCGATCCCGCAACGCCAAAGAAATGGCGCCCCTATTTAAAGCAGGGAGTTGAAGATTGGCAAAAAGCCTTTGAGGCGGCTGGGTTTAAAAATGCGATTATTGCAAAAGATCCGCCCTCTAAGGAAGAAAATCCCGAATGGAGTCCCGAAGATGTTCGTTACTCAGTAATCCGATATTTTGCTTCGGATATCCAAAATGCATACGGACCTCATGTGCACGACCCTCGTACAGGACAAATTTTGGAAAGTGATATTGGTTGGTATCATAACGTTATGAATCTGCTTCGTAATTGGTACTTTGTACAAACTGCTGCGGCCAATCCCGATGCACGTGCTGTACAGTTTAAGGACGAAGTAATGGGCGAACTCATTCGGTTTGTTTCTTCCCACGAGGTTGGACACACCATTGGCTTGCCCCACAACTATGGATCAAGCTATGCGTATCCGGTCGATTCGCTTCGGTCTCCAACATTTACCGAGAAACACGGCACGGCTCCATCAATTATGGATTACGCCCGTTTCAATTACATTGCACAGCCCGATGATGGGGTAGAGGAGTTCCATCCCGCTGTCGGTGAATATGATAAATGGTCTATAAAATGGGGTTATACCTGGTTTCCCGAGTATATGAGTGAAGAGGAAAAGGTTGCCAAACTTAACGAGTGGACAAGAGAACGAGCCGATGATCCCCGTTACTTCTATGGGCAGCAAACCGGTAACAAAATTGATCCGCGTTCGCAAAATGAAGATCTCGGAAATGACGCAATGAAAGCCAGTGAGCTTGGTATTGCAAACTTGAAGCGTATTACCTCAAACTTGGTTGAATGGACCGAGCGCGATGGAGAAAACTTTGCTGAGCTCGAAGAGCTTTATAACAATGTTGTTGGGCAGTGGAACCGTTATATGGGACACGTCACCAAAAACGTAGGTGGTGTATATGAAGATCATAAAACCTATAATCAGGAAGGTCCTGTTTATACTTTTGTGTCGGAAGAAACCCAACAACGGGCAATGGATTTCCTTATCGACTATGGATTTATGACTCCTGACTGGTTGTTGCAAGAAGATATTCTTGATCTCGTCAATCAATCTACTGTCGTCGATGATATGCGAAGCGCTCAAGTGAGAGTGCTTAACGATCTTACCGATCCGCAGCGAATAGCTCGACTCATCGAGTTTGATGCCCGGTCATCAGAAGATACGTATGATGCCTTCGAAATGATGGATGATGTTCGTAACGGTATCTGGTCTGAGCTCGATAACAATAGCGCTATCAACGTGCATCGACGGAACCTACAGCGCGCCTATCTCGAACGTATGGAGTACCTGATGACGGAAGAGCTGCCAAGCATCCCCGATGCCTTTAAGGATTTCCTTGGGTGGACCGATGTTAATGTCAGTCAGTCTGATATTCGACCCATTGTTCGAAATCAGCTACAGATATTGTTAGATGATGTTCAGAACACCAAAAATCGTGTAAGTGATCGTGCTACAGGTGCACACTTAGCTGATGTGGAAGTACGAATTGAAAACATCCTTAATCCGGACAATTAAAAAGTACAAGTAATTGGATAATTGTTTTAAAGCCTCGGTTTATAGCCGGGGCTTTTTTATTAGGACAACGTTGGGTATCTGTGGAGATTAGCGTAAAGATTTGTCACTAATTTGATCCCAAAACATGCTAACAGTTACGCCCACTATTACCACGACCGTCGTGCCCACCGGATTCAACCACAGATATTCAATAGCTTTGGTAAATCCTTCAGGGGTTTCCTGCCAGGGCAAAATGAGCTGCCAGCTGCCAGTTTCGGGATGTTCGAAAAAGCGATCAAACAAAAAGACGGTAACCATGCCGGAGATGAGCCCCGTTAAAGCCCCAACGCCATTGGCTCTTTTAACCCAGAGTAACAAGACAAAAACACCCAGAATGGAGCCATAAAAATAACTGCCGATCTTATTTACGAGTTCAATAATTGAACGCGTTTCACCAAGAGCCAAAGCCGCTCCGGTGGCCAGTAATCCCCACAGAACGGTTGTAAAGCGTGAGGATCTGAGATACCATTTTGCACTCCGATCTTCAGAGTCTAATCGTTTATACCAATCGACAATAGAGATGGTAGCAAGTGCATTAAGCTCACTGTCGATGCTTGAGAGGGCAGCGGCAAAGATACCGGCTACAATAAGGCCGATAATTCCAATAGGAATTTCATGGAGAATAAAATAGGGCAGGATATAATTGGTATCGTTGCGACTGGATTCAGTGATTTTTTCCTGCCGTTCCAATTCCGATTCACGTACTTCATTAAGGCGTCGGTCCGCTTTGCGAAAAGCCTGGGCATTTTCTGATGTTTGATTATCAAGTAAAGCAAGAGCCGCTTCTTTTCGGTTAAGATACGTGGTTTCATATTCCTTCTGGAGCATTTCGCCCGCGATCTGTGTTTGCTCTCCTTCGGCTACAGGATCGGTGCTGTGAAAGGTTATCGGGGCCGGCCCAAAAATATAGAACACATAGAGCATTACGCCCAACAGCAAAATAAAAAATTGCATGGGCACTTTGGCATAGGCTGAAAGCAGTAACGATTTACGGGCATCATTCAGTGATTTGGCCGTAAGATATCGCTGTACCTGGCTTTGGTCTGTCCCAAAATAGGAAAGCATTAAAAAGAGCGCAGCAAAAACACCGGTCCAGATGTTATATTTCTCACTGATATCAAAGCTGATATCCAATGCATCTAACTTGCCCAAAGTCCCGGCAAGGTAAAGCGAATCACTAAAATTCACCTCCGGAGGAAGCTGATAATGAATCCAGAAAAAACAGAAAGCAAGTCCGAACATCATTACGGCCATCTGTTTTACATCAGTGCGAATAACCCCGCTGATACCGCCAACCATTGTATAAAGAGTGGCAGTGATTCCAATAATCAAAATCGTGGTTGAGAGCGGAAGATTGAGCAGTACAGCAAGCACATACGACGGTGCCGCAATAATAATCCCCAAACCCAGCCCGCGCGACATCAGAAAAAGGAAACTGGTAAAAAGCCGGGTGGAAAGGCCAAACCGTTCCTCAAGTACCTCATAAGCACTAAAATTCTGAAGTTTATTAAAAAATGGAACCAGCGTCATGCACAGAATGATCATGGCAAAAGGAACCGCCAGATAGATCTGCACAAATTTCATATCTTCGACGTAAGCTTGGCCGGTGGTACCGATAAACGTAATTGCCGAGGCTTGGGTAGCCATCACCGAAAGGCCCATTGCCCACCATGGCATTGAGCGATTGGCAAGAAAAAAGCCCTCAATATTTTCGCTTTCCTTGCCATGCCGGGTACCGTCCCAGATGGTATACCCTAAAAATGCAACAAGAACAAGCCAGTCAATCCAGTGCATAGCGATTAAATGGGGAAATTAAAGAAGTACGTAAACAGCCCCAGCAGTAAGATGTAGGCAAGTCCCATAAAGAAGACAGGCCAGTAGTTTGGGCTTGATTCCTCTGTTTTTTTCTCTGCCATAACTTATCTCCAATTCAAAGGGTTTACGTTAAGCATCACCCGTAACGTTTTTAAGCACATCATATAACATAGTAATATCTGCGTCATCATTATACACATTCGGTGAAATGCGCACCGCCGAGCCCCGAACCGATACATAAATATTATGTTCATTCAACTGTTGCTGTAGTTTTTTTAGGGATACAGACGCCGGCAGCCGTATACCAAACATGTGCCCCGCTCGCCACTCCAGATCCTCAATCTGATAACCGTAGTCGGGTAAACCTTCTACCAGTTCTTTAGTGAGTTGCTTGCAATATGCTTGGATATTTGCAGGGTCCCATTCCAAAATTTGTTTAAGCGCTTCAATCATCATGGGGACTAAAATAAAATTACTGCGTTCCCCCATATCAAATCGTATAGCGCCCGGCTGGTATTCATCCTCATAATCCACCAGTCCGCTGAAATCCTCGCTGTCTTTCCGTACAATCCATCCTTCTTCAAGAGGAATACCGTTTTGCAATCTTGGACCAAAATATCCGAGTGATATGGCATACGGCCCCATCAGCCATTTATAGCCAGCACAGATCAGGGCATCCGCCTGAATTTCTTGTACGTCAATCGGCAAAGCTCCCACTGACTGCGTACCGTCAATTATAAAATAAGCATCATTATCCCATGCTTTTGATCCGATAGCTTTTAAATCAAACCATGTGCCGTCCGTCCAATGTACATTGCCGAGGGCTACCAATAACGTATCCTCATCAATAGTATCTAAGATGCGTTCATTCCACTGTTGCCCCCGATTACTAAATCCTTTCGGAGGATCAATAACCTTAAGCTGACAATTGCGCTCTTTGCAAAATCGTTTCCATGCATACACATTGCTTGGGAACTGTTCTCCGGCAATTACAATCGTATTTCCTTTACGGGGATCGATATTTTTTGCTACAGTCGCCAATCCGTACGAAACGGCCGGCATGATTGCAATATCCGAAGCGTTGGGAGCACTTACGAGTCGGGCAAAAAGTGATCGAAGGGTGTTGCTGTCCTCAAAAAAGTGATGGGGTGTTGTTTCCCATGGACGGTTTTTTGTTTTAATACCGCGTATACCGGCCTCTTCCACCGATTTCAACAAGGGAGAAAGAAAGGAGCAATTAATGTAATGACGATCCTCGGGAAGAGAAAAAAGATGTTTTTGACAATCCATCTTAATGTTGAATGTTAGAAAGTTAAATATTGAAGGTTTTAAGAGTAAACTTTTAACGTTCAACCTTCAACTTTTTCAACAAGTTGATCCGTTATCCGAAAACTTTCCGGTCCAAACTGAAAGAGCACATCTAAAATACAGCACCACGGTTCGAAGCCTTCAAAATGTTGATGATATTCGGGGTGCTCGAAGTCAGGAGTACTTTTTTGTTCGGCCTGCCGCAGATAGTGTCGACTATCATGTTCTTGGTATAGGGTATCTGCACCTAACTTTCGCGAAAGTAGATTAGGATTGGAATTATACTCCGGAAGTGTACTGGCCATCTCGTAGTCAATATTGATATCCATAAATCGAAACAGCCGCTTTTGAATGTAGAGCATAAACTTCATCAAGTAGGTATAATCATAAGCAGATTCCCAGTCGGCTTTGATTTCCGGCTCATAAAAATCGTAATAAATGCTGTTGCGGTAGTTGTAATCAAGCGTGCGTAACAAGGGAGAGACCCAGTCCTCGGAATGATCCATGCGGACATCTTTAATAGCTTTCTTTCGGTCTTCGGTGCGGATGGGGATGTTGATCCACTGCGTGCCTTCTGGCGTGCGAATTTGGGCACGGTGAGTTCGGCTTTTCCGCGACCAGCGCTCTACATCCTGCAAAATAACACGGTTCGCCTGCAGCATGATGGATAAATCATAGAGATTGGGAGCAAATTGAGGCGTTAAAAGAGCAAGCTTCATAAATTAAGAGGCTATCGAAGCCAATTCAGTTTTTTTGATAGTAAGGAATTAAGAATTAAAAATAAGAATTTAAAATTACTCTCTATCTGTTAATTCATTACTTGTTCGTATTAGCACAAGTGCCCTATAAGCCTTATTTTTCGACGCATTGAACAGGAATTATTTTAAACCAATTATCCAGATTTATGGAAGGTAGTGTACGTGTACGTTTTGCGCCGTCCCCAACCGGAATGCTACATATCGGTGGGCTCCGTACGGCACTCTATAATTATTTATTTGCTAAGGGCAACGACGGGACTTTTGTGCTCCGTATTGAAGATACTGATCAAGCTCGTTATGTGGAAGGAGCTGAAGAAGATATTAAACAGTCGTTGAACTGGGCGGGTATGCAAGTCGATGAAGGACCCGAAAATCCGGGTGATGCAGGTCCGTATCGCCAGAGTGAGCGCAAAGATATGTATGCGCAATATGCCGAACAGCTTGTGGAGCAAGGCAATGCGTACTATGCTTTTGATACCACAGAAGAACTTGACCAGATGCGGGAGCGATTGAAAAAATCCGGGAATCCATCGCCCAAGTACGATGCGATTACCCGCATGTCGATGAAAAATAGCCTGACTCTTCCTGAAGAGGAAGTTGAACGCAAGCTGGAAGAAGGCGAAGAATACGTAATTCGATTGAAAGTGCCACGTCGCGAAACCATTCGTTTTGAAGACGAAGTACGTGGATTTGTGTCCTTTGAAAGCAAGGGGCTTGACGACCAGGTGCTGCTCAAGTCTGACGGCATGCCGACTTACCATCTGGCCAATGTGGTGGATGATCACCTGATGAAGATTTCACATGTTATTCGGGGGGAAGAGTGGCTCAGCAGTACGCCAAAGCACATATTGATGTACGAATATTTCGGCTGGGAGCCGCCCAAGATGGCACACCTGCCGTTGATTATGTCACCCAGTGGAGGGAAGCTTTCCAAGCGCAAAGCTGAAACTGAAGGTATTCCCATTAACACCAAAGACTATATTGATCAGGATTTTGAACCGGAAGCCTTAGTGAATTTTCTGGCCTATCTGGGATGGAGCCCTGGCGACGATTCGGAGATTCACTCACTTGATGAGCTTTGCGATATGTTCTCGCTGGATCGCGTAAGCAAAGGCGGGGCCGTCTTCGATTACAAAAAGCTAATCTGGTATAATGAGCACTACCTGCGTGAAAAGCCTGCTGACGAACTTTGGCCACGTGTACAGGAGATTGCCAAAGAGCACGGTCTCGATCCCGATGAGAAGTATATGAAGCAGATTATTCCGCTGATGAAAGATCGTGTGAGTAAGGTTGAGGACTTCGTCACGATGGGACGTTTTTTCTTTGAAGATCCCGAAGAATACGAAGATAAGGCTGTAAAAAAATGGAAGGATAATAGTGCCGAGCTTCTTGAAGCCTATGTCGAGAAAATAGAAGATCTCGATGAAGATAAATTCGAGGCCAAAACGCTGAAAGATAAGATTAAAGAAGTGATTGAAGAATACGATGTTGGCTTTGGGCCGGTTATGATGCCATTGCGTGTGGCTGTATCGGGTATGGGCTACGGTCCCGACTTAACGCCAACTATTGAACTGCTTGGTAAGGAAACAACTATTCGTCGTATTACGACAGCGATCGAAAAGTTAGGTTAAAAGCTATTTTAAGCGTCAGTGCTTGAAATATAGTAGCTTATTTCAAACCCTGAGGGTTTTAAAGACCCTTGGGGTTTTATATTTGGAATGAAATTTAATTGGGATGAAAAAAAATCTGGCAAATTATTTCAGAGATTGTATTTTCATGATCAATTGTGTGCTCGGTACAGATCAAAGAAAGCTAAACAAAAATTGATTCAATGAAGCGGAAAGCACTGTTTGTTATTGCCGGACTATTTTCAGTATTACTGTTAATCAATTTTGGATATGCTTCACCCGATGCCGCCCAAGCTGCTGAAGAAGCGGTTAACACAGGTATCGAAACCGGTAGTTGGCTTAGCATTTTACCACCCCTGGTTGCTATCGGAATTGCGCTTATTTTTCGGCAGGTGCTTTTTGCTCTGTTTCTGGGAATTTGGTGTGGCGCTTTTTTGGCTGGGGATCTCTCTTTCGGTGGTGTTTTCACCAGTTTTTTTGCGACACTTGATGGATACATCGTACCTGCTACAGCTGATGAAAGTCACATGAGTATTATCATCTTTACCATTCTGATAGGCGGGATGGTTGGAATTATTACCGACAACGGCGGCACGCGAGGAGTAATTGCGAGGGTTACAAAATTTGTTCGTACAAAAGTACACGGTCAATTGATGACCGCTTTAATGGGCTTCGTTGTTTTTTTTGATGATTATGCCAACACCATGGTGGTGGGCAATACCATGCGTCCACTTACGGATAGGCTGCGAATTTCTCGGGCTAAACTTGCTTACCTGGTAGATGCCACGGCAGCACCGGTGGCGACAATAGCTTTAGTGAGTACATGGATTGGGGCCATGGTCGGTTTTATTGCTGATGCGGAATCAAAGATGCCCAATTTCAATGAGTCGGCGTATGCCGTTTTTATAGGTTCGCTGCCTTATAACTTCTATGCCTTTTTTACCATTCTATTTGTGATTTTAATCGCGTGGTCGGGACGTGATTTTGCGACCATGCTCACCTCTCGTATCAATCTTTACAAGGCAAAGCATGATCCTGAACTTGATACGTATAACTTGTGGAAGGATAAGATCGAGGATGATGAGGAAACGAAGAAGGTTTCGCATTGGACAAATGCGGCTATTCCAATTGTGACACTTATCTTCGGAACTATTGGTGGATTATTTATTACGGGTTCGGGTGATACCATACAGTCTATTATCGAAACAGCAGATTCGTATAAGGCATTGCTCTGGGGGTCCCTCATTTCGATCACCATAGCTATTATTATGACGTTATATCGAAATCTGCTCGATATAGAAGATATGCTCGAAGGCATGATGGAGGGCATGCATACGATGTTTGATGGATTGCTTATTTTGGTTTTGGCATGGGCACTTAGTGCTATAACGGTAGAGCTTGGCACCGCTGATTATTTGATGAATGTGTTTGGTGAAACATTGAATCCTTTCTGGTTACCCGCTATTGTATTTGTACTATCGGCATTAACAGCTTTTGCAACAGGTTCCAGCTGGGGGACAATGGGAATTTTGATGCCGCTTGTTGTGCCGCTTGCTTGGGAAATTGGCAATAATACCGGCCTACCTTTTGAAATGACGCACGAGATAATTTATGCAAGCGTCAGTTCGGTGTTGGCCGGTTCGGTCTGGGGGGATCACTGTTCGCCTATTTCGGATACGACTATTCTCAGCTCTATTGCGACTCAGTGCGATCACGTGGAGCACGTAAATACGCAATTGCCCTATGCAATGATAGTTGGGACAATTAGCGTTATAAGCCTAATTTCAATCATGGTGCTTGGAGTCCCGGCATGGATTATCTACCCGACTGGCGTATTGATTATTGTAGCTATCATCTTTCAATTTGGTAAAATTCCCGATCCCGAAGAGTATACTCCTGAGGGTAAAGAAGCAGCCAGCACTTCGTTGGACTAAATTCATAGAATGTAGTAATAAGTTAGCAAGAGCGGACTTTTACACAATGGCATTACTATTTGGCTCTATCAAGGATAGATACTTTTTAAAAAGTTAATACAAATCATTTTTTCTGGTTTCGCAGCAAAGCTACGGACCAAAACTATTTTTCAATAAGAAATTCGTATTGATTCTCTTCTTCAACTTGCATTGTTCCCGGTTTGAATCGTCGCTCTGCAAAGGTAACGTCACCATTGTGATCTATTAGTATCACCGTAGAACAGCGGGTACCATAGCCATCACTTTTGATAAAGATCGGAGAAACTTTCTTTTCTATTTCCTTTGGTATGCCGGTGTCAGGAAGCTCTTCTTCAGGAGCTTCTCGATCATCAGCCAATAAATCAAAAAGAGGTTTGGGAGCAATTTTATTATCTGCAATAAGTGCACGCATGCTGTCTTTTGCGCGCCTAACTTTGGGCCAGGGAGTCTCTAAAAGATGATTGCTGAGCCCGTATAGGCCTTTATCCAGAAATAAAATTTTATTCTGCTGATTTGAGTAATAGCCAAGCTCATCCAGAGAGCCGGTTAACAAATTAAATCCCATAAATTTGTCTGCTCGGGATTGAAGTTCGTTAAGGTACGTTGATGGGGCAGAGTCATTTTTTAAGAAATCGAGCACCAACTGTCCCCGGCTGGGCGGATGTTCTTTTTGGATATTGGGATCGCGATAATTGGTTATGGCCGAAAAATCTCCATATTTGTTGATGCCCAACCATGTGCCACCGGCTTCTAAATCTTTGCCGGCTAAAATTGTTGGGTTATCATCCCAAAACCGTGCGGATCGGGAAGGGCGACCATAGTGCTCATCCCGGTTAGCGGCAAAAATTAACGGGTATTGGGCATGTTGTTTGTACGAAAAAACAATGAGACACATAATACTTTTTTAAAGTGGCCAAACATCAATGAGTAAGCGCTGCCATTATATTAATTTTGATAACTATTTCACATATTCCACGTGTAATGCCAACGAATGGTAACTAAAGTTTGATCAATTTGTGAGTTTATCTTTTCGGGAATATAGTTTTATTGCTCTTTTTTTGCTTGCCGGGGTTTGGTTCTTTGTGGGATATCCTTCTCAAGATCCCCGAGCAGTAATTGATGACATGAAACTGAATAATCATACTGCCGAAGATAAAGCCAATCAAGTTCTTAGTAATTGGGGCTATCCAATACAACGGTTTAATGGCAATACTTCATTCAGTTCCAACCAAGGTTTAATTGATACCGTGCAAAAGTTTTTGGGCAGGGATAAAATGATTGAACGCCTTCGGGCATCGGATTATCCCAATATGGTTCCTTTTTATTGGGAGACCATTTTCCGTCCAAAGGAAGATGATGATCAACAGATCACCGTAGAAAATCAGAACGGCCGACAAAATCCTGTTTATAATAATGCTCTTATTCTGCGGTTAAATCCTGATGGCAATCCTATAGAATTGATCAATCAATCTAACATAAAGCCGCTTAAGCAAGTAAATAGGAATGCGATTGCGTCAATATTTGATCTTCCGCAGGATAGTGTGCTGACTTTTCTATCCTCTTATAATGATGAGACAATATATTCACGATTGAATGTCAATTTACAACCCAATTGGAAACAAGTAGCCCAAAAAAGGCCGGATCGAACGGGTAATTTGATAGAGGCCCTGAACACCGGCGAAAAAATTCAACTTATCAAGCAAGATTTTTATAGTATGGCTTCCTTTTATCTGAAGCAATCCGGCTGGAACTTTGCAAAGCTGAATCCGGATACCGTAGAAATTAATCGAGAAGACAGTTATAACTTTGCGACGGCCAGTTTCAATTCTTCTGATTCTACATTAGGAGTTGCGCTTTCCGTAGATGTTGAACTTACTCCTACTGGTGGGTTGTTAAGTATTCGGTCTGATTATGGGGATGCTTTGAACACCAACAATGAAAATGGGGTGTGGGAAGTTGTCCAGACAACGTTCATATTCTTATTCGGACTTGGAGCGGTTATCATTTTCTTTTTTAGGATTCGAGAACGGGCTATTGATACTAAACCGGCCCTGGTGGTTTCCACTATTTGTGGGTTGGCTATTTCGGTTGTGGTGTTACTGATAATTTTTTCTTCCAATGAATTTTTGGGAGAAGTCGGAGGATGGCCCCAAATAGCAATGGCATTAGTAGGCGCAGGTTTATCAGGAGCTGGTACGGCATTAGCCTTTTTTGTACTCTTTTCGATTGGTGATTCAGTTACTCGTCAATATTGGCCGCAAAAATTAGATACTTATGACTATTTGCGACAGGGTATGCTTTTTAATAAACCTATCGGGCTTATGCTGGTTCGCTCGATTGCCCTGGCTTTTATACTGGCGGGTTTATGGACGTTCTTACTTTGGCTCTTTCCCAATATTTGGATGAGTATCGAAAATGTTTTTGTTCAGGAACGTGCTCTTTGGGCTCCGGCATATATCACGTTAAGTGATGGGGTATATTCAATGGGAGTGGTGCTTGCCGTGTTTGTGGGGCTGGGTAGCCAACTATATGGCCAATTCAAGAATAAACTTTTGAGCAGCGTGCTGATGGTTATTAGCTGTGGCATCATCATTCCCGTATCGGGAAGTTATGGCCCGGGGAGTTTTGAGTTTCTAATTGCAGGTGTATTGGGATTAGGAATGATGCTCATTTATTTACAGTGGGATTTTCTAACATTGTTGTTATCCCATTTCTTTTTTCTGGGGTTGTTAGATACAGCTCAAGGCTGGTTTATTGGAAACTCACCGGATTTATACCTGTTTGTATCTTTAGTTGTACTAATGTCGATATTTTTAGGGATCGGATTTGTTGCCATAGCAAAGGGTAAAAAAGAAAATTTATTAACACGGTATGTCCCTCAATATGTAGAAGCCCTGGCGCAGGAAGAGCGCATAAAACAGGAGCTTCAAATTGCGCGTGAAGTACAACAATCTTTTTTACCCATTACGAGGCCAAACTTTGAAAAACTTGATTTAGCAGCTATCTGCAAGCCTGCTTATGAGACAGGAGGCGATTACTACGATTTTATTCAGCTGGATGAAAATCGCTTGGCTGTAACTATTGGAGATGTAAGCGGCAAGGGATTTCAGGCAGCATTTTATATGACTTTTATTAAAGGAATATTACAAAGCCTCTGCCATGAAATTGATTCCCCGGCCGAAGTACTTAAAAGGGTTAACCGCTTATTTTATGACAATGCTCAGCGGGGGACATTTATTTCATTGGTTTATGGAATAATAGATCTCGAAAAGCAGACGTTTACGTTTGCTCGTGCCGGTCATAACCCAATATTGAGAGTGGATAGAAATTCAAATTTAGAAGAGTTAAAACCTAAAGGTATCGGTATTGGGTTATCAAAGGATCATTTTGATGAGCATTTAGAAGAAGTAGAATTATCCTTAGAAGATGATAATATACTTGTTCTTTATACCGATGGAATCGTTGAGGCGTTGAGTGAATCGCAAAACTTTTATGGCACTAAACGATTAAACAAAATGATAAAGCGCAATGTCAGTAAGTCAGCAAAAGAAATCTTGGATTTGTTAGCACAAGATGTAAACTCATTTATTGGCAAGGCAAAACAGCACGATGATATGACAATAATGGTTATGAAATTGAAAGATATAAAAAATAGATTTTCATGAGTTTTGTAATGGGTTTAAAAGGGTTAGTTATAGGTTTATTCATCTTATTTATTGGGATAGTTCCCGTTCAAGCCCAGTCGGAGGTGAATTGGAAATCACTTTCGGAAGCCCAGGAATTAGCGAAAGAGAATGACAAAAAGGTAATGCTGTTTGCCGAGGCTACATGGTGCGGATATTGCAAAAAAATGTATGCGGAAGTCTTTCCCCAGCAAGCCGTGCAAGATAGTTTGCATAAATATTTTTACCCGGTAAAAGTTGATCTCGAGTCCGATAAAAAAGTTATTTTTAATGGCGGCTCCATTACGGAACGGGAATTAGCACGTCAATTCAGGGTGAGTTCTACACCTACCTTCATTTTCCTGGACCAGAATGGCAAAACTATTGGTAGACAACCGGGATTTTTGCCGCCCCATATTTTTGATAAACTTGTTGCATTTGTAGGGGCTGATTTAACGGGAAAAGAGTCGTTTGAAAAATACTTAAAGAAACATGGAATTGATATTCGTCGATAATGGACGGATATAACAGAGTGGGGATATTTCATATATTGTGGCAATAGAACAAAGGAGCAAATAATGTATTCAGTATGGTATTAAGTCAGGCTGTTGAGGATTATTTAAAAGCGATATATACGCTTGAGACAGATCAGAAAGGAGCATCGACCACTAAAATTGCTGATTCATTGGATGTGTCATCGGCATCGGCGACCAATATGATTAAGCGGCTTGATCAGATGGGCTTAGTTGATTACGAGTCATATAAAGGAGCCCGGCTGACTGATTCAGGGAAGAAAATTGCGCTCGAAATTATACGCCACCATCGCCTGCTTGAGTTATATCTGCTTGAGGTCATGGGCTATTCGTGGGATGAGGTTCATGATGAGGCCGAGAAGCTCGAGCATCATATTTCAGAACGATTTGAAGATAAAATAGCGCAGTTGCTTGACGATCCAACCCACGACCCCCACGGTGATCCCATTCCTACTAAGGATGGACTCATACCCGAGATGGATGCTGAGCCTCTTGTTGATGGGGAAACTGATAGGGAGTATATAGTGAGTCGGGTAAAAGATCAGGATCCAGAGTTGTTGCGTTATCTTGAGAAGATCGGTTTGCTGCCTGGCATAAAAGTGAAGATAATGAAAAAAGCCCCTTTTGATGGGCCTGTCACCATACTTGTTGAGAACGATGAGCAGGTAATCGGTAATGACGTGGCCAAGAATATTTTTGTGGCATAGAACCAACTTTCTTTGCCGAGCAAGTCTAAAAAGTCGATTAACCGTTCTTAACGAAGGAGTAATTTCAAATAAAAAAAGCCCGCACAGCGGATGCGGGCTTCTTAGTTAAGATAGATTGAAGAGTGAGTTATTTGTTTTCGAGAATAATTTTCAAGGCTTTTTCTTCAGCTGCATTGCCAAAGGTATCATAAGCCTCCATTATTTCATCCAATTTGAAGTGGTGGGTAATCAGCTGCTCGGGTTCCAGCTTACCGGATCCTACTGTTTTCATCAGCATAGGGATGGTATAGGTGTCAACCAAACCTGTGGTCATAGTAATATTTTTGATCCACAATTCTTCCAGCTTTAAGTCTACGCTGGTACCGTGCACACCAACCACTGCAACATGGCCCCCAGCCTTAATGATATCCTGACAGATATCAAATGTTGCGGGAACGCCAACCGCTTCAATGGCAACATCTACTCCTTTATCATCAGTGAGTTCCATTATTTTTTCGAGGGCATTTTCTTCACCACTATTTATGGTGTCGGTGGCGCCAAACTCTTTTGAAACTTCCAAGCGATTATTATCCAGATCAATCATAATGATTTCGGCCGGGGAATAAAACTGAGCAGTTAGTAGGGCTGCCAAACCGATGGGACCGGCTCCAACGATAGCCACAACATCACCCGGCTTTACTTTGCCGTTGAGTACGCCTACCTCAAAACCAGTGGGTAAAATATCGCTAAGCATAACTAATGCTTCCTCGTCAGCATCTTCGGGTATATGGTACAGGCTTGTGTCTGCATGCGGAATGCGAACGTATTCGGCCTGCGTACCATCGATGAGGTGACCAAGAATCCAGCCTCCGTCTTCGCAGTGAGAATACATCTGGCGTTTACAGTTATCACACTTTCCGCAAGCGGTGATACAACTTATAAGTACATGATCGCCCTTTTTAAAATTTGATACCCCTTCACCCACTTCTTCGATAATACCTACGCCCTCGTGGCCGAGTGTAGTGCCATCTTTAACAGCAGGTACATCTCCTTTCATAATGTGGAGATCAGTACCACAAATAGTGGTTTTTTTAATCTTGATGACAGCGTCAGTTGTTTCTTGAATGGTTGGCTTGGGCTTCTCTTCATATTTACGATTGCCGGGGCCATGATAAACGAGTGCTTTCATAGTGGGTACCTCTCATCTTTGGTTGGAGAGCATCTTCATAAATGTTTTACGGGATGCGTGATTACTTTTTCTACCTTTTAGTATATGCAATTGATATGCCAGAAAAGTTCTTAACCTAAGTTTATTAAAAGGGCATTTCGTGGATAGGAAAGCCTACTTTATTTGAATTTTTAATACCCTGTTTAGGATGTGCAAAAAAGTGTTGCAATGGTGCAATATAGTTTTGGAACGAATTCGCATCAGTACATAAAAAAAGCACCAGCCTTTTAAAGCCGGTGCTTTTCTTAAGCCAAGAATCAATCAAAATGTCATTAATTATCGATTTGATTGAGCAATTCGTTAACTGCTCTTTTAAGCTGCTTGTCTTCACCTGATCTATAATCGGGAGGATTGATCACCTCAATATCAGGTACAGCCGGAACACGGTCCATATTGGTATCCGTATTTTTTACAAACCAACCTCGAAATGGGAGTCGAACATAGGAGCCTCCCATCAATCCGGCACCGCCGGTAGATATAACTGCTCCAAAGGTTGGTTCTCCAACTAACGTACCCAGATCCAGCTGTTTATAGGCATGAGAAAAGATCTCTGCATTTGAGTAACTGTTTTGATTGGCAAGCGTAATGGAAGCATTGTTCCAGCTTGAGAGTGGCAGTCGTTCACCAAAGGGATAGTGTTCGCGGAAGTTAGTTTTGTTTTTTGAAATATTTGCAGTAGCTCCGCGCGGAATGGTATAGGCATGTTGACGGTATTTAAGTACTGTTAGCAGGTAATCAGTAGTCCAGCCCCCGCCGTTGTATCGTACGTCGATGACAATGCCGTCTTTGCCTTCTCCGGTTGCCACCAGCTCTCGTTCAAAACGCTCGAAGCTGGGCCAGTTCATTCCCTCAACATGGATGTAGCCCAAGCGTCCGTTAGAATATTTTTCGGTAAGTTCTTTCCGCTTCTCAACCCATTGGTTATAAAGTTGATCGCTGAGACTACCGGTAGGCTCAATAACAACTTCACGTGTGTCTCCTTCAGAATTTTGAACCTGGAGCAAGGTTGGAGTATCAACTCTATCGGATAACAAACGGTAAAAGTTTTCTACCTCAGCAACTTGTTGATCACCAACAGCGGTGATAATATCCCCAACATTTAACATGCTTACTTCACGATCGGCCGGAGAGTTAGGAACTACCCGAACCACCTTCACTCCGTTTGTAACAGGTTCAACCTCGGTACCAATACGTCCGGTCTGGGTATCTTGTGTTTCGGCACGGTCTGATCCGTAAAAACCCATGTGACTGGCATTCAATTCGCCAAGCATCATGTTTACGACATCTTCAAAATCACGATCGTTTGATGCTTGCATAGCCCAAGGCTTGTAATGTTTTTTCAGCTGGTTCCAGTTTTGCCCGTGAAAGTCGGGATCGTAGAAGTTGACGTTTAGCAGCCTCCATGCCTCATCAAAAATTTGCTCTCGTTGCTTATTGTGATTTATTTTCATACTTGCTTGATAAGGCAGTTGCTCAAGTTCGTTTTTATCCAGGTTGAAACGACCCATGGTACCGCCAGCCTGCATAAAGTAGAGGCTATTCAAATCAGTATTTAAGCGAACATCATTTGGGTTTACACCACTTTCGGTGAGGGCAGTGATTTGGCTGCCATCCCATTTTGCTTGATAAAGGTCTTCATCAGCATCGTCGCCTACAAAATAGAATGTTTGTCCGTCCTTGGAGATGGCGATATTTGATTCATCACCGGGCATAGAGGTTACTTGATCTAAACGTTTGTATAGTCCGTCAAAATTAATTGAGACATCAATACCCACCGTATCTTTGGCAGAGACTACTTCAGGTTGTTCACTCTTTTCCCAATCAAGTTTGGTACGCTGCCAATCGCGTTTGTTGAGCCAGGCAAACCAGACATCATCATCCCCATTATTACGATTAGAAAGAAATGCGAGCTTGCTTCCATCAGGACTCCAAACCGGATCGGTATCCGGACGGGGATGCTTGCTGATATTTACCGGTTCTTTTGAATTATCTACGGGATGGATATAAACTTCGTGGTTGAAGTTGAGATCAGGCATGGAGTATGCGAGCCATTTATTGTCCGGACTCCAGGCCACATCGCTGGCTTCTGCCCATCCATTATCAACTAAGATGGTTTCTTCTTGTAGGTTATCTCGGCCTGAAATTCCAGTAACGACCAATTGTCCGCGACCACGATTAAAAGCCACATTTTTACCATCAGGTGAAACAACTGGATTGCGTTCGCTGAGTTCGGTATCGGTAAGTTGCTTGGTTTGAAACTGGAGACTTTCAAATAGGTCGTTGACCTCTTTTTGCGATGGACGGACAGAAAACAGGTCGTATTGTCCATGGCGATCACTGGCGAAAATGAGGGTTGAGTCATTCAAAAACGCTACATCCCGATCGCGATAGGGATGATCAGTTACTTTAACCGAGCGTTGTTTTGCCGGATCGTTATGTTTGACAAATATTTCACCGGATATTACAAATGCCAGCCAATCTCCGCTTGGTGATACAGCAAACTCCTGGGCATCTTCGGTGAAGGTTTTCTGTTCAATATTATAAAATCGCTGATCTTGGGACACATCCAGATTCAAGCGCTGACTGTTTCCTTGTTGCGGATTGAGCGTATAAAGACCAGTTTTGCGCTCGTAAACAATACGCTGTTCATCATCATCAATATCGAAATAACGGATACCATCATCTTTGTAATCAGTTACGGCGATAGGCGTATAGTTTGGGCTGCCGTCGTCATTAATTTTAACTTTGTGGATATTATGTGCCCCGTTACGCTCACTTAAAAAGTAAAGAGTGCGACTGTCGGTAAAAGTGGGGTACATGTCATTGCCCTTAAAATCGGTAAGTTGATGATAGGAGTCATTTTCCAGATCATAGAGCCAAAGATCTTTGTTTGCCGATCCGCGATAGCGTTTGCGAAACTCTCTGTTATATCCTCGTACAAAAACCATAAAACGTCCATCAGGACTCATTTCGGCCATCATCCCGAAAGAATCAAAAAAGCGAGTGGGGGTACCGCCTTCAGCACCAACGGTATGTATTTCAGGCTCCCATTCCACTTGATTAAATAGTCGATTGCTGGTAAAAATAATACTGTTGCCCGGTGTCCAGCCTGTTAATTCATCATCGGTTGAATGATGGGTAAGCTGACTAATCTGGGCCCCATTGCTATTCATTACAAAAACATCATCATTCCCGTGACGATTACTCGTAAATGCAATTTGACTCCCGGCAGGGCTCCATTTGGGATAAGCCTCATAGGCTTCGTGCAGGGTAAGCCGCCAGGCGCGTCCCCCTTCAGCAGGAACGGTCCATATATCGCCTTGATAAGAAAATGCAATCGTAGAGCCGTCAGGACTTATTGACGGAAATCGGGCAAATGGTTCATCTGATTGGGCAAGTGATGTAGAAAAAAGTAAACATATGAGTCCAACGGTGAAGAGTAGTTTTTTCATAATATGATGGTTTATTTAAAGTGCGAGTAGCTTTTTGGCTGATGAATATACTTTTAAAACATAATTATCTTTATAAACCCCATTATGTAAGAGATTTCAAACAGAATCAAATACAGGAACGTAAAAATCAGTAATTTTTGGAGGGTATATTACTGGAGAAAAACGATTACTATTAGTGTTTTGATATGCTAGTCTATTTTTACATCTATTAGCTGATTGAATTGTAGCAGAAGCCGTTCGGTCGCAGATAAGTTTTGCAGTTCTTCTCGTATCTGGACAGCAAGTTTCGGTTTGTCAGTAATGATGCCATCTACATTATATTCAATCATTTTTGCCATAATATTGGCACGATTGACCGTCCAAGCATAGACTTTTATTCCTTGTTGTTTTGTTTTATTGATGAGTGAAGTTGTAATTGCTCTATGGTTTATGGCCAATAGATCTACGGGGAGTTGACTTTTGTCACCTATCGAAATAGCGGAAACATAGCCTATGGTAATATCAGGTGCTATTTTTTGTATAAGCCGAATAGTATCCAGGTCCAGAGACATAATCATGACTTTACTCTCCATCCCATGGTCATTTATAGCCTCAATAACTTTATGAGCTAAGACTTCTGTAGTTTGCTTTAGCTCAATCATCAGTCCAATATTGCCATGGCTTGCAGCTAAGAAATCATCCAGTGTATGTATCCTCTGCTGGATACTTCTATCGTGAGCATAGGCCTTCCCAAGAATTTTCTGCAAGTGCTTATAGTCCGTTTCTGAGATAGTGACCGGATTACCGGCAATACGCATAAGGTCAACGTCGTGTGCCACCACAACGACGCTGTCGCGGCTTAGCTGAACATCGATCTCGGCCCATTCAGCTTTGGTTTGCATGGTTAACTCAAGGGCTTGTAGCGTATTCTCGGGCGCTGGTGACGGACCGGCACGGTGAGCTGCTATGTTAACCTGGCTGCTGTTTGTTTTTGGGATCTGTTCGATCAAATATCCGCTGAAAAAAAAGCTGATAAAAGCAATACCACCCACCAACGGTAAAAGAAATTGGGGACGGAAGACCTTTTTTATCTTGGAGCCAAGTCTTCTGAATTTGTATCGAGAACGTGGGGCCGAAGGACCGTTGAGCTGTTGAAAATCCTGAAAGTATAGTTTTGTGATAAGTGTTGATACGTACGAAAATCCCAGAAATGAGAGCAGGGTATCGAGCAATAGCGAAGCCATAAGATAGATGCCTGTTGCAAGTGCGATGATGCGCACCTCATTTGCGAAGTCGCTTATCCAACTGATTATCCAAAAGGATGCAGCCAAAAGAACGGCATCTGCTATAAATCGAATCAGCACCCAAAAGCTGATGGTAGCAAGAATGGATTTCAGCCGTTTGTTAGCTTTTTGGGCACCAGTTTCCCAGACGTACCTTAATGATTCTCTAATGGATTTTTGACTGTGCAGATACATGGGCAGCGCAAACAGAAATCGACCGGCCAGATAAATAATGCCCGATAGCCAGATTAAAAACCATACAACAGATGTAATGATCGTAATGTGCCATTCAACCGGAGTTGCCGAGAGGTAGTAGTTAATATCATAGTTATCCAATAGTAGTTCATAAACTAATGCTAAGCCTCCCGCCAGTGGTAATAAAAGGAGTAAGCCTATTGCTACAATAAACAAGCACAACCGGAATAATTGATACGTTTTGCTGAGGATACGATATATAATATTTCGAAAATCCACAGTTTGCTTATTAATGTCATCGGCCACAATCTGGAAAAGCCCTACAAACCAAAGAATCCATCCGGTGAGGGTGAGGGCAGCTCCCAACAGTATATAGCTTGCACCAACGGGTGATAGCATCCAGGAAAGGAGTTGTTCATTACCGACTACAAGTTGCCCGCTGCGAAAAAAATCCAGGCCTAATACGGCAGACGAAGCAGGGGCTAAAATAATAGCAATGATGCCCCATACGAGTATAGTCCACGCTAACATTGGCTTCCAGAGATGGATTACTCGTCGCCAGGTAGAACGAACAAGGGTTGATTGCCAAACTCTTTGGATAAATTCATTCATCAGGTTTATGATAAACATTGACCGACAAAAACCCATTTGTGATAAATATTTATTGAGAAATGAGATATTGATCGTTTTCAATCAAAATTAAAAGGCAGACCTTTGGTTAGATCTGCCTTTAATGGGGATTGTGTGAGCCATTGTAATAGACTGTAGATCAGAATATATCCATAGTGTGTTAAAAAAAATTGCTATTCAGCTACTTCGAGGTATTCACTTGCCGGACTGGAGCTATTTTCTTTGGTAAAGATAAACTCGAATTTTTGATATTCACTTCCCGGGTTGGGCCAAATAAGCGTACCACCAAGTTGCATAACCAGTGTATCTATCAGGATATTATGTAGTGATTTGTTGTTTTTAACTTCTTCGGGGCAGTTGATGATTTGGATTCCTTCAATAATCAGATGTACTTTTTTACCGTATTCGCGTAACCGGATATCGATGGAGCAACGTTCGCCTTCGTCAGAAAAATTACATATTAGTGTAAAGAGCTCATTAAACAACAATCCGATTGGAATAGATTGGTTAATGTTTAGGAAGAGTTCTTGAGTGGGTGAATTAATTACAACATTATTAGCATCTTTTTGGTGTTGAACGAATCGGGTATTCACAAATTCTTGCAGAAAGTTGTTAAAGGGAATTCTTGTTAAACTCCCATTCTGATACAGCACCTCGTGGGTAGTAGCAATCGCCATAATGCGATTTTTAATATCCTGCAGTTCTTCTTTCAACCTTTTGCTGTTTGCTTCAAAAAGTTGAAGCTCTACCAGGCTGTTGATGAGGGCCAAGTTGTTTTTGACCCGGTGATGTAACTCTGCGAGAAGGGCTTCTTTTTCTTGTAGGGTTTGTTTAATTCTTTCGCGGTAGTTGTGCTGGGTAGAAACATCGACATACATGCCGTAGATGGCAATAATATCATCTTCCAACTTAACGGGAACGCTACCGATTAACACCGGAACTTCTTCTCCCGACTTATTAATTCGAATTGTCTCCGTTTGCAGACTTTCTCCCTTTTGAGTTGCTATTGATAATGCATTGGCTTCATCCTGCATGTTTTTGGGAGCCAACAGGGTATCGATATCTTGCCCAAGAGACTCTTTCTGAGTGTATCCAAAGATATTTTCAAAGCTATTGTTAACTTTTTGGATGTTGTTGTTATTATCGACGATGGTAATGCCCACCGGAGCATTATCAAAAAGCTGTTCCATCATAATTTGATGGCGGCGATTTTCGCGTTCTATCTTTTTGCGGTCGGTAATATCAATGCCGGTAGCTGCAATATATACTGTACCATCTTCAACAAAGCGTTTGGCAAAAATGGAATAGTCTTTTATATGTTCATTTTTACCAATTAATTTTGTTTCAATAGATATTTCCCCTTCCTCAATACAGTGCTGGATCATTAAAGGTACTTGTTCTTTATAGTCATCAATAACAAAATCAGAAGCTTTCAAACGGCTTAATTCCTCAGCACTATATCCCAGAGTTGTTATCATGTTTTCATTCCACCGCATGAAATTGCCCCTTCGATCAATTACAAAAAATATGCCTGGGATGCTGTTTAAGGCAGATTTAGCAAATTGTTCGGTTTTGATGAGATCACGTTCTATTTCTTTGCGACGGCTAATATCACGAAAGGTGATAATAGCGCGCAGCTTACCTTCGGGGTTTCTATACGTCCTCGAGGTTGTTTCGGTAGGAATAATATTGCCTTGTTTATCAATAAAATCCAGCTCCAGGGCATAGGTCCCAGATTTTTTTCGCTGTTCTAAAGCTGATCGGTAATTAGGATCTTGACTATTTATTACTGATTCAAGAGAACGTTCGACAAGCTCATGCTGGTTCCATTTTAACATATCACAGGCCATTTGATTGGCTTCCAAAATATTCCCCTCGGCATCCGTGATAAATATACCATCAAGGCTTTGCTTGAATTTGACCTGAAAGCGATCTTCATGCTCCTTTTTTTCGTATTTGGCGTGCATTGAGGCGGTGATATCCTCGTGCATCATCAAAAAATGCGAATGATTATCGTTGCAGGGACGAATGGTCACGTTAAACCAAAACGAATTTGTATCAGTCTTTAGGGGATAGGTCAGCGAAAAAGACTTTGTGTCTCCATTTAAAACTTTCTTTAATCCCAATAGAAATTTGAGGGCATAGTCATCTCCCATCTCGATCGCCTTCTGCAGAATTTCAAAATAATTTACGCCAGTATCGGGACGCTTAATTACGGTAGATGCATCATCAAAATTTTGCCATGCTTCATTATAATCTATAACAATGCCACTCCCATCAACAATAGCAACATGTGCAAGCAGGCTATCAAGAAATGTTGTTGTTATATTGACGTCTGAGAAATTTGAATCAGCCATAATATTTGGGATGAATGAATATGCGGCAATAAAATCATCATTTCTAAGTGCCTGCAAAACACCTAAAAAGCCTAAATTTTAAATACCTTTTAAGACGTATTGCGTTTTAGGTAGTTTTCGCAATGATGTACTTAGTACCTGAGGCGACTTTCTGTGTTACTTCAATTAGCTGATCTTCCGAAAGATTGTTACGGATGTAGCCCGTAGCCCCAGCATTAATTATCGGCTTAATAAGCATATTGTCAAGGTATGAGTGAATGACAAGTAATGGGGTTTCGGGGAAATGGGTACGAATTTGAGCAACAATTTTGGTAGAAGCTTTGTCAAAATCCTCCAAATTGGTAATGAGAAGGTCAAATTCAGATTTTTCTTCTTCGTATCTATCCAAGGTATTTAAGTCTGAATGTAGCTGTACCGACCAATTATCCATCGATTTGAGCATCGATTTTATAGTAGTAGTAATAGAAGATGTTTTGCCAACGAGTAATATCTGCATGCCGTTGTGTTTTAGATGATATAGCTAAACCTACTATTTTTCACAGGGTATGGGTATGACTTAAAAAGCCTATTTTTGATATAGGTGAAAAAGCCTATATAAAGGAAGGAAAAATAGATATGGAAGGGAATGGTACAAAGGGTGTGTGCGAGCGTACCACACCCAGATAGCGAAATCTATTGGATGTCTACCAAATCATGTTTGATGGCATAGGTAACAAGGCCGGCCGTATTCTTAGCACCCGTTTTTTGCAGCAGGTTTCGGCGATGGGCATCAACCGTCCGTGAGCTTATAAAAAGTTCATCGGCAATTTCTTGATTGGTATACTGTTCTACAATCAGTTCAAGTACTTCTTTTTCTCGATCGGTAATATTTCCGGGATCAGTATGGTCTTTTTTTGTTGTACCTTTTACAAGGTCCATCATCACACTTTGGGTGGCATCTTCACTGAAATAGTGTTTGCCATCTAATATTGTTTTAATGGCATCAACAAGTTCAATTTTGTCGGAACTCTTAAGGATATAGCCCGATGCTCCGGCCTCAATCATTTGGCGAATATGTTGATCTTCATCCATCATGGTGAGCGCCAAAACTTTAACTTCCGGAAACGATTCTTTGATTTTTTGGGTCGCCTTAATACCATTCATCTCGGGCATGTTAATATCCATAATGATAAGATCGACATCGTCTTTTTCGCAGGATTCAATAGCTTTAACGCCATTTTCAGCTTCGGCAACAATAGAAAATCCTACTTCATCCTCAAGTAACATTTTTATCCCATCGCGAACAATGTCATGGTCATCCGCTATCAAAATTTTGATATCAGCCATGATCCGTTTTGTTAGATTTTAGATTATCAATTTCTGGAATGGTGATGCATGTTTTCATCCCTTTGCCAGGCTCTGAATGAATATCAAGGGATCCTTTCAGGCTGCGAACTCTTGTTTTTATACTTCGTAATCCCAAGCCCGTTTCCTCATCCTGTTCATCCAGTTTTGCCCCAATCCCATTATCTTTGATTATCAGTGTAAGTGAATCGTCTTTCAGTTGCAATCGAATATCTATTTTTGTGCATTCTGCATGTCGGATGGCATTTGTAATAATTTCCTGGAAAATACGGTAGATGTTAATTTCAGTCTGATTGTTTAGTTTTAGCTGATCACAGTTATGGGTAAGGCTAAATTCAATATCAGTGCTTTTCTTGAAGTTATTAACCAAGTTTTCAAGGGCAGCGGTAAGCCCGTAATCCGCAATAGCTTTAGGCATTAAGTTATGAGCAATGCTACGGGTTTCAGAAAGAGCACTTTTCAGCAACGAAAGGCCTGTTTTAAACTGGTTTTGCCGTTTATTGCTTAATTCTTCGATATCAGCTTTGGCGGATTGCAGGTTCATGCTGGCGGCTACCAGGTATTGTCCAAGGCCGTCGTGTAGTTCGTGCGCAATACGTTTACGTTCCCGATCTTCGCCCTCAATAAGCGACTGGATGATTTTTTCCTGCATTTGTTTTTGTTGGGTTATATCATTTACCAGAACTAACCGGTAGGTTTGGTTACCATATTGAACATCTGCGGCCGAGAGTTCTACTGTAATAGGACTTCCGTCCTTTTTTAAGTGAACCCATTCTTCTGAGTAGGATTTTTCACCTTTATTTTGCTCCACATTTTTTCTGAGGGCATCTGCATCTTCTTCGGGGCGAATATCAAGCAGAGTCATCTTCAAGAATTCCTCTTCTGTATATCCATAGTGATTTATTGCAGATTTGTTTACCTCTATAAACTCCAGTGTTTCGGGATTATAAATCCACATGGGCTCGGGATTGTTCTCAAACAGGTGCCGGTATTTTTCTTCGGATTCCCGTAGTTTTTTCTGAGCCTTGCGCCGCTCAGTTATGTCATCCATCGTTCCCACCATGCGGATGGCTTTACCATTGTTATCCCGAATTATGATGGCCCGATCGACCATGTGGGCAATAGAGCCGTCGGCTTTGATGAGGCGGTATTCTTCTTTCCACTTACGGGAGGCGGAGTTGAGCGCTTGTTCCGAGCTTTCAGTAATTTTATCCTTGTCATCAGGGTGGATGTAAGCACTCCATTTTTGATAATTTTCTTTTAGGGAATGACGTTCATATCCCAAGACTTCTTCAAATCCTTCACTCCACCATAATTCCTCAGTCTTGAAATCCAGATCCCAGATAATATCGCTCGTAGTTTCTGCTACAAGCTGAAAGCGCTGTTTTTCTTTCTTTAATTCTTGTTCAAGTTCTTTTTGTTCGGTAACATCAACTACGGTAGAGATCATTAGGTTTTGATCATAAAGGGGAATGTTTTTAGCGTTTACAATCCGTTCTTTCCCTTCTTGGGTAGTAACTCGCATGCCCTTCCATTGCATACGGTCTGGATTTCCTGAAGCAATATCGGCATTAACCATATCGAATACTTGTTGTCTATATTCCTCCTCAGGATAAACTTTCTTAAAAAAGGACTCGAAATCTTTCAGTGTTTTCTGAGGCCAGCCGTAAATTTCCGTGAACTTTTTATTAATTAATGTAACTTTTCCATTATCAATATTATTGACTGCAACGCCAATAGGTAAATTCTGAATCGTTTTTTCAATGAACTCTTTTCGTTTTTGAAGTTCTTTTTCTGATTTTTTTCGTTCGGTAATATCTCTAACCACACTAACAACTTTGTTGACTTCTCCATCCTCGTCATAAACCAGTGTTACCGTATGATCGGAATAAAAAACGGTACCGTCCTTCTTTTGCATTTGGAACTCGGTTTGGAAAACGCCTTTATTTGCAAGGGGTTGAGCACTCATCTCATCAAATTTCTGGTAACTCTCCTCATCAACGTGAAGCATTTTTGTGGAGCTTCCGAGAAGCTTGTCTTGGCTGTATCCGAAGATTTTTTCTGTGGCACTATTGCAGTCAACAATAGTTCTGTCTTGGGGATCAACAACAATAAGGCTCGACTCCAGGCTTTCGAAAATCTTTTTGAGCAGTTCCCGTGATTCCCGAATTTTAGCCTGTGAAGCCTTAATGTCGGTCATGTCGATACCGATGCCCACCGAGGTGTTATCCGTTAATCGAATCTGAGTCCAGCTTGTTGGTATTTGATGCCCGTTTTTTGTTGTTATGGTAAATTCTTTCCAGCCGAGACCCGGATTGTTCATAAACTGAACGGCATTTTTTCGGGTTCCTAAATCGGGATAGACTTCTTTTAATAAATCAATATTCTTTTCTTTAATTTCTTCATTTGTCCATCCGATTACTTTCTCAAATTCCCTGTTGACTTCGAACTGTTCCAGATCGGGGTCGTAAATGGTAATAAGAATGGGAATCCGTTCAAATAAAACGTCCTTGAGCTCTTTTTCGGATTGGACTTCGCCCAGCAAATTTTCGAGTCGAACTTCCTTTTTTTGAAGCTGCTGGTCGTGTTTCTTAATCAGCCAATATAAGCCGGCACCTGTAAGCAACACATAGAACCAGCCTTTATAGGTTTGTAAAATGGATAGCGCATGGGGATCAGTAACCCATGATTCGAGCATTCGGTCGGTAAAGGCGATCCAGATTCCGGCAACGATAAGGTAAATGACTACTATATTGAGAGGAGAAAGCGATATTTCCGGATCATTTTTATCCAAGCCTTAAATACTTTTTTAACAAAGATTTATCTCTACCTAACAAACAAGTGTACAAGATTTTTTGGTAATTTTATAGGTTAATTCATTATAAGCAGAATGGATAGAAGAGATAGGTTTATACGCCCAAAAAAAAGATTGGTAAAATAAAATAAGGCGACCTTTGAAGATCGCCTTATTGGTTTAACTGCTTCTAAGTTGAATTTCAGGTTACTTTTGTTTCCGGGTGGATATCCCAAACGGCATGTAAAGTGGACAACTGCTTACTAAACTGGTGACTAAAAAGATAATTGCAAATACTCCCAGTATGATGGCCGTTGTTCCCGAAATGACATCCAGAAAGTATAAAATACCTACCAGTATAGCGAGTAGCGTTCGAATAGTGCGATCAAGTGTTCCCATGTTCTTTTTCATAATATGAACTCTTTTTGGTTGGGATTAATACAAATAGTTAGGTGTTATCTCTAAAAACGGGAATCATTTCTTTAAAAGGAAGTTCCTCATCACTCTCAGAATTAGAGTTTCTTCGTTCAGCCATAAGTTCAAACACCATTTTATCGTTCCGGTAATATCTCTTTTGATAATACACCGGTTTCTCCCCAATCGTATAGGAGATGCGATTCATTAACAGCAGGGGTGTTTGGGGATCAATATTTAAATGTTTTGCTAACTTTTCGTCGGCCATCGATGCCTCAATGCGATAGCATCCCTTTTCAATGGGGATATCAAACTCCTCTTCCAGGATTGTAAAGATCGTTGTTTCTTCAAGGTCATATCCCTCAATAAGCTGTCCATAAAATATGGGCATCCAGGTGATATCGTAAGCAATCGGTTCGCCGTCGCCCAGTCGAACACGCTCTATTTGAACTGCTATTTTCTTGTTTTCGATATCGAGATAAGAGAGCAGATTTTTTTGATCACTAATATCGACTTGTTCAAATGATATCAGTTTCGAGCTCGCTTCCAAACCAGACCCTTCCAATTCTTCGGTAAAATCATTAAGAATCGAAAACGACTGATGCGTGCGCTGATCAGTAACAAACGAACCCAATCCCTGACAGCGATAAATCAACTGCTCGTTTTCCAAAGTTTGCAGAGCCCGCCGAACCGTTACGCGACTCACATCAAATTTTTTGCTCAACTCATTTTCCGAGGGCAATTTTTCATCTGATGCCAGTGCTCCTGTTTCAATTTGCTGTTTTAGCCAGTCACTGATCTGCTTGTGGAGTGCTATTCCGTCCTTTAAGTCCATAATTGCATGCTTATTAAATTGTTCGCATCAGAAATTAATCAAAATTAGGATTAAATCAAATACCTGTTAATACAAGTTTATTTGATTGTATTGCCAGGTATCTGTAAGCTTATAAGCTGTATAAAGCTTTAAAATACGCTTATAGAGGAAATATATCAGTACAATTGAATATATGTATTTACTTGTATTGACAACCATAGATTCTGTCCCTATATTCATGCATGACAAAAAACAATCAAACCAACAGTGTTATGAAATACTTTTACTCTGCAACAACCGATCAATCATTTGACGAAGCTATTGAAACGGTGACAGCCCTGCTTAAAGAAGAAGGGTTTGGGGTACTTACCGAAATTGATGTTACTGAGACGCTGAAGAAAAAGCTGGATGTGGATTTTAAGAAGTATCGAATTCTGGGAGCCTGCAATCCACATTTTGCGCATAAGGCGCTTACTTCCGAAGATAAAATTGGAGTCATGCTACCTTGCAATGTAATTGTGGAAGAACATGAGGACGGACAGGTTGAGGTTTCGGCCGTAGATCCGGTAGCCTCGATGCAGGCGGTTGAGAATGAGGAATTGCATCCCATTGCAAATGAAGTGCGATCAAAGTTGCAAAAAGTAATCAACCAGCTGTAAATCAATATTCTGATAGGAATGCTCCCTGAAATTTTCAGGGTTAGAAATCATTAAATAAGATCGAATACAATGCAAATTATTGACAAGATAAGAAACAAAATATTAGTGCTTTTGGCCGGGGTGATGGTGTTTTCGTTCCAGCCCATACTGGCACAGACGATTGCGACTGACACGACGGATGTTCGAGAGATGAGCCTTCAAGAGGCGCTTGCCATTACTGAAGAGGCCAGTTTCGAAATTCGAATGGCTGAGGCCGATATGGAGAAGGTCCGCTCGCAGTATCGGCAAACTAATGCTACATTTTTACCGCAACTTTCGATAGAAGAGACGGGCGTTTCAACGAATGATCCGCTGAATGTTTTTGGCTTTAAATTAAAGCAGGAAGCGGTAACACAGGCTGATTTTAATCCAACGCGTTTAAATGATCCTGATGCCTACGATAACTTTACTACTGCTTTTAAGGCACAGCAGCCGCTTTTTAATGCGGATGCGATTTTTCAGCGCCGAGCGGTAAAAAACCAGCTGGAAGCCGCCAAAAAACAGATGGAGGGGACTATTCAGCATGTCCGCTACCAGGTGAAGGATACCTATTATCAGCTTCAACTGATGGAGAAGCAGGAGCAGGTTATTACGAAGTCGCTTGAAGTTGCACGCGAAAATGAACGTCAGGCCAAGAACTACTATGAGCAGGATATGATCAACAAGGCCGATTATCTTGCAGCCAAGGTACGTGTGCTGGAGCTCAAAAGTCGACAGTCAAAAGTTCGTGATCAACTGCAGACGGTGCAGGATAATTTTCGCTACTTGCTAAATATTGATGAGGAGATCGCTATTGAGGCTACGGATAGCCTGCAGATGCGCCCCGGAATTTCGGATGAGATGATTGACGCCGAGAATTCCACGAACGCTAAATTGGAAGCCATGAAATACCGGATGTCGGCGGCGAAAGAGATGCAGCGATCCTCAAAGTTCAATTTTATTCCCAGTATAAACCTGTTTGGCAGCTACGAATTTAATGACGAAGTGCCATTCGGAACGCAGGGTGACAGTTATATGATAGGGGCAACGCTCAAGTGGGATCTGTTTAAAGGATTTAAAAATGTGGGCAAGGTAATGGAATCAAAAGCCCAGTTAAAAAAGGCAGAGTTGGCTTACGAAAGCAGTCTTTTCAAGAACAAGATGGAAATACAGCAGGCTCAACGCTCACTTAATCAGGCAAAAGAACAACTTCAGTTTGCTGAGGCATCAGTAGAGCAGGCGGATGAAGATTTTCGCATTCGCAATAATCGCTTTGAGCAAGGCATGGAAAAAACGACGGATCTGCTACAGGCAGAAACCCAGTTGCTCCAAAGTAAGCTGCAGCGACTCAATGCGCTCTATCAATATAATTTAAGTGTGGCAACACTGGAGTTGCTGCTTGAGCGTGAAATGCCTTACTAATTTTCCAAAAAGATTTTAATAACAAAACAAATAGAACAATGAAATATAGCATCATGAACATATCAGGAAGACTATTATCTGCACTTGCAGTGCTAATGCTGGTGGGGATCTCATGCAGCTCTACTGAAAGTGAGCAGCCCGCAGATGATCAGCCCATAACGGTAAATACTCAAACCGCAGAATACGTGCAGGGAACGGCATCACACCGTTTCTCCGGTACCGTAAGTAGTGATCGTACGGTCAATATGAGTACGAAAGTGATGGGACGAATCACCCAACTTGATCTTGAAGAAGGGGAATACGTCAGCAAGGGTGATGTATTGATTCAGATTCAAGATGATAACCTGCAGGCGCAGAAGAATCAGGTTGAATCGAGTTTGATAGAGGCCAAGGCTGCTTTGCAAAATGCGGAGACCAATTATACCCGTATCAAAAATTTGTATGAGCAGGAAAGCGCCACTAAAAAGGAGCTGGATGATATGAGCACTCAGTACGAGATGGCCAAAGCCAAAGTGAAAACCTTGGAGAGCAAACTTCAGGAAGTGGAAGATATGCTCGATTATACCAGGTTGACGGCCCCTTTTAACGGATATGTGGTATCGAAGATGGCTACCGAAGGAGATATGGCCGCACCGGGACAGCCTATTATTGCGCTTGAGCAAGAAGGCATCATGAAAGTGAATATAACCGTTCCCGAAAGCAACATTTCGCTGTTTAATTATAATGATACCGTTTCGGTGGATATAAAGGCTGCTGGCTATAAAGATGGTATTGGGGTAGTCAGGAATATTAATCAGGCTGGAAATCGCGGCAGCCGACAGTTTGCTGTTGAAGTGATGTTGCCCGAGCTGGAAAAGAATTCAGGCGTAAAATCGGGAATGTTCGCACAGGTCGGCTTGATTACGGAGAGTGATCGCTCGATCGTGGTGCCTAAGTCTGCCATTATTGAGCGCGGACAGCTAACCGGTTTATATACGCTGAATGATAACTCTGAAATTGTGCTTCGCTGGGTTCGCCTTGGCGATGAAAGTGCCGATGGTGTAGAAATCTTATCCGGCTTGTCGCAAGGCGAATTGTTTGTGGCTTCGGTTGATCAGCCGCTACGCGAAGGCCGCAAAGTAAGTACGCAGTAAATAGAAATTATTTAGATATATCATTATGAAGACTGGAATTGCAGGAAAAATAGCGCAAGGGTTTATTGACTCAAAGTTAACGCCCTTGTTAATGATTGTATTTCTGGCGCTGGGATTTTACGGAACGTATTTGACCCCGCGCGAAGAAGAGCCGCAAATTGATGTGCCGATGGCCGATATTTTTGTCGGCTATCCGGGAGCAACGCCCGAGGAGGTGGAAAAAAATATTGCGATCCCTCTGGAGAAGGTACTCTCAAATATAGAAGGGGTGGAATATGTGTATTCTACATCCATGCCCGATCAGGCGATGGTATCTGCCCGCTTCTATGTGGGTGAAGATGTAGAGCGCAGTTTGGTACGGCTCTATAATGAGATCATGAAGAACATGGATCGGTTTCCCGAAGGGGCCACCCAACCCATGGTAAAGACCCGTTCCATTGATGACGTCCCGATCATGACATTGACATTATGGAGCGATAAATACAGTGATTTTGATTTACGTCGCGTGGCCGATGAACTGGCGCTGGATATCAAACAGATCGAAGATGTGGCGCAGACCGATATCCACGGCGGGCGTACCCGACAGGTCTCGGTGAATCTGGACAAGAATAAAATGTCCTCCTATGGCATCGATCCGATGCAGGTGGTGGGGCAAATACAAGCGGCCAACCAAGAGCTTTCGTCTGGATCATTTAGCAATAACGATACCGAGTACCTGGTTAATACCGGAGACTTTTTTAAATCAGCCGAAGAGGTACGAAATGTTGTTATAGATGTGCAAAATGGTGATCCCATTTATTTGCACAGCATTGCTGAGATTCGCGACGGACCGGAGGAGCCTTCTGAGTATGTTTCGTATGGCGTTGGGCATCAAAAAGCACAGGAGGCTGGCTTAAATGCGGGTGAGTCGTATCCTGCAGTAACGATTTCGGTAGCCAAGCGCTCCGGCGCGGATGCGATGGCGATTGCTGAACAAATTCAACGGAAAGTAGACAAGCTTGACGGTAGCTTAATCCCGGCCGATGTAAATGTTACTACTACACGTAATTATGGAGAAACCGCTTCAGCTAAGGTATTTTCACTCCTTGAGCACTTGCTGGTAGCTATCCTGGCCGTGACTTTTGTGGTGTCTCTTGCTTTGGGTTGGCGGGGTGGACTGGTGGTGTTTCTGTCGGTACCGGTGACCTTTGCGCTTACCCTCTTCTTATACTACATGTTTGGCTATACCCTGAACCGGATTACGCTCTTTGCGCTGGTTTTTGTGACGGGTATTGTGGTTGATGACTCGATTATTATTGCCGAGAACATGCACAGGCACTTTAAGATGAAGAAACTACCACTTAAGCAGGCTGCTATCGCCTCCATCAGTGAGGTTGGTAACCCAACTATTCTGGCAACGTTTACCGTAATTTCGGCGGTACTGCCGATGGCTTTTGTATCGGGATTGATGGGGCCTTATATGAGTCCTATGCCGATAGGTGCTTCGCTGGCCATGATTTTCTCCCTGATTGTAGCGTTGGTCATCACCCCCTGGCTGGCATATATTCTATTGCCTCACGGTAATTCTGAGAAAGATGAAAGTGGGGAAGAGAAGAAATATGATCTTAAAGAAACCTTTATATATAAATGGTACGAACGTACCATGGAACCCCTGCTCGAAAGTACGTTTAAACGGTGGGCGTTCATTATTGGGGTAACAGTATTGCTTTTGGCCTCAACATTGATGTTTGTGTTCCGAATGGTCGAGGTAAAAATGCTTCCGTTCGATAACAAAAATGAGGTGCAGCTTATTATTGATATGCCCGAAGGTACAACGTTAGAGCGGACCAATGCGGTTGCTCGTGAGGTAGGCCTGAGTTTGAAGGATGTGCCTGAAATTAAAGATTACCAGATTTATGCCGGTAACAATGCACCCATTAATTTTAATGGACTTGTGCGACATTACGACTTGCGAAAAGGTCCCAATGTGGCGGATATCCAGCTGAATCTGATTGACAAAGGCGAACGTAGTGATCAAAGTCACGCTATTGCCAAACGTCTGCGCCCCATGGTGCAAAAGGTAGGCGAAAAGTATAATGCCAATGTTAAAGTTGTAGAGGTACCGCCCGGACCTCCGGTACAGTCCACGATTGTAGCTGAGGTTTACGGTCCCGATACCGATGAGCGTAAGCGGGTCGGTGGAGAGGTGAAAGACATCTTTGAAAAAACGGAAGGCATTGTCGATGTAGATTGGATGATCGAAGCACCGCAGACCAAATATAAGTTGGATGTGAATACCGAAAAGGCAATGATGTCGGGTATCTCATCGAAGCAAGTGGTACAGACTGTAACGATGGCGCTTCGCGGAAAAGATGTGTCACGTCTTTACAGCGAGAAAGAATTGAACGATGTGCCTATTACGGTGAAGTTACCCAAAGCCGGTCGCTCTGATATCAAAAAGCTCCAGCAAGTGCACATGAAGTCGGCATCAGGGGCAATGATACCCGTTGCTGATTTAGTGACGGTAACTGAGGATACTCTTAAAACCAGTATCCACCGCAAAAACCAGCGGCGCGTAACCTATGTGCTGGCTGAGGTAGCCGGCGAAATCGAAAGTCCGGTTTATGCTCTGCTCGACACCGGGGAAGAGATCGACAATATTGAAATGCCCGAGGGCTACAACCTCTCCCAGATCTTTGCGGGACAGCCGTTTATGACGGACGATTATACCCTTAAATGGGACGGTGAATGGCAGATTACCTACGAAGTATTCCGTGATCTTGGAATTGCTTTTGCCGTTGTGCTGGTGATCATCTATATGTTAATTATTGGATGGTTCCAGGATTTCAAAGTGCCTATCATTATGATGATCGCTATTCCGCTTTCGCTGGTTGGTATCATTGTAGGGCACTGGCTATTGGGCGCATTCTTTACGGCGACCTCAATGATTGGGATGATTGCCCTGGCCGGTATTATGGTGCGAAACTCTGTCTTGCTGATCGACTTTATCAACATACGGCTTGATGACGGTGAGTCGCTCAAGCAGGCGGTCATCGAAGCGGGGGCCGTACGTAGTATGCCCATTCTGTTGACGGCCGGTACCGTGGTAATTGGTGCAGTCGTGATATTGTTTGATCCGATATTTCAGGGTCTGGCAATTTCACTGATGGGCGGTGCGGTAGCATCCACAGCATTAACACTGATTATGATCCCGTTGATCTATTTTATGGTAGAGAACAAAGTGAAGGAGCTCAAAGGAGAGCAAACGTAAGGTTAAGCAGGTATCACGGCCGGGTATTGGGATTGTGAGCCCGGTCGTGATTATCAATAATCAAAAAACATCACATTATGAAGTTATTAATCATACTTAGTATCGACGAATATACCGATGACGTACGTAAAATTTTAGCACGACAAAAGGTGCCGATTTACAGCGAAACGAATGTGCACGGTTTTAAAACTGAAGAGTATCAGCCGGATATTTCTAACTGGTTTGCGAAGGATGAACACGGTGTGTATTCCACGCTCTTTTTTTCCATACAAAATGGAGAGTGTGTCAAGCGGGTTATCGATGAAGTAAAAGCCTATAACAAAGAAACGGGCGCTGAGAAACAGAACCCAATACACGCTTATTCGCTGAGTGTCGAAGAATCAGCATAATTACGATTTAAATTTCAATAATTAACAAAGCAATATTATGAGTAATCAAAATCCAAGTTGTTCAACAATGCGGCCCATGGAACGAGCAATACGAATGCTGGCCGGTACGATGGTAACGGTAAGTCTGGCATTGGGATATTTTGTAAGTCCCTACTGGTTTTTGTTAACCCTGTTTGTAGGATTAAATTTATTTCAGTCATCTCTTACAAACTGGTGCCTGGCCGAACAGATCTTTGCCAAGCTGGGAATAGGGGTGGAGGAAAATTCCCAAACCGGTGCAAAGTCAAAAGGCTAATCTGTTGTTCAGGTAATGGAATGGGTTTTGGGGCAGTTTCTGTGCTATAAGAGCAAGAATTTCCCATGTACAAGCAGAAAGTTAACCACAAAGATAGATACTTCTGTTTTTGATAGATCCCCTAACCTGCGGATGGTCGGTTGATAGCCGGCCATCCGAATTAATTGTATATTAGGTTTATTATGATATTACCATGGATTGGGGCTTTATTGGTTGGCCTTTCGTTAGGTCTGTTGGGATCGGGCGGCTCAATATTGACAGTACCGGTGCTTATTTATCTGGCGGGAGAGCAAGAAAAAGTAGCCATTGCCGAATCACTCGGCATCGTTGGCACTATTAGCTTCGCGGGATTTATTCCTTATGCGTTAAAGCAGAAAGTACACTGGCGCAGTGTCATTTTATTTGGACTGCCCGGCATGGCGGGAACCTACGGCGGAGCCGTAGTTGCTGAGTTTGTATCGGGCACTTTTCAATTGCTTCTTTTTGCGGTCGTGATGCTGGTGGCAGCCGTCATGATGTTTCGTGATAAGAACAATTTGAAATCGGCTGGTGCAATTGAAATATCACATGCCTGGTGGAAGATTGTACTCGAAGGCTTGGCTGTTGGAGTGTTAACGGGACTTGTTGGGGTCGGTGGCGGCTTCCTGATTGTACCGGCACTGGTGTTACTGGGTGGTCTCCCGATGGGATTAGCGGTAGGTACAAGTCTTTTGATTATTGCGCTAAAGAGCTTCAGTGGATTTTATAAATATATTGATGTTCTTGATGGATTGGGGTTGAGTATAAATTGGCAATTGGTATTGGTTTTTAGTTTGATTGGTGCCGTTGGCAGTTTAATCGGTAACAAAGTGGCGGGTAAAATATCAAATGAACGATTGAAGAAAGGATTTGCCGTTTTTTTAGTGTTGATGGGGGGCTACATCATCTTTATGAATATTTAAAACACAATTTAACCATCGAATAATGGATGCATTAACAATAATTATACTAATAGGTGTTGCAGTGGCACTTTTTTATCTCAATAAACTGAAAAACTCAAAAAACATGATACCACCACAGAAATTTAAAGAATTGCTAAACGAAGAGTCGGGCGTTATTATTGACGTGCGAACGAAGGGAGAATACCAAAATGGTCATATTAAAAAGACAGATTATAATTACGATTTGTCCTCTGCTAATTTTGAGCAGAATCTCCAAAAGCTCGACAAAGGTAAAAACTATTTTCTGTACTGTCGATCCGGAGCACGCAGTGGACGCGCTACACAGATTATGAAACGAAACGGCTTCGAAAATGTGTATAATATAGGTGGAATACAGAGTCTTGTAAGTGCAGGATTTGAGAAGGAATAACAAATTTTAGCTTAAAATTTAAATGATATGATGAAACGGATATTTACAGTTAGTTTGTCGGTATTAATGGCTTTGCTTGCATTTCAGGCTTGTGCGCAAAGTGATGCTGATAGTTCACGAATAAGTGCCACGGAATTTCAGGAAAAAGTTAAAGAAACGCCCGGGGTAGTTATTGATGTGCGTACCCAAGAAGAATACGACGAGGGTCATCTGGCCAACGTCGATCACCAATTTAATTTGCTCAATGGTGATTTTGAGGCTTCCTTGGATTCCCTTGATAAAGGGGAAACGTATTATCTTTACTGCCGAACAGGTAATCGAAGTGGACAGGCCACGGAGCTGATGAAGAAAAACGGATTTGAGAATGTATATAATATTGGCGGTTTCCAGGAATTGGTAGATGCAGGCGTAGAAAGCAAGAAATAACAACTTCCCGCCGAATTGATTGCGAAATTTGGAATAGGGAGCTCAATACAGATGGGCTCCCTATTTTTATCGTTTAGTTATGGCTTAAGGAGAATTCTACGCTTTTGACTTTTGGGCAAGGATACGAATAACATCGGCGGTACCTTCGTGGTGTTTCCCTTCTTCCAGATCTATTTCAGTAGCCTCAGCAAGATTAATTTGCAGGGCTTTGAAATCTTCAAGCAGTTCATATAAATCGTAAAGCATTTCGAGATTTTTCGGGCCTCCAGAATCATTGCCAAGTTGGTCTTTTGAGAAAGCTTCCAGTAGTAAGTGTCCGCCCGGTTTTAACCCCTCAATAAGCTTTTGGTGAATCTCTCTTCTTTGAGATGTATGCAGATGTGCATAAATAAGGGCAATGCTATCATAGGATTCTGCTTCTACTTCAAAGTCGTTAAATTTGCAGATGGTGTAATTAATGGTCACGTGATTACGTTTTGCCAACTCCAGGGCTTTCTTACGGCCCTTTTCGCTGATGTCAAAAGCATCAACCCGCCAACCCTCGCGAGCGGCGTAAATAGCATTCCGACCTTCGCCCTCAGCCGGTAAGAGTAATCGACCCGGTTCTAATTGGTCAATTTGTTCTTTGAAAAAGCGATTAGGTTGCGTGCCGTAAATATAGTTTCCACTTGAATAACGATCGTCCCAAAATTGCTTGGCCTCTTGTGCAGTTCGCATGATTATTGATGGTTATTGGTTTTGAATCTGTTTTGCGCTAAATGTTAGTGCTGTTTGAATCAGGCTTTTTTATTAAGTTAGTATCACAGGTAGTTAAGAAAAATTAGATGAATAACTCATGAAATTAGAGTTAAAGATTCCACCTGTAGCTAATGCCCTGATTATTGCTGCCGCCATGTGGTGGATTGCATTGTATCTTGATTTGAGTTGGGCGGTTTTTGATACCAAATGGTGGGGAACGGTTTTCTTTTTAGGTCTGGGTGGAGCTTTTGGGTTATTGGGGCTGGTCGAATTTTACAAAGAATCCACGTCCATCAATCCACATAAACCGGATAATACCAGTAGTTTGGTGACAAACGGTATTTATAGCATCTCCCGAAATCCTATGTACGCAGGATTATTGCTGATATTAGTGGGCTTTGGTTTTTACCTTGGCAATGTGTTGGTGTTTGTGATGATCCCGATATTTGTAGCATATATGAATCGCTATCAGATTGCTCCCGAAGAACAAGTGATGGACGAAAAATTCGGGGATGAATATCAAAAGTATAAAGCCGAAGTGCGACGCTGGTTTTAAGTAATTTTAAGATGATAGGGTCCGCAAGAAAGGTAACCCCTACTAATTATTGTTCAGCCAGATCGATCATCCACTGGGCAAAATTAGTCGAACTGTAATCGGCAATGCCCTCCTTTTTATAAACCACTTTTCCTTGTTTTGAGATAATATACGTCGTGGGCAGATACTGGCTTCGAAATTCTGCGGGCAGGCTTGATGCCGGGAAATAATAGGGCATACCAAAATCCTTTCTCTTCATAAAATTGACCGCCTTTTGGGGTTCTTCATCCATCGATAACAGAATAAAACGGATGTTTTTATGACCAGCCACATTGTTATAAAGGGTTTCAATCGTGGGCATTTCAGCTACACAGGGTGGACACCATGAAGCCCAGACGTTTACAAAGAGGACATCGCCGCGAAAATCGCTCAGTGATGTGGTTTCGCCATTTGTTTGTCGCATCGCAAATTGGTAATCCGAATCAGAAAGCATCGGACCATCAGTAGTGGCAATTTGTGAGGTATCAGCATCAAAGAACCCGGTCCATAGCATGGCTCGTTGCATGGTGCCCAGCACTTCGGTATGTAATCCTGTAGCATAGAGAATAGCTCCGATAGCAAAAATTACGCCCCACTCAATAAGGCTTTGTTTCCAGCCCGACTTTTTACTTTTTTCTGTAGAACTCATAACTCAAATGTAAAAAATTATAGGTTATCGATTGGCCAACTTAGTGAGTATGGGTTTTAATTTTTCTTTTGTGAGCATGCCGGGCGCCACATATTCTACCTGTCCTTTTTTGTTGATGATTAACGTTGTTGGAATCGCGCGAATGGGACCGTATTGACGAGAAACATGTCCATCATCAACCATAATGGGATAATTTATACCCATTTCATTGGCATAGGGACGAACTTTTTCCCAGCCTTCTTCATCCAGAGAAACACCGGCAAATAGAACTCCGTCGTCTTTCATTTCCTTATACAGCTCCATAAAATCAGGAATTTCCTTGCGGCAGGGCCCACACCAGGTTGCCCAGAAATTTAGTACTACCACCTTTCCTTCATGATCGGAAAGCGTAAACATATCGCCCTCCATGGTTTCGAGTGTGAAGTCAGGTGCCTTTTTAAATTGCTGTTGAGATGAATTTTGGGCGCTTGCTGGTTGTCCCGTAGCTGTTTGTGTGTTATCTGATGGTTGTTCATTAGGGGTGCCGCATGCTATTATTAGCAGGGCTATCGAGATGAAGAAAAATTTGTGCGTTGGAAATCGAGAAAAGTTCATAATCAATAATAATGGTTAGTTGGAAATTTCTTTTGCCTCAAAGGCGGGTAGTTCTGATTGTTTTCGCTTGGTAATATCCGGAATTGGTACCTCGCAGGCTGTTCGACCACTTATCGTAGCGGGATCAATCATTTTCCCGGAATTAAGGATTGTAGAATTATCCTTTTGTTCGCTAAATAGATCATGAGCTGCTATGCCAAACAGTATAACTACGGCAATCAAAGGAATAAGCTCTTTGCGTTGTTTTAAGTACCTCATAGTTAACAGATGCTGTTTAAACAATACTGGGATGGTATTTGCCCAGCAGTATGGTTTTTAAAGCCTGAATTTATTACGGAAAGGCAGCAAGGATTAACCGAGCCGAGGAGGATCGGGCTCTTGGAATACAAAAGCCTGGGATGAGAATGTAGGTTTGTAAATGCCGATTGTAACTTCTTTCCCTCCCGGATTAAAAGAAAAATTGCTTTGGGCTGGAAGGATATTCATCAATGAGTTACAGCTTGTAATAGTTTTTAGAGGGGCATCATCGGCATTCGATTTGGAATCATGTTCAAAAAGGGGATCAACGTCTCCGGAAGGATTAGAAATACTCCCATTAGAGAGCTGTTGGCAAAGGGTGTCTGACCCTGAATGGGAACTGCCAACGTTGCCTAACTGCACCACATTTTGCTGAAATATAGTACTGCCTACAGCAAAAATAAGGGCAAAAAAGAAAAAGTGTTTTATGGTGTTATTCACTGGGCCGTTTGATGTTTGGTTTCTGAAGCCAATCAGTTTTGAAGGTATTAAAAATGCTGTTCTTTATCTATCGATGTTCGATGGAAGTATTGCCTTTTATAACACGGATGGACATAAATTATTTTACAGAATCCTAATTCGAAATTTCCTTAAAAGAACTTACTTTTTGGCCTAAGAAAATTTTACTAAAAGCTGACGACTTATGAAGTTAATGAACACCCTTTGCAGTATTTTTCTCATGTTTTTGCTATTTACTTCAGCTGGATGGGCACAAGAATTTCCCGAATCTAAACCCACAGCTGATAATCCCAAGCTGGTGGTGGGTATTGTCGTTGATCAGTTGCGCTATGATTATATTCCGTTGTACTGGGATAAGTTTGAAGACGGCGGTTTCAAGCGATTGGTTAAGCAGGGTTTTAGTTTTAATAACAATCACTTTAATTACTTTCCAACCTATACCGGGCCGGGGCATGCATCGGTTTATACGGGCGCAACACCATCGGTAAACGGTATTGTTGGAAACGCCTGGTACGATCGCAGTATCGACAAGAGCATGTATGTGGTTTCTGATTCCACAGTATCATCGGTTGGGACCGATAACGACGCCGGAAAAATGTCGCCCCGAAATCTGTTGAGTACTACGGTTACCGATGAGCTAAAATCAGCAAGTCCCGAGAGTAAGGTCATTACTGTTTCAATCAAAGATCGGGGTGCGGTGCTGCCGGCGGGACATCTTGGCGATGCCGCTTACTGGTATGACAGTGAGACCGGTAATTTTGTGAGTAGTTCTTGGTATATATCTGAGCTGCCGGAGTGGGTACAGAACTTCAACGAAAAAGGGTTAGCCAAAGACTTTGCCAATAGCACGTGGGAAACGCTGTTACCTATCGGTCAATATGCCGAAAGCAATGAAGATGACACGCCGTATGAGGCTACCTTTGAAAATGAGGATGCGCCCGTGTTTCCGCATGATTTGGGAGCCAACCGGGGAGACGATTACGGAATTGTTAGTTCATCGCCATATGGAAATACGCTGATTGCAGAGCTCGCAAAATCGGCTATTGAAAGTGAAGATCTGGGATCCGGAGAGGCAACGGACTTTCTGGGCGTTAGCTTTTCATCAACTGATTATGTGGGTCATAGGTTCGGGCCACATTCTATTGAGCTGCAAGATACCTACTTGCGATTGGATCGGACTATTGCCGATTTGCTGGATGATTTGGATAAAGAGATTGGCAAAGGAAACTATGTGGTGGTTTTAACTTCGGACCACGGGGCAGTGGATGTTCCGCAAGAGCTGATCGATAAAAAGTTACCCGGCGGTTATTTTGACAGTGACACCGCTGTTGAGGAACTCTCGGTATATTTGAAAACAGAGTTTGGTGACCAAGAGTGGGTTGAGGATTATATCAATCAGCAAGTGTATCTGGATCGTGACCTGGTGCAGAAAAAAGGACTTTCACTGAAGATTATACAGGAAAAAGCGGCTGATTTTCTGCTTCAGTTTGAGGGTGTACTTTCAACGAATACAGCTCATAACCTGCAGTATAAAAATTACAGCAGTGGACAGCAGAAGATGTATCAAAATGGATTTCATTACGGTCGATCTGGAGATGTATATATTCAGCTGAAGTCGGGTTGGTTGGATTCGAATTACCCGACGGGTACATCCCATGGATCACCATATAATTATGATACGCATGTGCCACTCATTTTTTATGGATGGAATGTACCTCAGGGTCAAAGCAGTCGAAAAACGGTTATACCACAAATTGCTCCGACAATTTCCAATATGCTGAATATTGCATTGCCAAGCGGTTCAGAAGCGAATATCTTGCAATTTGAGGAGTAGGGTAAATGTAAGTTTGTAGGATTGTTGAAGGGCGGGATTTTATCCCGCCTTTTTTATTTAATGAGATAAAAGCCCAGCCAGACAAAAGCAATTCCTAAGATAAAACTGGCGGCGGCATATAAAAAAGCGTATCCGGTTTGCTCGTGTTGGAGCAACGAAAAAAATTCGTAGGAAAAGGAAGAGAAGGTTGTAAATCCTCCACAGAAACCGGTTGCTAAAAGCAGGCGCATCGATTTATTTAGATCCCCTTCAAGTGCGGCTGCGATGATGATTCCGATAAGAAAAGAACCGGCAATATTTACGGTAAGTGTGCCGAAAGGGAAGGTGGACTGCGTGCTAATATTCATATAATGGGTAATGAGATAGCGAAAGATGCTACCGAAAAATCCGCCGATACCAACCGCCAGTATGGATTGTAGCATAAGATAACTCCTGTTAAGTTATTTCTTTAAAAATTATCAGTGGGTGTCATACTGAACTTATTTCTGCACGAGTAATTATCCATGTATATGCAGACCTTGAAAGGAGTCCAGGAGACACAAATATTTATTGTTTACAGGAGTCATCAGTTCCGAGGGTAGTCGGAACGGTTGAAGGCGAACTCCATCACCAACGCAAATTTAAGCAATGTGTTATTGTGATGCCATTACTTGCGGTAATAGTATGGCCCATTAAAAACTAATTCTGAATTTGTACAGGGACAATAGTTTCTATGGTACCCACGTGGGCAAATTCCAAAGAAAGTTGCAGAGAGTCTCCAACAGCTACCTCTCTTGTTAAGTTGATGAGCATGAGGTGCAGCCCGCCGGGTTCGAGCTGTAATTTTTCTCCGGCCGGAATGACTTGCTGTCCCGCAGGTTGCATGCTGGTGGTACCGTCATCATTTTCGATGGATTTGTGCAGTTCTACTTTTTCGGCAACATCGCTGCTGAAAGATACCAGCGTATCGGTGGAGGCCGTACCGTTGGAAATACGCAGGTATGCAGCGCTGTTACCCTGTTGTGAGCCGGGACGTGCCCAGGCGTTGTCGAGGTCAACTTTTCCGAGAACGACTTCTTGCTTTGATTCGGAGTCGTTCGAAGAGTTCGATTCCGAACCACATCCCAAAAACAGGAAACAGCCGGATAGTGAAATAAGCAGTAGGTATGTTATTGATTTCATTCTGATCGGAGGTAATTAATGTCGTCTTTGACATGTTCGGGTTTTACGCGGTGCGCGGGATATTCGGCGCGGATATATCCGTCTTTGTCCATCAGGTAAAGGGTGTTTGAATGACGCATGGCGTAGTTGGTGCTGTCGTAGCCGAGGGAGTCGACGATGACTTTTTGGGCAACGATATCGAGTTTATCAAGTATTGAATTAATGGTGGTTGTATCGCCGGTAAGCATGGTAAATTGACTGTTGAGCCCATATAGGTTTTTGTATTCGTTAAGGGCTGAGGGGGTATCGCGTTCGGGATCAAAGGTAATTTCGATGAAGTTGATTCCGCTGGTGTCATCAAGCTCGCGCTGGATGTTGGTCATGTTGGCAGTAATGACTGGACACACATCGGGACAGTTGGTATATATGAAGGTGATGAGCGAAATATTGCCTTTGTAATCTTCAGGGAAATCGACCTGTGTACTGTCGGAATTACGGAGTTGAAAAGTGTCGCTGCTGAGGTCGTACAGTGGGTCGGGTCCCCCACAGGCAGAGATCATACTGATAAGAATAATTGCGATGAAGAGTGATTTTAGCGAAGAGCTCATAATTAGCTGTTTAATTGCAGGGACTTTCGTGGTGTTCCTCACAGGGTTCGAGTTCGAATTCGAGGGTGGAGTGGTGAATATCAAAGTTCTTGGCCAAGAGACCTTTAAGGGCTGATTTTATGGATTCCATCTGTCCAATATTTTCTCCGTCGATAACGACGTGACTTTCTAATAAGATATTTTTTTCGTCGAGCCGCCAAACGTGCAGGTGGTGAATATCGAGCACGCCGTTAACGGTAGCCATGGCTTGTTGTACGCTGGGAATTTCGATATTGGCAGGGGTGCTTTCCATCAAAATGTTGATCGTCTGCCGCAGCATATAGTAGCTGTGCCAGAGGATATATCCGGCAATGATGAGTGTAAGAATGGTATCAATGATATACAGCTTGTACCAGAGGATGAGCAGACCGGCAATAATGACACCTACTGATGAAAAAGCATCTGATAAAATATGGATATAGGCGCTGCGCAGATTTAGGTTTTCTGTGGAATCGCGGTAAAGTAGTATAGCAGTAATAACATTACCCAGCAGTCCAATAATGGCTACGATGAACATCACCATGCCGTCGATGGGCTGGGGATTATAGAAGCGTTCAACACCTTCTTTGATCAGAAAAAGAGCAATGATTACGAGCGTAATGAGATTAATAAAGGCCCCGATAATCTCGGCACGCTTGTAGCCGAAAGTTTTGTCGCGATTGGCTTCTTTCTTGGAAATTTTGCGAGCCACCAGGCTGATACCAAGTGAGGTGGTGTCATTAAGATTGTGAAGCGCATCGGAAAGCAGGGCCAAACTGCCGGAGATAAGTCCGCCAATAAATTCAGCAGCAGTTATAATAAAGTTGAGTATAATGGAAATCCAAAGACGGCCAATGGTTTGGTCTTCGCCGTGGTGATGATGTCCGTGGTCGTGCGAATGTGCCATGGTAAAGCGTTAAGAAATCAGATAGCAAACTAACAGCTCTTTAATAATGCTGATTATAGCAATCGAAGATAAAGAAATCATGAACAATAGTATATTGCTATAGCCTTACTGATTTTTGAACATAGCTAAGTATGGCTTATACGCTTATTGTTTTTTCTCCTCATTAAGTAATTGCTGCATGATAATGCGAGCACTTTTTCGGGTAACCGTTCGCATACTGTCGCGCGGGGCGTTATCACTGATTTCATAGGTCACTGCATCAGCGCCAAATGTGTGGTAAATCCAGTTTTTGGTGATAGGTGAGTTCGGCGGAAAAGGCTCTACTTCAATGGGATAGTCAGGAAACTCCTGTTTTAAGGAGTCAATCCACTGGTAAGTAAAATTGTCGGGAAAGGTTTCTACCTCACGATTTATGGGATAGAAAATATTTTCATCAGTGGAGTGGAAGTCGATGCCGTAATATATTTGTCGCAGGCTATCATCTTTTAAGGGCAAAAGATCATCGCGGATAGCGCGGGTTTCAGGCTGGTTGAAATTTTCCCAGTCGCGGTTGAGATCTACACCCCGCGCATTATAGCGCCAGTGGCCCTGTTGCACACCGTCGGGATTGGCAAAGGGATAGGCCCAGATTTCAAAGTTTTTTCTGAAATCACGAGCCAGATCTGTATCGGAAGACAGTTCATTGATAAATGCTTCGGTACCCAGCGCTCCGGTGACTTCCGGTGGATGCAGGCGTCCGGTTATAATCATGACTCCAAGTGACTTATGGGGTTCCGCCTCACTAATGGTTAGTTTCATTATGGGGCGCTTTTTATGTGAAAAGCCGACGGTATCAGGAGTAATAAATGATTGTTGAGACAGTGAATCGAGCCAGCTTTTGTATTTATTCCATGTAAACAACTCTTGCGCTGAAACCCATAGGGGCTCCTCTTTGAGGTTGAGTGTCAACGTTGCGGTTCCATTTGCGCTATCAGTCGAAAAGCTGGTACTGTCAATAGGTTGCCAGTCGTTGCCGTTTTTACTGAGTTTGGGAAGGTATCGGTGTTCTCCGTGTTCGTATGTTAATTGCAGGTCGATGGTATCGGGTCGAGTGCTCCAGATTTGAAAAGCATACCACGGACTATTATTAATTTCATTACGCTCGGGTTTGATGGTCACGCGATACAACGAATCATTAACTTGGTAGAAGTCGCTCATCCGTGCACCGGAAAAATCATTGCTGACCCAGATATTACCGTCATCGACGCCAATAATGCGTGTATATTGGGGATTGGTTTCTTTATCCGAGGTTTCGGTAACGCCTTCGGGGTCATAGGAATAGCCTGAAAATTCTTCGGAGGTTGAGCATCCCAAGAAAGATATGAGGAGGCAAAATACTGTTAGAGCATGAAGGATTTTGTTAGTTATTCTCATGAACAGGGTTTCGTGGTTACGCTTAATTTAGTATCGAAAGTACTATTCAAAATGCTTAAAATCATTGTTAAATATTCTGTGTTTGTTTTAAGTCGATTTACTAACCGTTAGATAAATTTTATTATTCTTTCACTTTTTTTGATCATATCTTCAAGTTTATTTGTACAAAATAAGGTCAAGATCTTTGTGCGGCTAACTGTCCTGCTGAAATATATATCCCTGACTATACTGATAGCATCTTTCGGTGTTACATCAACGGTTGCCCAAAATAGGTCGGACGCGTCTGAGAGAATTCCCCAGGTGTGGAGCGTTTCTTTCGAAGGCAATACTTCTTTTACAGGAGTAGTGCTGAAAAGCCAGATTTCTACCGAGGCACCGGGATTTGGAGAAAAATTAAAATTCTGGGATAAAACCGGCTTTGAGTTTAATGAAAAAGAGGTAAAAAGAGATGTGATTCGCATCCGTAATTATTACCAACGGCGGGGATTCATAAATGTTGAAGTAGGATATGAGGTTAATACGAAAAATAAGCCGTGGAAACGTGCGGTTATTTTCAGGGTAGAAGAAAACAATCCCGTCCGAATTCAAAATGTCGAGTACGAAATTAAAGGCGATGATAAAGATGTGCGACGGGTCTGGGAGAGCCGTACTTTTGGCCGTGCCCAAAGCCAGCATTCATATCAACAAGGGAACCGCTATGCAATCATAAAAGAACCTGAGGTGGTTGGACGTTTTTCGGATGTGATTAAAAACCTTGGATACGCATACGTTGATGTTAAAGTTAATGCCGCAGTGGACTCTGCTGCTCTTTCTGCGAACCTATCCATCCAGGCAGATTTGGGTCCCCAAACGTATATCGACTCGATACAAGTAGAGGGTATTGAAACTGTTGACAAGAATTATGTATTGCGCGAATCCTCGTTGCACCGAGGTGAAGTCTTTAGCCTAAATAAACTACAGGAAGCTCAGCAAGAGCTGTTCAATCATCATTTATTTCGCTTTGCTACTATCAGTATTCCTGCTCAGCCCCAAGATTCAACACTTAATTTATTGATGCGCATTCGAGAAAATGAACAGCGTTCGGTTGAGTTGCTGGCAGGTTTTGGAACTGAGGATAAATTCCGCGGACAGGCCAGCTGGACACATCGTAATGTGGCTCACCGGGGGCATAAATTTAATGTTTTGGCCCGGGCATCATTTATTGAGCAATATGTAAATATGGGATATCAGTTTCCCTACATTTTCAATACCAAAAGTAGTGTTATTATATCTCCCTTTGGTCAGCATTTGTTGGAAAGTAATTATGAATTGCTGCGTGCAGGTATTACCAATAGTTTTATCTATCAGTATAGTCAAAATTTGACCGGTTCAGCCTCGTATGAGTTCACAAAAAACAAAGAGCTCTCAAGACAAAGGGATATTAGTCTGCCCGATACCACGCTGGAATACGATCTGTCATCATTACAACTGAGCGGTTACTACAGGCAGGGTTATGGCCGAGAGCAAGAAGGATGGGTGATACAGCCTTATCTGGAATACTCGGGATTTTTTGGATTTGCCTCATTTAGTTTTCAGAAGGTTTCAGCAGATATTCGTCGTTTTACGAGACTTTCGAGCTCCACGATGTTGGCTACCCGGCTGCAGGGGGGCGGGCTATTTCATGCTTCTTCGGATTCTCTGCCAAGTAATATCCGTTTTTATCTTGGGGGGACAAATTCAGTGCGGGGATGGTACCGCAATGAATTGGGACCGAAAAGAGTCCGGGGCGACAGTACCGGTTTTAATACATACGTTCCGCTGGGAGGTAAGGCGATGCTTGGATTTAATGTGGAAGTTCGTCAGAAGTTAAATTTTTTAATTGATGGCTTTGGCATGGCCGCCTTTTTGGATGGCGGACAGATATGGGAAACGTTTGCCCGTATTCGCCAACGGCCTATACAATTTGGGATAGGGGGCGGACTTCGTTATCAATCACCGCTGGGACCCGTAAGAGTTGATATTGGTTATAAACTAAATCCTACCAATCAGGATTTAGATATTTACCAGGGGACGAATTACGGCAACGCATGGAATCGTATAGGCATTCATTTTAGTATAGGACAAGCATTTTAATGGATCAGCAGAATAATAGACATAGCACTTTAGGACGTTGGGGAATGCGGTTGCTTTGGCTGTGTTTGTCAATTATCGTGTTGGGATTGATTCTGCGCCTATCCTTAAAAACAGCCTTTGTGCAAGATCGGGTTCGAGAAGCGATTGTATCTACAGCGAATGGACAACTCAATGCGCAACTGTCTATAGAAAAGTTATCAGGTGATTTATGGAAAGATATCACCTTGTCCCAGATATCATTATCCCGTGAAGATACCATTGCCAGCGTCGATTCTGTGCATATTTCGTACAATATCTGGGCGTTATTGGGTGGAAAGATCGATGTTGCTGATCTGGAAATCTATCAACCCACATTGCATGCCATACAAGATGCAGAAGGTTGGAATATTGAGCGTTTGGCGGTCGAGTCATCCGACACAACAGAATCATCATTGATGGCATTTCGCATTCAAAATTTTATGCTGGATAATGGTACTGTTTCTGTTACATCCGATAGTCTGCCAATGGGATCGAGCTACCGTATCCGCCAAATGAATATTGCAAGCAGTATTGGATATGACGGTAGTGCCTTTGAAGTTAATTTGCGTGATTTCTCTTTGAAGATTACGGAGGCAGATCTGGAGCAATCCCTGAATGTAGAAGCCATGGCTTCAGCAAAAGAGCAAAGAGTAACGCTCGAAAAGTTGGTGGTAGCAACAGGAAAGTCCATTGTTGAAGCTAATGGCTATGCCAATATGGCTGATACGAGCCTACAGCTTGGTATCGCATCTACACCCATTTATTGGTCGGATATTACTGGTATTATGGAGGAATATCCTATTCGTGAAAACCTGGATCTTACATTTTCAGTAGAGGGAAGTCCGGAGCAGTTTAATCTTGGTCTTTTTATAGATGGCGAAGGACTACAATCGTTTGAAATGCGCAGCCGGGTTGTTTGGCAGTCTGATGTAGTTGTTGAACAGCTTACCACCACAGCTGAATCAATAAATTTGGCCTCACTTTTAGCGGATTCCACGTATCCCCGTTTTAAGAACTTAGATGCTGCATTTGACGGCCGATTGAATATTGCTGATTTAACGAACGCTTCAGGCGAACTATCCTTTTCGGCCTCGCAGATTGAAAGTGATCCTTATAAGCTGCAAAAATTATCGGGCCGTGGATCGGTCAAAAACCAATCTCTTGCCTTCACTGTAGAGGCGGTTGAAGATCAGCAAAGCATGATGGCAGAATTGTCCGCCCGGGATATTTGGTCGGAACAGCCTTACGTAAAAGGTCGCGTGCGGGGTAAAAAGGTAAATCCGGGTCATTGGTTGCAAGATACGACCTATCAGGGAAACCTAACCTTTGATTTATCTTTTGAGGGCACCGACTGGTATCCCCAGAAGGAGTTATGGAAGTATAACGGGCGTATGCAGCAGGGGACGTTATTAGGGCATACCATCACCAACGCAAAAGTAAAGGGACGAGTTGGTAGTAACGAAGTTTCCATAGATGGGGGAATGAATTTTCATAACGGGCGTATTGATATGGTCGTATCGCTGGATGACATAACGACAATGCCCTCGTATGAATATCAGTTAAAAACAGAAGGGTTGGACCTGGGTGTGCTGTTGGCAGAACAGAATTTTAGCACATCAATAAATGGTCTGTTCAAGGGGAAGGGAACTGGTTTTGACCCTGCAACGATGCAGCTTCGTTCAACGTTAGAGGTCAATTCTTCTGTTATAAATGGGGAAAACGTCGACACGATTTTTGGTGATTTCTCTATTCAAGATAGCGTTGTAACGGTGGATAGTGCCCGCATAAAAAGTGGCATCGCCGATGGAGGGGGCAGTGTTCGATTGAATATGCTGGATCGATATAATGCGAATAACGAACTGCTGTTAAATTTACAGCTTAAGGATTTGACATCTTTGGCCTCTTTGGCAAATGCCAACGAATTGCAGGCGGTGGGAGATATTAGTGGAACACTAAGTCCGGCCCAGAATGAAGGGCTACGATTTTTGGGAAGACTGGATGTAAATGAGGTTGTTTATGATTCGCTTTTTCTGGCTGATCGTGCACAAGGATCGGTGGATATCAACTTCGGGGAGAGGTTGCTTTACCTGGCGGACTTGAATTTGCAGGAACCGGTATTTTCGGGCGTTCGGCTGCAGAACTTAAGCCTTAAGGCACGAGGTAATTATTTTGAAGACTCAGCTGAAGGGCAGTATGACTTTCAAGTTTCAAGTTCGACTGAAGGGCGTATCGAGCAATCCGGCACTTATCAGGTTGCAACAGATTCCATTAGAATAAATACCGATGAATTAAATTTCATTAGTGATTATCGAATGTTGACGCTCGAGGAGTCTTTTGAGCTGCAGTATCAAAATGAGATCCTGCGTATGGATACGCTGCGTATCTCTTCTGGGGACGGATCATTTTTGGAGATCGGATTACCGATAGTGAGTGCAGATGAACAACGTGGTTTTGTAAAAGGCAATGCCCTAAATACAGCTGTTATTCAAAGCAGTTTGTTGGGAGAGACTTATTTTCAGGGGATGCTATCGGGAGAATTTAATATTGATCGCCGGGATACCGATTTGTCGGCTAAGGGCAAAATGTTATTATCAGATATTAACTTTGAAGGTGCCAGTTTTGATTCACTGTTGATCTCTACTGATATAGCCGATGAGCGGATGCAGGGTACTGTATCGCTCAAAGATCAAGGGGATGAATTAATTAGCGGGGAAACTAATTTGCCCTTTAAGCTTGGAGATCCCGAGACCTTTGAGGAGGACTTTTTTAAAGAACCGGTGTCGGGCGATTTGAGGGTGTCAGATATTTCAATAAAGCGTTTCCAGTCATATTTTGAAGGGATCGAAAATACGGAAACGAGTGGTCTTATTTCGTTTTGGGGAACTCTTGACGGCACAGCCGAAAACCCTGAATTTGATGCTGATATGATCCTTAAAAATGCGGTGTTGTCGGGTGTTGCCATTGATTCCATTACGGCAGGAGCAAATTACCGGCACATTGACGAAGAGCTTACCTTGGATGCTTCAGTGATGTCGCTAAAGCAGCAGGCTGCCCAAATTAGTGCTCGGTTACCCCTGTTTATTGATATGAAAACTTTTCAAGTGGATTTGCCGCAGCAAAAAGATCACATTGCTGTCAATATTGAAACGGATGAATTTAATTTAAGGGCACTGAATGATTTTATAGATCCGCTACTGGCCCGAGAGGTAAGGGGTAGGCTTAATGGTTCTGTACAGGTCAAAGGCGCAATGGAAGATTTAAAAACAGATGGATATCTGGAGCTGAAACAGGGTAAAGTTAGATTGGTGCCGGCCGGAATTACGGTAGAGAACATTACCACAACTGCAAATTTTGCCCCCAACCAAATAAAGCTTTCGTCATTTTCTGCAAAAAGTGGTAACGGTAATATTAAAGCCAGCGGTACACTGGCGTTAGAAAAACTGATTCCAGGAAATATTGATCTCAAGGTGACTGCCCAGAATTTCCGGGCCGCCAATACCGCAGAATATAATGCAGTTGTAAATCTTAATGCTCGAACACAAGGAACGGTAACGAGTCCAAAGGTTACGGGAAGTCTCGATTTTCTAAGCGGGTTTATTAAGTTGGACAATTTTGGAGAAAAGTCAGTCGAAAGCGTAAGGCTGGATGCTGAGGATGGGGAAGATTCCTCGATAAGTGTTTATGACTCCTTAGCTTTGGATGTGGATGTTGGGTTTAATCGCCGGTTCTTTATACAGAACGAGCGTTATCTGGAAATGGAAATTGAGCTGGACGGGATGTTGGATTTGATGAAAAAAAGTGGAGGAGATCTTGAACTTTTTGGTGATATGAGTGCTTCAAATGGGTATGCACGTCCTTTTGGGAAACGATTTGATCTGGAAGAAGGGGTAGTAACGTTCAGTGGAAACCCGGAAAATCCCCAGCTTCGAATACGAACAAAATATGAGCCCCCTCAAACGCAGGAAAATATTGTGATCTGGTATATTATTGAGGGTACCGTTGAGGATCCCAAATTCAGATATGAGAGTCAGCCGCCCATGGAACTCGAAAATATTATCAGCTATACGCTTTTTGGCCAGCCTTTTTATGCCTTGGATTCCTGGAAACAGGTGGTTGCCAGTTCCGGGAGCAATACGACGGCCGCCGATGTGGCTTTAGATGTATTACTGGACAGGGTGGAAGCGCTTGCTACTCAACAGCTGGGGATCGATGTAGTTCGAATTGATAATACACACTCAGGGGGCGAAACGGGGACGTCTGTTATGACAGGGTGGTATCTTAATCCTAAGGTATTTTTTGCAATCCAAAACGTCATTACGGGCTCCACCCCTGAAACAGGATTTTTATTGGAGTATATGTTGCGGAAAGATCTTAAATTAATTCTCCGACAGGGTAATAATATTCGTCAGGGCGTGGATTTAAAGTGGAATTATGATTATTAGGTTTAGTATTGAGTGGCTGAGCCATTTTAAATATGTCATGCTGAACTTGTTTCAGGATCTCGGTACATTATAGCAGAACACATCAAATGAAGTAATTACAATATAGAAGTATGTATTCAAACGAAGATCGTAAATTAGCGAGGAAAATTTTAGAATTCAGCTGTGAGCTGGAAAAAGGTCAAAATGTGATGTTACAGCTGGTGGGGTTGAATGGCATAGGCTTGCTTCGGGCACTGGTAGAACACGCCCGGGAGATGGAAGTTAATCCTTACGTACAGATTGAGGACACGGAAATTCGACGACTGCTCGTTGAGACCGGCGACAAAAAATTCTGGAAAGGACAAGCTAAAAACGACCAGCTACCTCTCATGAAAAAGATGGATGCTTTTGTGGGAGTTCGTGCTGCACTTAACATTTACGAGCAGGCCGACGTCAGTAAAAAAGCCAATAAAGCTTACGCTGATTATTTCGTGGACCCGGTACATTATAAAGAGCGCGTCAATAATACCAACTGGGTGGTGCTGAGGTATCCGTCAGAAGCATTTGCCATGAACGCGAAGATGCCCACTCAGCGATTCAGAGAATTTTATTATAAAGCCTGTCTATTGGATTATACCGAGCTTGCCGAAGCGATGCAGCCTCTCCAAGACCGGCTCGAAGATACCGACATGATTCGCCTCGAAGGAGAGGGAACCGACGTTTCGTTTTCGGTAAAAGGGCAGACGTGGATTCCCTGCTTTGGGAAGCGCAATATTCCCGATGGAGAGTTGTTCTCGTCCCCCATTTTATCATCAGTAAACGGACATATTACGTATGCTCCCAGTGTATATCAGGGCAAACCATTTGAATATGTTAAACTGGAAGTGCGCGATGGAGTGGTAATTGATTCGGATTCTTCAAATAATGAAGCACTTGAAGATATTTTGGATACCGATGCCGGGGCACGCCAATTCGGGGAGTTTAGTTTTGGATTGAATCCCGTTATTGAGGAACCAATGTACGATATTCTGTTTGATGAAAAGATTTATGGTTCGAACCATCTAACCCTTGGTAATGATTACGAGATCGCTCCTAATGGTAATGAGAGTAATATCCACTGGGATCTGGTATGTATCGGCGCGGATGTATACTTGGATGGGGAGAAAATTCGTGAGGGACGTAAGTTTATTACCGATGATTTAAAAGGTTTGAATCCGGAAAACTTACTGTAAATATAAATAGCGCGGGAATAATTCCCGCGCTATTTATTAATCATCAGTGATAACTAATTGTTGAACTATCCTGCCCAAGCTTCGGCATCGTCATAGACTTCAGCAAATTCGATATGTTCACCATCCTTGCTGATGGTAGCCTCGAAATGCGTTTCAGTTTCTTCCACGCGCTTGATGAGTTCGGTAGCCAGCTCATCGATAATCTTCGTTTGGATAAGTCGTTTCAGCGGACGAGCACCATAAACGGGATCGTAACCGCGGTCAGCCAGCCAGTCTTTAACATTATCAGAAACAGACAGCGTGATACCTTTTTTATCAAGCATCTTGTGAACACGTTTCAACTGGATATCCACAATTTCGCGGATGTGTTCTTTTTCCAGCGGATGAAATACGATTACATCATCCACGCGGTTCAGGAACTCCGGACGAATCTGTTTTTTGAGTTGATCCATCAGTTGATCCTGCAATTTATTATACACTTCATCAGTAAATTCACCGCCGGTTTCCTCAATCTTTTCAGAGATCAGGTGCGATCCGATATTGCTGGTCATTATGATGATGGTGTTGGTGAAGTCCACTGTGACTCCTTTGTTATCGGTTAAGCGGCCTTCATCAAGCACCTGCAACAGCATGTTGAATACATCCGCGTGTGCTTTTTCGATCTCATCCAAAAGTATGACCGAGTAAGGTTTACGTCGCACAGCTTCAGTAAGCTGGCCGCCTTCGTCATATCCAACATATCCCGGAGGTGCACCCACAAGTCGGCTGACGCTGTGGCGCTCCATATATTCGCTCATGTCAATGCGAACCATGGCGTCTTCATCATTAAAGAGGAAGTCAGCCAGCGAGCGAGCAAGTTCCGTTTTACCGACTCCGGTAGATCCCAAGAAGAAAAACGAACCAATCGGTCGTTGGGCATCCTGGAGTCCGGCGCGTGAACGACGTACCGCATTTGATACGGTTTCTACGGCTTGATCCTGTCCGACAACACGTTTGTGAAGTTCTTCTTCCAGATGCACCAGTTTTTCACGTTCACTTTGCAACATCTTGCGCACAGGAATTCCGGTCCACCGTGAGACGATATCAGCAATATCCTCATATTCCACTTCTTCTTTCAGCATAGCGCGACCTTCCTGTACTTCCTCAAGGTTCTCCTGGGTTTCCTCAAGGTCTTTTTCCAGCTGATTGATGGTGCCGTATCGCAGCTCGGCAACTTTTTCATACCGACCTTGCCGTTCGGCTTTTTCAGCTTCATTGCGAGCTGTTTCAATCGCCTGTTTTAGGTCGCGTGTTTTCTTGATAAGATCTCGTTCCGTATCCCATTGGTTGCGCATGGTGCTGCGCTTTTCCTCGAGATCTGCAAGCTCCTTCTCAATATTTTCAATTTTTTCCTCGTTCTGATCGCGTTTGAGTCCCTCGCGCTCAATTTCGAGCTGACGAATTTGTCGCTCAACCTGGTCCAATTCTTCCGGCATGGAGTCAATTTCCAAACGCAGCCGTGAAGCGGCTTCGTCAATCAAGTCAATGGCTTTATCCGGCAGGAACCGCTCACTGATATAGCGATGTGAGAGTTCAGCAGCAGCAACCAGGGCTTCATCACGAATTTTGACCCCGTGATGCAGCTCATATCGCTCTTGCAAGCCGCGCAAGATCGAAACCGTATCTTCCACCGAGGGTTCATTGATCAAGACTTTCTGCATGCGTCGTTCCAAGGCATGGTCTTTTTCGATATGCTTACGATATTCATCCAAGGTGGTAGCACCGATGGCATGTAGTTCTCCGCGTGCTAGCGAGGGCTTTAGGATATTAGCAGCGTCCATAGCTCCTTCGGTAGCACCGGCCCCTACAAGGGTGTGAATCTCATCAATAAAAAGGATGATTTCGCCGTCTGAATCATTGACTTCGTTTACAATTGCTTTGAGGCGCTCCTCAAACTCACCGCGAAATTTGGTCCCGGCCATCAGGGCGCCCATGTCAAGGGCAATAATACGTTTTGTTTTCAGGCTCTCGGGAACGTCACCTTTGTTGATGCGCAGGGCAAGACCTTCGGCAATAGCGGTTTTACCAACGCCGGCTTCACCAATCAGAACAGGATTGTTTTTTGTACGACGCGATAGGATCTGCATAATACGACGGATTTCCTGATCACGTCCGATCACTGGATCGAGCTTGTTTTTTTCGGCCTGTTCGTTCAGATCACGCCCATATTTTTTAAGAGCATTGTAGCGGCTTTCAGCATTGGGATCATCCACTTTCTGTGAGCCGCGTACATCTTCAAGTACTTTGAGCACATCGTCTTTTGTGACGCTATTTTCTTTCAACAAGCTGCCGGCTTCACTCTTGGACTCCAACATCCCAATGAGTACGTGTTCGGAGCTGATATATTCATCCCCCAGATTATCAGCCGATTTTTGGGCGTTATCAAACACCTCTTTTGAATCGTTGGAAAGATATTGGCCCGAAACAGAAGCTCCTTTTACTACAGGGAGCTTATCGATTCGTCGCTCAAGTTCAGACTTTAACTGCGGCAATCGAACACCCAGCTTATTTAATATGGTATTGATTACATTATCAGAATCAGACAGAAAAGCCATCAGAAGATGGGTGGGACTCACTGCCTGGTGATTATTGCTGGAGGCCAATTCTACCGCTGCTTGGACAGCCTCTTGTGCTTTAAGTGTAAGTTTATCTAAGTTCATAATAAGTCAATACTTAGGTGAACATTTCTTTTTTGATTATTTCACTATTAAAGAAGCCAATACCGTACCGAATCCTAAGATATGCCTAAATTTCAGTGTTGCGGGTCTTTAATCTGACGCTTTTCGGAGCAAACTGCCATTTAGGAAAGACAGAGAGCCTGTTTGGCAGTCGACTGACAGTATGTTATTCCACTAAGGATATCTTGTTATTAATGTTCATATGTTGAATTTACATTATGCATTTTGTGTTTTTAAAAGTAAGTATAAACAGATCAAACAGGTTATGAGAGAACTCCAGAAATCAGGAATAACAATTGAGTTAAAGCGTGGGGATATTGCTAATCAATCGGATATGGATGCCGTTGTGAATGCCGCTAATGCCGAGCTGCGAACCGGCGGTGGAGTAGCAGGAGCAATCCATCGGGCAGCGGGACCTGAGCTCACCGAAGAAACAAAGTCGATGGCGCCTATTGAGCCGGGCGAAGCAGTTATTTCCGGCGGACATAACTTGCCGAATAAGTATATTATCCATTGTTTGGGACCAGTGTATGGACGTGATAAACCTGAAGAGGAACTACTTGCCAATTGTTACAGGAATGCCCTTAAGCTGGCCGAAGAACAAAAAATTGAGCGGATTGCTTTCCCGTCGATTTCGACGGGTGCTTTTGGCTATCCCATGAAAGATGCTGCACGGGTGGCTTTTCAGACTATTCACGATCGCATCGATGCAATGGAATATGTCTCAGTAATACGATTTGTACTTTGGGGCAAAGATGCAATGCAAATACACGAAGAGATGATGGATGAGGTGTTTAAATAAGATTTACTGGATGTAATCTGTATTTAAGGGAATATCCATCTGGGTGTTTAATAAACTACAAGCGTGGATGCTTTAGGGAGTGGACGTGTTATTCCCGTAAATTCCATTCAATATACCGGCCAGTCGAATGCCACCTTTAAGAAGCTGAAGTTCCAGTAGGTCACGATTTTCATACTGATATTTATAGCTGATTTGGCGATCCTTAGGGAGATCATATACCTGATCACGCAGCTCCATAGCCTCTTTAGCCCAATCGAGCACCCCGCTGCTTTGCCATTGATTAATTTGTTTTTCAGTAGGATGATTTATTGCAGCAGAAAATTCGGTATAACTTAATTGGGTGTCGTCGATCATCTCACTATCCCATACACGGTGCAGGTTTGACTTATCATAAAACCACTCAACTTCGGTAGCATTCCCGCCGTGATCTTCACCATTGCCCACATGCAGGGGTTGATGGATATCCCCAACCAGGTGGATGAGCATTTTTAGTTTTTTCTTTTCTTCCTTGGATGATAAACTTCCGCTTTTCAGTTCTTTAACAAATGTTCGGATGGCGTTGATGAGGTCGCCATTTGGATTCTTTTCCGCTTCCTCATAAGTCATCCCATCGGGAATGGTAACCCAATGCCAATCGTGGGTATGGTCGTATGCCGGGTCAGATTTTATTTTATCCATCCAGGTGCTGGCGATAGCCATTGATTCGTGACCGAGCACGCGATCAATTTCTTCCTGTGCCTCCGGAGACAGGTGATCGGCAGCAATATCGCCCACAATGCGATGCCCGTTTTGCCCCCAAAAATTATTGTGTATAAGATCATTGGCTGGGAAAAACAGCAGGGTTGAAATCAAAAGAATGAAAACCATAATCAAAACAGTTGAGTAGAAAGTTTTATCGGCAGATGAATATCCCTACTTTTTGGAAGAAAGGTAAATGCTTTTGGTATTTTTAACATCATTTTCTGCAATGTATACTTTACTCGATCTTGGATTTATTATTTTTCATACCGTCCTAATCCTATTTAATCTTTTGGGATGGATGTGGAAATCAACCCGACGCTGGAATCTTGCCACCTTACTTATAACAGCATTTTCTTGGTTTATATTGGGAATTTGGTACGGATTCGGCTATTGCCTTTGCACCGAATGGCATTGGCAGGTGCGACAGGAATTGGGATATACCGACATGCCCAACTCGTACATCAAGTTTTTGATAGAGCAACTAACTGGTGTCGATCTCAGTGCTGTTCTGGTAGATACCGCAACAGCAATTTTGTTTTTTCTGGTATTGGTTATCTCTATTTATGTCAACTATCGAAATTTTGAGAAAAGGCGATAGTGTAGTAAGGACTGTAAAATAAAATTGATATGAGCGAATACCCCCACCATTTTAGTTGATAAAATTGCGCCTGTTACTGTTTTGCCAACTCCTTAAATAATTTCTCTTCTTCCTCGGATAGTTTTTCCGGCACCTGAATTTGGATACGAACAAATAGGTCGCCTTTCTTTGAAGAATTGCGAAATTCGGGCATGCCCATGCCACCTAACCGAAAAAGCTTTCCGCTGGAAGTACCGGCTGGAATATTCAGCTTGGCTTTGCCAGCAATGGTATCGACTACCGTATCGCCGCCCAAAACAGCAGTGTATAGATCTATTGCGTGATCGTAGTAAATATTATTTCCTTTTCGTTCATATCCTTCAGGCATATCAATATTTACAGTTAAATAAAGATCACCCCGGGCTCCGTTAGATACTTTACTTTTGCCTTTGCCTTTTAATTTGAGACGTTGCCCATCTTTAATACCGGCGGGAATTTTTATTTTCATTTTTTCCCCACCGACTCGAACAGTTCGAGAGGTGCCCTCATAGGCATCTTGCAGCGGAATGGTAATTTTGGCTTTAAGGTTCTGTTTGGCATTCGAAGTCCGGCTGCCTGCATTACTTTGATAGCGTCGTCCCTGCGTACGCTGCTGTTGCGCCTGTTCAAATGGATTGCCTCCCCCTCCAAAAATAGTTTCAAAGAAGCTTGAGAATCCGCCGCCCCTGCCACTGCTGCCTCCGCGGCTGCGGGCACCGCCACCACCAAATAGATCATTCAGATCAAAATCGGTTTGATAGTTTTGCTGGCCGCCAAAACCGCCGCGGCCTTGACTTTGCCGAGCATAATCCTGCCAGTTAAATCCGTCGGCCGAACCGCCGGCACGCTGATATTTTTTCCAATCTTTGCCGACTTTGTTATAAAGTTCTCGTTTTTCAGGATCTTTTAACACTTCATAGGCTTCACCGACTTCTTTAAATTTTTCTTCCGCGGACGGATCATCAGGATTTTTGTCAGGATGGTATTTGGCCGCCTTCTTCCGGTAGGCCTTTTTAATTTCATCTTGTGAAGCACTTTTGCTGACGCCGAGTATGTCGTAATAATTTTTGTATTCCATAATGAAATTATGCCATTATAGAGCTTTTCTTTAATTGCATTAGTAATTAGAGCAAATAAGGTGCCACAATCCAAAAGCTAACGTTTTGTCAAAAAATGTGATAAAACTCGTCAGCTTGTCATAAAAAAAGCCCTCCGGCGAACCGGAGGGCTTTTTATCAGGGACTGTATTAACTTCTTAGAGTTCAAAAGCTATAAGTTGACTGTTGCCACCGGGCATAAGTACCCGAAGCAATACAACTTCTTTTCCTTCGTCAACAATCTTTTTCATTGCTGTGTTAAAGTCACGAGCATCAGAAATTTCTTGACGATCGACTTCTGTAATAACATGCCCACGTCTAAGACCCTGTTGATAGGCCTCACTCTGCCGTGATATCTTCGCTACAATAACGCCATTTTGATTTTGGCTGAGTTCAAGTTCCTCAATAATGCGGGGAGTAAGATCTTCAACAGCAAATCCTAACTTTTTCTGCATGCTTTCACTTTGGTCTTGGCGCTGCTGATTGGCAGCCATATCTGTAGGCAATTCACCAAGCGTAACGGTTACATTTTTTTGTGATTCATTACGTACGATACCAAGCTCTACCTTAGTTCCGGGAGTGGAAGTGGCAACTTTTGTTCGAAATCCGCTCCAACTTCTGATGGGTTCTCCATCTATGGTTTGGATAATATCATCCTCACGCAACCCGGCTTTATCGGCTGGACCATTATCTTCAACCTGGCCAACAATAATACCATATGCTTTATCGAGTTCAAGGGCTTTAGCCATCGTGCCGTCCACTTCACCGCCCGAAGTTATACCAAGAAATCCACGAACAACACGTCCATTTTCGATGATAGATTTCATTACGCGCTTGGCAATATCCACCGGTACGGCAAAGCCGATACCGTCACTGCCACCCGAACGCGATGCGATAGCTGAGTTAACACCCACCAATTCGCCATCCATATTTACCAGCGCCCCGCCTGAGTTACCGGGATTAATGGCAGCATCAGTTTGAATAAAGTTCTCATAACCAGCATTGCGCTGCTCGAGGATACCGATGCGTCGATCTTTTGCAGAAACAATTCCCATGGAAACAGAGTGGGCTAAGTTGGCTTCCAGCGGGCTACCGATCGCGAGTACCATTTCGCCCACACGGAGCTTTTCACTGTTGCCAAGCTTAATAACATTAAGGTTCGATGCATCAATCTTTAAAACAGCAATATCGGTAAGGGGATCGGTGCCAACAATTTCTGCATCAAATTTTTTATCGTTAAATAACGTAATCTGTATTTTGTTAGCATCTTCAACGACGTGATTATTTGTTAAGACATATCCATCCTTGGAAACAATAACCCCGGAGCCATGTCCCTTCCGTTCAAATTCTTCCGGTTGTTGACGCGGATCTCCAAAAAACTGGCTAAAGGGATTGGGGCGCGCTTCTACTTTTTGTGTGACATTCACTGTTACTACAGCCTGTTTCGATTTATCAGCGATATCAACAATGGCATTATTTAGTTCGCTGATGGTCTTTGATGGGGGGGGCTCTGATTGCTCAACACCTTTATCAGAAGAAAATCCAGGCAGTGAAAGTATCGAGGCATTGTTAGTCTGCATATCAACGGTATAAAAACCGATGAGGAGTACGGCTACAAAAGCCCAAAGTAAATTAGATGAACGAACTTTTTCCATAATGAATGTTCTTTAAATCAAGATTAATAATATTTTGAATATCTGACAGTTCAATAAACATCCGAGAGTGGTAAATTATTGTACAGACCGACGGAAAAAAAGAGGCGGGAGCTGCAGTTCATAGCAGCCCCCGCGGATTGGGAATCAAATATTAGCCGGGATTAGCTAATTTCAATTTGTTTCTTCACTTTGTCTTCGTTCTTGTCGATGCTGATATTCAGCAAACCATTTTCGTAGGTTGCTGCAATACTTTGCTCATCAACATTGTCTGGCAATTGGAAAGAGCGTTCGAAGGAACCATATTTGGTTTCTACGCGATGATATTTTTTGCCTTTTTCTTCATTTTCAAAGCTGCGTTCACCGCTTATGGCCAGACGCCCATTTTCCAGGCTAATGGTAATATCTTCTTTCTCCATACCGGGAAGTTCAGCAGAAATCAGAAACTGATCGTCTGTTTCTGAAATATCGATACTTGGGACAAAATTATCACGACGGCTGCTAAGCGCATCGTTGAAAAATTCGTCCATGATATCAGAAAATTGTTTGTTTGCTACATCTCGACTTGGTCGGTTATATCTCATCAAAGTCATAATAGACACCTCGTAAGTGAATTTTATTTTTGAAAATATTAGTTGAATTAAACTCACTTTTATAGATGCAACACCTGTGCCAATGGGTGTTCATGGACGATGTACTGACATTCAGCCAATATCGATATGCGTTTTTTGCAGAGTTGTGACAGCCGGATGCAAAAAATGTCACTGGCCCATCGCCAAAGCGTCAGCTACGCTGTATTTGTGACAGTAGAAGCCGGTGTAGGGTACAGGACTTGGTTAAATATAATCAGGGTTCCCTGAATAGATCATTTAATCTGTATGTTACCTTTCAGAGTTGAAATTAACAGCTTGGAAAAAGTTGCTTACTGCTAACTTCCGTAGCTTTGATTCCACTCTTTGGCGATAAGGAAAGCCATCTCTAAACTTTGCTGATAGTTTAGGCGTGGATCACAATAGGTTTCGTAATTTTTGTGAAGTTGTCCCTCGTGTAATCCGTTGGCCCCACCGACACATTCGGTAACATTATCGCCGGTAAGTTCCAGGTGCACTCCGCCCAGATAGCTGCCCAGGTCTCGGTGTATGGCAAAGGTCTTTCGGATTTCAGAAATGATTGCATCAAAATTACGAGTTTTGACGTTTTCATCCGTCTTGAAAGTATTGCCGTGCATAGGATCGCAGCTCCATACTACCGGCATACCCTCATGTTTAATGTTTTTGATAAGGTCAGGAAGCCCATTTTCAACCTCATCTTTTCCAAACCGGGTAATGAGTACAATTTTTCCTTGTTCGTGGATGGGGTTTAGCCGCTCAATCAACTTTAAGGTATGATCCAGATCATAATTCGGACCAATTTTTATGCCAATCGGATTGCGAATACCCCGCAGATACTCTACATGGGCTCCACCCAGATCGCGGGTTCTGTTTCCGAGCCAAACCATGTGAGCGCTTAGATTATACCAACCCTCACGACGGGGAACCTGCTGTGTTTGCGCAGAGTCATAATATAAATTCAAGCCCTCGTGAGAGGTATAAATATTAATTTTTTGGGTCGTGCTAAATTCATTGGGCGTTATGGTCTCCATAAAATTAACGGCCTTTTGGATAGAATTGACCATAGCCTCATAATCTTTGTAATACTCGTTTTCTTTCATGAAATCGAGTTCCCAGTACTCCGGGTGATGCAGATCGGCAAAACCTTCATCCGACAGGGCTCGTAAAAAGTTGAGCGTAAGCGCCGCTTTATTGTATCCCTCAATCAATCGGTTGGGATCAGGCTTTCGTGCTTCTTTCGTAGGAGTAATACTGTTAATAAGATCGCCGCGATAATTGTGGATTTTCTCACCATCAACAATTTCATAGTCGCGAGATCTTGGTTTGGCATACTGCCCGGCAATTCGTCCCACGCGTATAACAGAGGTTTCCATTTCGTGGATGAGAATGAAACTCATTTGCAGCAAAACCTTCAGCAGGTTTACTATTTTTGGGGATTTGCAATCCGCAAAGCTTTCGGCACAATCGCCCCCCTGTAGCAAGAAGCTCTTGCCGGCACCGACATCAGCCAGCTTTTTCTTAAGAGCTTCAACTTCCCACGAAGTTATAAGAGGAGGGTTGTTGCTTAACTCATTATAGGCCTGCTCCAGTGCTGCTTGGTCCGGATATTTCGGAAGTTGTTTTACCGGAAATTGTTTCCAGGATTGGGGAGACCAGTCTTTGGGATTTGCTACTTCAGAAGCCACTGATTTTTTGGAGTACATTAATGCTTGACCGATTATTTGTCCTTCTAATAAAACCCCTAAGGTTACCGAAAATTACGGATAGGAGCAATTATCAGAAGTTATAGGGTGTTAAAATATTGTGTGTGTCAAAAACCAAACTGTTAGCTGATTGGTTCCAGTGCAAATACCCCATCTTTATTAATGTAGCCATATTTTTCTCCCAGCTTGACCATAGCATAATTGCCCTTGAAATGCCATGCTTTATCGTAGATGGGTTCCGCAATAATCTGTCCGCGCTCATTAATGAACCCATATTTCCCATTCTGCTTTATTATTGCTCTGCCTTCATGAAAAGAGAACGCCTTCTCATAAACAGGTTCTATGATGATTTTACCTTGTCTATTGATATAGCCGTATTTTTTCTGTTCCAAATTTTCGTTATCAACCGGCATTGCAATGACAGCTTTACCCTCCGAAAATGGTTCTGCTTCCAGAAATTTCGAATCGATAATAACGGCCCCACTTTTATTAATATATCCCCATTGTTTAAAGCCCAGTTGTACCGGAGCCAGCCCCTCGGAAAACGATTTTGCTTTTGGGTATTTGGCCGGTATCACCAATTCACCGGAGGGATTGATATATCCCCATTCGTGGTGTTCTGATGTTTGAATAAGGGCAAGGCCTTCACTAAAGCTGTTTGCCATTTCGAATTGAGGCTGGATTTCAAAATCCCCTTTTTGATTAATAAAGCCCCAGTTTCTTCGTTTGTGTTGTTGCACGGGAGCCAGGCCATCGCTAAAGGATTGTGCATTTTGAAATTGGGGTTCTATGATATAGTCACCATTCCGGTCGATAAACCCATATTGTCCGTAACTACGGACCAGGGCTAAACCATTTTTGAAGTTTTGGGCATAATCAAACTGGGGTTCGATAACAATATTGCCATCTCGGTTGATGTAGCCAATGGTCCCCAAAAAATTGATGGCTGCCAAGCCTTCAGAAAAGGTGTATGGCCAAACCCTATTGTTAACAAACTTGAATTGAGGTTCTATTTGTTGCTCAAGAGTACTATCTAAAAAGCCTACTTCTTCGTCTTTTAAATAGGGATATAAAAAATCACCGGTGGATTCTGTAGGTTCTGAGGATTTACAAGAGGTCAAAAGTATGGTAATGACTACTACGATAATACCCTTCCAAACTCGCGCTGACATAGCAATATGATGCTGATCTTTTGAGGTTTACTGTTGTGCTTTTTACCCTGATACTGGGTTTATGTTCCTTTATCTAAACTCAGGTCATCAGGTGCGATAGGAGTTTGCAGGGATGGTATCTGCTCCTTCGATAAGGCTTCTGTAGATGACTGCGGTAGCCATGGTTGTCAGGGGGTAAGTGAAAATCACACCTATTCCAAACAGCAGGGCACCGATGATATTTAGAAATACCACTGCAACTCCGAATACAAAGAGTTCCAAGAGGAGGTCTTGTGACAAATTATAACTCTTTTGCAGGGCCGTAAATGAAGTATCTCCGTTTTCGATTATGAAGTAGGGGAAGAATTGAAATCGGATGGCAATCCAGATGCCGGGAGCTATCAGCAGGAGTAGTCCGACCGAGACAGCCAAACCATATATAAGACTGGCGACAAAATAGCTGAAAAAGATGCTGAAGTTATTGAACATATCAGCAACTCTTACATGAGCATCTTGCACGAGTAGCAACATTAATTTGGTAAAGCCGAGACTCAAGAATATTTGCACGGCAGTTAAAAAGAAAGAAATAAATTGTGTTTTTATGGTTGGATTCTCGGGGGCGCGCATCATAAAATAGATTTGCGGAACAACCGCTAAAACGATAAAAGTAAGAACAGCACCAATAATAAATGAGGCGTATGATTTATACTGCCGAAAACTAAATTTGAAAAGAGATGCTAAATCGATAGAAAGCTGTTGCATAACTATTGAATGAAACGCTGATATTATCCGTTATCTTACCTGATTTCGATGATGGAAATCTGTTATTAATTATAAACTTCAAAAGATACGATTTATCCTTATCTTTTAAAGTTTTATTGAATCCCAAAATCTGTATTACCCTTGCGAGAAAATATCGTTATTCGCGGTGCCCGCGAACACAATTTGCAAAACTTAGACGTTAACATCCCCCGCGAAGAACTTGTGGTTTTAACCGGAATATCCGGGTCGGGGAAATCATCATTGGCTTTTGATACTATTTATGCTGAAGGTCAGCGTCGGTTTCTGGAATCGCTTTCTGCTTATGCCCGGCAGTTTTTAGGGATGATGGAGCGGCCTGAAGTTGATTTTATTGATGGTCTTTCGCCGGTTATTTCTATCGACCAGAAAACGACCAATCGGAATCCTCGCTCTACGGTGGGTACGGTTACCGAAATTTATGATTTCCTGCGCCTGCTTTATGCTCGTGTTGGAGTGCCGTATTCCTGGAAGTCGGGGAACAAGATGGAAAAACAGACGGCTGACCAGGTAGTGGCTACTATTTTGGATATGCCCGAGGGTACCAAGGCGTATTGCCTGGCACCGGTGGTGCGTGGACGAAAAGGGCATTACCGCGAGCTGTTTGAGCAGACCATGAAACAGGGTTTTGTACAGGTTCGCGTGGATGGAGAGTTCATGGATCTTGAAGAGGATATGAAGGTGGACCGCTATAAAAAACATGATATTGAAGTTGTGGTCGATCGCTTTGTAATCAATGAAAAGAGCGAAAAACGTATTGCCGAAAGTGTTCGGCTGGCACTTGAGATGGCTGAAGGGAATGTGGTTTTAGCCGTACCCGAAGAGGATGATGGAGAGGTTAAATTTACGGATCACCTGTATTCACAGAATCTTTTTGATCCGGAAAGTGGGTTGGCGTATGAAGATCCCGCGCCTAATATGTTTTCATTTAACTCTCCCTATGGCGCCTGCCAGCATTGCGACGGACTTGGCTATACCTACGATGTCAATCGTGATTTGGTGATCCCCAATAAGGAGCAAACGATTGAACAAGGAGCTATTCGGTATTTGGGAGAGCCGCGCGACATTTTTGCCTTTAAGCAGATCCAAGCAGTGCTCGATTCGGTTGGGCTCGATTTTGAAACCCCGATCAAAGCGTTTACTGATGAGCAGCTGGAGCTACTTTTTGAGGGCGGCGGTGATACAAAATACGATGTCAGCTATGATTTTCGCGATGACAACGTTACCTACAAGCACTCCTTCAAGGGACTGCGGAATATGATCCTTGAAAAGTACGAGGAGAGCAATTCCAACAAACAGCGCGATAAGGCCAAGGCGTTTATGAGCAAAATTGACTGCCCTGAATGTGGTGGCGGTCGGCTTAATAAAGAGGCACTTTCGTACCGCATTGATGGCTACACGATCGACGAGTTAGTACAAATGGATATTGATACGCTGCGTAGTACGATCAATACTCTGAACCTGACTGAGCGTCAACAGAAAATAGGCAGCCAGGTATTAAAAGAAGTGCGCGACCGCGTGGATTTTCTGCTCAATGTTGGATTAAATTACTTGACGCTTGATCGCGAAGCGCAGACACTCAGCGGCGGAGAAGCACAGCGCATCCGACTGGCTACGCAGATTGGTACTCAGCTGGTAGGGGTCCTTTACATTTTGGATGAGCCCAGCATTGGTCTGCATCAGCGGGATAATATAAAGCTTATCAATTCGCTTGAAACACTTCGCGATCTTGGCAACAGTGTAATTGTAGTTGAGCATGATCGGGAAACCATTGAATCGGCCGATTATGTAATTGATATGGGGCCCGGAGCCGGTGAATACGGTGGGGAAATTGTGACGGAAGGGCGGCCCGAAGATCTCGACCCCGATTCAATGACGGCCAAGTTTTTGAAGGACGAGGAAGTTGTTCCTTATCCCGATGAACGGCGCGAGGGTAACGGTAAGTCGGTCCGGCTGGAAGGTGCACGAGGCCATAATCTTAAAGAACTGGATATTGATATTCCCCTGGGTAAATTTATCTGTGTAACAGGTGTCAGTGGAAGCGGGAAGAGTTCACTGATTAATCAGACGCTGGAACCCATTCTTTCTTCCGAGTTTTATAACTCGAAATCGGTACCCTTGCCATTTGACGAAGTACATGGCATCGATAATCTGGATAAAATTATTTCGGTGGATCAGAGTCCGATTGGGCGCACGCCGCGATCAAATCCAGGCACATATACTAAGGTATTTGATCACATTCGTAAGCTTTTTGCCGAACTTCCCGAGTCAAAAATTAGGGGCTACGACCAAGGACGATTTTCATTCAATGTAAAAGGAGGCCGCTGTGAGGCTTGTAATGGTGATGGCGTTCGTAAAATTGAGATGAATTTTCTGCCGGATGTCTATGTAGATTGCGAAACATGCAATGGAAAGCGCTACAACCGGGAGACGCTTGAAATCTATTATAAAGGCAAAAATATTTCTGATGTGCTGAACATGTCGGTCAACGAGGCACATGAGTTTTTTGATTCGGTGCCCGCTATTAATCGCATTCTGGGCACACTTGTGGATGTGGGGCTTGGGTATCTGCGATTGGGACAACCCAGTACAACGCTCAGTGGTGGTGAGGCTCAGCGTATTAAGCTTGCCCGTGAACTTGCCAAAGTGGGTACCGGTGATACGCTATATATCTTGGATGAGCCTACAACCGGGTTACATTTCCAGGACGTTCGTATGCTCGTAGATGTGGTTCAGCAGCTGGTTGATAAAGGAAATACGGTGATAGTAATTGAGCATAATCTTGACCTTATTAAAGCGGCTGACTGGATTATTGATCTGGGACCTGAAGGTGGTGTTGGCGGTGGAGAAATTATTGCCAAGGGTACGCCCGAAGAAGTTGCCCAAATGGAAGAAAGTGATACCGGTCAATTTTTGAAGGAAGAGTTTGAACGTGAGGGGCGACAGGCGGTTACTGCTTCTTAAAAGATCTCGACGGAGATTTTTTATCCACAAAATTTGGTAGGTTTACAGACTTTTATCAATATTTATCCGGATCAATTAACAAACACCCTTTATTATGAGTTTATTTGCAAAATGCATGACTGTATTTCTGATCTTGGCGGTCGCAATTACTGTATTATTTGATGTCGTACTTTATCCGGATATGCCATTGTCCTCTAATCTTTTATTTGGATCGTTTGCGTCCATTATGTTGGCAATATTTTATGGCTGGATGGATGAGATGTTTATATCAAAGCATCAGCCGGGAGTGCAAGAATAGCGTTTATTAATAAGGCAAGCATTGGGCCGGTAGAAAAAGGTTTGTCCCATACTTACATTCTCCCTATTTTCTGCCACTGATGAATCGACTTCGTACACATATAATTCGCATTACGGTAATTGCTGTAATCTGTACAGGTTTTGGGCTGTATATGATACAGCAAACCCAGGTAAATCAGTCATCGGAGGCTTTTGCAAGCTGGTTAACGACCAAGGTGAAGGCTTCTGACAGTGTTACTTTACAAAAGGAGTTAGATGATCTTCGGAAGTCAACTACTCAGTTGGATGAGTTTATAAAAGGGGCGTCCCAGATTTTGGAAAGTAACGACGAGACCCTTGATTTTTCTTTTGCAGGATCAACGGTTTCAATGCACTTCTACCAGCTGTTGCTTATTGAATGGAGTCAATTTCAAACCGGTAATGCCATGGCTGGTATTCCTATTCCATCAATTACCAAAGGGTTGGGTTCTGTTGTTTTGGATCAAAAGGGAGCAATAGGATCAGCTTCTGCTGTATCGCTCATATCCAAACATCTGTTTCTTATTAAAAATTATACGGCAGAATCTGATGAGTTTTTTGCTATGGCAATGCAGCCGATGACAGAGGGCATTGCTATTGGGGCCCCGTAGGTGAAGCAGGAACAACTCTATTCTTTATTTATGCCTCGCAAAAGCGGGATATCGTACTGCAAAATGACATTCTATTCTTAATTTTTAAAAATAACTTATCATGAAAGATAATGGATTTAAAATAGGTTCTATTGTCGCCTTTCTGGCAATTACAATCTATTATTTATGGCCGACAGTGGTTAATACGTTGGAGCAAAACTATATTGAGGACTTACCGGAAGCCGAGCGTGCTGAATATGTGGAAGAAAATACACAGCGGTTGCAAGAGTTACGTCAGAACTCCTTGTCGCTGGGACTTGACCTGCAGGGCGGTATGCACGTAACGTTGGAAGTGGGTACTGCACAATTCTTAAAAGAATTAGCGGGAGATAACATTGATACAACACTTACTAATGTTATTGATGAAGCAAAAAGTCTGGCCCAGGAAAACAATACCGACTTTATCAATGAAATGGTCCAATTGTTTGAACAGCGTTATCCTGATGGTCGGTTAAGTCGTTATTATCGTTCTGATACTGAGAATATTACTCGTCGGTCTTCAAACGAAGAAATAAGAAGTTATTTGGAACAACAGCGAACTTCTGCGGTAGATCGGGCAATGGAAATTATCCGCTCTCGTGTTGATCGCTATGGTGTAACCGAGCCTGCGATCTTTAAGCAGGGGAACAACCGGGTTGTGGTTGAGCTCCCGGGGGTATCCAATAAACAACGTATTCGGGATCTGTTGAAAGGTACAGCCCGCCTCGAATTTCGCTTGGTAGGGCAGCCAGATCAAATAAGTAATGCGAAAGATCGAGTAGTAAACTATTATGATCAGGTTGCTTCGGATACTACAGATGCTGTTGAACAGGGGGCTGCGTCCAATCCATTGCTTGAGGTGTTAAATCCCCGTGGCCGTAATCCGTATTCTTTTGGATACTCAACGGGAAGAGACACTGCTCGGGTAAATGAATTACTGCAGCGTTCTGAAGTGCAGGAGCTAATACCCCGAAATATTGAACTAATGTGGGGGGCTTCTCCGTTTACAGAAACCGAGCAGGGGCAAGAGCTTTTTGAGCTTATTGGCGTTCGTTCCGAAATTGAGCTCACCGGTGATGTGATTTCTGAGGCCAGTGTTAACTTTGATCAGGCTACTAACCAGCCCCGGGTCTCGATGAATATGAATGCCGAAGGTGCCCGGCGTTGGGCACGTATTACCGGTGCTAATATCGGTAAACCCATTGCAATTGTTCTTGATGGCTATGTGTATTCCTATCCAAATGTTGAAACCAAGATTGCAAATGGACGTTCGTCAATTTCGGGATTAGAAAGCGTGCAGGAAGCCGAAGACCTTGTTAATATTCTGCTTTCCGGTGCTCTTCCTGCTCCCCTTGAAATTGTAGAGGAGCGCACGGTTGGGGCAACCCTTGGAGAAGATTCCATTCAGGCAGGTTTTTATTCTACACTCATAGGATTGGTTATCGTAGCTATTTTTATGATTGTTTATTATCGAACTGGTGGAGCCATTGCCGATCTTGCCTTGATTCTAAATATCATCTTTATATTGGGTATTTTAGCGGCCTTTAAAGCAACACTCACCTTACCCGGTATTGCGGGTATTGTGCTTACTATTGGTATGGCCGTGGATGCCAACGTGCTGATATTTGACAGGATCAGGGAGGAACAACGAGCTGGAAAGACAATTCGCGCCGCCATTGAAGGCGGTTACTCCAACGCTATGAGTGCTATTATGGATGCCAACATTACAACATTCTTCGTTGGTATTATTCTCTATAGTTTTGGCGTTGGACCCATTAAAGGTTTTGCGGTTACACTGATGGCTGGTATTGTTGCCTCATTATTTAGTGCGATTGTGATTACTCGTGTTATTGTGGATTACCTGACGCGAGACAAATCCGCAGAAATCAGCTTCGGTTAATAACAAAGAAATTCAACATTTATAATAAGGGACTTTAATTATGAGATGGTTTGAAAATCCTGATTTTAACTTTCTGAAGGCGCACAAAATTGGTTACTATGTTTCTGGAATTTTGCTTGTGGCCTCTATCTTTGGCATTCTAACAAAAGGTTTGCAATACGGTATTGACTTTAAGGGCGGTAAAGAGTTTGTCCTTAAGTTTGAGCAGCCGGTTGAAGTAACCGATATCCGTTCAGAGCTTACAGAACCACTGGACGGAACACCGGTGGTTAAGCTATTTGGTTCTCCGGAAGAAGTATTGATCCGTACAGATAATCCAAAAGACATTTCGGTGGTACAGACACTTATCACTGATACAATGGCTGAGTTATATTCCAATAACCCCGCTACGGTTATTAAAACCGATATTGTGGGGGCTCGATTTGCCGAAGATCTAAGGCAGGGGGCTTTGAATGCAATTATTTTTGCCCTCATCGTAATCTTCATTTATATACTTATTCGGTTTAAAAACTGGACTTATTCTGCAGGTGCGGTAGCAGCATTGGCACACGATGTGTTAATTGTGGTAGGAATATTCACCTTTCTCGTAGATATTGTACCGTTTAGCCTGCAAATGGATCAGTCGATAATTGCCGCCTTCTTAACGATTGTGGGTTACTCGCTTAACGATACCGTGGTTGTATTCGACCGGATTCGGGAAAACAGTTTACTATATAAAACAATGGATCATGATGAGATGGTAAACAGGAGTTTAAATGATACATTGAGTCGTACCGTAATTACCTCTTTGACCACCTTTTTTGTGGTAACCATTCTATTTATATTTGGTGGTGAAGTGCTTAAAGGCTTTTCTTTTGCATTGATGCTTGGTGTGATTATTGGTACTTACAGTTCTCTGTTTGTAGCAAGTTCAACAGTCGTTGAGATTCAGCGCTATAAAGAAAAAGCTTAAACCTTAACTCCTAATATTAACCAGCGGGGAGCGATCAAATGAATTTTAATGTATCTGAAAGATATAATTGTGTCGTAATTGAATTTAAGGGCAACGTGATGGGAGGCCCTGATGCCGTAAAACTTAATGAGAAGCTTCACGAGCTTATCGAAGAAGACAGAACCAACGTTATTGCAGATTTGGGTAAAGTGAAGTTTATGAACTCTTCGGGTTTGGGAATGCTAATTGGCGGACTCACTACAATGCGTAAAGCAGGTGGTGATCTTCGTATTGCAAATGCAACAGATAAAATTGAAAGTCTGCTGGTTATCACCAAATTGATTACTGTTTTTAAGCACTTTAAAACGCTCGAAAAAGCAGTACAATCATACGGTAATTCCAAAGAGGAAGAGTAAAATAGGTAAAATTTAATTTATGAAAGGGGTGACTTCTCACCCCTTTTTTTATGTCAAATAGATATTATGGCCATTCGTGTTGTTGTAGGAGCCCAGTGGGGCGATGAGGGAAAAGGTAAAATTGTGGATCTGCTTAGTAAAGATGCCGACTATGTAGTTCGGTATCAGGGAGGAGCTAATGCCGGCCATACCCTTGAGTTTGATGATCAAAAAATTGTGCTGCATCTCATACCATCGGGTATTTTCAATGGTGATGCCACATGTATTATCGGCAATGGAGTGGTTATCGATCCGTTTGCCCTGCTTGAAGAGATCCAAGAAGTGGAAGAAATTGGAGGTGATCTTAAAGGTCGATTAAAAATAAGTAGCTCCGCTCATGTTATTCTTCCATATCATCAACTGCTGGATCAGGTAAAAGAAGAACATCGCGGCGACGATGCTATTGGCACCACCGGACGAGGTATCGGTCCGGCTTACGTAAGCAAAGTTTCAAGGGTAGGTATTCGCATGTCAGATCTTTTTCACCCTGCAGCACTGCGTAAGAAATTACAAGATAATCTTGCGGATATTAATGAGGCCTTACAGTATGTGTATGATCATGAAACCATTGAGGCTGAACCTATAATTGATGATCTGCTTGAAGCAGCCAATACGTTACAGCCGTATATCACAAATACCTCTGCGTTATTGCACGATGCGATTGAAAACGGTGATGAAATTTTACTTGAAGGAGCTCAGGGAAGTCTGCTTGATGTAGATCACGGAACCTATCCATTTGTAACATCTTCTTGTCCAACTTCAGGCGGGGCTTGTACAGGTTCGGCTATTCCTCCCACTGCAATTAAGAAAGTGATGGGTATTACTAAAGCTTATTGCACACGTGTTGGAAATGGACCTTTCCCCACAGAGTTGGATAATAATGCCGGGGAAAAACTTCGCGAAGCGGGTCAGGAATTTGGCGCCACAACAGGACGTCCCCGCCGTTGTGGCTGGATTGATCTGGTTGCTCTTAAATATGCAGTGCGCTTAAACGGCATGAACGAGCTTACGGTAACCAAACTCGATATACTGGATGATTTTGATGAGATAAAACTTTGTACTTCCTATCGTATTGATGGGGAAGAAACTGAAGTCTTTCCATTAGATCTGCCGGATATTGACGAAATTGAGCCTGTTTACACGACTATGCCCGGCTGGAATGAATCATTGGAAAATTGTGGCTCTATTGAGGAATTTCCCAAAGCAGCTAAAGAATATCTCCAATTTATTGAAGACTATTTGGGCATTGAATTGACGATACTATCCAAAGGCCCAAAACGATCAGAGACCATCGTTCTATAACTTTTTATGGTAAAAAAAGTTTTGTAGAAAATGACTAATTGTTCTTGATATATATAGGATGAATGCCTTATATTTGGAACTCTTTGAAAAGCGGTTGAGAAGCCAAATGTATAAGCGGGAGTAGCTCAGCGGTAGAGCATCTCGTTGCCAACGAGAAGGTCGCCGGTTCGACTCCGGTCTCCCGCTCTCAGGAAAAAGCTCTTGCAGTTCTCTGCAGGAGCTTTTTTATTTTTTGAGCTAAAAATTTCCATTCTTTTAAACGGGTTCCTTATTTGCATTCACTCCAAAAATGCTTATATGGCTATGTAGAGGAATCTTGTTTGGGTATTTAATTTTAGCTTTATGGACGAGCCAAGAGATTTATAAATTTTAAGAAAAAAGAGTATTGATGAAATATAGAAAATTAGGAAACAGCGGTCTAATCGTCAGTGAAGTAGGATTGGGAACGATGCAATTCGGGGAAGCCATGCAGATGGGCGGACTCGGGCAGAAGGAGACTAATAAGATGGTTGATTTTGCGCTGGATCATGGGATCAATTATATCGATACGGCGGATGTTTATAGTCTGGGTGAAAGTGAAGAACTGTTAGGTAATGCACTCAAGGGGAAGCGCGAAGATATTGTGCTTTCAACCAAGTGTCGGTTGCCGATGGATGACAATATCAATCACAGCGGAGCGACCCGTGTGAATATTATGCGAGAAGTGGAAGCCAGCCTAAAACGCCTGCAAACGGACTATATCGATCTGTACCAGATGCACAGCTGGGATCCGTATACGCCCCTGGAGGAAACCCTTCGGGCATTAGACGATCTGGTTCGTCAGGGCAAAGTGCGGTATATTGGGTTAAGTAATTATATGGCCTGGCAAGCTGCAACAGCTTTAGGGTTGCAGGAGCGGCAAGGACTTGAAAAATATATAACGGCACAGATGTACTATAGCTTGGTCGGGCGCGACCTTGAGGACGATTTTATGTCGTTTGCAAACTACCATGATATGGGTATTATTGTCTGGAGCCCTCTGGCCGGTGGTTTCCTGACCGGTAAGTACGACCGTGATAATCCGCCCCCGGAAGGAAGCCGTTTTGCTGAAGCCGGACAGTTTGTGCCTTTTGATATTAACAAGGGTTTCGAAATTGTGGACGCGTTAAAAGATATTGGTGAGCGTCACGGAGTGAGCCCGGCTCGTGTTGCCCTGGCATGGACACTTTCTCGAGATAATATCAGCAGCGTGCTTATTGCCGCTCGAAAACTCGAGCATCTTGAGGATAACATCAAAGCGGTGGATCTTGAACTGACTGACGACGAAATTGAATTGCTTGATGAGGTGTCTGATACTGGCATACCTTATCCCCGATGGATGGTGTTGCAACAGGCGCAAGCAGAAGATCCGCGGGCACGAACGCTGGAGCCGGAAAAATTCGAGGATGGCGGACCTTGGGAGGACCTTCGGTTTAAGAAGATGCCCCTTGAGGAGTAAAAGCGCTATTACTGAGATATTTAACATTAAAATGGACAAAGTAAGGGCACGACTAATCGTGCCCTTACGTATTAAATCGGTTGTTGGAACATGTTTTTGAAATAGGTTCAGCAATATTTTTACTGGCGTAATCCTTTATTAAACTCACCTATTTGGAATGGTCTTTTTCTCTAACTGAAAAAAGCAGTTTCCATACTTAAAACTTTTCTCTTTCTTAAAAATATCACTTAAGAAAAAGAAAATACTATGGATATACTATACGCCCGGTTAGAACAACTTTTTGAGCAATTTCTGGAAAAGCTACCTGAATTTCTGTTTGCTTTGCTGGTTTTGGTCTTATTCCATTTTATTGCAAGAGGCGGCAGAAGAGTTTACCAGAATGTATTAGATCGTACCCCTTTGACCTTATCAAATATTAAGTTTTTCGGGAAGTTAATTTATGGTCTCATTTTTCTTGTAGGTATTCTTATAGCGCTCAATATTTTGGGTTTTTCGGGCATTGCAACCAGCATTTTAGCCAGCGGTGGTATTACAGCGGTGGTCTTGGGCTTTGCATTCAAAGACATCGGCGAAAATTTTCTCGCTGGTTTTTTCATGGCCTTTAGCCGTCCCTTTACAAACGGTGACCTTATTGAGACTGAAGGAGTAGTGGGGCGCGTGCAAAATATCGAGTTACGGCATACGCATATCAAAATGGCAAATGGCTGTGATGTTTTTATCCCCAGTTCACAATTGCTTGCCAAACCGTTATATAACTATACAAGAGATGGGTATCGCCGCGGTTTTTTTACAGTTGGTATAGATTATCGCGATGATGTCCAAAAAGCATGTCGGGTTCTTTTAGATGTGATCAAGGAAAACAACAATATCATCAAAAAGCCTGAACCTATAGTACAAACTACTGGCTTAACTCCAAACTTTGTTGAATTAACAGGGTATTTTTGGATCAAAGTGGATATTTCCAAGCAGGAGATTTTTCTGGCTAATGTCAAATCAGAGCTGATGGATCAGGCACGTACGGCCTTAGGCAAAAATGACTTTACGTTCAGCTCTGAGGTTTCCACCGCGGTAGATTTGAGTGAAGTTAATGTCAGGCTGGATAATGCTTCTGAGTCGTCAAAATAAAAATGGTCAAATTGTTGCCATATACTGCGCTATTTTTATTAACTTCCAGTCACTGGAAATCAATTCTTATAAATTAGCTTAATGATCGACAAGCCACGCGATTATTGCGGCATTTTTGGGATGCAAAACCATCCCGATGCAGCCCTTCTCACCTATTACGGATTACATGCATTACAACACCGGGGACAGGAATCAGCAGGAATTGTAACCTCATATTATGATGAGGAAAAAAATCGGTGGGTTATGCCCGCACACCGCGATTTTGGATTGGTGTTGAATGTGTTTGACGACCAAAAGGTTTTTGAAAAGGAACTGAAAGGAACAGCAGCTATTGGACATAACCGGTATTCTACGACGGGAGCATCCAAAAATCCCGCAAATATACAGCCATTTCGGGTGCACTATCGAAGCGGTAATATTGCGATAGGGCATAATGGAAATCTGGCAAATGCCAAACAGCTGCGTGATCGGTTCAGGGAGGATGGAGTCCTTTTTCAAAGCACCTCTGATACCGAACTTATTTTGCACCTGATATCACACAGCAAAAAAGAGACACAGCTTGAGCAAGTTTTAGATGCTCTCGATCAGGTTGAGGGAGCATACAGCTTGGTGATGTTGACAGACAAAAAGTTGATTGCAGTACGCGATCCCAATGGTTTTCGTCCATTGGCGCTGGGCAAAGTTGACGGCTCGTATTGTGTGGCAAGCGAAACCTGTGCCTTTGATATTATCGATGGGGAATATATTCGTGATATCGAACCCGGTGAAGTATTGGTAATGGATCAGGATGCAACGGCCGATTCGGAGCCGAAGTCGTATCACCTGGATGCGGAATATGGGACGGATACCAGTCAGTGTATTTTTGAGTATGTGTATTTCTCACGTCCTGACAGCAAAATTTTTGGCGAAAATGTTGATAAAGTACGTCGCAATTTGGGTAAATATCTGGCTAAAGAGCATCCCGTTGATGAGGTTATACGTAATGCTCCCGGAGATAAAAAGCCGATTATTATTTCAGTTCCCGATTCAAGTAATACAGCCGCCTTGGGATATGTGCATGAAAATCAAAAATTGGGTCATGCCTGTAAATTTGAGATTGGATTGATCCGAAATCATTATGTGGGGCGTACTTTTATATCACCGGGACAAAAATCTCGGGAGCAGAAAGTGCGAACCAAGTTCAATACGGTGCAGGGAGTGATCGAAGGACGTTCGGTTATTATTGTAGATGATTCGATTGTGCGCGGAACGACTTCGCGTTATTTAGTGGATATGATACGGAGGGATAATCCGGCCGAAGTGCACTTTATGGTAAGTTCACCTCCCATCATTAGCCCCTGTTATTACGGAATGGATTTCCCCACTCCTAAAGAATTAATGGCTAATAGGTTTGATCGCAATATCGAGGAAATGGCTAAAGAGATTGGAGTGGATAGCTTACGGTATTTATCCCCTGATGGATTGGTAAATGCCGTAAAAGAGGCGAATGTATCACCCAAAGGGTATTGTACCGCCTGTTTTACCGAAGAGTATCCTGTACCGGTTAACTTTGGCATTGAAAAAGAGGATAACGAAATAATATAATGCCATTTAAAAAAGCCGATTTTGTTACCAGTGCCCCTTCTCTGGATGTTTGTCCTGATCCTTATTTCCCCGAGATCTGTTTTGCTGGTCGTTCTAATGTGGGTAAATCATCTTTGATTAATGCATTAGTTGATCACAAAGGGTTGGCGCGTACCAGTAACGTGCCGGGTAAAACCCAGCAGATGAATTATTATCAGGTGGATGACAAGTTGTTTTTAGTTGATTTGCCGGGATTTGGCTATGCCCAGGTATCAAAAGAAGAACGAGAGCGCTGGGGACGAGATATTCGCGATTATCTGCTTGAAAGATCTACGCTGAGACTGGTACTGCATTTGGTGGATATTCGACATGAGCCCAGCGACCTTGATGAAGAATTTTTCTACTGGTTGGGAACCAATCGACTGCCGTTTGCCGTGGTGCTAACGAAGGCTGATAAACTTTCTTACAACAAGCAACAACAATCCAAATTTCGCCTTCAAGGAATTTTGGATGAGATGAATATTGAAGTCCCAATTATTGTCAGTTCGACTAAAGACAAAAAGGGAATAGGAGACATCAAACAATTAATAACTGAATTTGCCGAATTTTAAATCAATCAAAATTCCACATACCCATGTCATTTAAAGTTTTACTGTTAGATAACGTTGATGAACGCTGCGAAAAAGTTTTTGAAGAACGAGGAATCGAAGTCGTCCGAAACCACAATTTAAGTGGACAGGCACTGTTTGATGAAATAAAGTCCTACGATGGTATTGTGGTGCGGAGTTCTACAGATGTGACGCCAGAAGTATTAAAAGCTGCAGAAAATTTAAAGGTCGTAGGTAGAGCCGGAGTGGGCGTTGATAATATCGATATTGATGCAGCTACAGCCCGCGGTGTGTTGGTCATGAATACGCCCGATGGAAATACGATTTCTACCGCAGAACATACCTGTGGGATGATTTTAGCAATGGCGCGTAACATACCACAGGCCGTGCAGAAAGTGAAAAGCGGCGGTTGGGATCGCAAGAAGTACATGGGGACTGAAGTTCATAACAAGACCCTTGGTATTGTGGGACTCGGGAAAATTGGTGGTGAAGTGGCCAAGCGCATGAAAGAATTTGGAATGAATGTGAAAGCATACGATCCCTTTGCCTCAGTGGAACGGGCTGAAAGTCTGGACGTAGAACTACTTGAGCTCGATGAGTTACTTTCCGAGACCGATTTTCTGACGGTACATACTCCGCTGACGGAGAAGACCAAAAACTTGATTTCGATGGACAACGCTGATCAGCTAAAAAAAGGAATGTACCTTGTGAATTGTGCCCGCGGGGGGATCTATAAAGAAGAGGATCTGAATACGCTTATTGATGAGGGATATATTGAAGGTATTGCACTGGATGTTTATTCCAGTGAGCCGCCCACCGAAGAACTTTACGAGTTATTAAAGCATCCTCAAATTATTACGACCCCGCACCTTGGGGCCTCTACTGAGGAAGCACAGGAAAAGGTGGCCGAACAGATTGCACACCAGATGGCGGATGCACTGGAGCAGAAAAGTTTTAAAGGAAGCCTGAATGGTAAATCGATCTCCTTGATTACCAATAAAGAGGTGCAGCCTTATTTAAAACTGGCTGAAAAGCTGGGAAGTGTTGCCATTCAGCTGGCACCTGAGCACGCTAATGAATTTTCGTTTGAATACAGTGGTACGTGTACTAAATTTGCCGATGTGTTAACTGATTCTATCCTGAAAGGAATTTTGTCGCATCACGTAAGTGAATCGGTTAACCTTATTAATGCTCGTCACTATGCCGAGGAACGCGGCTTGAATATCCGTGAAACAACAGCAACTCAGACCAAAACATTTAATGACTTGATAACCATCAAGCTTAATGAAGAAGCTGATTATAAAAAGATTTCAGCTACGGTTTTTGGGGAGGATGATTATCGCATTGTCGAGATTGACGGATTTGGTATTGAGCTTCGCCTGGAGGGGGATATCATCATGTATCAAAACGTGGATAAACCAGGGATGTTGGCATCAGTCAGCAGTACCTTGGCCAACCAAGATATTAATATTGCTAATTTGAGCTTGGGACGCACCACAAAGGGAGAGAATGCCATTACCGCGGTTTCGGTTGATAAAAGTATGTCTGATGAGGAGCTGAAGCCAATTCTTGGACTCGAAGGTATAAGAGCATTACAATATATAAGTTTATCGGCGAACTGATTGGAATAACTTTCAAAATAAAATTTGTGTAATGCATATCGATCATATTGGTATAGCGGTTAATGATTTGGAGGAAGCGGTGGAAACCTACGAAAAGCTTCTGGACGGAGAATGTTATAAACGCGAAGTCGTAGAAGATCAAAAAGTAGAAACGGCTTTTTTTCGTACAGGTGAATCGAAGGTTGAGCTGTTGGGAGCAACGGATTCTGACTCGGTGATCAGCAAATACGTATCCAAAAAGGGAGAAGGCATGCATCATGTGGCTTTTGAGGTTGAGGATATCCATGCCGAGCTTGATCGGTTACGAGAAGAGGGATTTACGGTATTGAATGATGAACCCAGTCGCGGGGCTGACAATAAGTTGGTGGCTTTCGTACATCCGAAAGATAACCACGGGGTGCTGGTTGAATTATGTCAAGAGCGAGCTTAATTTTCTTGAGCGTTACTAGATTATAAGAATCTATGTAAAGAAACTTTGTTTGTTATGGAAGCTAACAAAGAACAACAAGAGTGTATCAAAGAGCTTAAAGATGTGTTGGACAAGAGTTTGGAAGGGGCCGTAATATCTGATATGCGCCAGGAGGATCGGCCGTTAACTTATTGTAACGACACCTTTCTTGAAATGACAGGATATCAAAGGGAAGAAGTGATTGGAAGGAATTGCAGGTTTCTCCAGCAGGATGATCGCCAGCAAAAAGGACTCGATGTTTTACGAGAAGCCATAAAAAACCATGAACCGTGCAAGGTTGTTCTCCCAAACTATAAGAAAAATGGGGAACTTTTTTTGTAACCGACTCAGTATCTCTCCTATTACTAATCAAAACGGGAAGTTAACGCACTATATGGGACTTCAAGACGATGTTACTGATATCATCGCCTTGGACCGGAAACTGTCGGATGTTGAAGAGGAACGCAAGGTGCTAATTTCTGAAGTTCATCATCGGGTCAAAAATAATCTTGCGGTAATGTCCAGTCTTATGGAATTGGAGCAAAGCAGTGATCAGCAAAACAATGTGCTTGAAAAAGGTAAGCTCCAGATTGATTCAATGGCTACGGTACACGAAAAGCTCTATCAAAAAGAAGGGTTCGCTTACTTAAATTTGACTGATTTTATTGAAGATCTAAGAAATTCGGAGTTAGTAAATGCGGGTCAATTTGATCTGGATTTGGAATATGATTTTGCGTTAGATAATGTAGAAGTCAATATCAATCAGGCAATTCCTTTATCTATTATTGTCAGTGAATTGATTGAAAATGTTTATCGGCATGCATATCCCGCTCAATTAAAGGGCCGAATTTCTATAAAGCTGATAGAAGACGACAACGGAGTTGTTACAATAGGAATCGTGGATTTTGGCAAGGGCTTTCCCGAAAATATTGACATTTTTGCATCCGGTACCATTGGATTTACGGTTATAAATACCTTGTTAGCACAATTAGGGGCTGAGGCAGAAATTATAAAAGGGGATGAAATTGGTTTTGGAATTAGAATTAGATTTCAAAAATCTGATGATCCCGGTTCTTCGCAACATTACAGGATTTTGAGCAATAATTAGTCACGGAGTTAGGTAAAACATACCTCGTATAAATTAAGATATAGATACATATAGATGTTGAGTTTTGCCGCCGACCGCCCTATCTTTAGCAATTCTAATTCTGGATAGAAAGTAGTTCTTTTTAAAATATTGACATGTGGTAATCGGGACGTGGCTCAGCCAGGTAGAGCACTCGACTGGGGGTCGAGGGGTCGCTGGTTCAAATCCAGTCGTCCCGACTTTTAGAAGCCTTCTGATAGCTTTTGATAGCTGTTAGGAGGCTTTTTTGTTTTAGAAGATGTTTTTTCTGATCAACGGATGACCATATACGCACCAATTGTTATCGCATTGTTATAAAAAAGCCCTGCCGAATTTAAATCAGATAGGGCTTAAGATTAGCTATTCTTAAAAACCTAAACTTTTATTTGAATAGTCTATTTTTTTTTCGATTGCAATGAAAAACATCTACAAAGTAAAACTGAAGAGTTCCATTTGCATGAAACAATAAACAGACCTATGCTTAGCAGATGATATATGTTATGGCGCAAGTAGCCTCTCCCTTGATGAAGCATTTATACAATAGGATTAAAAGATGATTTCTTCGAATATTTTTATGAACCAGTTCATAAAAAGGAATAGAAAAAGAATTGGTTCAGCCTGTTTGTTGGTTATGTGCATATTGTTTGTGGGTGTGGATAATACGTTAGCTCAATCAGCGGATAGCTCAGTTGCTGGATCGGAAAAAGTACCCCGATTTATTCATGCAGAAATTATTTACGCTGATATTGATGCCACCAATAACCGTTTAGTTATTGTACTAAGTGATGGGATATGGCAATACGATTTAGGTTCGGGACAGTGGCAATTTTTGTCAGACGTAAAAGCGTTGCCAGAAGATTTTTTTGAGTTCGAATTTGCCTATAATAATGAAAAGAATGTATTGCGCTTTTGGGACCGCGGCGTGGGGCGCGTTTTTGAGGTTGAACCTGAAACTTTTAGCGTTAAAAGAATTGATCAATCTCACACTCATAAAAACCAGTTTAAGCACCAACCCTTTATTAAAGAGGGCGATATTTATGCTTTCGGAGGATACGGGTACTGGATCTGGAAAAATTATATTACTTATTACAACTCGAAACTGCAGGAGTGGAGCGTGCAAAATGTAAATCCTGAATCCCGAGTGCCAAGTGCTCGTGTTCCTTATGCGGGTTCTTACTCCTCATCGCTGAATAAGCTTTTCGTTTATGGTGGAAATATTCCCAGTCAGGAACAGCGAGCTGATGATCAATATACCGCCAAGAAGTTTAGCAATGATATATGGAGTTTCTCTTTTGCTGATAACTCTTGGCAAAAGATAGCAGAACTTGGTCAAAGTCACCGATTTTATGATCCGTCATCTCTTGTTAGAATACAACGGGTGAATGGGATAAGTGGTTCAGCCTATAGCAATAAAAGTAACATCTGGTACATTCCAACCATTAACGAAGATACTTCTGATGAATTAGTGTTCTTAACGCCGGTTAATACAGCAACGGGGCAGGTAGGGAAATCTTTTTTATTGCCTTCGATTGAGTCAAACCAAATTGTGCCAACCAATTTTCTTTTTAATCGGAGCTCGGGAGATCTGATCGTTGTGGGAATAAAGAAGGTTACGGACCGGGTTGAATACCCTGTTGAAATTATCAGGATTAGTGAGGATTCTCTTTTATCTGAATTACAGTTTCCCTCGTCAGAAGAAGATGGTAGCTGGGTATATGTCCTGTTATTTATCTTACTTGCCGGGTTGACAGGGGCTTATTATCTGAAAAAGCGCTCCCAGCAAAAAGTTAATAGTCCGAAAGAAAAAGAGTTGTTGAGCGAAGAAGGGATTCAGCAAATTCAATGGTTAAAATCAGATGAAAAGCTGCTGCTAAAATATTTGTTTGAAAATCAGGGTTTTCTGGAGTCGATGAAGATTGATGAGGCGGTATGGCCGGATATTGATAATTACGATTACCGCCGAAAGTTGAGAAATGATACCATCAATTCTATCAACAAAAAATTCAGAAACCGATTAGCGGTTGAGTCAGATATCATCACAAGAATGAAAGATCCTGATGATAAACGAAGATATTTGTATGGTTTAGATGAAGATATCGCAGATTTTTAATCTGTAATAACTTTAAAACACTACCCAAAAGAGTAAAAGCAATACAATCATGATACAGGTCACGATTTGAATACCTAACGGTTGATTCGGGAACTCATATCCGCAAATGGGGCATACCTCTGTATCGGCATCAACTTCTACCGCACAACCGGGGCATTCTTTCTTATCCATATCGTTTTAATAAATCCTCATCTTGGCTATTATAGGTTACCGCAGAAAGTAAAACAAGACGAAGAACAAATGAAAATGCAGACTCAGGCAGTGTTGGAGAAGCTAAAAGTAAAAGACCAAGATATACAACTGGACAAAGATCAGACTATTGAATTGGAGTTTTCGGCTATTGATACCGGCGGTGGTTTTAAGGATCCCATGCTTGACTTTTCGATTTCGCTGGGGCATATAACTGAAGAGTTTCAAAACATAAGAGATATCAGTTTCAAGCTTGCCGATCCAAATGATGAGGACAAAGAGGTGTCTTTTTCATTTGAAGGGTATATAACTATGGCCGATCAACAGGTTAACGGACGAATCAAGGAGGATCAGCTCAACAGGGAAGTTATCGGATTCGTGATAAACCTATTACGTTAATGGAAGTGTTCTTCGAGTAGTTTTTGACTGCGGTATTTAATATATCGGTCTTCTATTACGTGTGAATCTCGTATAGCCATTTGGCTTATTTTTTCAAACTGTTCTTTTGCTTCTTGATACCGGTCAAACTCGAGTAATATGTTAGCATATAACATTTGGTTTGTAGGATGATCCGGAGCAATTTCTAAAGCCTTTTGTATAAGCTTTAGGGCCTGTTCTTTTGAAGGCCATCCCATCACTATAGGTATATTGGGAGAGTGAAAATGTACTTGCGCCAGGATACGGTAGCCACCGCCTCCTTGGTATTCAGGATCCTGTTCAATGATTTTTTCGCAAACTCTTCTCAGTTTTTTAGAGATGCCGTTGGTTGCGGCTTTCAAAAAACCGTGCACATCCGCCCAGCGTCCAATATTAGCTGCATACCAGAATTTAATGGGAACTGATTCGGGGTAGCGGTCCATCATTTTCTCACCCAAATTGCGTCCTTTGTCATAAATGTCCTTTTGCTGATCGTTATTTAGCCCGGTAAACATGCCTTTAAAATAATAGGAACGAAGCAGGTAAATTGCTGACTCTTCGGACTTAATATTCTGTTCCAGGGCTGTTTCGAAAAGATCAATAGCCCGGTTAATATTGGTAGGATCTGCTTTGAATGAATCAGCATTAGCAGCGCGTTGGTGGTACATTTTTTTACCGCGATCAAAGGCTGATTGTCCCATTGCATTAGTGAAAGCAACTGCAAGGTATACCCCGAGCAAAGCTATTGCAGCAGTAGCAAATTGCAACTTTGACAAATTGGAGATTTTATATAATCTGGGTACCATCAAATAATTGATTAATTGAAGGAGGTTGCGCTTCAATGAGAATATAAAATGAAGTATGGCATATTCCTTTACCGAATGCAATCAAAGAGTTGAAGGAAATGTCTTAGAGCAATGGAACAAATTGCTCGATCCTCTGTACATATAGTTGGTATTGCTATTGAATCGATGTTGATGTTGGCTCGGGGCTAACTACCCTGAACTAAAAAAAATGATCCCCATGTATATTACTGATCACGACAAGCAGGTTGCTCTAATAAATGAGATGAAACAACTGTGGAAGGACAGCAAAAAGTATGAGGTTTATTACCACCATCCCTATACAAACCAGATGTGGAAAAGTTTTTTTCCACGTGCGAATGATGATGTGTTGGGCCCTAAATTATTGCGTCATGAGCCGGTTCCTAGCGATATTAATGAGCGACTAAATATTTGTTTGGGGGAAGACGCTCCCGAAAATGCTATTGGCTTAGGAATTGAGTGGTCGGCGCGACCCGAAATCTGGCCAGATATCATTCAGGCGTTGGAAAATCGCTACTCGCACTACAATCGCAAGCAGTTAAAACTTTTCCTTGATAACCTTCATCTGGATGAGGCTAAGGAAAAAATGCCTGCAGAAGCTTCGGATGAGGAGCTTGTAGATGTTAAAATTTCAGAGGATACGGTCGGGAATTTAATCTGGCGATCCCGAAAAATACGCATGAAGCGATTTTTTGTATTAGGATAATCCTGTTAATGTTTTACTCCTTTCCCACAATCGAGAAGTGATATCATCATCAAAAGCAATGTCAGCTGGTTCAGCCACGTTTTCATCCTTAAAATATTGGCCGTTCATCGATGTTACATCATCAGATGTAGCCAGATAAATTGTTGTAGCAGCTCCTGAGGTTGGCGATCGCATAAATGGTTTTCCGATCCAATAAAAAAGTTTCATTGCCCAACCGGCCTCTTCCGCCAATTGTGTTCTCACTACTCCGGGATGAAGGCTGTAAGTAGTAATAGAACTATCTGTGGTATGCTTTGCCAGTTCGTGGGTAAACATAACGTTACAGAGCTTGGAAATGCCGTAAGCATTCATCGCAGAATAGTTTTCACTAAGTTGAAGGTTGTCCAGATCAAATACCTTAGCACCCATTTTATGGACTTCTGAGGAAACATTGATAACGCGAGCATCTTCGGATTGTAGAAGTTCAGCCCACAATAAGTTAGTAAGTAGAAAAGGAGCTAAATGATTTACGGCCAGCGTTTTTTCAATGCCGTCGATCGTTTCTTCACGCTCATTGGCAATGAGTCCGGCATTGTTAACAAGCACATCAATTTGATCAAATTCGTTGCTGATCTGCTCAGCCGCATCCTGTACATCTTGCTGTATAGACAGATCAGCAAGAATAATTTTGATGCGCGTATTACCAGTATCTTCTATTATTTCTTGACGAGCAGCTTCAGCGCGTTTTTTGCTTCGACAGATCATAATTACATATGCACCCTTGGCAGTAAAGTTACGGGCTGTTTCTTTACCGATACCCGAATTAGCCCCGGTCACAATACATAACTTGTTTGCTAAGTCCATAATTTTACAGTTGATGGAGAGAATCTTTAATTCAGATTGTGAGACAAAGACGTTACCTTTAGGCGTTTGAACAATAGCTTTACAAATTAAATTTCAGCGATGATTCAAGAATATCTTAATTCAGTTGATAAATTTATAGTTGTGGGCGATCGGGTGCTCATCAAACCGCGCGATATGGAAACCCGAACCAAGAGTGGGCTCGTATTACCTGCTACGGTGAAAGAAAAAGAAGACATCCATAGCGGTTATGTAGTAAAAACAGGACCCGGATATCCTATCCCATCCAATGAAGTGGATGAAGCTTGGAAAGAAACCAGCGAAACCAAATATATTGGAATGCAGGCCGAAGAGGGTGATTTAGCCATATTCATTAAGGATCAAACCCATGAAATTGAGTTCGAAAACGAAAAGTATTTAATTTGTCCACACGCCGCTATTTTATTATTAATTAGGGATGATATGGCTATTAAGTAGAATTTGATATAAGGATCATTCAAATAAATTTAGCCTACTTATTTCTTTTTGAAATAATAGTTTAGGTCATCTCAAATTCATATTCTGCAGGAATGATTTCATAGCAATTCGGTTTATTAGTGCTGTATCCTTTACTTTTAAGAAATCAAACTACTTATGGATCGTCGTAAATTTTTACTTCAATCTTCTTTACTTGCAGCTGGTGCTGTTCTTCCTTTTAAATCTCTATTGGCAAAAAAACAGGGGGATTTTACCACCGTTCGTCGCAATGTAGGATATTTTACAGAGCGCGGTGGAACGATCGGATGGCTTGCATCACCAAATGGCATGGCAGTAGTCGACTCACAATATCCTGAGTCAGCTAAAAACTGTTTAAATGGATTGCAGGATAAAACGGATCAGCCTTTAAACCTACTCATTAACACTCATCACCACGGTGATCATACCGGCGGCAATCCGATTTTTAAGGGAGTGGCTGAAAAGATGGCAGCACATGAAAATGTGCCTAAATTAATGAAAAAAGCGAATGAAGAAAGTGAGGGTGAAGGGAATACGGCTTTTCCCGAGACGACCTATTCCGAAAATTGGAAAATGGATTTGGGGGATGAAACCGTTCACACTACCTATTTTGGCCCCGGACATACCGGCGGCGATTCAGTTGTTTATTTTGAGAAAGCCAATGTGGTACACATGGGAGACTTGGTGTTTAATCGGATGAATCCCTTCACGGATCGACCTTCGGGCGGTTCCATGAAGAATTGGGTTAAGATATTATCGACGGTTGCGGATGAGTATCCTTCCGATGCGATCTATATCTTTGGGCATGCTAAGCCGGAGTTCGGCGTAACTGGTGACAAGAAAGACCTCGATGTGATGAAAAATTATCTTTCTGCAGTGCTGGATTATGCACAGAAGGGTATTGAGCAGGGTTTGAGCAAGGGTGAGATCATGGACAAGAAATCACTCGAAGAGTTTGAGCATTTTTTATATGCTGATTTTTGGACACTCTCTGATAATCTGGGTGTTGCTTATGAAGAATTGATGGAATAGGAGTTATGGCTGAAGAGCTACAATCAACGACAAAAAATAATTCTCAAGAAAGACGTCGCTGTACTTATTGTGGCGTGGAGGCTCCACTGGTTTGGGTACACGGTCACGGGCAATGTGCAAGCTGCGGGATTAATGTGCAGGAATGTTGTCAAGGGGAAACCTGCCAGCGGGATTAACCATAAAGGCTTGTTTGAGAGACAGAGTCTGCGATGCTGTAGTGAAAATACGTTATTAAGCTATTATCCCTATAGATTGAAACGTAATTAAGGCATGGAGAATGGAGATTGATGTTACGCGAATAACTCGGAATCAAAGTCCCTACATAACTCAATCAAATATCTCTCTTGATACAAATGACTCCTCTTCAATAGAATATACCTGATCGCAAAGACTCAATTCATCTGGATTATTCGATGCAATAATGAGCAGTTTTTCTGGGGTATCAAACGCTTCGACTATTTCACTGACAAGCATGCGTCCCGACTTATCAAGATTGGATCCCGGCTCATCCAAAAGCAGGATGTCAGGATCATAAAATAGCGCCGATGCCAGGCGCAGCCTTTGTTGCTGTCCGGTGGATAATTTCCCAAACGGCTGATCAAGAGCCTGTTTAAGTCCCACCTTGGAAATCCACAGGTCAATTGTTTTTACAGAATCCGACTGGTGTCGCATTTTTGAGATGAATAGCAAATTTTCGCGGCAACTCAACTCATTATAAAGGTTAATATAGGGAGCGGCATATCCCAACTTCTGTTTCAGTACTGTTTTCTTGATGGTAGTTCCGTTATCTTCCCATGCAATCTCTCCTGTGTTTGGAGCCAAGAGTCCGCCCAGGCATTTTAGGAAGGTTGATTTTCCGGAACCGTTTGATCCGGCAATGCCAAGGGCACTCGACTGGTGTTCAAAAGAGACATCCGAAAAAACAATATTCGGACCAAATGATTTTTTTAGTTGTTTAACAGATAGTGTGATCATAGGCCAAAGGTAATAAGGGATCATCAAATCCTAAATGAAAAATTTGACAGTTTATATTTTTAAACTCGTTACTTATATAGATGGTTTTGCAAATCCAACCCATTGTGTCATTCTGAACTCTTTTCAGAATCTAAAGTTGGTTTATAGCACGTAAAAAACAGATCCTGAACTAAATTCAGGATGACACTACAATTTTGAAAGGCCCCTAATGGAAAGCATATTTCAAAAGATTCTCAGGATTTAACATATTGAGCAGTTCTTTGGTTGTATTGCCTTTCGTTAGACGATATATTTCCTCAAAATTATGAGACAAATAATTCAGCAAATAACGCAAAAATTAATTGATCGTTTGCCCGAAAACGATCAGTATTACAGAATTGACGAACTCCGATCCTGGGAATTCCCACCCTTTATTGTTCGCCGTATCAGTGTTGAGCTAAAGCGCAATCTTTCTGACTCTATGATCATCCCCAAAACGGATTGGGCAAATACTGGTACTGATGCCGTCATTGATGCCTGGCAACAGTTTATTGATGCTATTGAAGATGAAGCTCGTCTGCCGGCCAGTTATGCTCAAGCGGTTATTGAAACTGCGGTTTCCGATGTTATAGAGATGCTGGTGCAGCCACGCAAAAATGTGCCGGAAGTGGTTTTTGGAGCCAAGGATGAGCTTTCAGTTGAGCAGTTACAACAGCGCTTAGAAGCAGTTGTTGTATATCGGCATTTTGCTGTTTTGCTGTCCCGATATGTGCAGAAGAAAGATCTGGACACGCTGAGTAAGAAACAATGCACCACGATCATTGCCAAAGGCGATCAAAAGTTAACTTCGGGGTATTCTCCGTTGAATTGGGCACAATTGCTGGAGCCTCTTTTTCAACTACAAAATGATGGGATCGACACCAATCTTTTGCGATTATTTTTTGAGGATAAAAAAATGCCGCGAATTGCCCGTAAGTTTGACCTAATGAATACAGTCGTTAGCAGGGCCGAATTTATTGAAACGCTTTCATCACCGGATTTGCTGGACTTTGACGGTTATGAAGATGATCAGTCTTCACTTTTTGAGGATCAGCCGAATTCCAAAAAAGATGAAGAGAAACATGATTCCCAAACGGTGGGCTCAAAAGATATCGATGAATCCATTCGACAAGCAAAAGAGGATGACGTGCAAGAACTGTCGCCCGAAGAAGATCAGCAATCGAATTCTAATGAAACTGATGAGGAAAAGGCCGACCCAAATTCTTTGAATACCGTTTCCCCGGATGAAGCTGAGAAAACAGAGGAGATTAAGAAAGCACCATCAGAGGATGAGGCGATTGAAACAGAGGAGACGGATGCGCAGGCAGGTGGCGAACAAGAGATACCTGAAGAAGTTATACAAGAAAAGCAGGATGGTTCATCATCACCAAATAATACTCCATCTTCTGAAAAAAAACGAGAACAAGTAACAGAAGTAGAGCAGAAATCCGTATCTGAAGAAGATGGTGAGGAAACAACGCCTATTTGGATGCGCTTTATGAGTGATGAGGAAATTGAGGAGTATAAAAAAGAACAGAAAGCGGAAGAGAACGACGAGATTGATGAGGATGGTTTTATTGAAGAGCCCATTATTGATCTGACGAAGGAAGATGCATCAGATAAAGAAATTAAGAAGCTGCGCAATATGCTATCAGATGATGAGGCGTTCTTTGTAGAGCAGATCTTCCGTGGCTCTGATCGTGCTTATGATCAGGCAATTGAAGATATTGCTGCCTATGATAGCTGGCGCGAGGTTAGTAAGTATATTGAGAAGGATATTTTTAAACGTAACTTAGTTGATATGTACTCTGAGGCAGCGGTGGATTTCACCGATCGGCTGCAGAGTTATTTTTTGGAGAAACAAAATCGCAATAAACAAGAAAATTAGATGGCTTCGGATAAAAAAGTAGAGCGACTTAAACAAAAGCGTAAAGAGGCAGAAAAGGGTGGCGGCGAAAAACGAATTCAAAAACAGCACGACAAAGGGAAGCTGACAGCGCGGGAACGTATTGATATTTTATTAGATAAGGGATCATTTGAAGAAATTGATCCCTTTGTAAAACATCGCAGCCATAAATTTGGTCTCGAAGAGAAGAGAATTGATGGCGATGGAGTGGTTACGGGATTTGGAAAAATTCACGGTCGTCCAATTTATGTATTTAGTCAGGACTTTACGGTCTTTGGCGGATCCCTTTCGGAAACACATGCCGAGAAGATTTGCAAAATTATGGATATGGCCATGAAAAATGGCATCCCCATAATTGGACTTAATGACTCTGGTGGTGCTCGAATTCAAGAGGGCGTTTCGTCGCTGGGCGGTTATGCCGAAGTCTTCTATCGTAACAGTATGGCATCGGGAGTGGTGCCACAGTTTTCGGCGGTGATGGGACCTTGTGCTGGTGGTGCGGTCTATAGTCCTGCATTGACAGATTTTGTGTTTATGGTCAAAAATACCAGCTATATGTTTGTAACAGGACCGAATGTCGTAAAGACTGTAACGCACGAAGAAGTGACCTCAGAAGAGTTGGGGGGCGCCAGTGCCCATGGATCAAAGTCAGGAGTAGCTCATTTTACCGAGGAGAATGATGCACTTTGCCTGAAAGAGCTACGTCGTCTGCTAACGTATGTGCCTCAGAATTGTGAGGAAAAACCGCCGCGAAAAGAATCCAAAGATCCCGATCCGGCCAAGGCTAAAAAGCTGGATGATATTGTTCCTGATAATCCCAATAAGCCCTATGATATTAAAGATGTTATTGAGGGTATTGTAGATAAGGACTCGTTCATGGAAGTCCACGAGCATTATGCCACTAATATTGTAGTTGGCTTTGCACGCATTGACGGGCGCAGCGTGGGGGTGGTGGCTAATCAGCCGTTATCTCTTGCCGGAGTATTAGATATTGATGCCTCATTAAAGGGGGCACGATTTGTGCGCTTTTGTGATGCGTTTAACATCCCGCTGGTAACTTTTGAGGATGTACCCGGATTTTTGCCCGGTACTGACCAAGAGTGGGGCGGCATCATTAAGCATGGTGCTAAGCTGTTGTATGCGTTTTGTGAGGCGACAGTACCCAAGATGACCGTTATCACCCGTAAGGCATACGGAGGTGCGTATGACGTGATGAATTCCAAGCATATCCGCGCGGACTATAACGTGGCATGGCCTACAGCCGAGATTGCGGTGATGGGCCCCAAAGGTGCCGTCGAGATTATCTTCCGCAAGGAAATTGCTGCAGCTGATGATCCCGAAGCTAAAGAACAAGAGCTCATCGATTATTATAAAGAAGAGTTTGCCCATCCCTATAAGGCAGCCGAACGCGGATTTATTGATAATGTGATTCTACCGAGCGAAACGCGTGAAAAATTAATTCGTGCGCTCGAAGTTTCCGAAAACAAAGTGGATCAAGTGCCTCAGAAAAAGCACGATAATCTGCCGCTGTAAGATTTCTTATGGTTTGTATAAATGCCCGGTATTTTCGAAGTGCCGGGCATTTGTATTTTTACTCATCTTACTTACAAATCAAGTCTTCGGCAATCTTTGCAGATGAGAGAACGCCCGGCAATCCCGCTCCGGGATGGGTACCGGCCCCCACAAAAAACAGATCATCTACATCTTCGGATTTATTATGCGGACGAAACCAGGCCGACTGCGTAAGAATAGGCTCTACTGAAAAGGCCGATCCTTTATAACTGTTGAGCATATTTTTAAAATGAAGGGGATCAATATGATGCTCAACAACGATATTTTCTTCGAGGTCCGGCAGATAGTTTTCTTCCAGAAATGAAATAATCGCATCGCGATAGGGTTTGGCTTTTTCGTTCCAGTCAGTGTCACCATCTAAATGAGGTACCGGCGATAGCACGTAGAATCCTTCGCACCCTTCGGGCGCCAAAGAAGGATCGGTTTTGGTAGGCATGTGCAGATATAGAGAAAAATCATCAGCCAGCTTCTTGTCATGAAAGATGTCGGAAAGCAGCTCCTCGTATCGCTCACCCAGTATAATATTGTGGTGTTCCAGATTGGAATCCAGATAGCGTTTTTTGGTACCAAAATAAATGACAAAGAGCGACATGCTGTACTTGGTGCGCTCGATTTTACGGTTTGTCCATGTAGACCGTTCCGCTTCTGGGATCATATTTCGATAAGTAAATGCGACATCGGCATTGGAAACTACTTGGTCGGCAGAATGTTTGGTTCCATCTTTAAGCTGAATGCCCGTTGCCTTTCCATTATCAATGGTTATTTGGTCAACTTCCGTCTCATAATGAAACGTACCCCCTTGTTCTTCAATTAGCTTTACTAATGCATTAACAATAGATCCGGTGCCGCCCATGGCGTAGTGCACGCCCCACTCGCGTTCCAAGTAATGAATCATGGCGTAGATGGAGGTGGTATCAAACGGATTTCCTCCTACTAATAGCGGATGGAAGGAAAAAACTTTACGAAGAAAATCATTATCAATGAATTGTGCGATGTATTTATACACGGTTTTATGAGATTGTAGCCGGAGCAGATCGGGCACGACTTTGATCATATCCCACAGACTTAAAAAGGGCTGGTCTGCCAGCTCGACAAAACCCTTGTTAAAAATGGCTTCAGTGGTTTTGAGAAATTTGGTGTATCCTTCTTTGTCGTCGGGATTCCATTGCTCGATCTCATTTAAGACGAAATCGTGATCTCCGTTGTAATCAAACTTTTTCCCTTCGGAATTGAAGATTCGATAAAACGGATCACAGGGGACTAGCTCAAAATAATCTTCCCGCTTTTTACCGGCTGCTTCAAAAATCTCATCAAATAAGAAAGGGGCTGTAATTACGGTGGGCCCCCCGTCAAATTTAAAGCCGTCCATTTCGTAGACGTATGCACGTCCACCGGGTTTTTCCCGTTTCTCAAAAACTTCGACGTCATGTCCTTGTGATAAAAGTCGGGATGCTGTAGCAAGTCCGCCAAAGCCGCTGCCAATGACAATGATTTTTTTCTTCATCTGTATGTTGGGTATGGGTTTAATAGCTGATGCTACAACCAAAAATTGGAATTAATACATTCCGACAGAGAGAATTTTTTTTAAAATTAATTTTCTATCTGTTTAACGTAGCCGCTGAACCCTTGTCGTTTCAGCTGACGCTGTTTTTTACGGGCATCATTTTTATCCGTGTAAATACCGTGATAGACACGATAGACCCTCTTGCTTCCCATGTCTACCTTTGCAACTCGGGAACCCCGTATTTTTTTTGCGTGTGATTGGGCTTGATGTTCATAATTAAAGGAAGCAAGCTGAACCGTATAGGTAGGTACTTTTAAATTCGTCACTTTTGAGTTTTTGAGGTCTCCCTCCAACATTATCAACTCTACAGGTGCAGTGCCGGATCCCAGCATATTGATTTCATCGGCGGCCTTTTTAGACAGATCAATGATACGATTTTTTGCATAAGGTCCGCGATCGTTAATGCGAACTTTGACTGATTTGCCGTTGTTCAGATTCTTAACTTTGACGATGGTATTAAAAGGAAGGGTGCGGTGAGCGGCCGTAAGACCATACATGTCGTAGGTTTCCCCATTGGCTGTTAATTTGCCATTAAAATTGGGGCCATACCAGCTGGCTACTCCTTCTTCAATTTTTTCGCCTGCTTCTCGGGATTTTGGGGGATCATCCTTTTTCCCAAAGCGGGAACTGGTACCGCAAGAACTTATAAATAAACTGATCGCTAAAATAAATAAGGGAAGAGAACGCAAAGTAGTTATGCCTGATTTTTAAAGTATGTGGTAATATATTTTTACAGGATATAAAAATCCACAGTGCTTGTGGGTTAATTGCGTTAGTCTTATGCAACCGGATTGGGGATTATTTGTTTCATACTGTTAATGAAATTTTTAAAGAAGAAAAGTATTCAACAAACTAATCGAAGAATGGGCACCCTGTTTGATATCGTAATACAAATGAGCCGATGACTGGATTCGAACCAGCGACCTATTCTTTACGAGAGAATCGCTCTACCCCTGAGCTACATCGGCTTAACAGTGGTCAAATATAACTACTATGCTGCTTTGTTAGCAAGCCCAAGGATAAATTAAATTGGAGATCGGACCGGCTCTTGTATATCTTCGTTGATCAAAAATAAAAGTATATGGAAAATTATTTAGCAAATTATCCTGCAACATTTTATATCATAGCTGCAAATGTTATTGTATCGCTTGGAGCCCTGTATCTATTTCCGAAATTTCTTGAGATAGGGTATTTAAAACCCTATCGCACTGTAAGGGAAAACAGTTGGTATGAATTGCTTACCTCTGGGTTTTTACATGCCAATTTAGGTCATCTGTTTGTAAACATGTTTACCTTATATTTTTTTGGTCCAGTGATGGAACGGGTGTTAGGCAGTGGTTACTTTTCCGGATTGTATATAACAGGACTTATTGTAGCCGGGATACCCTCAGTTATAAAATTTAAAGATGATCCCAACTATGCTACACTGGGAGCATCGGGGGCAGTCGGTTCTGTGTTATTTGCCTTTATTTTTCTTTTTCCGATGGAAAAAATTTATCTGATGTTGATCCCTATTCCCATCCCGGCATTTGTTTTTGCCATCTTCTATTTAATTTATAGCATGTATGCCAGCAAACAGGAGCGCGGAAAAATAAATCACGAAGCTCATATTGCAGGGGCCCTTTGGGGTATTATTTACCTGGTGATTTTTGTGCCGAATACAATTGATCATTTTTTAACCGTATTCGGCTTGCTTTAGCTTTTAGCATTTTTTTAGCCGTTTTCCTTTCTAAAAGTTTTCATGAAATCGACCAGGGTTTTCACACTTTCCATCGGACATGCATTGTACATGCTTGCTCGTATTCCACCCACACTACGATGCCCCTTCAGGGTATACAAGTCGTGTTGTTCTGCTTTTGACAAAAACTTAGATTCCAATTCTTCGGATGGAAGTCGGAAAGTAGCATTCATTAGCGAACGAGAATCTTTTTCAACAGCGCCACGGTAAAAATCATCTTGATCAATTTCGTCATAGAGTAGTGCCGCTTTCTTTTCATTAAATGATTTAAAATACTCCAGACCGCCTTTATCCTGAATCCACTCCAGTACCAGATTTACCATGTATACATTAAAAACCGGTGGAGTGTTAAATATTTTTTCTGCATGTGTTTGGTATTGTAGAATAGTCGGTACGTCTTCGGTATCTGCTTTGTCCAGAAAATCCTTACGAATAATAACAACTGTTACTCCGGCGGGCCCAATATTTTTTTGAGCACCTGCATAGATTATACCGTAACGAGAAACATCAATTGGTTTGGAGAGAAAGTCTGATGAAGCATCACAGACCAGCGGAATACCATTGGTTTCGGGCTCGCTTGGGAACTGTGTGCCTGCAACAGTATTGTTCGAAGTAAAATGAACATAAGCAGGGTTATCACTGAAATTCAGCTCATCATTGGTTGGAATACGATCATAGCCGGTTTCACTGCTGCTATATGGACGATGAACATTCCCGAATATTTTCGCCTCTTTGATGGCCTTATTTGACCATCGGCCGGTATCGATATAGTCGGCCGTTTGGTTTTTATCCAGAAAGTTAAACGGAACCATCATAAACTGAGAGCTGGCACCGCCTTGGAGAAACATAATTTCAAAGTTGTCGCCAAGATTTAGCAGGTCACGAAGATGAGCTTTTGCTTGACGGTCAACCTCGGTGTATTGAGCACTACGGTGGCTAATCTCCATTACCGATCGTCCCATGTTTTGAAAATCTGTAAGCTCCTGTTGGGCTTTCTCTAATACTTCGAGCGGAAGTGTTGCAGGTCCTGCACTAAAGTTGTGAACGCGTTTCATAAGTAAATGGATTGAATGTTATCAATTAAAAAGTGTGAACGAGTAATCCTGATCGTAGTTTGGGTTCAAACCATGTTGATTTGGGTGGCATAAGTCGACCTTCGTCAGAAACTTTTATCAGTTCTTCAATGCTTGTAGCGTACATGCTGATGGCCAGTTCGGCTTTTCCACTATTAACATTTTTTTCTAATTCTTTTGTGCCTCTAATTCCTCCAACAAAAGAAATGTTTTCGTTACGACGAGGATCATCGATATCCAGTAATGGGGAAAGTACAAACTCTTGCAGTCGATGTACATCAAGTTTTTGGACACTGTTGGGGTTGTTATCAAGAGGTAACTCCATGCCATACCAGTTACCATCTAAATAAATGCTGATTTCCCCCTTTTTTGATGGACTCGGGTCAGCGCCAACAGTAAGCGTAAATTTATCCTGCAAGGTATCTAAAAAGTTATCGGGAATAGAATGAACCACTCTATTATAGGGCAGAATATTCATGTTAGACATGGGGAAAATTACGGCCGGGAAGAAGTTATATTCCTCATTTCCTGTATGACCTGGATTATTTTTACGCTTTTGCTCGGCTGCTCGAGAGGCACTTTTACATCGGTGGTGACCATCCGCTATATATAGATGAGAGATCGATTTAAATGCTTTAGCAAAGGCTTTAGTTTCTTTTGCTCTCCACAATTTATGGATAACTCCGTCAGAAGCTTCGAATTCAAAAAGGGGTTCTTCTTCGACCGTTTCTTTGATGAGATTTTCTGCTGTTGGATCATCCTTGTATGTTAACATTACGGGTTCAGCATGGGCTTGCTGCGTGAGGATATGACGCGTGCGGTCATCCTCTTTTGCTGGGCGCGTCAGCTCGTGTTTTAGAATGACTTCATCATCATAGTCTTCTACTGATACGCAGGCAAAAATACCGGTTTGAGGTCTCCCATTGCGTATCAATTGATACACGTAAATCTGCGGCTTATTTTCTTGCTGAAGAGTGCCATTTTCTAAAAATGCATGTAGGTTTTCGGCTCCTTTATGATAGACTTCATCATCATGCGGATCGGTTCCTTCCGGCAAATCTATTTCAGGTCGAACGACGTGAAGGAAACTTTCAGGATTTCCCGCGGCAAGTGTGCGAGCTTCTTCAACGCTAACAACATCGTAGGGAACACACGCAATTTGTTCTACGTTTTTTGGGGTAGGATGCCAAGCTTTAAATGGTTTTAGAACAGCCATACAATAGGTATCTCCATTTATTTATTATCTTTAATTGAGATCTTCTAAAGTACTTGGTTGTGGACAATAATTAAAGAGTTTTTTCACAAGATAAATTACCCTTAGAAATTAACTCTTTGTCATAAAGAGCTTATTTTAAGATGAATTTTGAACAAAATTATTAGATATGGACAAGACAAATTACAACGGTGATAATTTATCTGAAGACGAACAGCAGCAATTGCTATTTATGATGTTGGTGCAACAGCATCAGCAGATTGCCATGATGGGAATGGGCAAATTAGAAAATCCCCAAACGGGAAGCACAGAAAGAGATTTGAAATCAGCAAAGTTTGCTATTGATACCCTTTTGATGCTCGAAGAATTTACAGAGGGAAATCTCCCGGATCAACTAAAAAGCTATCTGACTGAAACGCTCAATAACCTCCGCATGAATTATGCTGATGAGAAGGACAAAGGAAGTGAGAAATCTGAAGGCCAAGAAGAATAATGGCTCGTGTTGAACCGATTACAGCAGCAGGAGGTGTAGTCTTTAAAAGTAAAGACAATAAGGGGCCATCTGTGTTGATGATATTTCGCCGAGGGGTATGGGATCTTCCTAAAGGGAAATTGGAGGAAGGGGAAACCATTGACGAATGTTCGGTTCGTGAAGTTAGCGAAGAAGTTGGAGTGTCTGTATTTCCTGAAATAGTGTTTGAGCTCCCAGAAACTTATCACGAATATGAACAGAGAGGAGTACATTATGGCAAGACCACCCATTGGTTTGCAATGGAATTTTCTGCTGACCCCGAACTTGCTTTTACTCCTCAGACAGAAGAGGATATAGAAAAGGTAAGTTGGATACCTCTGCAAAAAGCACAAAAGCTGGTAGGCTATGAAAACCTTTCTGAAGTATTACAAGCTTTTGAGCAAAAGTACCCGCAACATATTACTTAGGGGAAACTCTTTTTATTAGTAAAGTTAGTTTATAATAAAAAAGGCCTGCATTTTAGCAGGCCTTTTTTAATTAATCTTGTATTAAGAAAAGATTTTAATTTTGCAGCTTGAAAGTAATCGGTAAGCTGTACTGGACTCGAACGGGATTTCCTCGTTGACGACCCGGCTCAAATTCAGCTTGTTTTACAACTCGCAAAGCTTCTTTGTCACAACCACCGCCAATTCCTCGAATTACTCGAGGATTTTCAACTCTTCCCTGTTCATTTACAATGAACTGAATAATGACTCGTCCTTCAATACCCGCTTTTCGGGCCATATCAGGATAATTAATTTGTTTCTGGAGTTCACCCAATCCGCCTTTTAACTCAGGCATATTTTCTACTGCTACAAAGAAATCCTCCTCTTCTTCCTCTTCAGCAGGTTCTTCCGGCTCGGGAAGCGGCTCGTCCATATTGATATCAGCATCAATATTAATTTCTTGATCCTCGACAATTTCATCATTTGGCACTTCAACAGGTACCTGTGGTCGAGGAGGGGGTGGTGGTTTTTCTTCCTGCTTCGTTTGTGTTACTTCCTCCATTTCCACTACTTCCTGCTCTTGGGTAAGATCTACATCCTGCTTTTCCGATACGAATTCAACTTTCATTGCGGTAATGAAAATCAGCAGAACAGCAACCATGCCCAACTGCAAAAAGATTGTATAGTAATTTCTAAGATCAGCCTGTGGCTTTTTTCTTTCAGAACCCATAATGCTATAATCTCCGCGTTAAATTGGAATAAACTTATTTGGTTTTGTAAGTAAACAAATTATTCTACTTAATCTCCACTAAAAATAACAAGAAAAGTGGGTATAATATTTCATTATTTTTTTTAAAATATTGAGATTTTATTAAAAAGCCTTATTAAGAGCTCCTGCTCAAGGTTTTTGTGCTTATTTCTTCGGGTAATATTTTTTTTAGAATCCAGACTGCTATCAGACATCCCAGTAGATCAAAAAGAACATCAACGGGATCTCCTTGTCGATTTACAGGGAGAGAGTATTGCATAAGCTCGATTAGTATCCCAAAAATGGTTCCACTGGCAAATATTATCCAAAGTTTTACGATTTTTGATTTATGTATGTGATAGTATAGTCCTACGGATAATGTCCAACTCCCAAACAGCACTGCATGACCTAACTTGTCATAACTCCAAAGTTGATTTTGCCCCATAACATCAGCGGGTAATAATGTTAACAGTAGCATTCCAACAGTTAGGGTGATTAGCCCAATGGGTAGTAAATAACTATGTTCTGATAAAAAAGAATAAATTGAAGATAAAATATTCATATAAAATCGCTTGGTTCAGGTAAATCCTGATGTTCTGCTAAATATTTTTCAAGTTTTTGCTTTCCATTTAATAAACCTTGAGCACAGCTTGTCGTAGGTCCATATCCCAAAGCCAACCAGGCACTAACCTTACCGGCTAATACATCACCACTTCCGGCTCGTGCAAAATATGTGGTATTGTAATTTGTTAGATAGCATTTTCCTGTCGGTGTTCCGATGATTCCGGGCATGCCTTTTGCAAGTATAGTAGTGCCGGTAGTTTGTGCGTATTCTCGGACTGTCTGTAGCCGATATTCGTTTTGTGATTCGGCATTTTGTGTCAATCGATTTAACTCACCCGGATGAGGGGTTAAAATCCATTCTGACCGCTCGGGTTTGGGAATTTCATCAAGCTGGGCCAAACACCACAGTCCGTCAGCATCTATTACTGTCGGACTCGTTTTTTGGGATAGTACCTTATGTACAAAAGTAACGGTGGATTGTTCGCGGCCCAATCCCGGACCAAGTAGCAGTGCCCCCTCTTTTTCAGATAAAATCTCTAAAACCTGGTTTGCATGAGCCTCTTTAAAAAAGAAGTCATCTCGACTGCCTACTGGTTTTTTGATAATCGGAGGGAGGGTTTGTTCATATATAGGAAGTATTCCCTTTGGACAGATTAGAATTACGGCTCCTAATCCTTCAGCCCAGGCACTTTGGGCCGCCATAATAGCGGCGCCGGTCAAACCCTCTGATCCGGCTATAATATATAGTACCCCTGAATTATATTTGTGTGGGCCGGGGGTAGGGCTTTCTGTTTTGACCCAGTTATCATCAAGTAAATAAGTATTACAGTCCTCTTTGAATTTATTTGGAAACGGGAGTTCGCAGTAGTGAATAGTTCCCGCCTTTTCAGGTCCATCCTCGAGATAGAGCCCCAACTTTCGGCCGCCAAATGTAAAAGTAGATGTGGCGGTAATAGCAGTGCCCATAATTTTACCGGAATCAGCATGGATCCCGGTGGGTATATCCATGGATATTACTGGCTGGTCTTGTTTGTTTGCCCATTCAACGGCATTGATATAGTCACCCCGGACATCACTGGTTAATCCGGTTCCAAGCAAACCGTCAATAATAAAGTCAAATTGATTAGGGGAATTAAATTGAGCCCAGCTGTCAAAAAATGTCAGATGATTTTTGTGATTAAATTTTTTGAGGAGCGTTAAATTCTTCTGTGCATCAGGGGATAGGTCATTCGATCCACTAAGAAAAATGACAGTTACATCAATATCATGCTGAATTAAGTACCGAGCTAAGACAAGAGCATCACCGGCATTATTCCCTTTGCCGCAGAGAAAGATGCCGCTGTTAAAATTATTTTTTTGGAGAATGGTTTTTGCAGCGGAGGAGCCCGCAATTTCCATCAGCGTAAAACCATCTATTTCCATCTCTTCAATGGTTCGACGGTCAATTTTTTGGCTCAGATCAGCATCAAGCAGATAATGAGAGTAGGGTGCGTCAAGAGTCTCTTTTACCATATATTTGTGAATATGATTAGCTCAATAATTGTAAGCAGAATGCCGGCTGTGGCTCCGCCAAACAATTCTGTTAATGAGTGAACGCTAAGATGATAGCGAGCCCACATCATTACAGGTAAAAGTAGTAAAAGGTGGATTAAGGATAAAATTAATGTGATAGTTGGATATTCGGTAATGCCCCAATAGAACATGAGGTAATAAATAATACCTGCTACGGCGACCGAGGCCGAGTGTACACTTACTTTCCATTGCAGATTCAGTAGAAAAGAGATCGTTAAGTTAGCTACAACTACCAGCGTTAGTATAAAAATAAAGAAGTGTAGCATAGCGGTAAGCTGATAAATTATCAGGGAAGCCAGGGTGGCACTAATGATCGAAAAGGCATATAAGATGGTTCGTGTTTTTCGGATAGGTAGGTCCATGGAGTTAATGATACCGCGACGGAACAGTAAAAGCGTAAGTAGAAAAGGCAAAACGCTGTAGCATATTACGGCTATACCGGTAACTTGCAATGTCGCCCACAGGGGTTGAGCCAATAGAATACAGGCTCCTAAAAATAGGGCAGGCGGCATCAATAATGGATTGCCGAGGTCGGAAATCAAGCGTGCAGAACCTTCCTCGGCAAATCGATCAAAAATGTTGAGCGTACTGTCGACAGGCGACTGCTCCATAGGTGCTGTTTAGTAGGCTCGTGCAAATAATACTTTTTGGTCGGATGGATTTCCGGTTATCATGCATTCTCCTTCTTCACCTTCTTCCAGAGGAATACAACGGATGGTTGCCTTTGTTTCATCCTTGATCTTTTCTTCGGTCTCAGGTGTGCCATCCCAATGAGCATAGACAAAGCCGCCCTCGTTTTCGATCACGTCTTTGAATTCATCATAGGAATCAACGTTGTGTGTGTTGTCCCGGATGCGCTGTTGTGCTGATGTAAAAAGATCGTCCTGAATAGTATCGAGCAGATCATCAACGTTTTGAGCAATGCCCTTGCGGTTAACAATATTTTTGTCCAGTGTATCGCGTCGTGCTAATTCCACATTGTTATTTTCGAGGTCACGCGGTCCGATGGTTAACCGCAGGGGTATGCCGGCTGCTTCGTGTTCGTTGAACTTCCATCCCGGACTCATATTTTCGCGGTCGTCTAATTTTACACGGATGTCTAATGCTTTAAGCTCATCAATAATTTCCTGGCAATAATTGAGTACCTGTTGTTGCTGTTCATCATTTTTCCATATTGGAACAATAACAACTTGATTGGGGGCTAACTTAGGAGGCAGGACCAATCCCTGATCATCAGAGTGTGTCATAATCAATCCGCCAATCAATCGTGTTGATACCCCCCAGCTGGTGGCCCAAACATATTCGTGTTCGCCTTCCGAGCTCTGGAATTTAACATCAAAAGCCTTGGCAAAATTTTGTCCCAAGAAATGGGAGGTGCCGGCCTGCAGGGCTTTGTTATCCTGCAGCAGCGTTTCAATGCAGTAGGTATCAACAGCTCCGGCAAATCGCTCCGATTCGGTTTTAACTCCTGTTACGACCGGCATGGCCATATATTCTTCCGCAAAAGTGCGGTAGACTTCAAGCATCTGCTCAGTTTCTTGGATGGCTTCTTCTTTTGTAGCGTGAGCAGTATGCCCTTCTTGCCACAAGAATTCCATGGTGCGTAAGAATAACCGCGTGCGCATTTCCCAGCGAACAACATTAGCCCATTGGTTAATCAAAATGGGAAGGTCGCGATACGACTGAATCCAGTTTCGGTACGAATCCCAGATGATTGTTTCAGAAGTTGGCCGAACAATAAGTTCTTCCTCAAGCTTAGATTCGGGATCAACTTCTACGCCGTCTTCCGAACTTTGCAGACGGCTGTGGGTAACGACCGCACATTCTTTGGCAAAACCCTCAACATGCTGGGCTTCTTTTGATAAAAATGATTTTGGAATGAATAGGGGGAAGTACGCATTTTCATGGCCGGTATCTTTAAACATCTGATCCAGTGAATCCTGCATATTTTCCCAGAGGGCGTAGCCATTAGGACGAATGACCATGCAGCCACGCACAGGTGAATGGTCGGCCAGCTTGCCTTCACGAATTACATCTTGATACCATTGTGAAAAATCTTCGGTTCGTTCGGTGATTTTCTTTGCCATGAGAAATTACGGAATTCGGTGCTTAAAATGTGTTTATAATTTATAAGCTTGAAAATAAGGCGATTTCAATGAGCCTCAAAAAAAGATGTCGGTTTTCTGCTGGAAGGATTGGAAAAAGTTAGAGGCAGGACTTAATATTTAATCAGAATTGCTTTATATTTGGCAACTCTTGATTTGATCAGGCATACCGTGGTAGCTCAGTTGGTGAGAGCGTCGGATTCATAACCCGGAGGTCGGCGGTTCGATTCCGCCCCACGGTACAGTAAATATAAAACCCGAAGTTTTGAAGACTTCGGGTTTTGTTATTTTAGAAAGGATTATTTAGAATTCTTTTTCCTCACTTCCTTATTTCTTTTTTCAGCATATAAATCCACCTGAACTTGTGAAGGAATATCGCCTTTCCAGGCTTTGATTCCTCTCCATAACTCCGGGTTTATGGGCTTTTTGGGATAATTCACAGTGACAAGAGTACCATAAAAGGGGCTAATACATTATTCTGCCATTCAAAATAATCATCGTTTGACTTGCCGTTATTGGATACATTTCCATGCTCCCGTTGTCGGTATACCTTGGTAACCACAAAGTCCCGTCCAAGTTGAACTCCTAATCGCAGGTGGGACTTGTACATATGTTTTCTTGATACTATAAATTCTCTGTCTCCGGTTTCAACGGGTGGATGTATGTCAACCGATTTTGTTAGTGTATCATCTTGAATATTTTCCAATCCGTATTGACCAGTAGTTGAATCAACAGATGCAAATATTATAAAAAAGCATAAAAATAGTGTTATAGAAATGAACCTCTTTATCATAGTCAAATCCATAATTTATTCAAGGTAAAATTATTTATTATCATTAGATAACAGTGTATTGATTACGAGGTGAGAATCTGGATATTAGGCTGGAAGGAGTCAGGTATTTGAGTGGCTAAAAAAAATTAGCAGTTATCCTGTCACAGATAACTGCTAAATATCATCTACAGACGGCTATTACCCCATTTGCAATTATAAGTTACTTTACCTCAGCTCCAGCATCAATAGCTATAAGTTGGTATTTTATCTACGTAAAAGTACGTATTAACAGTCAATCTATGGAGACCAGGTCGTTTTGGATGGCGTAGCGTACTAATTCTGCAATATTATTAAGTTCCAGCTTTTCCATTAGGTTGGCACGATGCGTATCAACGGTACGGGGACTAATATAAAGTTTTTCAGCTATCTGTTTACTGGTCAACCCATCAACTATAAGCTGTAAAATTTCTTGTTCACGATCGGTTATCTGTTGATGATCATAATTTCCGCCTTGATTATTTTTTCTCAAAAATGATTCCTTCATTAAATCAGAAATGGGATCGCTAAAAACCTGTTGTCCCTTAACAATGGCCCTGATGCCATGCAGCAAGTCAGCTTTCTCGGTGTTTTTCAGAAGGTATCCATTCACATTTACTTCAAGAGCTTCTCGTAAAATATTTTTGTTGATATGCATAGAGAGGATAAGAATTTTTGTGTCTTCCTCTAATTCCCGGATCTCTTTTGCTGTTTCAATCCCGTTTTTACCGGGCATATCTATATCAAGAATACATATATCGGGGTGGGTTTCTTGAAATAATTTGATGCATTCTTCGCCGGTTGAGGCCTCACCTACAATTTCTATATCCTTCGCTGAGGATAAATATGTACTGATGCCGAATCGTACGATCTCGTGATCATCAGCTATGAGAACAGAGATTTCAGCCATGGATAAGCCTCGGTTAAACCCTCGAAGTGAATGACATTATTTTTGTTTTTGATAAACTCATTGATACAACAAAGTAATCAAAGCAGTTGAAATTCAGAAATGGGTGCTATTACAGAAATAACAATAAGCGATTGGTTATCATATTACTTATTTTCAAAGCTTCTGAAAAAAGACTTTAAAATTATTAGAAAGTAGAAATATTTATGACCTGGAAACGAACGCATCACTGTTCTGAGTTAACATTGGAAAATACTGGCGAAGAAGTTGTACTCAATGGCTGGGTAGCAACACGACGTGATTTGGGCGGTGTAATATTTATTGATCTGCGCGACCGTTATGGAATCACCCAGATTGTTTTTTATGAAACCGATGAACAGCTTCATGAAAAAGCCGAGGAGCTGCGGACGGAATATGTGATCGGGATTAAGGGAGTAGTTGAAAAACGGGGTAAGGAAAATATTAATGAAGAACTTACAACCGGTGGAGTAGAAATTCGCGTTACTGATCTTGAGATTTATTCTGAGGCGGAAACAACGCCGTTTGAGATCAAAGATGGTATAAAAACAAGCGAAGAATTGCGTCTTAAGTACCGCTATCTTGATCTTCGGCGGCCGGAGCTTCAGGAGAATATGGTTATGCGTTCGGATTTCTATCAGTCTACCCGTTCATTTTTTTACGATAACGACTTCCTGGAAGTGGAAACGCCGGTATTGATGAAAAGTACACCGGAGGGGGCGCGAGATTACTTGGTACCCAGTCGCGTAAATCCGGGTCGATTTTTTGCGCTGCCTCAAAGTCCCCAAACCTATAAGCAGTTGTTGATGGTTTCTGGATTTGATCGCTATTTCCAAGTTGTTAAGTGTTTTAGAGATGAGGACTTACGTGCCGATCGTCAGCCTGAATTTACTCAGATTGATGTAGAGATGTCTTTTGTGGATGAGGAAGGTGTGATGAAAACAACCGAAGGGCTCATGAAGAAAATAATGAGTGATGTGGTTGACGAAGAGATTGAGTCTACATTTGAAAGGATGACCTACGATCAGGCAATAAAAACATATGGCACCGATAAGCCGGATACACGATTTGGTCTTGAGTTTGCCGATTTCTCTGATCTTGTGGAGGACTCTAAATTCAAGATATTCTCAAACACCGTTGATAAAGGTGGCGCGGTACTTGGCATAACAGTGCCTGGTCAGGGCGATATGGGGCGCGGGGCCATTGACCGATTGACCGAACGTGTACAGCAAGAAACTGGAGCTGCCGGACTTATTTATATAAAACTAAATGAAGATGATGGTGTAAAGTGTAGCGTAGGCAAGTTTTTGAAGGACAAAACTGTTGAGGCCATGGTTGACCGAGCAGATGCAAATATGGGTGATCTCGTGCTTATACTCGCAGGATCATCACCAGAGGTCTATAAACAGATGGGGCAGCTTCGTCTGATGATGGGTAAGGAGCATAATTTGATTGATGAAGATGAATATAACTTTTTGTGGGTTACTGACTTCCCTCTGGTGGAATACAGTAAGGAAGATCATCGATATCATGCATTACACCATCCTTTTACAGCACCAAAGCCTGAGGATCTGGATAAGCTTGATGATGATCCCGAAAAAGTTAGATCGCGAGCCTATGACTTGGTGCTCAATGGGTACGAAATTGGTGGTGGCTCTATTCGTATTCATGATTGGGAACTACAAACCCGTATGTTTGAGTTATTAGGTATCGATGAAGAGGAAGCACAAAAACGGTTTGGCTTTCTGTTAGATGCGTTTAAGTACGGGGCACCGCCGCATGGGGGTATTGCTCTGGGGGTAGATCGTATTGTTATGATTCTTTCGGGCGGGACCAGCCTGCGTGATGTTATTGCATTCCCCAAAAACCAGAAGGCACAGAGCCTGATGGATAACAGTCCAGATTTTGTGGATCAGGAGCAGCTGGATGATCTGCATATAGAACTAAAAAAATATGCCGAAAAAGCGGCTCAAGAACAGGAATCAGGAAATTAAATTCATATTAGTTTGAAAACATTAGGAATTGATGGCTGTAGAGTAGGATGGATCGCCATAAGTTTGGATGACGAAGGTGCAGGTTATTGGCTGTTAGAGTCTGATGAAGAGTTGAAGGAATATATAGAGAAATTCGATCGTATTTTTATTGATGTGCCCATTGGTTTAACCGAGGAAGAATATGTGCGAGAATGCGATGATGAGCTTCGCGATATTTTAGGTCCAGACTATAAAGCCAGTGTATTTAACCCGCCTATACGTCCGGCATTACATGCCCCCACCTATGCGGAAGCTTCGATGACCAGTTATGAAATTACAGGTAAAAAAATTTCTACACAGGCTTGGAATATTACGCCAAATATTAAAACCGTAGATCAGTTCTTGCAAAACGATGAGGAGCTGCAGGATAAAGTTTTTGAAAGTCATCCCGAATTGTTGTTTCGTATTTTAAATGGCAATAACTCTATTCTGCAAAAGAAGGCTACCAAAAAGGGATTACGGCATCGTTTAAAATTGTTGAAGGATCGGAGCAAATATGCCGATGACTTTTTCCGTGATATCAAAGAAGAGTATCGCCGCAATCAGGTGGATGAGGATGATATTGTAGATGCTATGGCGCTGGCCTGGTTTGCACTTCAATCAACAGAAAAAGAATTGAAGACCTTACCTGAAAATCCGCCAACAGATTCGACTGGGCTGACAATGGCGATTCATTATGTGTAACTTTTAGATTTAGAAAAGAGGATAGCAGGTAAATTATTCTTGGTTATTATCCTCTAAAATGTTCCTGTATTTGACGCCAGCCTTATAAACGCGATTTACCCCGTTAAAGGCTGCTATGCGATAAGCCTCACTCAAGGTTGGATAATTCATCACATGATTAATAAAGTAACGAATGTCGCCATTGTAAGACATAACAGATTGCCCCAGATGAATAAGATTGGCTGCATCAGCTCCTAAGATATGTACGCCTAACAGTTTAAGGGAATTGGTGTTAAAGACCAGCTTAAGTAGGCCTTCGGAGTTATTGCTCATATTCCCTTTGGCAATATTCTTGAAATATGCTCGTCCAACGGTAATGTCCAAGCCCATCTCTTCCGCATCCTGTTCAGTGATACCAATGTTTGAAATTTCAGGAATGCCATAAATACCATACGGAATTTGATCGGGTACCGAGAGATTTGGTATGCCAAACATATTACAAGCTGCCAATCTGCCCTGCGAAAAAGAGGCCGAGGCCAGTCGCGGAAAGCCAATCACATCACCGGCGGCATAAATATTGTCAACATTTGTTTTAAATGTATCATCGGTGCCGATAAAGTTATTGTTGTCCGTTTCAACACCTACTTGATCCAGGTTCAAGCCATCAACATTCGGTTTTCGGCCTCCTAAAAAGAGTACGTGTTCTGTTTCGATGACTTGCAGGCGCTTATCATCAGACTTTGATCTGAATTTTACTTCTGTAAAATTTCGTAATGGATTAAAAGATACGTCCTCAACCCCAATATGATTTTTAATAGTAATTCCTTTCTTATGTAAAGAATTCTGCAGGTGCTCCTTAATTTCATGATCTAAAAAAGTCAGATAGTCTTTTTTATCACTCAAAAGAGTAACTCTTGTTCCCAGGGCTGCAAAAATAGTGGCGTACTCTATAGCATTAACACCAGACCCAATGATCACCAATCTGCGTGGGATGTGGGTAATCTCAAGGATGGATTTATAATCCAGGATTTTATCATCATCAATTTCAAAATTCTTGGGTGGAACGGGACTGCTTCCTGTACTAACTAAAATATAATCTGCGGTATACGTTTCCTTAGATCCGATATGTGTTTCAACCTCTACCGTGTGCTTATCTTTTAGGCAGCCAAAGCCACGGGCTACATCCACCTTATTTTTTATGAGGTCATTCTTAACCTTTTGATTTTCCTTTTCCAGGATTTCCTGCTTGTATTGCAAAAGGTCACCCATCTGAAAGCGTTCATAGGGCTTTTTGTGTTCGTGGTCTCCAAACTGTTCATTAAAATCGAGAATGTTTTTGGCTGCTTCACGTAGTGCTTTACTGGGTACCGTTCCGGTGTTAATCCAAGTTCCGCCCAAGTATTTTTTATGGGATTCGACTACCAGAACGTCCTTGTCAAATTTAGAACTTTGCATGGCGCAGGAGAAGCCTGCAGGTCCTGTTCCGATAATAATAATATCGTAATCTCGACTCATAATGGAATCTAAAAACTAAAAATGAAAGTGAATGCTATGTTTCAAAAAATAGAATAAAATGATGAGCAAATCTCTATTTTTTACGTTCGAATAAATAACATGAAATGGAACGATTTACAACCTAATTTTGATTGGTAGTGTGAATGAAAGGTGCTAAATTTAAGGTATTGCACCGAAACGAAATAACATTATTCTAATTTATATTATTAATAACTATTTAAAACAAAAAACCTATTATTATGGCTTACGAACTACCTGATTTACCATATGATTATGATGCGCTTGAACCGCATATTGATGAGCGTACTATGAAGATCCATCACGGCAAACATCATCAGGGATATACCAACAAAGTAAACGCTGCCTTGGAAGGATCTGAGTTTGCCGATCTGCCTATTGAAGAAGTTCTACAGCGTATTACAGAAGTACCCGAAGATATTCGACAGGCTGTGATTAATAATGGTGGGGGGTATGCAAACCACAAGTTATTCTGGACCATTCTTTCTCCAAACGGTGGTGGAAAACCAACCGGCGATATTGCAGGTGCCATTAACGAAGAGTTTGGCAGTTTTAAAGATTTTAAAGAAGCATTTAATAATGCTGCAACCGGCCAATTTGGTTCTGGTTGGGGATGGTTGTGCGTGAACAAGGATGGGAGTCTTGAAGTACTTTCAACAGCCAATCAAAACAGTCCATACATGAACGGCTTAACGCCAATTTTAGGAGTGGATGTTTGGGAACACGCATATTATCTGCATTACCAGAACGAGCGTGGTAAATATGTCAACAATTTTTGGAACTTGGTCAATTGGGATCAAGTAAATGAATACTACAACGATGCCACCTAATTGGTTGTAAGTTTAAAAGAGCATAAAAGCACTCCGTCATTATAAAGCGGAGTGCTTTTTCTTCTTATAAACTTTATATTTGAACCTTATATTCGATGTTTAATACAAAGCTGAAATAAATATATTTAGTTATGCAATTTGGACTTGGAGCAGGCCCCGACGTTTCATGGATGCGTGAAGAATTAACCGATTTGGGTATTGAAGAACTGAAAACAGTTGATGATGTAGATCGTGCGATGGATGAATATGACGATGGCACGATGCTGATGGTAATTAATTCTGTTTGTGGATGTGCCGCGGGCAATGCACGTCCCGGGGTAAAAATAGCCCTTGATGAATCTGAAATTAAGCCCGATCACATGGTAACCGTTTTCGCTGGTCAGGATAAAGAGGCTACCGAACGGGCAAGAGAGTATTTTAGCGAGTACCCTCCTTCTTCACCTGCGTTTGCCTATTTTAAAGATGGTGATATTAAAGCCATGATTCCGCGCCATCGCATTGAAGGTCGTACGAAAGTAGAAATTGCCGATGATCTGAAGATGGTATTTAAAGCTTTTGACGGTGAGGAAGAAGCCGAAGAAGCTGAAAAATAAATCTTTAAGTTTCTTAAAGTTTTGAGCCGGTGGAGTTATCTCCATCGGCTTTTTTATATTAACGAAAGTTTTAGTGTGGGCTTCTATTCGATTCCAAAAGTATAATAGGGGAAACAATGGGAGTGAAATTTCGTAGGGTATGTTCGTTGATGATTGTATATTGCATTCTGTTATAACTCATATTTCTTTTTTGAGAATGACAATATCAAGAGTTTAGCAAATCAAAAGTTACTAATAAATGGGGCAGCGGTTAACATATTGGATGTTCTTGGGGGTTATCGGATTGGCAGTATTTTTTGTATTGCACTCCTTTGTGGCCTTTAATGCCGGGGCACCAATAGAACAAAGTAAATCTGCAATTGAGCATAAAACTGCTGAGCTTTCTCAACGGCTCGGTTTTTCGATGGATAGCCTGCAAGTTTTGGTACATAGAACCCAGCATTTGAATTACTACAAAACCCTTCGCGATTCAACTAAAGAAGAACTTCCTTATCCTGCAGAGCTTAATAAAAATGGGGTAAACCTTACGGGCTGGAAGGTAAGTATCGGAATCACTCAAGAAGAAGACGACGGATTTTCTAATGGAACGAGTGATTTTTTGAGTGAACAGGGACGGCTTGATATCCGCTATGATCAAGAAGGAAAGGTGCGTCGACTATCGAAATACGCAGATAATCCCAATCCCACATTTGTCTCGGGCGATTCTCTGTTTTCTATTGCCAATCGAATAGTACAGGATATTTTTGGATACAACCTTCGGGACTACACGCTTAATTTTGTTGATGTAAGAGATACGTTGCTCACATCAGAACCAGGTTTTGATCAACATTCGATGGAGTTATCCGATTCTCGGGTCGGGAATAATATGGTTTTTAAATGGAATAAAACCAATCTAAGCGTCCCGGGTCCGCAACAGTTATCACTCGAAGTCAGGCCTATTATTCGGGAAACGAATACCCCCAATATGGCAAGTATTCAGTACGGGGTTTCCATCGAAAGCTTCCAGGCGTTAGATAAATATGAGCCTGAACAGATTGATCCGGTTCAAAGTATCAGCAATGTGGATTTGGCAACAACCTTTGGATCGTTGGCTATTTTGGCAATTCTGATTGTCTTTTTGGGCATCAAATACATTAACAAAGGACAGGTAGAGTGGCGGCGGGCATTATTTATGTTAATTAGTGTTACGCTGGGTGTTTTGGGATGGCAGGTTTTTTATCTCATCAACACCACAAATGATTTTTGGAATCAGACCAGTGAAACTTTATTTCTGCTAAATAACCTCATCGTTGCAGCTATTTTGGGTTTGTATGCAGCTTTGGCCTACATTGGATGGGAAGCCATGGCACGATCTCGGGATGAAGAGCAACTCCATCTGTTAGACGCTTTTTGGAGGAAGCGGTTATTCTTTCGTGAAACCGGTGAAGGACTTCTGCGCGGATATGCTTTAGGGGGTGTATTATTGGGAATTCTTTCTGTTAGCTTATTCTTGCTTGGTACTCAATATTATCAGGCAGATAGCCAAGACAGCTTTACAGAAGCAATCATGCAGCCCAAACTGTTGACCATAAATATGGCAATTTGGATTAATGTATGGTTGGTTTCTTTGGGTCATGTAGGGGTAGTGTCTGAATATTTGCAGTCGAAGATTAATAATCGATGGCTATTTTACGGGTTGGGAATGTTACTATTTGGGATTCTTTTTTCGGGATCAGGCGTGTTATTTGAGATCATAGGATCAGAATGGTATGATTTGGCGGTATTTTCAGCTCTCGGCGTTGTGATCCTTTTTGCGATGCAAGGCTCGGGGCTTATTTCTTTTGCAACAGGATGGTGGGTGTTCACCTCTGTAATCCTGGTAATGCCGTACTGGGGATCATCAAGCATGAATGTTGCCTATATTGCGTGGACACAACTCTTTATTCTTGGGTTACCACTTATTTATGGATTGATTGCCTACAAGTATGGAAATTCCATTTCAGAAATGGGCGGATACATTCCTGAATATCAAGAGCGAATGGCCAATCATTTGCGGGTTGAAAAAGAGATTGAGATTGCTCGGGAGAGTCAGTTTAAACTGATGCCTTTACGTCCGCCTTCTGCAGAGGGTATTGATGTCTATGGATTTTTCATGCCCTCATTCGAGGTGGGGGGTGATTATTTTGACTACATCGTCAGTAGTAATGGGACAGCAAATAGCCAGGTTTTAAATATGACCATTGCCGATGTTTCCGGAAAAGCGATGAAGGCGGCAATGCATGCTGTTTTTGCCAGCGGTTTGCTACTTTCTCGATTGCATAAAGATGCCCCGGATTCAATATTGAGAGAAATTGCTCCTACATTACATGCCCGCACCGATCGGCAGACATTTATTACCTGCATTATTGCGCAATATCATCTTGAAAGCAGAATGCTAAAACTGGCTAATGCGGGACACTGTTTGCCAATATTAAAACGGGATGGAAAAGCAGAATTTATTAGTACTCCGGCCCCTAAATTTCCGCTGGGGTTACAATCAACGGTAAATTATCAGGCGCATGAGGTTCAGTTACAGCAGGGAGATTTCCTCCTGCTTTATTCTGACGGGTTGCCTGAGGCCGTAAATCCACAGGGCGAACGCTTTGGTTTTGATAGCCTGGTCACACTTGTCGAATCATTTGAGACCGATAAGCTTCCCAGCAACGAAATTTCGATGGATATCAAGCGAAAGATACAGAAGTTTAGTGACTATCAATTGGCCGATGATACCACTATCATATGCCTCAAGATATAGCGGCATTAAATAATTGAATTGAATATTAATTAATCATAAAAACGCATTTATATGGCACAAGACAGTAATTTTTCTGGTATGGATATGCCGCCCCAACTCAAGAATTTAGGGAGTAATATCCAATATATAATATTGGGAGCATTAGTTGTGGTGGTAGCCTTTTCCTCCTTTTTTACGGTTAATCCCGAAGAAGTGGGAATTGTAACTCGATTTGGTGAATTTACACGTACTGCTTATCCCGGACTAAATTTCAAAGCACCTTTTATTGAAGAGGTGCAATATGTCCCGGTTGAACGGCAATTAAAACATGAGTTCGGTTATCGCACAACCAGTTCTGGGGTGCGAACAAGCTATCAAAGAGAAGGATATTCTGATGAATCGTTGATGCTTACCGGTGATTTAAATTTGGCCGACGTGGAATGGGTCGTCCAGTATAGGGTTAGTGATCCATATAATTTTCTGTTTAAAATTAGGAACCCTGAACAAACACTGCGTGATATCTCGGAATCAGCAATGCGCCAAATAGTTGGAGATCGTACGGTAAATGAAGTGCTTACGGTTGGCCGTGCTGAAGTTGCTCTGGAAGCTCAGGAATTGATCCAGAAAATTTGTGAGGAATACGAATCGGGAATTAGAATTGAGCAAATTGTATTGCAGGATATCAATCCTCCAGATCCGGTAAAACCATCTTTTAATGCTGTTAATGAAGCCCAACAGCAGAAGGAGACACTTATCAATCAGGCAAAATCCGAATACAACAAGGTGATCCCACGTGCCAAGGGGCAGGCTCAAGAAACAATACAACGAGCAGAGGGGTATGCTGTTAATCGCGTGAATCGTGCCGAAGGAGAAGCCTCTCGTTTTAATCAACTGTACCGAGAATATGTAAAGGCTCCAGAGGTAACGAAACGTCGTTTATATCTTGAAACCCTGGAGAATATTCTCCCGAAATTAGGCAATAAAATCGTAACCGACCAAAACGGGAATAGCGTATTACCGTTGCTGCAGATGCAGATGGACGGTGTGAAGGTGAATAAGTCAAATGCTAACTCAAATAATCAGGGTAACTAGATATGAAGAACTGGAAAAGTATTTCGTTACTTATTGTTTTAGGAGCGTTACTGCTGGTAGCGTTTGACGGATTTTATATTGTTGATGAAACCGAGCAGGTTATTATTACCCAGTTTGGTGATCCGGTGGGAGATGCAGTTACGGAGCCGGGCATGAAATTCAAAATCCCGTTTATACAGAGAGCCCATTATTTTGATGAGCGGTATCTTGAGTGGGATGGCGATCGAAATCAGGTTCCAACAAAAGATAAAAAATTCATTTTTGTGGATACCTATGCTCGCTGGCAGATTACTGATCCACTCCAATTTTTTAAGCGGCTGCGTGATGAGCGGGGAGCACAAACCCGTCTTGATGATATCTTGGATGGGGAAACCCGGAATGCGATAGCTTCTCATGATCTTGTAGAAGTGGTACGGACATCCAATCGTGATCCAAAGTCGGATGCTACTATCACCGAAATTGTGGAAGATACTCTGGCTGATATTTCGGTCGGTCGCGATTCGATCCAAACAATGATCCAACAGTTAGCCAACGAGCGTGCTACGGACTTGGGACTCAAAGTTCTCGACTTCCGTTTCAAACGCATTAACTATGTTGAAGATGTGCGACAAACAGTTTACGATCGCATGATTAGTGAACGGAATCGTATCGCCGATAAATTTCGATCAGAAGGCGAGGGAGAAGCAGCTCGAATCAATGGTGAAAAAGAGCGTGAATTGCAGACAATTGAATCAGAAGCGTTCCGACAGGCCGAAGAGATTCGCGGTGAAGCAGATGCCCGTGCAACCGCTATTTATGCGGAAGCATATAATCAAAATAATGCGGCGCGCGAGCTTTATAATTTCACAAGAACAATGGAGTCGTATAATAAAGCACTGGATGAACAAACATCGTTAATTCTTTCAACAAACAGCGATTTCTTTAAATTCTTGAATGATATTCAGGAATAGAAAAACGAAATATCTGCTAAAAGTTTAGCCTGCGGTTTAGGCCGCAGGCTTTTTTATTGTTCATCAGAAAGTGGTCTAAGCCACCTTTTCTTGGCTCATTGTGTCAATCATATTGTGCGTGAGCTTTTTACTACGTTCGGTATCAATATTTGCTTTTAGCTTCATCAACATGCTGTAGAGGCCCAAGTGAACCTTGGTACTGTAAATGAAGTTTTTGTCACCGCGTGGTTCGTTTTGAATAGGTAGTTCGCGAGCAAAACGGGTAAGTTTTTTCCTAAAATCGGGATCTCCAAAATCAAATTCGTTGCCCATATATGGCTTCGCAAAAGTATCACCATAGGCTTTACAAAATTGGAAAAACTCTTCTTCGGCCGCTGGATCTTTAGGATTTTCTTTAATGATATCCAGCTTTAAATAGAGTTTACGGATTTCTTTTTCGCTTTGCTTTAAATGTTTGGGCAACAGTTGCATGTAGTTATGCGTGAATTCCTCAGAGAATTTTTTCACACAGCCAAAATCGATAACGCCCAGCTTCCCATCATCGCGAAAGAAAAAGTTGCCCGGATGCGTATCAGCATGGATAAAGTTGCGTTGCTCAACCTGATCATGAAAGAAATCCCATAACAGTTGACCAAAGTGATTACGTTCTTCCTGAGAGGGGTTTGAAGCCAAAAACTCTTTAAGGTGACGCCCCTCAATAAAGGTCATCGTCAGCACTTTGTCGGTAGATAGCTCTTCGACATATTCCGGTGTGATAATTTCTCCCTCAGAAAATCGCTTGTTAAAATATTTGAGATACTCGGCCTCCTGATGGTAATCCGTTTCTTCCATCAGTGTTTCTTCGATTTCCTCAAAATACTCATCAAAATTACCGCCCCCGCTGACAATTCTCTTCATCAACGTTTTGGCCATCGACATATCCGAATGGATGGTATTCTTCACATTGGGATATTGTATCTTTACCGCCACTTTTTGTCCGTTTTTAAGGCGTGCTTCGTGCACTTGTCCAATAGATGCAGCAGCGATAGCCTCAGTTTCAAAATGATCAAATAGGTTTTCAGGATAATCCCCGAGCTCCTTTTTGATGATCGAGCGCGCCAAAGCCTTATTAATGGGGGGTACGCTGTATTGCGATTCGCTCATCACCTCGGCAAACTCTTCGGGCAGCATTCCTTCGTCCATGCTGAGGGATTGTGCAATCTTCAGTGCTGTGCCGCGGAGCTTTGTAAATTCGTTAAAAACCTGTCGAGCATTTTGCGTGTGAAATTGCTTCCCTTCTTCTTTAGATTCTTTTTTGCCGACCGATTTTTTGAGGTAGCGCTTTGCGTAGTTTGTGCCAACTTTGAGCCCGGTTTTTGCAAATATTTTACCGCGCTCAAGCTTGGAGGATGGAAAATCGTTACTCATAATTTATCGTATTTCTATTTTAGAACAGAGTTGTTTTACAATGGGGATGTTGGTGATAAAAGCCTTTCTATTAGCATTTATAAATTTGAATAAATCAAAGCTTTTATCGAGTACGGGATTATACATTAGCTCTTGAAGTACAGCGGTAGCTTTATCGGTAAGTTCCATCGTAAGCTCCTTGTTTTCGCTGGAATCATTAATCCAGAATCGAAGCAATTCGAGGTATTGCCGTCGCAAAAAAGTGTACGAATAGGAGTTTAGCACCAAGGTAGAAGAGACCGATATGTGGTCATCATTTTTGAGAAATTGTTTGATAATTCGTTCCAGTTCTTTTTCGAAATTCGTTTTGGTAAAGCTGTTGAGGATATAATCAGAGAGTGTTGCTTCTACAAATGCTTCTTTTTCTCGAAGCATATCAAAATTAGTAAAGGCAAAGTTAGAAAGTTTTTCGCTCAGCGTATACGATGCAAAATCATCAATCTCGTCAATCATCATCTCGTAACGGATGATCAGGGAAGCGTAATAAAACTCAAGAATAGTTTTTTTATTGGGAAAATAGTTGAAGACTTCGGCCGGGGTAATATCAATTTGTTTGGCAATATCCTTGATATAGAACTGGCCGTCACCCTGCATATATAAGTCAGTGGCGATGTCAGAAATCAAAAATTTCAGTTCAAATGTTCCAGGGTCAAAGGTACTCATAGTTAAATGTATTTATGGATGGCATGTGTTACCACACCCCAGATTTCAAAATCAGTCTCGTTCGTAATTTTCTGTTTCCCAGTTAAATCATCTCCTTTTACCACGTAAATGGTGTTGCCCTTCTTAATTAGTTTACGGACGGTCATTCCGCCTTCAAGTATTGCTACGATAACATGATTGGAAACGGGGTTAATTGAACGGTCTATAACGAGAATATCATCTGAAAAAATTCCAATGTCATTAAGTCCGTCACCTTTTACGCGCATAAAGAACGTAGCGGCCGGACGTTTTATGATATAGTCATCGAGCGATAATGGTTTTTCAAAATGATCGCGTGCCGGAGATGGAAATCCTGTTTCTTTCCGAAACCGATTCTTATCTTGTTTGGGTTCTCGATCAATATTACCCGAATAAACGTCTGTAATTCTAAAATCTTCCATATCCTATCTGTATAAATTCTATTATCAATAACAAAGACTGCTTGGGATTAAGTCCCGATTTTGATATCTATATCAAAAATTAGGGCTAAAACTGAACACATACTGTCATGCATATTTTGGTATTTATTGGTTGGCTGCTGTTAGGGTTTGCCGGGATGGAAATAATCTCTTACTTGGTTCATCGGTTTATATTTCACGGCTTATTATGGGAGGTTCACCGATCACATCACGAGCCGACACATGAATTATTTGAACTCAATGATCTGTTTTCTCTTTTTTTTGCGGGACTGTCGGTATACCTAATGTATCGCGGGAGTGCAGGTCCTATTGAATCAACAAGCTTTGCAATAGGTACAGGAATAGCTGTCTACGGAATTTTGTATTTTATTATTCATGATCTGTTTGCCCATAAGCGTTTTATGCCCTTTAAAAGTGATAGCAAGGTGATGCGGCTCATCAGATATGCGCATCAGCGACACCATCAATCAATAGAGAAAGAAGGGCAAGAGCCGTATGGATTATTTTTATTTCCGTATGACAAATACAAAAAGTAAACATGTTATATGGCGTGATTTTGAAGTGCCTGTAATGTCTGTTCGGCTTGCCACTGGTGCCGACGTTGATGGGCTTCAAGCAAAAGAAAACATTCCGAGAGGGTCATTTTTATTACAAAAAAGATGGGATGCGTAATCTTTGAACGACCAATATGGACGTGTTTCTGGTGAGCGGTTTCAAGTTGTACAATGAGGCGATCTTGCAAATTTAGATATTCGTGAAGTAATTGCATGCGGTTATATTCTGAAACATCAACAGGCTTCATCGATTGTAACGTTTTTAATTTTATTTTGTACGGAGGCTCAAAAAACGAAATGATTTTTTGGGCGAGCCATCGGGGAGGGAAGGGGCGGTTGACGAAATCGACCGTTCCTGCATTTTCTGATATAGCTGAAGCAATGTTATCAAAATAAAGATCACCGTAATTGATGAGGTGACTATAGCATTCGGCGATGCTCCACCGATTTTTTGCGGGGGCTTTTAGAAATAGATCATCATCAACAGATAAAATGAATTCTTCGGCAGTATTCTTTGTACGTTGAAACCGTTGAATAAACCAGCTATAGGAGTGGTGTTGGGTCATAAAAGATTTTTACTATTATAATTACTAAACACCGTTGTTTTGTAGGATTTACAAAATTATGGAATAAATAAAATTTCATTTAAAAATATTTGTGAAGCTAATTAAGAATATTTGGGATCTGCTAAAGGAAACCTATGACCAAATAGGGCAAATAAATATCGGGTTACATGGTGCCGCCATTGCTTTTTATGCCATATTTTCGACGGCCCCGTTAATTATTATCACTTTATGGATTTTAAATCTGGTGCTTGGGAGTCAATTGGGGGAAGCGGAAATGGAGCAAACAATCGAATCGGTGGTTGGGGCTGAATTAACTAAAACCATTGAACAGATTGTAGCATCAGCCAATACAGGGTCATCAGGACTGTGGTCATCAGTAATTGCAATAATTACCTTGCTTTTTGGAGCAACAACCCTGCTCTCTCAAATTAAACAGACCTTAAATATGATTTGGGGTGTCAAAAATCCCAAACTGAACTCTGTCTGGCAATTTTTGTGGGATCGGTTATCAGGATTACTTTTTATCGGTGCGCTAAGCCTGCTTTTCTTAACCGGACTGGTTTCTGAAAGTATTATTTATGGATTAGGTGACCTTTTAACGCCCCTTTTGGGTAGTACAAACGTATATTTGATTCAGATTGGGACCTCGCTGACGAATGTAGTGCTTGCTATTACATTTTTTGCGGCAATGTTTAGAATTCTTCCGGATCTGGATGTCAGATGGAGAGATGTGGCTGTTGGAGCAATAGTAACAATGATGTTGGTGATGGCCGGAAAATCACTCGTTGATTGGTATTTGAGTGCTGCAGCTCTGCAACCCATGTACAAGGCAGCCGGATCATTTGTGATATTTCTTATCTGGATTTACTACAATGTGCAGGTGGTGCTTATTGGTGCTGTATTTACCCGGGTATATACCAGCCGATACGGTAAAAAGGTGAAACCCTATTGGGAAGCCACACTTGATGAAGATCTGTGGCTATAAAACATTACGGTTACTTATTATCCATCCCATTTTTTAATTTCATTATTCGATTGTAGGAGTACTCAATTTGTTTTCGGCTAATTTTCCCTTCGTTAATAAGTTCCTTAATGAGGCGGTGAGCTTTAGGTACAATGTCAGCGTCGTAAATGGAGTTGTTTGCAAATACCAGAATATCAACTCCGGCATTTATAGATTTGTTGATGGTTTTTTTGAGGCCGTACTCATTGCGAATGGCTCCCATCATAAGATCGTCAGAGATGATAACCCCATCATAGTTTAACTTGTTCCGAAGTATTCCGGTAATAGTAGGTTTGGAGAGGGTTGCTGGGTTATTGGGATCAAAATTTTGATTAAAAATATGAGCAGTCATGATGGCATCAGCCAATCCTCTATTGATAAGTTCGCGGTAGGGAATAAGCTCACTGTTTGACCAACTTTCTGTTACATCCACAACCCCCAAATGAGAGTCATTTTTTGAACTCCCATGGCCTGGAAAATGCTTCAGTACGGACTGTATTCCATAATTGTTTAATGTTTGTATATAAATAGAAGCATGCTTTACCACCTTTTGAGGATCGTCAGAAAAGCTGCGCTCCAAACCGCCAATAACAGGATTATCAGGATTGGTATTGAGATCAACGACTGGTGCAAAATTTAGGTTGATGCCCAGATTATCTAATATTTGAGCCATCTTCTGAGCATAAAATCTGGTGCTGTCAACATTATCCAATGTACCAAGATATTCAGCTGATTTTATTTTTGGAAAGCCCATTGATGGCTTTAGCCTAGCAACCTGTCCTCCTTCTTGGTCAATAGAAATAATAAGTGGGATATTCGATAATTTATTCAAATCATTGATAAGGGTTGTTAGCTGGTCCGGAGATTGAATATTCCGCTCCGAAGATTTTGAAGGGACGTCGTAATCAAAAAGAATAACTCCGCCCAGGTGGTACTTTTTTATATCGCGGCTAATGTGATTGGTATCCGTAAGTGCTGTCCCCCTAAATCCCACTAAAAGCATTTGCCCTATCTTTTGATCGAAGGATACTTTTTGTTGGGAGACTGAAGTTTGCTGACTAAAAGAAGGGATGGAAATCGATAACGTAAAAAGGATGATTAGTACTGAGCGAATCATTTATCAGATAATAGATGTTAATGTTAGCAATGAGAAAAATCGGATGTTAATAACACATGATTGCTATCGGGAAAGATAATGAAAAAAGGATTACTGAACTGTTGGTCATTGTAGCAGGTTGTTACCGTTCAAGATTGTTAGTTTTTCTTAATCTTTATGGAGCAAAACCACTAATATTATGTTTAAAGACACATACGGGCAAATAGATAACTTATTTAGCAGAGGTTGAGGGAAATCTTTTGTAACAATTAGGTAACGGTTTACTCTTGTTATATGAACAAAAAATAATAAATGAGGTTCTTTAACATATATGCATGCGTAAATTCATTGAGTTTGCGTGTTAATTTTTTAGGAAAAAAGTCATGATCGAGAGTTTTAATAAAAAGGAGCTGGAAGAAAAAATTGATCAGTATATTAATGGTCAGCTTTCCGCTCAGGAAGTCGATGAATTATGGGCTGAGCTAATTCAGGATGGCTATCACCTAGATTATCTCAAAAGTGTAGCTAATCTCAAAGCTGTAATTGAACAGAAGAGAGAAGAGCAAAAAAGTGCAAACAAAAAGCGATATTGGTACTATGCGGCAGCTGCGGTTATTGCGTTACTTATTGCCGTTGTTGGCGTTATGAATATTTCTACCCAGCAGCAAACGTCGGTAGAACCTATATCGAGTATAGAACTGGATTATTATCGTTCCGGTGATGGCACTGTTTCTGCTGATCCGGATATGAAGGTGATACAAGATGCGATAAAACTTGCAAATACCGGTCGCGAAAACGAAGCAATATCATTGTTGCAGTCAGAACTGGAAAATGCTACAGAACCTGCATGGATTGCTGAGCTGAGTCTGAATTTAGGTTCACTGCACTATAATAATGGTAATTATAGTATAGCCATCAAGCATTACGAAAGAGTGGTGAGCTATCAGGATAACGAGAATGTTGATGTACTGATGTTAGAAAAAGCATATTGGTACATCGGGAATGCTTATTTTCACTTAGATCAGTTGGTAGACGCCAAAACGAATATTGAAAAGGCTTATGAGTTAAACGGAGCTTATCGCCGTGTAGCTCAAAGTTATCTCAATGCTTTATCTGAGTAATCCAGCATCATTTTTACACAAATCGATAGAGTAATTAGCAAGCTATTTGCTCTATCGATCTCGCTTGCTGAGAGGTTTTCTTTCCTATCAATTGATTGTGTATCAGCGTTTTGAGAAGATAAAACCTTGCTGGGTAAGATAAGACAGCGCAACCATGAGTATGAAATAGAAAATAAAGGCACCAGCCACAGCCAGATTTTTATTCTGCTGGGGCTTAACGACTGGGTTAGTATTTCCTATCAACATATATGGACCCCAATAGTGTGGATCTGCATTCTTGTTGTTTAGAAAATACTGCTTTGCAGCTCTTAATGCTTCAGCCTTTGATTTTCCCTCATTTAAGTGTCTATAAAATTGGATGGCAAAATCTGAGGCAAGCATATCATTGACCGACCATAAATTGAGTATCAATGATTTTGCGCCGGCATATTGCAGGGCCCGGCTAATACCCATGACGCCTGTACCCTGGATATAAGATCCAGACCCCGACTCACATGAGTTAAGCATTACCATTTCGTTACTGAGATCCATCTCAAATAGTTCATAGGCAAAAAAGCGATCGTCAAAAGTACTGTCGCTGCCGGCGGTAGATTTATTAAAGTAAATCGTAGAAAACATCGGATCACGTTCAGAAACTTCACTATGGGTTGCTAAATGGATAATACGAGAGTTTGGTGCGGTTTGCTTGAAGTTTGATTTTGTTGATTGCTCATTTACGTAAGTTTGAACCTGTGAAAGGTTCGTAAGGCCTTTTGCAATTTGGGTTACCTCAGATTGAGCATAAGGCAGCGGTACTAATGCTTGGTCGGTGTAATTGTTGAAGTTTGAGACGCCATAACCCGCATAATTTATTTGAGCTTTGGAATTTGTTGCAGGCTGAGTTGGTGTTTTAAAATCCTCCAACGTGGTAAGGTATTGGGTGTTAAATTTTTCAATGGCATAGGTTGTTTCGCCATAACTGTAGCTTTCAGAAGGCTTTTCCAAGGGGAGAATATCTAATGGAAGCTGATAGAAGTAACTGTCGGGGATGAGGGTGATTGTATCGACATAATCGGGAATCTCTTTTAGATCCAGGATTTGGGTGATTTCATAAAGAGAGTCAAGATTTGTTTTATGGGTTGCAATCTGTTGAGCAGTACTGCTGAATAAATTTCTTGTTCTTTTATTGAGACCGATCGTTTTAAGATTTATATCAGTACGAGATATTTTAGCAATATAGTATTGGTCGTTAAGTTCTGTAATATGTAATAAAAGCTCCCGTCCCGACATTTTATTCTGGACTTGACGAATAGAAATGGGATCCTGGTCAATGTTTTCACTCAGCCGGCGATCATACTTTCGCTTTTTTGTGTTTAACTGATTAATCTGTTGGCGAATCTTAAATTGCTGATCTTCGGGTGCTGTTAAAAGCTTTTTACGGACCACATCGAGCTGGTTGGTTATCTGCTTGTATTCAGTGAGTTCCGACTCATTTAAGAGGCTCGATTTAACCAACGGGTTTTGATAAAGCGAGGCATCATTGATGGTTTTGAGCTGATCAAGTTTTTCAACGGCTTTTCCGGGTCGCCCTGTTTCCATATATATAGAAGCCGCCAGCTCAAAAGCATCGAGGTATTCATCCTCAACATGCCAAAAGCCGGATTTAAGATCAGTACTGTTTTGTGCCCGAACAACAACTTGATTCAATGTGGGCTCAAGAATATTTAGAGCCTTTGTTATATTTTCAGTTTGAAAGAGATAATCAGCCTCAACCTTTTTGGCTTTAACAATTTGATTAAAATCGAGTTGGTTTAGATCGAAGGATTTAAACTCTTCAATTTGTTTTTTGGCTTGAATTATATTTTCTCTTTTTAAATAAATTTGTGCTTTGTTAATTAGGGCATCAATATAGTTTCTCCCTTTTTCTTTGCTTGATAGGTTTAATATTTCATCATGTTTTTTTATTGCTAATTCATATTGATGATGGGATTCAAAATTTTGTGCTTGTTCATTTAGAACCTTGATATAATAACGCCTATTATTTTTTGGATCTAAGACATTTTGTGCTTTAATAAAAAAATCATTGGCCAATGTTGGTTTATTTTTAAACTCCCGATAAAAGGAACCAATTGAAGTATAAATTGTACCTAAATCATCAGCGTTCCCTTTTTGTAGGGCTATTTTTTTGGCTTTTTCCAAAAACTCTATCGCATTCTCTGGATCATTTGATTTACGATAGTAGATAAATAGATTATTTAAAATCTTTAATTGGTGAGAATAATTATCTTTGGTTTCTGCAATATTTAATGCTTGGTATTGTAGCTCTACATATTGGTTGTACTTTCCTAATTTGTGATAGGTTAAAGCAAGATTATTTAAAAGAGAGGACTTTGATATTTGTATATTAGATTGGTTTATAGTGTCTAATAATTCTTCAAAAATATTTTCAGCGGCTTTTATTTTTCCTACATTATATAAATGTAGACCTTGTAATTGTTTTGTTTGAATTTGTTCCTTTTCCTTAGCCAGGTATGACGTAAGAGGTAAGGTATGCTGACGAACAATTTTTAGACTACGATCATAATATCCTAAGCGGTACATAGAATAGTCAAGGTACTGATAGAGCTTGAGTTTTAGATTAGAGTTTGGAAATAAAGTATCATTTAAAAGGGGATTAAATATGTCAGCCGTTTTGCTATACTCATATTTCAGATATAAAGCCCTAAAATATGAGGCATTATAGAGAGATGAATAAAGTGATTCTGATGATTTTCTTCGATTTGACCAGTTTTCTATAAGTAAATTCTTATATGAATCAGTTAGTTTTTTGTGCGTTCGGTAAAGAAGGAAGAGGTGAGGTAAACTAAATGATTTATTTTGAATTATATCATCGCCGATCATTTGATTTTCAATTATGAGTTTAGCAAGTAACTCATAATTGATGCTTTCTTGATCACTCTTCAAGTCAAAAGAGGATAAAAATTTTTGGTATAAGGTTGTTTTATCCTTCTTTGTGACTAAGAGTAGATCAATAAAGAGTTTCTTAGAACCCGTTTCGAAGACAATTTTTTCCAGCTGCTGGCGGTAAGTTGGTTCAATACTTTCAAAAAGTTTTAGAACTTCATTACTCTTACCTCTTTTTTGAATCAACTGTTCAATATATTTTTTGATTTTGGGATGTTCAGAAACCAAAATCGTTAACGCCCAAAGATTTTCTTCGACATTTTTTCTCTGATCAATATTCTGAATATAGTACTTGGCCTGATCCTCTGATTGTTGCACTAAATTACTATCGGCCGGTGCAACGAGTTGTAAAAAGCCTAATAGTAAAAGTAGAGACATCCCATTAAATTTGGACTCGGGTTAAAAGCTATGGTTCATCAAAACTATTATATTTAAATCTAAGATCCATGACAAAGTAAATAGTTGTTGTTTTTATTACTCGGGACGATCATAGATAGGATCCATGGATTGGTCTGTGCCAAAGTCGGGATTATCGACCGTAGTAGTAGGTTGCTCGATTTCGGATTCAGGTTGTTGGTTCAGGCCGGGGTCGGTAACTGAAGCACAGCCGGTGAATAATGCAACAGAAAAGATGATAGCGAGAAGTTTATATGAGAGAGATTTCATAATAAAGAGAGTTTAAATTGAGAGAGTTTTTTTAAAAAAAAGGTTAAGAGTTACTCGGGACGATCATAGATAGGATCCATGGATTGGTCCGTGCCAAAGTCGGGATTATCGACTGTAGAAGTGGGTTGCTCGATTTCGGATTCGGGTTGTTGGTCCAGGCCGGGATCGGTAATCGAAGCACAACTGGTGAACAATGCAACAGAGAAGATGATAGCGAGAAGTTTATGAGAGAGAGATTTCATAATAAAGAAAGTTTAAATTGAGAGAGTTTTTTGAAGAAGGTTAAGAGTTACTCGGGACGATCATAGATAGGATCCATGGATTGGTCTGTGCCAAAGTCGGGATTATCGACCGTAGTAGTAGGTTGCTCGATTTCGGGTTCGGGCTGTTGGTCCAGGCCGGGGTCGGTAACCGAAGCACAACCGGTGAACAATGCAACAGAGAAGATGATAGCGAGAAGTTTATGAGAGAGAGATTTCATAATTGATACCTGTATTTTGTGTTTAAATTAAATTTGTAACGCTTTGATTTAGGTGTATCCCAGAAAAGCCAAAGTGGCACTTGTTAGATATTCTGGTAGTTGAATACAAGAGTAGTCAAAGTTCGATTTGTTACAAAAAAAGATCCGTTTTAAGGATATGTCGTACAATATTATTTTGTAACAAAAACATATTATAATTTAAATTTTTATTTCTAATTAAATTTAAGCCCAGATTATAAGAGTTATTTAATAATTATATGTTACAAGAAATATCAATTTTTAGATAAATAATATTTTAAATAATATAAAATCACTTCAATTTTTATTTTAAGATTATATTCTAACATTTGTTTGCCAATTCAATAGTTATATATTAGAAAGCACAAATTACTACGGAAGGCTCCATTTGTTCGTCGGGGATAAATGGGTCAGCTAATTTAGGTTTATAGACTACCTTGAGTAACTCCAGAGTTGATTATTCGGAATTAGTATATGCTCTTCAGCAGAATAGGGAAGGTAAGGCTAATGAGCTGTTGGAGGAGTTAATGCACAGGCTTAAAGATTACTTGCAGGTGGTACTGAATGCCGATGAAAAAGATGCCGAAGAGTGTACCCAGCAAGCTTTCCTAAATGTCTACGAGCAAATAAAGAAAGATAATATCCGGGAAGAGAAATATATATTCAGTTATATGATTCGGGCATGCCGACATGAGTATTTCCGTCTGTCAAAAGAACAGCACCGATTTAATAATCCGGTTGAGGATCATCAGGATCATTTGGTTGATCCCGCCGAGCAGTTTCAAAATCTAATGGACAAGGATCGTCAGGCTATTTTGGAGGCTTGCCTTAATGAACTGCGAGAGAAGTCTCGAACGTTTATTGAATATTTTATTGATAAACCGGATGCGACCACCAAAGAAGCAGCGGCTCATTTTGACATAAGTGGTGCCAATGTTCGTACCAAAAAATCTCGGATTTTAAGTCGTTTACATCACTGTTTTAAACGCAAATGGCGTCAGTAGATGTTTAGAACGGAACGGTTACCGATAATTGGGTACCCTGAATAGATACAGTTTCCATAATCGTATTTAGCTTTTCGTTATTAGCTCGATTTAGGAAATAGAGGGTAGAATCAAATAATAGCAGAAAGCCTCCCTGAATAATTAGAGATTGTCCGTACCCAACAAAACGATCATTTGATTTACGAAGCCCTCGTTCCCACAAAAATCCACCGGTAGCTATGTAGGCAACATTTAATCCCATATTCAAAAATAGAATACGCTCAATGGAGTGTGCTTCGTTGAGACTTTGGGCCAATGAAAATGAGGTTGGATCAGCCTGCCCGTATTGATAAAGAGCACCACCCGCGATAGCAAGGTTTACCAGATTCCAGCCTACATTCATTTGATGCAAATATTTCGTGCTTCCACTGCTCTTGAAGTATCCCATAGAACTTACCGCAATATTGGATAAAGCCCATCCTGATAGCACATACATTCCTTTTGTATTTAGATTTATGCGTTGCTGGTTGAAGGTAGTGAGGGAATCCGTCAGATGCTGGGCAGTACTGTTATCAGAGAAAAGAAAAAAGAATGAAGCGAAGAATATCAGAAGATAAAAAAGCTTTTCGGCTAATTTATTCATTGCATCAGGATTTTAAATCGTTGTGTGATATGATCTTGGAATCTGCTATTATAAAAATATCATCGCTTTCTGTTGGTTCAATAACATGTGTACCCGTAAATTCTCCGAAAGCTGGTAGAATTCCATATTCTTTAGCAAAATTAAAGCAGGGTAATTTCATAGATTGACGTCCCTGACCTTTTAGTTGTACAGCCGGATGGATATGACCACTTAAAACATAATTGTTACTTTTTTTTAAATCGGGATATTCTGAAATATCATGGATTATGGTGAACGGATCATAAGATAATTTTTTAAAAACATTGATTATTCCAGAATGGTATTTTTCGGAGCTCAAAATATCATGATTCCCAACAACCAAGCTAACTTCAAGTTGTCGATATCTTTTCCGCCACCTAACAAATTGGTCCCATTCTTTATTCAGATCACTGTGAAATAGATCACCTAAAATAATTAGATGCTCGGGAGAGATTTTATCCAAAATTGAATCGAGCTGCTGGAGGTTGGATTGGGCGACCTGGTTGGGTACTGGGATGCCGTTCTTTCGAAAATGGCCTGTTTTTCCAATGTGAAGGTCTGCTACAAAAAGCGTTTTCTTTTTTTGCCAATAGAGGGCCTTTTGAGGTAACAGCCAAAGACGCTGATGTTTTAAGTTAAAAGCACGAGCATTGTTGATCATAGGTGTATAATGCTAATAATTTTGTTGTATGCATAGATACATTGAATATTCAGAAAAGTTACAAAGGAAACATCCTGTTTGAATTTTTCTGTGCAACTCTACAGTTAAAAGTTTAAGTATGTCCTTCGAGCTGAAGTTGCATTTTTTGGATCCGATCCATAAGGTTCTCAGAACTTAATCGCTCTCTAAGTCGATCAACCATAATGGGGAAGGCCAACGGAGTAAAACGGTCTGTTTCTTTTAAGGTAATTTTTTGAGACTGAATTCGCTTTAAGGCTTTCCTCAACCGTACTTCGTCCAGCTGGTACGAAAGCACTTCATCGTAAGCTTGTTGCAGCAAGAGGTTATCCGGTTCATACTGATCGAATACATCAAAAAAGAGTCCGGCTGACGATTGCAAATGACGCCCGGCTTTTTGCTGGCCGGGGAATCCCTTAAAAATGAGTCCGGCAATGTGACAAATGCCTCGAAAGCGACGCTTGGCAAGTTCCGTGTCATTAAGGCTCGAAAAGATATCCTCAACGAGATTTTTATCCGAAAATAGATCTCGGTCCAGTGCTTCCTGTATGGGAATTTCCTTGTCAGATAAAAGCTCAAAACCATAATCATTCATAGCAATGGAAAAAGTGATTGGCGTAAGTTGTGAAATGCGATAGGCGATTAAGGCTGACATCCCCTCGTGAACATAGCGACCCTCAAACGGATAGAAAAAAAGGTGATGTCCTTCGCGGGATGTTGTTTCTTCAATCAATAGTTCGTTTTCATCAGGCAGGGTAGACCAGTCGTTTTGGACAACCAGAATGGGTTGGATGGTCTCCAGTTCGATATCATTGGCAGTTCCATTGATCGCTTGATGCATTTTATGGCGCAATAAGTTGCTCATATTCGAGGACAGCGACATGCGCCCGCTCATCCAGCTGGGGACTTTCGCTTTGGATGTGTTGGCTCGGCGGACGTAGGCTGTCATCTGCTTCGTGCGTACCAGCTCCAAACTTCGTCCGGCAAACCAGAATTTATCACCGGGATTTAGGGATGCAATAAACCACTCCTCGATACTGCCTAAATGTGCTCCTTTTAAATACTTTACACTCATCATGGTGTCACTGGCAATGGTGCCGATTGACATACGATGGCGGCGCTTGATTTTCTTATCAAGAACTTTGTATAACCCATCCTCTTCAATCACTTTTGAGTACTCATCATAAGCCGTCAGTGATTGTCCTCCGGTGGTAATAAAATTCAAAATCCAGTTCCACTCTTTTTGGGTAAGCGTTTGATAGGCAAAGGTGGTTTTAACTTCTTCATAGATTTGATCAGGCGTAAATCCATCCGAAACCGCAAGGGTATTCAAATATTGAATAAGCACATCGTGTGGCTTTAGGATGGGATCGCGGCTTTCAAGTGCGACTTTTTGGGTGGCTGCAGTCTTGAGGGCTGCCGCTTCAATGAGTTCGAGTGCATTGGTTGGCACAAAGTAGATACGACTGGTAGATCCTGGTTGATGTCCACTGCGCCCGGCACGTTGTAAAAATCGCGCAACGCCTTTGGGACTACCCACTTGTATTACTGTTTCAACGGGCGCAAAGTCTACGCCCAGATCTAAACTGGAGGTGCAAACTACAGCTTTGAGTTTTCCTTCATGCAGTGAATTTTCCACCCATCGCCGAATTCTTTTGCTCAGCGATCCGTGATGCAGGGCGATAGTACCGGCCAGTTCGGGTTTAGCTTCTAATAGCTGCTGGAACCAAATTTCGGATTGGGAACGAGTGTTAGTAAAGATAAGTGTGGATCGGCTTTCCTCAATGATTGGCAATACCTTTGGCAGTAATTTCGTACCAAGATGACCCGACCATGGAAATTTTTCTACATCATCAGGTAGCACCGATTGCACCGCTAACTTTTTTTTAACATCAGCTTTAATGATCGCAGAATCCTTTTTGCTGTCATGAGTACCCACCAATACATTATGAGCTTCTTTGAGGTTGCCAATAGTAGCCGAAATACCCCAAATATTTAATTCCGGGCGCAGATGTTTTAGCCGTGATAGCCCAAGTTCCGTCTGTGTTCCCCGTTTTGATCCCAACAGTTCGTGCCATTCGTCAACGACGACCGCATCCAAATCAGAAAAGTAGTTATAGTATCCCTTTTGGGCCATTAGGATATGCAGGCTTTCAGGCGTGGTGATAAGCACCTCGGGCATCTGCTCCTTCAACTGCTGTTTTTTATAGGATGAAACATCGCCGGTACGTCGGTCTATTTGCCAGGGTATATCAAGATCGTCAACTACTGTTTGAAGTGCTTGTTCAATATCTCGAGCTAATGCCCGAAGGGGAGTAATCCACACGAGTTGTAAGCCGTTATCAGCGAGCTCATTATATGTCTCGGGATGTTCGTCAATCCAGTTGATGAGTAGCGGCATATAAAGGGCGTATGTTTTGCCACTGCCAGTGGGAGCATTTAACAACCCGTTTTGACCAGACAAAAAAGCTTCCCAAACTTCTTTTTGATAATCGAATGGTTGCCAGCCGCGATGGTTAAACCATTTTACAATTTTGCGGTAGCCTTTACTTTTCATTAAGGTCGAAATCTTGTTTATTGCTATTCAAGCAAAAAGTATTAACGGAATTGATCGGAGAATAATTTACTTCTTACGATAAGTTTATGATCTGATTAATTTATTTAATATGAGTCTTTTTTTGGGACGAAATACTTATAACTAAAGTCTTACTGCTATGTGGCTAAATATTGAATCATTCGAGGAATATAAGGAAGTGTATAACGAAAGTATTAACGATCCCGAGAAGTTTTGGGAGCACGAAGCGGGGACCTTTTATTGGCGTAAGCGATGGGATGAAACGCATAGCGGAAGCTTTGAGGAGGGAAATGTAAAATGGTTTGAGGGCGGCAAATTAAATATTACGGAGAATTGTCTTGATCGTCATTTAAATACCATCGGTCATAAAACGGCATTTATTTTTGAGCCCAATCATCCTGATTCTTTTCGGCGCACAATTACTTATCGTCAGTTGCATGAGGATGTCTGTCGTTTTGCGAATGTGCTCGAATCTAAAGGCATAGAAAAAGGCGATCGGGTAGCTATTTATATGGCGATGACGCCGGAACTGATGATTGCAGCGCTGGCCTGTGCGCGCATTGGAGCAGTGCACTCAATCGTTTTTGCGGGATTTTCTGCACAGTCGTTGGCCGAGCGCATCCAGGATTGTGATGCTAAAATGTTGATTACCAATGACGGACTGCGTCGAGGGGAGAAGCATGTTCCTTTAAAAGATATTTCGGACGAAGCACTTGAAGAATGTCCAACAGTTGAAAAGGTAATCGTTTGTCAACGTACTAATCGTGAGATCAACTGGGTGGAAGGACGCGATGAATGGTGGCATTTGTTAATTCGAAATGCATCCAAAGAACATGAAGCCGTAGAGATGGATGCTGAAGATCCGCTCTTTATTCTCTATACGTCAGGATCAACGGGTAAGCCCAAGGGGCAAGTGCATACCTGTGGCGGATATATGGTTTATACCAGCTATACTTTCCGTAATGTGTTTCAGGTTGAAGAAGATTCCGTCTACTGGTGTACGGCTGATGCCGGCTGGATTACGGGTCACTCTTACATTTTATATGGTCCTTTGCTGAACGCTGCAACCGGTATCATTTTCGAGGGTACGCCAACTTATCCCGATCCCGGTCGTTTGTGGGAGGTGTGTGAAAAGTATAATGTCACCCATTTCTATACATCACCTACGGCTATCCGCGCGTTGATGAAGGAGGATATTGAATACGTTAACAAGTATGACCTAAGCTCTTTGGAAGTGCTTGGTACTGTGGGTGAGCCGATTAACGAGGAGGCTTGGCACTGGTATCACGACAAGATCGGAAATGGAAAATGTCCGATTGTAGATACCTGGTGGCAGACTGAAACGGGCGGTATCATGATTTCACCGCTTGCCGGGGTAACACCGACGAAGCCCGGATTTGCGACACTGCCACTGCCGGGAGTAGAACCTGCTTTAATGGATGATAATGGACAGGAAATTGAAGGAAATGGCGTGCAAGGTAATTTAGTGATCAAACAGCCATGGCCGGGTATGACGCGAGGAATATGGGGTAATCAGGAACGCTATATGGAAACCTATTTCAAGGATTATCCCGGTTTCTATTTTACGGGTGATGGTTGTCGCCGCGATGAGGAGGGGTACTATCGGATAACTGGACGTGTTGATGATGTACTGAATGTTTCTGGTCATCGATTGGGTACGGCCGAGATTGAGAATGCCATTGATGAGCATCCCAAAGTAGTAGAGGCTGCTATTGTTGGATATCCGCATGATGTAAAAGGAGAAGGTATTTATGCCTTTATGACGTGCGATGATGGTGTTTCTGAACCGGAAACATTTAAAAAGGAAATCAATGACTTGGTCTCCAAAATTATTAGTCCGATTGCCAAACCAGATAAAATTCAGATTGTTGAAGGATTGCCTAAAACAAGATCCGGGAAAATTATGCGTAGAATTCTACGAAAAGTGGCATCCGGTGAAACCGACGATATGGGAGATACATCTACGTTGCTTGACCCCAGCGTGGTAGAAGAAATTATAGGGGGAACGGCCTATTGATTATTGATGAATCCTAATTTGTAAAGGACACATCATTAAGTTGGTGTGTCCTTTTTATATTGATAGTAAAAAGCCAACAACAAAAAGTAAGATACTTGTGACCAGTAGAATCAACCGAAACCGGGTGCGCATCATCATGGGATGAAAAAACAACCCATAGGTTAAGGGTTGATCAACAAGCCAATCATAATAGTGATGACGATGTGCTTCACCGAGCGCCATTGTTACGTGTCCGTGAAGAATGGTAATCATAAATGGGATAGAGAAAAGGCAACATCCTGCATAAATGATAAACTGTTCAATACCTGACAAATTTGCTAAATACCAGTAGGGCCAGGCAAAGAGTACAAAAAAGGGAACGCTCAGCAGCCAATTGATAATACTAATACGTTTAAAATTTTTAGGGCTGAGTTCCCGGTCCATAATAATCTTCTGTCCGATTGTTTGTCTCTGGTTTTTCAGGAGAGCAATTTTTCCAAATATGAATATACCAATAAACAGGTAATGCAATTCCATATCCGGTTAACACAATAGCAATCCAAAGGATTCGCTTTTCATTGTCTAACATAGAATTTTGAATAATATGGACGATGTAAAAAACGAATAATCCGAGCGCAAGGAGTATAATGAAAAATACATAGGGAAGGAGGTAGCTGAGATAGGAGAACAACATCATTGGCATTGCCGGCCCCTGGGAATAGAACATGGAGAAAATATTGAAAACCAAAAGTCCCAAAATACTGATTGCAAATAGTAGGGGAAGAAATGTCAAAATCCCCAGAATGATTTTTGCAGGTTTATTTAAATTCATAGGGTAATTTAAAATGTCAAATTTGACTGGCAATCAGCATTTCAATTTCGCGGTAGGGCATATCAAAAATCTTAGAAAGCGATTTTTTGGTGAGATGTTTTTTATAAACATAGGTACCATTACGGAGTGCTGTATTTGTCCATAAACATTCACGAATTCCACCTGCATCACCGATAGCCAGCAGATAGGGAACAATTACGTTATTCAGAGCATAGGTGGCAGTACGTGCAACATTAGAGGGAATATTGGGAACGCAGTAGTGAATAATATCGTGGTCGACATATGTGGGATTAGAATGCGTAGTAGCCCGACTTGTTGCTATACAACCGCCCTGATCGATTACAGTATCAACAATAACGCCACCCGGCTTCATAGAAGCGACCATTGGTTCGGTGACGAGTACGGGAGCGCGTTCCCCTTCAAACATGGCTGCACCAATGACGACATCAGCATATTGCAGTGCTGAGGATAAATATTGGTAATTTGCGGTAGCAGTAATAATACGACGGTCAAGTGCATTTTCGAGGTGGCGGAGCAGCGCCAAATCATTATCCATCACAAATACCTGGGCCCCGTATCCCAAGGCCGTTCGTGCGGCATATTCTGCCGTGATGCCGCCTCCCAGAATAACAACCGTAGCAGGGGGGATCCCCGATATTCCGCCCAGCATAATACCCTGTCCCCCGTCGGTTTTCTCAAGATAATGTGCTCCAATTTGTACAGACATAGACCCAGTGATTTCGTGCATCATACGAACAATCGGAAACTCTTTATCATCCCCTTTTATGAACTCAAAGCCAATCGCCGTTATATTCTTTTTGATTAAAAGATCAATAAACTCTTCGGTGGTGTTACCAAGATGTAAAGCTGAAAGTAAAGTCTGATCCTGTTGAAGAAGTTCAAATTCAGAGTCGGAGGGTGGGGCAACCTTTACAATCATGTCAGATTTTTTGTACACTTCATCGATACTAAAGGCAATTTCAGCCCCGGCATCAGCAAATTCCTGATCGGTAAAATTGGCTTCTGCTCCGGCATCTTGTTCGATAAAAACTTCGTGCCCATTGGCTCTGAGTACAGAAACACCGCCCGGGGTCAAACAAATTCGTCGTTCGTCGTTGGAGACCTCCTTTGGTAACCCTATCTTTAAAGAGATATTGGATTCTGATTTCATCAGGCGCTTTTCCAGCGTCTGTATTCCAATTTGTTCTGTTTCCAGGGGATTAATATCCATATTAGACTGTTTGGTATAAGTATTAACGGTTAATTTAATCTACCTGTTGACGCTAAGCAAAAAGACAATTTAAGCCTACATCTTCTATTTAGACCCACAGGGTTTGACAAAGGTTTCCAAATGTATTGAAACAGTAATTCTGTGAGAAATCCTATGGGGCTGAACGTATTAAATATTTTTTATTAATGAGTATTAGACCAAAGAAAAGTTTAGGACAGCATTTTTTGACCGACGAAAATATTATTGAAAAAATAGCAGATGCTATTCCTGCAAAAAAGGGGGACCGAGTTATCGAGATTGGTCCTGGTACTGGTGCATTGACGGGAGCATTGCTCGATCGTTTTGAAGATGTAGTGGCCGTGGAATTAGATCAGCGGGCGATAGAAGTGCTTGAGCAAAAGTTTGATGGATTGGAAATTCATCACGAAAATGTGTTGGAGGTCAATTGGGAAGAGCTATCAATCGGTAAAGAAAAAACCCATGCCGTAGGGAATCTACCTTATTATATTACCAGCCAGATTTTGTTTTCGCTCCTTGAAAATCGGCACTTGCTGGCTGATGCTATGCTGATGATGCAAAAAGAAGTGGCCGAGCGATTGGTGGCTGAGATCAGAACGAAAGATTATGGAATTTTGAGTGTACAGACACAGCTGATGTGTACGCCCGAAATTTTGTTCCCTGTTTCGCGCCACTGTTTTAGTCCACAGCCAAATGTAGAAAGTGCCATCGTAAAATTAACTTTTGACAAAGGAGTGCTTAATTGCTCGGATGAGAACTTGAAGACAGTTGTTCGGACCGCCTTTAATCAGCGCCGAAAAAAGTTAAGTAATGCTCTCAAGCCAGTCGTTAGTAAAGATAAGCAGCCCAAAGGGTTCGACTTTGACAAACGCGCTGAGGCTTGGATGCCATCCGAATATGAAAAGTTGACAGCACGACTTGTGGAAGATGGCATTTTGACCTGAAATTTCGACCACCCTTTTCTTGGTTCTCATATCTCGAATAATAAAAATGTTGGTATTTTGCGATTTTAAGGCTTCTGATAGGGATCGCAAGATAAAAAGTCATTTCTCTTAGAGTTTGGTATGGTACTTGCTCATCTATAACCCTGTTGAAATTGACGTGATTTCAAACAGAAGATTTTCAAAAGTATTTACAGCAATCTTGCTGCATTCAAGAATTTCAAATTTCAACTAATAACTTAAAATTAGGAGTCATACTTATGGCTAAATCTAAAATTAAACCGTTAAGCGATCGTGTTTTGGTTCAGCCGAAACCTGCGGAAGAGAAGACTGAATCTGGAATTATTATTCCTGATTCTGCTAAAGAAAAACCACAGGAAGGAACTGTTGTTGCTGCAGGTCCCGGCAAAGTAGAAAACGGAAACAAGATTGATATGTCGGTTGCAGAAGGCGACAAGGTGCTTTATGGAAAGTATTCTGGCACTGAAGTAACGCTGGATGGTGAAGAGTATCTGATCATGAGAGAATCCGACATTCTTGGAATCGTTGACTAACGTAATTCTTTCTACATTTTTTCAAACAAAAACTCAAAAAAATTAAATAGGCAATTATGTCTGCAAAATTAGTTCATTACGATATGGAAGCGCGCGATGCTCTCAAGCAGGGCGTTGACAAGCTTGCGAATGCTGTCAAGGTTACGCTTGGGCCGCGCGGTCGAAACGTAGTAATCGAAAAATCATTTGGCGCACCAACGGTTACAAAAGATGGTGTTACAGTAGCCAAGGAAATTGAGCTGTCCAACAAACGACAAAATATGGGCGCTCAAATGGTTAAGGAAGTTGCTTCCAAAACCAGTGATAATGCCGGTGACGGTACAACGACTGCTACTGTTCTTGCACAATCCATCATTCAAACCGGTTTGAAGAATGTTACAGCCGGTGCTAACCCGATGGAATTAAAGCGCGGCATTGACATAGCAGTTAAAGCTATTGTCGAGGAGCTTCGCAAAAACAGTCAACCTGTTGGTGACAGCCTTGAAAGTATTAAGCAAATTGGTACTATTTCGGCCAACGGTGATGAAGAAATTGGCCAGAACATTGCGGATGCAATGGAAAAGGTTGGGCAAGATGGTGTTATCACTGTTGAAGAAGCCAAAGGTACCGAAACCTATCTTGAAACGGTAGAAGGTATGCAGTTCGACCGCGGATATCTGTCACCTTATTTTGTGACTGATTCCGAAAATATGGTCGCTGAGATGGAAGAACCGTATATCCTGATCTTCGATAAGAAGATTAGCAACATGAAGGATCTTCTACCTATCCTTGAAAAAGTTATACAAACTGGTAAGCCGCTGCTTATTATCGCCGAAGATATTGAAGGCGAAGCTCTGGCGACATTGGTTGTTAACAAGTTGCGTGGATCGCTCAAGATTGCAGCTGTTAAGGCGCCCGGATTTGGCGATCGTCGTAAGCAGATGTTGGAAGACATCGCGATCTTGACGGACGGTACCGTGATCTCTGAAGAGCGTGGATACAAGCTCGAAAATGCTACGCTCGACTTCTTGGGTACTGCCGATCGCGTAAACATCACCAAAGACGATACGACAATTGTTGGCGGTCAAGGAAAAGATGATGATATCAAAGCGCGTGTAAATCAGATTAAAGGACAAATTGAGTCCAGCACATCTGATTATGATCGCGAAAAACTGCAAGAGCGTCTCGCTAAGTTAAGCGGCGGTGTTGCAGTACTCAACATTGGGGCTGCTTCTGAAGTTGAAATGAAAGAGAAGAAAGCTCGTGTTGAAGATGCGCTTCACGCTACTCGTGCCGCTGTTGAAGAAGGTATCGTAGCTGGTGGTGGCGTTGCGCTGCTTCGTGCTCGAAAGGCACTGGATGAGTTAGAAGCTGAAGTACCGGATCAGAAAGTTGGCTTTAATATAGTTCGTCGTGCGCTTGAAGAGCCGCTTCGAATTATTGCCAATAATGCCGGTGCCGAAGGTTCAATCGTTGTACAGAAAGTCCTCGAAGGTGAGGGTGGCTTTGGCTACAACGCTCGTACCGAAAAGTACGAAGACCTTATTGAAGCCGGCGTAATTGATCCTACCAAAGTAACACGCACTGCGCTTGAAAACGCAGCTTCTGTTGCTGGATTGATGTTGACAACGGAAGCACTCATCTCTGATAAGCCTTCTGAAGGCGACGATGATGATGACGGACCTGCTGGCGGCGGTGGAATGCCCGGCGGCGGTATGGGAGGCGGAATGCCCGGCGGAATGGGCGGAATGGGTGGCATGATGTAAGCCAGCCGTTCTTGATTAACCGTCTTTCATAAGACGATTTAAAGCCTCGTCCCTGTTCCGGGACGGGGCTTTTTTATTTGAGCTGTTTTTGACAACCCTTTCGTATTACTTAGTGGAAAATAATATCAAAAAATACGAATAGGATAATGGAATATTTGATTCAGAGAACGGGTAGCAGAGGAATTATAGTACTTATATGTATACTGGGATTTTTTGTTGGTAGTTGTGCCTCTTCACAAAAGGCAACTGTTCCAACTTCGTGGAGTAAGAATATTGATTGGGAAAATTATAAAAGTGCAGAAGTTACTTCTACCGAACACGTCATTATACAGAACGATACGGATATTATTATTTATGATGGTACAACGGGGAAGGAAGTTTTCAGAGATGTCAAAGAGAAAAAAGGGTTATTTGGGCAGTTTGGTGATCAAATAAAAGAACAAGCTATGGGAGGCTTTTCTACAAAAAATGATGTGGAAATTAAGTACTGGCATTATACGCTTCCTGATTCAAAAGTGTTGTTGCTGTTCGATCGTTCTGATGATGAGGGGGGCATGAGAAGTATTGACTTGGATTCAGGAAGGGAGCTTTGGGTTAATCACCATTTGAAATGGAATCTTGAAGAATATCATAATCTTGCGGAAGGTATTACGAGTTTAGCCGTCAAGTTATCAGTGGGAAGTGGCGCTACGGCGGGGATAGCTTCTGAAGTGCTACTGCAGACAAGGGCCATTCAAAGTATGATTACAGAAGTGCCTGAAAAGGATGCCTTTTTGTTTAGAACAGCCGATGGTACTTTGCATTTACTTGATTCCAAAAGCGGGCATTTGCTCTGGCAAACTGATCAGTTTAGCAGTACTGGAATAGCTGCTGTTCAATACTTGAAGGAAAGTGATGATTTGTTAATGGCTGGAGATATGGGAAACCTGAAAGATGTACTCAAGACGGTAGATTCGGATGAAACTGTAAAGCAGTTATATCGGATTGATGCCGGGAGCGGAGAGCTGAAATGGTCCTCAAAATATAAAGGACGTGAAGATCAAATAGAAAGTTTGGAGCTACACGACCAATTGGCGTTACTCTATTTTAGTGGTGGATCACTGGAATTTTTTGATCTGGAAAATGGAAACCGTCTGTTTGGAACCCGTGATGAATTTGGAATGGGGGATACCAAGGTGGCCAGTGCGGTATCATCTACCAACACCCTGGAAACAGCCGAAACGGCTATGCCACTTGTTGATGGGAATAAGGTATATGCGGTTAACCCAACGGGTGAGGTTAATTCCTTTGCCCTGGATGATAAAGTGGTTTCCAAGTTTAATGTTACAACCGGAGAGCTCCTGTGGACGTCACCGGTTCTCGAAAAGGCGCCTGATGTTCATGATATCCATCTAACTGATAAGTCGGTCATTATAACGATTCCAGGTGGAGGTAACGTTGTAGGTGGATCAAAACAACCCGGTTTTTATGCTTTCGAGAAGGAAACAGGCAAGCATGCTTGGCATTTCGGCAAGCAGCTGGACAAGAATTATACTCCAAACATACTCCTGGATGGAAATAATATCTGGACAGGAGCCGATAATGCTCTATACAAGGTGAGTATGGAAAATGGAGAATTGATATGGAATCATAAGTTTGATGATTATGATATTGGCAATATCAATGAAATTTATAAAACGTCCGGCAACGAATTTGCCCTCATCGGAGCAAAGAATTTGGCTGTGGTAAACAGTGCAGTACCTGACTCGCTCTTTCAGGGTGATATTGATGGGCGCGTAAGAAGCTGGACCGGTAATGAAGAAAGAATATTTGTTAAAAGTGAGAAAGTTCTTTCAAGTCGTGAAAAGTTGTATGTTTTCGATTTAGATAGTACTAAACTTATTACAGATTTCACCTTAAAAGAACTCGATAAAAATATTTACGGAGACTTGTATGCTCGTGGGTTTATACCCGTCGATGATTTTAGAAAGGTATTAATCATTGATGAAGGTGGAATTAGAGCTTATCAGTTGTAAGAAAAACATTAGCAGAAAGAAATATAGTAGGTCCCCGTTCGATAGATGGGGACTTTTTTATTTCAATAAGGGTGTGTGATTTTCTAACGGTTATACTTTAGATGTGCAAATGGAAAATATTTTTAAATGACGTTGAGCCTCTTAATAAAATTACGTTTGTTAGAGATCTTTAGAATAATCAATCGTAATATTATCAAACAACCATGATTCTTGCACCCATTGACTGGGCCATTATTGGAGCTTATTTAATCTTTTCGTTGCTGATTGGTGTTTGGGTGATGCGTAAGGCCGGTAAAAATTCCGAGCAATTTTTTGCCGCGGGAAAGAATATGCCCTGGTGGTTACTGGGGATTTCGATGGTAGCCACGACTTTTTCAACCGATACACCCAACCTTGTTTCTAATATCGTGCGTACCGATGGCGTAGCTGGAAACTGGGTGTGGTGGGCGTTTTTGCTTACCGGGATGTTGACTGTTTTTGTATATGCGAATTTATGGAAGCGCTCCGGGGTACTTACCGATGTAGAGTTTTACGAGCTTCGCTACAGCGGTAAAATGGCTGCTTTTTTACGTGGATTCCGTGCTGTTTACCTTGGTTTTATTTTTAATGTGGTAGTAATGGCTACGGTATCGCTGGCGGCTATTAAAATTAGCGGTGTACTTATGGGACTGACGCCCGTAGAAACTGTGGTGATTGCCGGTATCGTCACTGTTATTTACAGTTCTTTAGGCGGTTTGCGCGGGGTTTTACTCACGGACTTTTTCCAGTTTTTTCTGGCTCTCGGGGGGAGTTTGATTGCAGCTTATGTAGCCCTCAATCATCCCGAAGTTGGTGGATTGAGTGGGCTTTTGGAGCATAAAGAAGTTGTGAGTAAATTAAATATACTTCCCGATTTTTCTGATCCCTCACAGGCTATCGGCATATTTATCATTCCGTTGGTCATTCAGTGGTGGAGTGTCTATTATCCCGGTGCGGAACCGGGCGGCGGCGGATATATCGCCCAGCGTATGTTTGCGGCCAAAGATGAAAATAACTCTATTGCAGCGGTGTTCTTTTTTAATGCCGCCCATTATGCTTTGCGTCCCTGGCCATGGATTATCGTGGGTTTATGCTCGATTATTGTCTTTCCGGAAGTGGCTGATTTAAAAAATGCCTTCCCTGATGCATCGGGGGTAGCTGATCATGATATGGGTTATCCGGCGATGCTTACTTTTATTCCTACAGGCTGGTTGGGATTGGTAGTGGCATCTCTCACGGCAGCCTACATGTCCACTATTTCTACGCATCTCAATTGGGGATCATCGTACTTGGTGAATGATTTTTATAAACGATTCATCCGTCCCGAAAGCTCGGAAAAAGAGCTTGTGATGGTGGGTCGTATTTCTACGGTTATTCTGATGATTGTCGCCGGTGCTCTTGCATTATTACTGAGAAATGCACTCGATAGTTTTCAAATTATCCTTCAAATAGGTGCGGGGACAGGATTACTCTTTATCCTTCGTTGGTTTTGGTGGCGTATTAATGCGGGAAGTGAAATCGCAGCTATGTTTATCGCTTTTGCGGTTGCCCTCTATTTTCAGTTTGGGCATCCCTATACCGGTCTACCGGAGGTTACGGGATGGCAAGAACTTATTATCGGTGTAATTGTCACAACTATAGGATGGGTAGGAGTAACATTTGCTACCCGTCCCACGGATAAAGAAACGTTGATCAACTTTTGTAAAGTAGCGCGTCCGGGTGGACCCGGGTGGCAAACTGTTATCAACAAAGCTCGTGCTGAGGATAAAGAGGTAGAACCGTTAGAAGATGAAGCATGGCGCGTGCCTCAGGGATTGCTCTGTATGGTGTTGGGATGCATTGCTGTATACGGCGCGCTCTTTGCCACCGGATATTGGATATACGGCAAATGGATTCTGGCCTCTGTAATTACGGTTGTAGCCCTTGTTGCTTCGGGATTTTTGTTTAAAGCCTGGCGTAAGCTGATCGATATTCAGCCGGAAGAGGATCTGTACTGATGAATCGATATTCTGAATTAAATATCGACGTTTAGGTTATGATAATTCGAAATGGATTGTTTATCTAATGCGCTACGCAGTAGAGATACGAAACAAAACTAACATCTTTCCTTATTGTATTATGCTGAACTTTTATCAGAACCTGCTATATAAGATCCCGAAACAAGTTGGAATGACATAGACCAATTTAACGGTTCTGCTTTTTTTCTTTCTCGCTCATCACCCAATCGATGAATAAAAATTCGAGTCCGGCCGCTTCGTAGCCTTCCCAGTTTTTGATCATCTGCTGAAATTCATTTTCCGAGGTGTTGTCGGGATCCCCGCCATAGTTGAGGATAATCCACCGACGATGTCCTTTTTCTTTGCCTTTGTTTTTGTTGCTGGGAAAGACGGCATCGGGACGTTCACGAAACAGCATTAACTGCTGAGCAGAGGTTGGGCCTATGCCGCGTACATTTGAAATCGTATTGTAAAATTCGTCTGGCGGACACGTTTCCAGGTGGCGCAGATCTTGTTCACCGGAAAGCAGATCCTCGGCAAAGCCGATGATAAATTCTCCCTTTCGCTTAGTGGGCCCGGGATCGAGCTGACGAATACTCATTGGGGTGGCTTTAATGAGCTGATGCGGTCGCGGCCAGGCCGGGATATTTTCACCTCCTGTGTTGATAAGTGAACCGTAACTTTTGCGCACATTGTAGACCATCTTTTTGGCCGTCGGTTTATGCGAAAGCCGCATCTGGATGATACGGTTAATGGTATCTTCAAAAAGGGTAGCGCGGGCCATCCGCTTGAATCCATAATACTCGGTAAGCAAAGGACCCAACACCGGATCGTCTTTAGCTTGATCATATAAGGGGCGCAGGTCAATGTTGGTGCCGAAAATGCGTGCTAAGCTTTTGTTGGCTTCTTCAATTTCGTTGGCGCTAAGCGACTCATCACTTTCAAAGTGAAATTGGGGGTTTTCCGGATCCCCATTGAAAAAGGAGGTCACAAGTATATCCCGATCTTCTAAGGGAATAGGGCGGGTGAATCCTTCTTCAAAGACCTTTTCGGGATCGTGTTCGTGATCGAAATACTGGTCAATATCCAGGCATAAAAACCAGTCGTGGGGTGGTGTTGATGGTAGCGTCCAGTTACTCATGAAAGCGTGAAGTAAAGAATTAATGTTAAGTGGAACAAAAAAATGCAACTATTTTTTCGATCATTCCTTGAAGTGGATAGGTTTTTTGACACTTTGGAAATTAATCATCTTTTTAAGGGAAACAATACATTCTAACAAGAGAAGATATTATGAAGATGAAAATCACGAGTATTTTAATAGTTGGGTTGTTAATGATAAGCTGTGGCAGTAGTTCAGTTTACCAATTGCCGGATGCACAACAGAAAGGGTTAACATATCAAACGTATCAGGAGTCTCCGGATGAGGTTTTTGGTACGGTAAATGAGGTTCTTGAGAGTAATGCTTTCGATATTCTGATGGATCAGGCTTGGGAAATAGAATCGTCTGATGAACAGGCACATACCCTGGAAACCGGCTGGAGAGAAACCGGTGGGTCCGGATCAGTAAGCGGTGGACGTGTTGCAGGATCCAGTAGTGACGAACGAATGCGGATGAAAGTCAATATTAGCGATGAAGGCTCTGGTTCCAAGGTTTCTATTCGACTTCAAAAACAGGTTAAGATGTCGGAATGGCGAACCTTCGATGTCAAGAAAAAAGCAGTGCAGGATTACATTCAGCCTGTTTTTACTGAGCTTGAAGAACAGGGATTGACAAAGCAGAATTAGCATTTCAGCTACTTAATCAGCACTAATTTAGAGATCATACTGCAAGGGAGGAATGGTTTCCTCGCAGTATGATCTTAATTTTTTGGGACTCTACAAAGGCTTGGGTTGAACTCGGCCGAATTGCAGTTGCTATTTATTTAAAAATAGCAACTGCAATTCCATCAGTATTTTTTATTTTGGGAAATGAAACGACGGATTTTCGCGTTGTTTCAACCGTTCGCGATCTATTTTCTGTTGATACATCTGTTCCACATCCTTTAAGGTATCAGCATCTTTTGGATCCAAATCCCAGCGAATGGTCTTAAAACGAGGAAGACGCAGCGAATAATTAGCCTTGGTCCGCTTATTTACCTGGATATCATCAAACTCGAGTTCAATGACAATTTCAGGGATAAGCCCCAGCGTAGGACCGTATTTTTCGACAGTCAGATCTTTGATGCGCTTGTTCAGTCGCTTCATCGCCTCATCGGTATACCCCCCATATGCTTTTCCAATGGGTATGAACTCTTCTTCATAACGCTCATCTTCAGCTACTCGAATACCCAGCGTAAAATCCGAATAATAGCCTCCCCGTTTTCCCGAACCGGCATGAGCATACATCATTACCGTATCAAGCGTACCACCCGGTTTTTTGACTTTGAGCCACGATTTGCGGCGCTGTCCATATTCGTAAGTGCTGTCAGCTTTTTTGAGCATCAATCCCTCATTGCCGTGAGCCAGGGCTCGTTTAAAAAGTTCATCAACATGATCATGGTCCTGCACCGTAAATTGGTTGGTGATTGGTAGTTCATGTTTATTGGAAAGCTGTTCCAGAAGCTGTCGCCGTTGTGTAAGGGAGTGCTCAAAAATGGGATTAGTATCATGAAAAAGAAGGTCATAGGAAATGAATAAAACGGGGAATTTTTTCAGAATCTTTTTCCCCGGATTTTTTCGTCCCATGCGCTTTTGAAGCAGTTGAAAAGGCAGAATCTCATCGTCTTTATAGACACATATTTCACCGTCAAAAACGACATCAGGCAAGTCTTTTTTCAAGAAAAACCGCACAATTTCAGGGAAAGAATGCGTAATATCGTTGAGATCGCGAGAATACAATTTAACCTGCTGTCCGCTAATGTGGGCCTGAGCCCGCATGCCGTCGAATTTTTCCTCGGCGATGTATTGATCCACGTTTTCCACTGTGCAACTTTCGATAGGTGATGCCAACATAAATGACAGCGGATGAAAGAGCTTGAAGTTTGCCTCATCAAGGTTGTTATTCTTACAGAGTAGAGCTGTTTTGCCAATACTACCGGTAATCATATGGACATAACGAACGTCATCCATATTTTTGCCAAAAGCTTTGGCCAGTGCAGAAACAACACTTTTGGTTTCGAAGCCGATACGCAGCGATCCCCGCGTCATGATTCGGATGAAGAACTTGATTTCGAGTGGAGTCATCTGCTTCCAGGCCCTGCGAAGAATACGTTGCTTGTCAGCACGGGAGGAAACCTGATAGATCTCTTGGTAAATGGATTCAATCTCTTGGAGCATGAGCTTGCCAGGTTCACACTTTTCGCGTGCAGCTTCAATGTTGTGCATTAGCTTTTCGATAGCTTCGGAGGCACTACCTAATGCTGTTTTGCACGGTTTAAATACTTTTTCGTAATCGATTTCGCAGAACTCGGCGGCGCAGGTTGAATAGGTTCTGCTCCCGATCGTTGCGAGTTTCCCCGAAATAGATGAAAAAGCACCCTCTCCTAAAAAACGAGCAGCTAATTGCAACTCTTTATCGCTATTGAGGCCCTTAAAATACTTTGCACATAACGATATTTTGGCATTTGTACTACGGGTTTCATTGATTTGTTGAGCCGTCTCAGATAAGTGGCGGAATGTACTTTGGGAATCAGTCATCTTCTTCGACCTCCATATCTAAAAATCGGGAGCAAATATTCCGTTGCTCCAAATAATGTTGAACGACATCGGCGTTGGGAGTATGTGTAATATGAACCATTTGAGGATTTAATGATTCACAAAGATGAATCAGCTCAAAAAAGTCGAGGTGATCAGAAAGGGGTATTAGTTTATGGACGGTTAGTTGACTTCGAGCAGCATCTCGCGTGGCCCATCCCGAGCAGTAGGCGATGCGTTTTTCGCGGATGTTAGATGCAAAGCCGTTATTCAAGGCTGAATTTGTGGTAATCAAAATCTTACCTTCACAGGTGTTGCGATCGTAAGGCTCGTAGTCACCCAGGTCAATTCCTGCTTCTTCATATACATCACAAAGCTTATAGCCTGCACCGTGTATTTGCACTTTGTGTTCCAGTGGTGCCAACAAGTGCATCACTTCTTGCGCTTTACCAAGATTATATGCCAGAAAAACCGGCGTTGCCTCATCATCCAATGTTTGTTGTGCAAATGACCGAATTTCCTGTCCGAGGTTTTCGTGGGTATCCCATTTGTAAATGGGCAATGAAAAGGTGGCTTCGGTAATAAAATGATCGACCTGCTCGGGAATGGAAAATCCCTCTGAAGCGGGAGACGGGGGCGTGCGGTAGTCTCCGGTATAGAGGACAGAACCTTCATCAGATTCTACATATACCATCGCTGATCCCAAAATGTGTCCTGCCGGGTAGAGTGTAATACGTGCCTCGTCTGTTTCTATGGATTCCCCAAACTCTAAGACGGTTGCGCTGCCTTTATAGCCCCGACGCCGCATCAATTTAAGGGTATTGGAGGTGCAGTAGACGCTGCTTTGCCGGTTGCGTGGCATGTGATCAGCATGGGCATGCGAAATAAAGGTGTGTTGTGTGTCGGTACCGCTGTAATCGAAACCGAGGTTCAAATCCGGAAGCAGAATACCGTGATATCCCGCTTTAGTGATGTTCATGAAAGTGGTTGTCGTGTTATTACGAAGTATGCGAGCAATAATAACGCAAACCCGACTGCCACCATTATGGCACCACTTCTTTTAATAATTTCCGTTAGCTGAGTACTGCTTTTGATGAGTTTGCGATTTTGCTCCCAGCGGATCAATTGAAGACCGCCAATGTATACAACCAATAAACTCCAAATACTAAACAGAAGTTCGATCCAAGAGAAGGGAAAAAATGACAAAACAAGTCCCGGCAGGATAAAAAGGAACAGATATTTGAGAATTCGGATGAACAAGATGGGCGGCTTTTTATTTTGTGCTGCCTCTTTAAGGTATTGTTCAGCTTGTTCTTTCTTTAAAATGAGGTATCCGCCGCTACCAAACAAAAGAACGGCTGATACTGAGTAGAAGACCGTAAACCATTTTACAGAAAAGTTCGAAAAATCCATGGTTGAATTATTCGTCGGGCAGGTTCTCTTGTGCTACGGGGTCTTCTTTTTTGGGATACATAATGGAAGCCACGATAGAGAGGATAAGCGCACCGGCAACAAATGCCAGGGCGTATGGTGTGGGAATGTGATATAAGTTAGAAAGCAACATTTTAATACCCACAAAAACGAGAATCAGAGAGAGTCCATAGTGCAGGTAATGAAATAATCGCATAATCCCGGAAACGGCAAAATAAAGGGCTCGGAGACCTAAAATCGCAAAAGCATTGGAGCTGTAGATAATAAATTCGTCGCGGGTAATGGCCAGAATGGCGGGAATTGAATCGAGTGCAAAAACGAGATCAGTGGTTTCGATAACGACCAGGACGATAAACAGTGGAGTGGCAATGAGCCGACCCATTTTGCGGATAAAAAACTTTGAGCCGTGATAACTTTTGGTCGTGGGAAATATGCGGCGGACTAACTTTAATACCGGATTTCGTTCGGGATGGACCTCTTTATCTTTTTCCATCGCCAGTTTAATCCCGGTAAAAACGAGGAATCCACCAAAGACGTAGATAATCCAGTGGAAGCGCTCGAGAAGGGCTACGCCGGTAAAAATAAAAAACAATCGCATAACCAGCGCCCCGAAAATCCCCCAGAACAACACTTTATGCTGGTATTCATCCGGTACCTTGAAGTAGGTGAAAACCAGCAAAAATACGAAGATGTTATCGACACTGAGAGATTTTTCAATCAGGTAGCCGGTGTAGTAGTCGAGGGCCGTTTGAGATCCCATGTAATAGTATATGCCCAACCCGAAAATGAGTGCCAGTACAATCCAAACGCCCGTCCAATACAACGCTTCTTTGATGCTGACGGCTTCATCCTCTTTATGGAGTACAACCAAGTCAACAATGAGCATCACAATGATGAACACATTGAAAACTGACCACAGAAGAATGGAATGATCCAAAACGGAGATCTAATTTTTGAGATTAAAAAAACAAGCCTCAAAAGTAGGTAATATTTAAGAAAGTTGATAGTTGGCCAGGTACAAACTATTCAACTAAAAGCCCTTCCTCTTCTGTCTTAAGTTCTCCCGGGATTGCTGATATGATTTCATTTTTGAAAGCTTCAATGATATTTTTTTTCAGGTATTCACGTCCATAAACGATCCGTACTTTTCGGCGTGGAACAGGATCATCAAACTCCCGCAAATGTGCTTTGGCACATTGCTCATTAATCTGATTTTTAGCCAGATAGGGGAGTAAAGTCATCCCAAAATTTTGCTCAACCAACTGTTTCAAAGTTTCCAGGTTGCCGCTTTCGAATTCAATCATGGGATCCTCGAGCTTATCTTTACGGAATTTCTTGCACAGCTTAACGGTTTGATCGCGGAAACAATGGCCTTCATTGAGCAACCACAAGTTAGTGACTTCCAAGTCGTCAACCGAAAGCCGCTCTTTTTTTGATAGGGAATGATCTTCGGATACATATCCCAAAAACGGTTCATAATAGAGATCCTCTTCAAAAATATTACCACGGTCTGCAGGTGTGGCTATAATCCCAATATCAAGATAGTCCTGATTTAGTAAATCCAATAATTTGTCGGTGACAACTTCTTCGAAAACCAGGTGTACATTGGGATATTTGTCGCGAAAATTCCGAAGAAAAAGGGGAAGCAGGTAAGGAGCCACAGTTGGGATAATGCCAATGCGAAAGGTCCCCCGGAGTTCATCATCAGTCAGGGCTGCCAGATCTTCAATATGTTTGGACTGTTTGATAATTTTTTTTGCTTCGGCTATTATCTTTTCCCCAACTTCAGTGGGAATGACGGGCGATTTGGAGCGGTCAAAAATGGTAACACCGAGCTCGTCTTCCAGTTTATGAATCTGCATGCTGAGAGTGGGTTGGGTGACGTATGATTTTTCTGCAGCAGTGGCAAAATGGCGGTAGCGGTCGACAGCAATAATATATTTTAGTTGCGTAATAGTCATAGTAAATCTATTTCAAAGCAAAATTGGAACAATATGTTTGACGGAATTATACAAACTTTAAAACTTTAAATCGTGAAAGTTCGAGATTTCCTTTCAGATTAGTACATTAGCCGTGAATCACTAAACAATTGAGAGTTAACGATTTAATAAAAGCATAGCTAAAAAAATTATGCAACAGGCGCATGTATTTATCGAAGGACGGGTACAAGGAGTTGGATTTCGACATTTCGCGAGGGTAAATGCCGAAGAAGTCGGAGTCTTTGGCTGGGTTAAAAACCTACCCGACGGACGGGTAGAAGCCGTTTTTGCCGGGCCACTTGACCATATAAGAGAGATGGTAAACCGTTGTGAACAGGGACCGGGTGCCAGCCGTGTGGATAATATTGATGTTACGGTTGAAGAAGCTGATGAAGAGTATGAAGAATTTGAGGTGCGTTATCATTAACCTTTTTTATGCGCTTATTTATAGCAATTCCTATCCCTGAAGCAGTAAAAAAAAGATTGCTGGATTTACAGCAACCCATCGAAGGAATGCGGTGGCAGGCCAAAGAGCAAATGCATCTGACACTGAAATTTGTGGGAGAAGTGGATGAAACCACTGGCAATAAGTTGCGGAAAGAAATGACAAAAATTGCTCATCCCAATTTTTCTATGACGATAGCAGGAATTGGGTACTTCCCGGAAGGCAAACATCCCAAAGTTGTTTGGGCGGGCGTCAAACAGAATGAGTTGCTGTTCGAGTTGCATGAAAAAATCGAAGGTTACTGTCAGAATATGGGCATTTGCCCGGAAAAGCGACCGTTTAAGCCTCATGTCACGGTTGCACGTACAAAGGGCACGTCTAAACGAGCAGTTACATCATTTATTAATCAGCATAAAAAATTCGCTGTTCGTGATATTCTCGTTGATGAGTTTGTACTTTATGAAAGTAAACTGCATTCTGACGGTGCCCGGCATAGTCGATTGCAATCTTACCGGCTGAAGTCGGATGAATAGTTTTGTTATATTTGATCTGATTAACTCAAACTATTGTCATCTATTTTGCGAATTGTGCAGTCATTTTTCTGGATTCTTTTAGGTGTGGCGGTCGGATATATTCTGTTGGTTTTTTTGATGTATCTGCTGCAGGGAAAAATGATTTATCATCCTCAAAAATCACTTTCCTATACTCCTGAAGATGTTGGTTTATCGTATGATGATATCACCTTTACGACAGAGGATGGCTTGTCTTTGCATGGATGGTATATTCCAGCCGATAGCAATATTACTGTTTTATATTTCCACGGGAATGCAGGTAATATCTCGGGGCGACTGCAAACAATACAGCTTCTCCATGATTTGGGAGTTAACGTTTTTATCTTTGATTATCGGGGATATGGAAAAAGTGATGGACGCCCCAGCGAGGAAGGAACGTATAAAGATGCCCGGGCTGCATGGGACTATCTGGAATCGGAAAGGAATACTGAAAGCGATCGGATTGTGATTATGGGTCGGTCGTTGGGTGGTGCCGTCGCATCGTGGCTTGCTGTTCAAAAACAATCGGCTGTTACTGCTACTATTATCGAATCCACGTTTATATCTGCTGCTGATTTGGGAGCCGATTTGTATCCCTGGCTACCAGTGCGGTCCATCATAAAGTATGACTACAACACCATAGAAAATATTAAACAGATTGAATCCCCATTATTTATGGCTCACAGCAGAGATGACGAAATTATACCGTATTATCATGGGAAGTCACTTTTCGAAGCGGCCAATTCCCCCAAAACATTTGTTGAGCTGCAAGGTTCTCACGGCTCCGGATTTTGGGAGACAGGAGAAAAATATCGCCGGGCATTGCGGCAGTTTTTGAATGCAAACACGAGGAATCAATAATATGGATATTACCAGCAAAGAGATTACGGTTGGAGCCGAAGGATTTTCGGATATTAAAAATATCACGGAACAGGTGAGGGATTTTGCCACCGAAAGTGGTTTTTTGGAAGGAATCATTCATATTTTTCCGATCGGTTCTACTGCTTCGATATCTACGATTGAGTTTGAGCCGGCACTTGTTGAGGATATGAAGGACAAACTGGAGGAGTTTGCACCGCACGATCAGACCACACGTCACGGCGAAACATGGGGCGATGATAATGGGTTTTCGCATATACGTGCTACCATGATGGGGCCGGGCATAACAGTCCCGTTGCATGATGGGAAACCGGTACTGGGAACATGGCAGCAGATTGTGATTTTTAATCACGATAATAAATCCAGAGATCGCCGAATCTTTTTGCAGGTGATGGGAAAGTAAAGCAGTTATTGAGCCTGGGAATGATATTGTTCCACAACAGTTTGCAACACATCTGGTTTGTCGGTGAAAATGCCATTCACACCACCTTCAATCAATTTTTGCATACGTTTTTTGCTGTTAACCGTATAAATAAAGCTCGGGATGCGGTATTTGTTGAGGTTGGCGATCCATTTTCTGCTTAACTGCCGGTAGCTGCAGTTAAAAGCATCTACACCATATTTTTTTACCAGTTGATTTGGCAGTAAGCGATTTGATTGCCTTCGGTTATACAGTAAGGCAACAGGAATATCGGGGGCCAGTTGTTTTAAATGAAGCAATGCTCGATAATCAAAACTCGAAAAGAGGACGTGATTTTGCATGTCAAATTCATTGACCAGCTGGATTACTTTTTGTTCAATGCCCCCGAAAATAGAATCAGAAACAGCTTCTCTTTTAATTTCGATATTAATAGCAATAGTACCCGATGCAAATTTCAGCACTTCTTCTAACGTGGGAATTTTTTGATTTGAAAACTGTGGATCAAACCACGAGCCTGCATCTAATTGTTTTAGTTCATTGAGTGTATAATTACTTAGGTATCCACGTCCGTTGGTATGCTTATTGAGTCGTGCATCATGAAAAACAACAGGCACACCGTCTTTACTTAGAGCAACATCCAGCTCGATCATTTCGGCCCCTAATTCTATCGCTTTTTTGAACGCAATCATGGTATTTTCAGGAAAATAAGCGCTGGCACCGCGATGGGCAATGATGATGAAGTTGTCACCATCGTCGTTATAAAGTGTAGGCAAACTGTGCTTTTGTATCATAGAAGGCTGAGCCGGACCATTAACAGTTGCAATAGGAACAAAAACCAAGATAAGGTAGAGAGCCCTAATTCCCATGCTGTATTTTCCATTGCAGGTATTCCAGCAGCTCATCAAGTTGATTCTTTTGATAAAAGATTAAACCCATATTTATTACAAAAACAGCAAAAATGATGATAAAAAAGGTTTGGCTGAGCTGGGTGATATCAAAATAAAAGGAGTATCCAAAAAACAGGATGGCCGCAATATTTACGGCAAGTTGAATCCATTTATTACGTTTTCTTTTTTGAAGGGCCTCTATTTGCTCAGTCTCTGATAGCGAAAGTTCTTCTTTCTTAAGATGAACTTTCAGGTATGATTGAAGTCGGTTCTGGGTGTTAGAATCGCTAAAATCGGTCATATCAATTTTTGTGTTGCATAATGCGCTGCATTGCGTTGCGAAGCAATGAATTGTGCTTACTTCTTTTTGCAGCCGTAATATACAGAAGATAAAGACCAATCATAGTTGTTACACTGGCGATCATTATTAGCGATGTGGAAAGCCATTGTGGCTGGATTAGCCCCAAGACAGAAACAGTTACAACAGTCAAGCCCAGGAATATTTGTGATACTGCGGCAATCATATAGAATGTAGAAAGTGAATGGGTTTGTTCTACATAATGTGATATGGCAGAATTATGTATGGAATCCTTTATATTGGATGACTCAGAGAATGGAAAGGAATCATCTTTTCGGTTCTTGTTTTTCATAGGTCTACCCTTTTTTAAATAAGCCGTTAGTACTTATAAGTTAAACGAAATTATTAATATTTCAACTTACTGCCTTTATTATGCCAGAAAATGATAACAATATTTACATCTATGGTCGCAATCCCATCAAAGAAGCATTGAACAATGAAGCCGAGCGTATGGAGAAAATTTTTGTACGTGATTCATTGCACGATTCGCAACTCCCGGATATTTTTGGTTTAGCATCACAACATCGTATACCTATTTCGCATGTCCCGGGTTCCAAACTTTTTGAATTGGTAGGAAAAGTGAACGATCAGGGAGTAGTGGCCCTGATGAGCCAGATATCCTATCAGGATTTTGGCAACTGGCTCGATACGGTTGATACCTCGACCTATCCGGCTGTTTTGTTGTTGGATGAAATCGAAGATCCCGGGAATCTGGGGGCTATGCTTCGCACAGCGGCAGCAGCAGGTATTGCAGCGGTATTGGTTCCGAAGCATCGGCAGGCGCCCATCAATGCAACCGTTCATAAAACTTCAGCCGGTACTGCCGGACGTATTCCCATCGTTCGGGTTGGAAACCTTAATCAATCTATCATGAAGCTTAAAGAGGAAGGATTTTGGATCTGCGGACTTGATATGAATGGGGATCAAGATCTTTGGGATCTGGAGGTTGATCGTCCGCTGGCGTTTGTAGTGGGGAACGAAGGCAGTGGCATCAGTCAAAAAACTTTGGAGCACTGTGATTACAAATTTCGTATTCCCATGGAAAATAATGTAGAATCATTAAATGCTTCGGTAAGTGCGGCTCTACTTTGTTACGAGTGGAAACGAAAAGTGTAGCCCCAAATTTATTCGTAGATAAGATATTGTTTTCGTTGCTTCTTGAATTCTCGGGCTGTTTTCTCCCAATTATTAAGGTACGAATCGTTTTTTAACTGCTCTTGCAGTAGCGCATTATCTATGCCGCTGAGTTTAGGCATATAATTATTGAATGAAGCTTCCGGGCTTGCATCAAGCAACGTTGATAGTAGCTCAGTTCCAAGTTTAACCGGGTTAAATGCATCGGGATTGGTGATCTGAATCGCAATACCGTGGCACCGTTCTCCTTCAAACTTGGGATTGGAAGCTTTGCCGGGAATCGATTTCGGAGTAAAAGAACGCCGCTCAATATTAACGCCCGAAAATTGTCGACGAAGTTTTGCAATATGAGAGGTGGTCAGCTTAGTTTTCGGTGACCCTATTCGAAGAAATGGGTTATCCGTCCCTCGTCCCTCAGACATTGTTGTACCTTCAAAAAGTACGGTTCCCAAATAAACATAGGCATGATAAAAACGGGGAAGATTTGGAGAGGGAGGTATCCAGTCAAGACCGGTGTCAGGCCATTTCATTGAACGGTTCCATCCATCCATTTGAATCACGCGAACGGTTGCCTGATCCGCATTGTCGACCCATTGTTCACCGACCATCATTTTGGCCAATTCGCCGAGTGTCATTCCGTGTACCATGGGGATAGGATACTTGCCTACAAATGACTGGTGTTTGTCCTGCATCATCCATCCCGAAATTAAATCACCGGCGGGATTGGGTCGATCTAATACCCATACCGGAATATCCTGAGCCCCCGCAGCTTCAATGACATTTCCCAGTGTAGCATTATAGGTATAGAATCGGGCTCCAACATCCTGAATATCAAAAAGCAGAACATCTACTTTTTCGAGCATGTCGGGAGTTGGGGTACGGCTTTTGCCATAAAGAGAAAATACCGGCAATCCAGTAGATTGATCGATCCCATCTTCAATTGTTTCACCGGCTCCAATATCACCGCGAAAGCCATGCTCAGGAGCAAAAAGGGTGGTAATATTTATATTTCGGGCAAGTAAGGTATCAAGCATATGCGAGCCTTCGACGCGGGCCGTGGGATTCATGACCAATCCTACACGTTTGCCTTCTAAGTCGTCAAGGTGATTGTTGAGCAATACCTGTCCTCCTACTTGTACCGTTGGCTGGGACTGAGTCAAGTTACATCCCAAAAGAACTAAACATGCACAAACGGTAAGCAGGGCAGAAATAGCTCGCATATCCTCGAAATTTTGTTAGGCTTTGTTAGCCACTACTTCAGCTTCAGAAAAGAAATAAGCGGCTTCTTTTTTGCCGTTTTCAACAGAGTCGGAACCGTGGATTATATTTTCTCCTACGCTATCTGCAAAATCCGCACGGATCGTCCCCTCTTCGGCTTCACTGGGGTCGGTAGCACCGATAAATTCACGGAAATCTTCGATCGCATTTTCTTTTTCGAGAATCATGGGTATGCAGGGACCGCTGCTCATGAACTCAACAAGTTCATCGAAAAAAGGTCGTTCTTTGTGAACGGCATAAAATCCGCCAGCAGTATCTTTGGTCAGACGAGTCATTTTCATCGCAACAATACGAAATCCGGCCTCTTGGATACGCTGGGTAACTTCGCCAATTAGATTTTTTCGTACGCAATCTGGTTTTAGAATTGTGAGAGTTCGTTCTACTGCCATAAAGTAATTGTAAATTTGTAACAGTTTAGGATTTCTGTGCTCTTTTAAATAAAGGACGTAAATATAACGCTTACTACACTAATTCACGAAGTCGATTGTGAATGGTTTTTTACTTCTAAAGTAATCGGGCATCAATGGTTGATCAGAAGACGGTACAATTATCATGGAGTTGGCAGGTTAATGCTTTACCACGTGAGATTTGGCCATTTATTACTGATACGAACCGTTTGTTTAAGGATTTAAAACAGCCGAGCATACAGAAGGCTCATATTACTCAGTCGGTGGATCAGGATTTGATTCAGCTTTCCTACAATGGTATCAACCGTTATGAGGTTTGGGAAGAAGAACCTTTTGAGTGGGAATATCCCTATAGGTTTGGCGTTGTTCGGCATTACCAATCTGGAGCGTACAAGGATTTAAAAATGCAGGTTGATTTAAAAGAAATTAAAACGGGCACCCGATTGATTGTTAAGCTGTGGGCTATTCCCCGTAATAAGTTCCTTTCGTTTTGGACTACCCTGAAACTTAAAACGTTATTAAAACGTCGGCTAAAGAATGTAATTGATACCTACGATCGGTTAGCCGTAAGTAATCGGCATCACTATCAAACTGCCAAGAAAAAAAGGCTGGTGCGTGGTGGTAAAAAACGTCTTGAGCAGATTAAGGAAGGGCTGTATAATAGCCAGGTAGATACGGCAGTGTTGAGGCGGTTAATAAAATTTATTTGTCATGCTGATGATCTGGATCTGCAGCAAATTTCTCCACGCACACTTGCTGAGCTGTGGGAAGTACCCCAAGAGAAGGTTTTTGAGGTTTTTATCCATGCAGCCAAAGCTAATTTGCTAAATTTTAACTGGGACCTGTATTGTCCTTCTTGCAGAAGTATTCAAGAGTCGGTTAAAACCTTGAATCAGATTCACGAGCCGATTTACTGCGATGAATGTGAGCAAGAATTTAAAGTCAATTTCAACAAAACAGTGCAGCTTAGTTTTCGACCACATCCACTGGTACGTAAAATAAACAAAGAGCAATATTGCATTCGCGGTCCACAACAGAAATCGCATGTGTTTTTTCAGCAGTATATAAAGCCCGGAGAAAAACGCTATTTGATGACAGACTTACCTGACGGTGAATATATTTTGCGGTCAACGAAGTCAATGGGCACGGCAACGGTATATGTTGATGAAGAGGGGGATGATACGATTCATATTAACATCACTGCTACAGGGTTGACCGGTGAGGAAGCACACATTTCGAACAGTCCGAATTTAAGTATCGAGAATACCAGTAATGAAAATAAGCTAATCACTCTGGAGCGCAAAAGTTGGTCTTTGCATGGAATAAGTGCTGCCCAGGCTACTTCGTCACAGTTGTTTCGCAATCTATTTGCGGATGAAGTCTTACGAAAGGGAGAGAAGATTTCGGTGGATAATCTGACGTTTATGTTTACTGATCTGTTTGATTCAACTGGCATGTATAACGAGGAGGGAGATGACAAAGCTGTTGGACAGGTTATTGATCACTTTGAAATACTACATCAGGTGGTTGCCAAAGAAAATGGTGCCATTGTTAAAACTATTGGGGATTCGGTAATGGCGGTATTTTGTGAACCTGATCAGGCATTGCGAGCTTATCTCAGGGCCCAGAAAATAATATCGGATGATGAACGCTTTACCGATGATTTACGACTTAAGGCAGGTATTCATCATGGAAGTTGTGTGGCTGCTAATCTCAATAGCCGCATAGATTATTTTGGATCAACGGTTAATATTGCTTCACGCTTTGTAGATTCTGCCTCAGAAAACGAGCTTATTATATCACAGAAAGTATTTAATAAGCATAGTTTGCAAGATGTGCTTGAGGAATTTGACAACAAGGAAAGGAGTGAGGATATGAGTATTCGTCTTAAGGGATTCGCAAAAGAATCGTTTGATATCAAACGTCTCCAAATCAGTGATTCACCTCTTCGATTGGCAATTTAGTATTTGCTTTCCGGATAAAATTGTATTTGAGAGCTATCTATACTTACCGTAGCTTAACCGCTGAATCTACTATTTTTAAAATTATATATTTGATATGAACGTAAAAGCAAAATCTCAGCAGCCTGTTGCACCCGGAGCAAAAAAGATGAAAAAAAAGAAAAATATTGCTCTCATTGCCCATGACCATCGTAAGAAGGATTTGATCGATTGGTGTGATTTTAACAAAGGGTCGCTTTCAAAGCACAAGTTGTTTGGGACAGGAACAACGGGTAAGATGATCGCTGATACGGTAGGATTGGAAGTGAATCGTTTTAACAGCGGCCCGTTAGGGGGAGATCTTCAGATTGGAGCCGCTATTGCAGAAAATAAGATCGAAATGATGATCTTCTTCTGGGATCCCTTGCAGGCTCAACCACATGATGTAGATGTTAAAGCGCTGCTGCGAATTGGTGTACTTTATAACATTCCGATGGCCTGTAACCGATCTTCGGCCGACTTTCTTATTTCGTCAGAGCTTATTGATGAAGAGTACGATCGGTTTATTGTAGATTACAGCGAACGTTTTTCTAAAGATGTAGATAAAAAGTAGATGAGTGATTCTTCTGGTCGCAATCAAAACCGCCTGGCAAAAGAATCCAGTCCGTATTTGTTGCAGCATGCTGATAATCCGGTAGATTGGTACCCGTGGGGTAATGAGGCCTTTGAAAAGGCCAGAGAGGAAGATAAGCCGGTGCTGGTATCTATTGGCTATGCGACCTGCCACTGGTGTCATGTAATGGCGCATGAGTCGTTTGAAGATGAGCAGGTTGCCCAATTGATGAATAGGACGTTTGTGAATATAAAAGTAGATCGTGAGGAGCGTCCTGATATTGACAATACCTATATGCTGGTGTGCCAGATGCTTACCGGTAGTGGCGGATGGCCGCTCAACGTTTTTTTGACTCCTGATAAAAAACCGTTTTATGCAGAAACCTATATTCCCAAAGTCGGACGACAAGGGCGGCCCGGGATGCGGGAGCTTATTCCATGGATTTCTAAGCTTTGGGAAAATGATAGGGAGAAGATTATAAATTCTACCGATGAAATTGTCACTGCTTTTCAGAAATCTACGGTATTTGATGCATCAGACCGTTGGGACAGTGATATTTTAGATGAGGCATATTATCAATATGAGCAACAGTTTGATCAGCGATTTGGGGGGTTCGGTACCTCTCCAAAGTTTCCAAGTCCACATAATCTCATGTTTTTGCTTCGTTATGCAGATTGTTATCAGAATTCAAAAGCGTTGGCAATGGTTGAGCAAACGCTGACCTGCATGAGAATGGGCGGCGTTTTTGATCAGGTGGGCGGTGGATTTCACCGTTACTCGACGGACCGGAAATGGTTGGTGCCACACTTTGAAAAGATGCTCTACGACCAAGCGATGCTGCTTATAGCTTATACCGAAGGGTGGCAGTTTACCAAGAACGATTTATTTAAGCAGACGGTGGATGAAATCTGCAGTTACCTGATGCGAAAGATGCGGGATCAAGATGGTGGGTTTTATTCTGCCGAAGATGCTGACAGTGAAGGGGAGGAAGGTAAGTTTTATGTGTGGAGCACCGAGGAGGTCAGAGAAATGTTACCAATGTCGGAAGCGGAGCTTTTTATCGAAGCTTATAACCTGGTCGACGAGGGGAATTATCATGATGAGGCCACCGGTCGGAAAACGGGCAAGAATATCCCGCACCTTCAGAAGTCGTTTAAAGAACTTGCCCAAGAGCGGGAGATGAAGCCTGGAAAGCTACGTTCGACCTTAGCAGCAATTCGAGAAAAATTATTAAAGCAGCGCCAAAAACGCGTGCATCCTTTGCTTGATGACAAGATTCTCACCGATTGGAATGGATTGATAATGGCGGCACTGGCCAAGGCGGGATCGGTGTTTGATAATCAAGATTATATTGCTAAAGCAGAGCAGTGCTGGAGGTTTATTAAAGACAAGCTGTTAGTGGAGGATAGTGGTCTTAAACATCGTTATCGCAATGGAGAAGTAGCCATTGACGGTCATGCCGATGATTATGCTTTTGTGATTTGGGGGCTCATTGAGTTATATGAAGCGACCTTTAAAACGGAATATTTACAATATGCTGTTTCATTGAACCAACAGCTTATCAAGGGCTTTTGGGATAAAGAAAGCGGAGGATTTTACTTTACCAATGAATCTGCCGAGGAGCTGCTGGGTCGAAAGAAGGAGATTTATGACGGTGCTATGCCGTCGGGGAATTCTATTGCTATGATGAATCTGCTGCGATTAGGACGAATGATCGGGAATACGGAGTGGGAGCAGATGGCAGATGAATCGCTAAAATTATTTACTAAAAGTATTGAACAGACCCCAACGAGCTTTGGGGCAGCTCTGCAAAGTGTGGATTTTGTAGAAGGAGATTCCCGAGAAATCATCATTGCCGGTTCTCGGGATTATTCTGATGCATTTATACATCCGTTGTACAATCATTTTTTACCCCGTTCGGTAGTGATACTTAATGATCCACAAGATGATCTTATACAGGACTTAGTACCGTATCTATCAGATTTCGGGATGCAAAATGGTGAGCCTACTGCTTATGTGTGCCAAAATTATACATGTGAGCTGCCCACAAATGATCCGCGTAAAATGATGAGGTTGATCAGAGAGGATTAAGTATCAAAGTTGTCGCTTCTTGAAAGCTTAACCGGTTAATTTCTATGGTGCGTACGAAGTTAGATTTTATTTCTTTTGCAATGTAATCACCGAGATATTAGGTGGAGCTCCGTATCGAATGGGGGCCAGCGTAAAGCCGAGCCCATTATTTACATTGATCGGCAGATGGTTTTCTTGGTAAAGCCCCTGTATGTATTTGGTTTCTTGCTGCGAGGCTGAGAAGTTCATCCCCATGAATGGCACATGAATTTGTCCACCGTGGGTGTGACCGGCCAGCATGAGATTGTAGCTTTGTTGCTGCGCTTTTGCAATTAATTGGTCATTTACTTGGTGAGAGGCGAATATTTTAAGCACACTGTTAGCGCTGTTTTTGGTTAATGAATCGACGGTAGTGGGGTTCGATTTTTTGCTGTACACTTCGGTTATACCAGTGATCGTAATATTGTTGCTACTATCAATTGGGATCGTGTGATTTTCATCCTGCAGCAGTGGTATATTTTCTTTGGTTAATGCTTTTTCTACATGGGGAGTTCCGGCCCAGTAATCATGGTCACCCACGATGGCGAACGTCCCGTAGGTTGATGTGGTTTTACCAAATTCCTGGGCAGCCATCTTGATGAAATCGGTGCCGTAAGAAATGAGATCACCCGTAAAAATGACAAGATCTGGCTTCTGATTGTTTACTTTTCGGATGTAATTTTGGATCTCAGTCCGACCGGTATATTCATCACCCTGGATATCAGTAATATGAACAATTGTAAATCCTTCGAGCGATTCGGGTAGGTTTTCTACCGGAATGGTGATTTGCTTTGCTTCTACCTGGGTTGTGTGGAGGTAGGTTTTTGTTGCAGTGAACAGGAATATAGCTGCAAATAGTGTTACGATTATATGAGGATGCCACCGGCTAATGATGTTTTTATCCCCATAAAAATTGTTCATGGCCATCTTAATAAGATCAAAAAAGATGACCCAGGTTACCAGCTGGAATACGAAAATGAGACCAAACCAAAACCAATATGTTAGGGGTTGGGGATAGCCGAGTAGATCAATGGTACCGGTGGTGTAAAAGTCGATGATCCCCGCGAGTGGATAGGTGAAAAAGGAGAGAAACAGTGCCGGGGCCAGCAGCTTGGCGGTGGTTGAATGAATGTATGATTTGCTTGTTGCGTAATAGCGAAATGATAGGTAAAGTATGGCGGGTAGCATTATGACGGCTACCACGAGTGTCATTCTTAGAAGCCAGGGCACGAAAAATAGTTTTTAGGTTCTGGTTATTTTCTGATATCTATACGTAAATAGTGACCTATGTAATATTCATCAAATATACATTTTGCGATGGCTAAACAACAACCGGATAGTGAAACGTTCAAAGAGCTTTGTGCGGATTATGTGTTGAATATTCTTGAACAGGATGAGCGCATGCGATTCGAGGAGATGCTGGACGAGGCGACTGATTCTCAGCGAGAATTATACCAACGGATGCGATCGAAGGGGAATGAACTGCTTTTTTCTGACAAGGATAATCCTTCGCCAGAGGATCTTAGGCAACAGTTGCTTGCAGCTGTTGAGGACTGGGATGGAAAGGCAAAGGAGCGTTCTAAGCAACATGCAGTTACGAAGGAAGAGTCAGATGAGGAGGTTGAAAATGAAGTTGTTGATGCGGAGGAAACCAGCGTATCACTTACGTTAGTTCTGTCTATTGTTCTGGGTTTTATTTGCTTGAGTTTGGTGTTTTATGCTTTTTCGCTGCGATCGGAGATTAGTGCTCAAGAGAATATAATTGATAGACAAGAGGAGCAGATTGCCGATCTTGAGAATACGATCGGAGATCTACAAGAGATGCTTGCGGTGACGAAATCTCGTCAGCTGCATGTGGTGAGGCTACTGGGCATGGAAGCGAATCCCTTCGGCTATGGAAACGTGATTTGGGATTCGCAAAATAACAGGGCGATTGTGCGCCTTGCTGAGCTCCCAGATCCTGGACCAAATGCCCAATATCAGTTTTGGGCTATTTTAGATAGTAAAGCCATTAATATTAAGTCATTTTCGATTGATAATAATGGAAATGCTTTATTTATAGCCGATAATTTGGATGGCTTGAATAATCGAAAGGATTTTTCCTTTGCTGTTACGTTGGAGTCTGATGGTGAGTCTTCTCAGCCGGATGGCGAAATGCACCTGATGGGAAGTTTCGGAAAGTAGTTGGTAGTGAGTATTGAATAGAAAACCGTGAACTAAGGGTTTTGCTACTCAATACTCATATCTCAAAACTATTTTTACTGCCGGCTCATTTTTTGAAAGAGGTAATCCTGAAAGCTAAGTACTTTAACACCTGAAGGAACCTGTACCATGGCTTTGGCAATGGTTGAGGTGTTTACTTCGGTAGCCTCCAATTTTGATACCAGCTGATCGTTTTCAAACACTTCGACTTTTAAAGGGAAATACTTTTCATTGAATACAAGATTCGTAGGCAGGCTGCTGATAATGGTTTTTGCACTGCCGGTCCATGATTCGGCCAACATGCCCCAGTTTACATCAAGCTCATTGGTCATCCATACTTCGGTGTGTTCGTTGGGTTCGTCATCATCACGAAAGATAAATTTGTCTGCCTGATAGCCGTGAATAGTCGCTGATTCACCGGTACGTTCATAATCAATATTGTCGGCTTTGTCAGCTGCTTTGTTAGCGCTCTGGCCGTTTCCAAACATATTCATCATGGATGTAATATCCGTTTTGGAAATTTTGAGAGCTTCATTACTGCCAGTCAAAAAGACAAAATCTTCGAAGTCGAGGCGAACCAATACCCCTTCTGTTTGAATAGATTCCATGAAGTCGTATTTCTTTTCGCCCTGCAGTAAAATACGCTCCGAAGTTACATACAGTGTAAAATTATCGTCCTTTTGCTCAACGCCTTCTGATGAATAGTTGTAATTGTCGAAGGTTATCTTACCTTCGAATTGTGCAGAGGCAGGTTGCTGGCTAAAAGAAGCAACCAATAGCATAGCCGATAGATAATAGGAAGCTTTTTTCATGATCAAAAAAAGTTAGATGGTAATTACGTTTTATCTTTTTACACCAATAAGAAAAACAAGTTTCACTAAAATAAGAAAGCCTACCCGAATTAACGAGCAGGCTATCTAACGTTTGATAATAACAAAGATTATGCTTCTTGCAGAATGTTGGTATCCACATTTACTTTGTGGATCCAGCCTCCACCCACAACATCATCGCCTTCGTAACAGACAACCGCTTGACCGGGAGTAATGGCTTCGCGTCCGGTGGGGAAGGTGACTTCGATTTCGTCATCGCCCAGTTGTTTTAGCTGGCCAATGACACCATCATCGTTATACCGAATTTTTCCGGTAATTTCCATTTCGCCACCGGGTACTTCACCGTACTTACTAAGGTTGATATTTTTTGCTTTACAGGTAGTTGCTACCAAGTCTTCTTTTTCACCAATGGTGATAACATTGGTTTCCGGATTAATATCGGTGACGTACACACGCTTGCCGAGTGCCAGATCTAAACCGCGGCGCTGGCCAATGGTGTAAAAAGGATATCCTTCGTGTTCGCCCACAATATTTCCCTCCTGATCGACAAACTTACCGCCTTTGACACGTTCTTCAAGTCCATCAACGCGGTCTTTTAAGAATCGCCGATAATTATCGTCGGGTACAAAGCAAATTTCGTAGGAGTCTGGCTTATCAGCGACTTTCGTGAGTCCAAACTCTTCGGCCATATCGCGAATTTCTGTTTTTTCGTAGCTTCCCAGCGGAAATATAGTTCGAGCTAAATGCTTTTGTTCAACGCCCCATAGTGCGTAAGACTGATCTTTTTTGGGATCAAGTCCTTTGGAGATAACATATCGTCCGTTTTCTTCACGTACATTTGCATAGTGACCGGTGGCAATATAATCGCAACCGAGGTTGTCTGCACGCCGTAGCAATGCGGCCCATTTGATATGTGTGTTACACAAAACGCAGGGATTGGGTGTACGTCCATTCATATAGTCATCCACAAAACGATCAATGACCCAATCTCCGAATTCGTCACGGATATCTACGATAAAATGCTTGAAACCATGCTTGACAGCAATTTGTCGTGCATCGTTCATAGATTCAAGAGTACAGCAACCGGTTTCTTTATCCGATTTGCCGCCTACCCGGGAATAATCCCACGTTTTCATCGTAATTCCGATGACATCGTATCCTTGTTCTTTGAGCATAACAGCTGCCACTGAGGAGTCAACACCTCCGCTCATAGCTACTAATACTCGTCCTTTGCTACTCATTTTATTGATTCAATTGTAATCTGAAAAGTGTGAATGAACCTCGAAGATAAGATTTTTTTATGTATTTTTTATGAAGAGAATTTGTGGGCAGAAGGTGAAAAGAAGGGGGATATATTACATGTACAGGTAGGGCTTCCAGTCGTCCTGAACCCCGCCGAGTATAGATTGCAAAAAGGTGATATGGATAGGCCGAAAAGGTTTTTGGGTTAAGGGCATTTTAGCCTCTTCGGGCGTTCGATTTCCTTTTTCGACATTGCAGCTATTACAAGCTGTAACCAGGTTTTCCCACGTATCTTTGCCACCGCGACTTTTAGGCAATACGTGGTCGATGGTTAGATTTTTTGATGATCCACAATATTGACAGGTTTTGTGATCACGCTTCATAATGTTATGACGCGACAATACAATTTTGTTGTAGGGGATGTTAATGTATCGACGCAATCTGATTACAGACGGATAGGAGAAATCCTCGGAAACTGTGCTGATGGTTCGCTCGGGATAGTCATGCAGTAGTTCGGCTTTATCCAAGAATAAAAGCTTTACCGAGCGGTGAACCGAACAAATACTGAGCGGTTGGTAATCTTTATTTAATACCAGAACATTTGCGTCCATAGCATCTATTTTAAATTACAGCAATGAAATTTGACCCAAAAAGTTGTAATAACGTTCATCTTGAATGTTTAATGTGTAGAATCAACATTAAATTTTATTCAAATGCAACATGCTGTCATGCATAAATCGGAGAATGAATTTTTAATGATTTATGATTTTAAGCCGGAAAAACTAATAAGCTTTAAAAAAAATCTTACCTATATCATCTAATATTTTTTTTATACCTTTCCGTCTCTCAAAATTGCTGACTGTCAATGAACATCATAGACTTTGACTTTTTGTAGTATCGAACAGAAACAAGATCAGATTTTTTAATCTTAATTTATGCCTTACAACAAAAATATGTATACCACCGGTTATTATAAGGAGCCGGGACCAAAGCTTGATGAGGAATCCCCTTTTGAATCGATGTTAGAACGTTTCCGTTTTGCCGCGGAAGTTCTTGAGCTTGATGAGGGAATGTTCCAATATTTAGCAAGTCCCGTTAAACAGGTTACCGTTTCCATTCCCATTGTTATGGATAGTGGAGACATTCGTGTATTTGAAGGATATCGCGTTATCCACAATAATTTGCTGGGACCCTCAAAAGGAGGCATCCGCTATGCTCCGGATGTAACGCTTGAAGAAGTCAACGCATTAGCGGCCTGGATGACCTGGAAGTGTGCAATTGTTAATGTACCATTTGGCGGTGCCAAAGGTGGGGTGCGCGTTGACCCTAAACAGCTTTCAGACGGTGAGCTGGAGCGGTTGACACGTCGTTATACAGCTAATATGCTTGAGGTATTTGGTCCTGATCGTGATATCCCGGCGCCGGATATGAATACCAATGAGCAGATTATGGCTTGGGTGATGGATACCTATAGCATGAATGCTCATAAAACAGAAACGGCAGTTGTGACCGGGAAACCGATTATTTTGGGCGGTTCGCACGGACGTAAAGAAGCAACAGGTCGTGGTGTGGTAACGGTTACATTGGCCGCACTTAATAAGATGGGTATTTTGCCCAATAAGTGCACAGTCGCCGTTCAGGGATTTGGTAATGTCGGTTCTGTAAGTGCCAAACTGATGTATGAGCAGGGGGCCAAAGTTGTTGCCATTAGTGATATAACAGGTGGTTATTACAACGAAAACGGCATTGATATACCTGAGGCGATGGAGTATGCCAAAAATCATGATAATTCTCTTGAGGGGTATTCCGAGGCTGAAAAAATTACCAACGAAGAATTATTGCAGTTGGAGTGCGATGTATTGATCCCCGCCGCAAAAGAGGATCAGATTAATCGTGAAAATGCCGGTGATATTAATGCCAAAATTATTGCTGAAGGGGCTAATGGGCCTGTTACAGCAAATGCTGACTCTATTCTCGAAGATAAAGGTATTATGGTTGTACCCGATATCTTGGCAAATGCCGGGGGAGTAACCGTTTCCTATTTTGAATGGGTGCAAGATCGCCAGGGATACTTCTGGACCGAAGAGCGCGTTAATCGTCGCCTTAATCGGATGATGCGCAATGCTTTTGATAACCTTTTTGAAGTACGAAACCAGTATGACATTACCTTGCGGCAAGCGGCTTATGTTTTCGGAATTAATAAAGTGGCCATGACGTTGAAACTGCGCGGACTTTACGCTTAGTAGTTTTTTCAATTTAGGGATTTTCAGTGATCGGCATCCCTTCGTATATCTTTCGTTTATGTCAAAAACTGATTCAAAAAAACTTGTTTTAAATTCCAAGTTTGACGAGATGAAACGGTTAGAGCCGTATATTGATGAGCTGAAGCAGTGGGCTGGTTTTAGTGATGAAGATTCCAGTCGTATTATGCTTACGCTTAGCGAAGCCGTGAATAATGCCATTATGCACGGCAATAATGAGAATCCGGAGAAAAAAGTGGTGGTACTTTCAACCTTGGATGAAGAAAAGCGGACACTTACTATTAGTGTGGAAGATGAAGGAGAAGGGTTTGCCCCCACAGAAATCCCCGATCCCCTTAAAGAGGAGAATTTATTAAACGAAGGCGGACGAGGCGTTTATCTGATCGAACAATACGCCGATGATCTCACCTTTTCGAAAGGCGGAAGTAAGGCTACGATAACGTTTCAGCTTTAAAGCTGACTGCAGGTATTAGAGATAAAAAAGGCGATGAAATTGATTTCAACTTCATCGCCTTTTAAATAGGATAAATTTAGCCTGTTGTTAATTGGTAACCTGGGCTTCCAATTGTTTTTTAAGCTGAGCTTTAGGCACAGCTCCAACAATTTGATCAACCACTTCGCCATTTTTGAAAATTAACAGCGATGGTATGCTTCGGATACCATACTTGGTAGAAGTTTCAGGATTTGAGTCCACATCTACTTTGCCAACTTTGGCTTTTCCTTCAAACTCACCAGCCAGCTCTTCTACAACAGGGCCAACCATCTTGCAAGGGCCACACCATTCTGCCCAAAAATCTACCAGTACAGGTTTGTCAGAATCAGCATTGATGACTTCATCTTCAAATGAATCGTCAGTTAATTCTATTGCTTTACTCATAATCTTATCTTCATTAATTGTTATTTATATAGCCTTCAATACAACGATACCAATATCGGATAATCTTATCCAATTATCACATCATTTCTTACTATAGAACGCATTATCAAAATTTATCTTACCTGCCATTCCCATTATAGCGATTAAGTTCCACTGCATCTTTTCCAACGATGGATTTGAGTCCATCCAGCAGCTCTTCATTGGGATCAATTACAAACTTGCGCACGTGCATGGCAAATGGACGTTTGGCTTCACTACTTAACACATTAAAACGCACATTGGTTTCTCCCTGATTCTCTTTGAAGAGCTTTGCCATCTGCTCCAGATCACTCGTATCAATATAATTAGTGTCAATATCCAGCTTTAGTTCAATCTGATCCTGATATTTCTCACGCATGCTTTCAATACGTTCAAAACCATTGGCAATAACCTGCAATTTTCCGCGGGATGAATCAAAGTTACCATCAACGACCACACGAGTATCTTCTTGAATCATACCCAGGCAGCGATCATAAACCTCATTAAATGTAACAACTTCCACCTTGCCATTTCGATCTTCCATCTCAAGGAAAGCAAAAGGTCGCCCTTTTTTGTCGGTCACGCGATTTACTTGTGTAATGATACCGGCTACGCGCACTTCTGTACCGTCGTTAAGTTGATTCAGCTCTTCCGAATCAAGGGTATGCGAGCAAAACATATTTACATCCTCTTGGAATTTATCCAGCGGATGACCGCTCAGGTAAAAACCAATGAGCTCGCGTTCTTTATTGAGCCGCTCAATATTTGACCACTGTTGTACGGGTTCCAGCTTAGGCTCGTCAATCGCTGAAGCATTACCTCCATCGCCGCCAAACAAATCAGATTGATTGGAGTTTTCCATCTCCTGAACACGCGATCCGTAGCTGAGCAAGATCTCCATGTGTTGGAGCAGTTGTCGCCGATTGGGGTTCAACTCATCAAAAGCTCCGGCCTGGAAAAGACTTTCCAGTGTTCTCTTATTACAAACGCTGGAATCAACGCGGCGTGCAAAATCATAAATGGATTCAAACTTGCCGTTTTCTTCTCGCTCCTTCACAATTTCTTCTACCACATTAGAGCCTACCCCTTTAATAGCCTCCATGCCGTACTGAATGCGACCGTCAACAGCCACAAACTTACCCTGGCCGCTATTTATATTGGGAGCATCCACGGTAATACCCATACGATTACACTCCTCAATAAACTTCGAGACCTTGTCGATGTCACCCATGTTATGGCTGAGCACCGCTGCCATATATTCAGACGGGTAATTGGCCTTAAAAAAGGCTGTCTGATAGGCCACCACGGAATAGGCCGCTGAGTGTGATTTGTTAAAGCCGTAGTTGGCAAACTCAGCCATAATATCGAAGAGTTCCTCGGCCTTCTCTTCGGAGACCCCATTTTCGATCGCACGCTCAGTAAAAATAGCGCGCTGTTCATCCATTACCTTTTTCTTCTTCTTGCCCATCGCTCGTCGCAGCAAGTCAGCTTCACCGAGTGAGTAGTTGGCAATTTTCTGAGCGGCCTTCATAATCTGCTCCTGATAAATCATAATACCGTAGGTCGGCTCCAGGAGTTCTTCGAGATCGGGATGTGGATATTCGACCTCTGTACGTCCGTGTTTGCGATCGATATACTCGGGAATAAACTGCATGGGGCCCGGACGATAAAGTGCGTTCATCGCAATAAGGTCATCCAGCTCCGTCGGTTTCAGCTGCTGAAGGTATTTCCGCATTCCGTCCGACTCAAACTGGAAGGTGCCAACCGTATTTCCTTTCTGATACAGTTCAAACGTCTTTTCATCATTCTCGGGTATCTCATCCAGCTCGTAGTGAATGCCGTGATTTTTCTCAACGTACTTAATAGATGTTTTGAGGATAGATAAAGTTTTGAGCCCAAGAAAATCCATTTTTAACAAGCCACACTCCTCAGCGTGCGGTCCGTCGTACTGGGTAATTAATTCCTTATCCTTAGATAGCGCCACCGGTACGTATTCACTAATTTCGCCCGGTGCAATAATGACCCCCGCTGCATGGATACCTGTTTGTCGTGCCGACCCTTCAAGCGTTCGTGCAAAACGCATCATTTTTTGCACTTGTGGGTCGGGATGATCAAAAAGTTGTTTAATATCTTTGGCCGACTCTGGGTTTTTCGAGGGATTCAGAACCTTATCAAAGGTATTAACGCCGGGCTGATCAGGAAACAGTTTGGTAATGCGGTTGACTTCCTCCAGAGGAACGCCCAGCACTCGTCCCACATCACGGATGGCCGTTTTGGCTTTCATCGTGCCGTAGGTAACGATTTGTGCTACTTTTTCCCGACCGTACTTTTCTACAACATAATCGATCACTTCCTGTCGGCCACTATCGTCAAAGTCGATATCGATATCCGGCGGACTTACCCGCTCGGGATTCAGAAAACGCTCAAACAGCAGATCATGCCGCATGGGATCCACATTTATAATCCCCAAACAGTAGGCCACAACTGAGCCTGCGGCAGAACCACGTCCGGGCCCAACGAATACGTCCCGATTACGAGCTTCGGTGGTAAAGTCCTGGGTGATAAGGAAGTATCCGGAAAAATCCATCCGGCTGATGATGCCAAGCTCCTGTTCGATACGTTCGCTAATCTCTTGGGTGATTTCCCCGTACCTTTCCTTAGCTCCCTCATAGGTCATATGCCTTAGGTATTCATCCATCGAACCAAACTGGTCGGGGATGCTATAGTGCGGCAGAAGCAGCTCTGAGCTCAGATCAATATTATCAACCTTCTCGATAATTTCATTGGTATTATCTATAGCCTCGGGGAGATCACTGAACAACTCCTCCATCTCCTCGGGCGTTTTCAGGTAGAAATCGGTATTCAGGTTGTTGTTATCATCCGTAAAGCGAAATCGGTTGGGATCGTTAATATCGGCATTGGTCTGCAGGGCCAGCAGAATATCATGGGCTTCGGAGTCCTCTTCGTTTACATAGTGACAATCATTCGTGGCCACCATTTTCACATTGTATTCCTTCGACCATTTGACCAGAGTTTCATTACAGTGGTCTTGATCATTGAGCCCGTGCCGTTGTAGCTCAATGTAATAATCATCCCCAAATACATTCAAATACCACTCAAAAAGGGCGCGTGCCTCTTTTTCACTCTTATTGATGATCGTCTGATTAATTTCACTGGCAATACAACAGGTGGTGGCAATAAGTCCTTCAGAATGCTCGGCCAGCGTCGGCTTATCAATACGCGGCTTGTAATACATGCCCTCGGTGTAGCCCAGCGAACACAATTTAGATAGGTTTTTGTAGCCCGTCATATTTTTAGCCAGAAGAACCTGGTGGTATCGGGTACGATCTTTCTTGTCTTCCATCCCCGACGGGGTAATATAAAACTCGCAGCCGATAATAGGCTTTACGTCATGCTTGTTGGCCGTATTGACAAATTCAGGTACCCCAAACATATTACCGTGATCGGTAATAGCGATCCCGGGCATACCGTGTTTTTTGGATTTCTTAATCAGCTGCTCGATGCTCGCGGCACCATCAAGCATACTAAACTGCGTGTGATTATGAAGGTGTGAGAAATTCATTGAGGAGGCTTTTCTGTTGATCCTTAGATTGGAATAATAATACTATTCCTGACCGACAAAATTAAGCAGTATTTCGGGATTAATTTAAAAAATCACTTATTCGCATTTGAATGCTGAGCGGAAACATTCTATTTTTAGTTTTACCTAATCAAACTGATCTGATATGTCCACCAAGTATATCTTCGTAACGGGCGGAGTTACATCTTCACTGGGAAAGGGAATTATTTGCGCATCGCTGGGTCGTCTGTTGGTTGCACGCGGTTTGAGCGTGACGGTACAGAAGTTGGATCCATATATTAATGTGGACCCCGGCACGATGAACCCCTACGAACACGGAGAGGTTTATGTAACCGAAGACGGTGCAGAAACCGATCTCGATCTGGGGCATTACGAGCGTTTCCTGGATATCAAAACATCCCAAGAAAACAATGTAACGACCGGACGTATTTATAACGACGTTATTTCTAAAGAACGTCAGGGGGCCTACCTGGGAAAGACCGTGCAGGTTATTCCGCATATCACCGATGAGATTAAGTCGCATATTGTTGAACTGGGTGAATCCGGGGATTACGATGTAGTGATTACCGAGATTGGCGGTACGGTGGGCGATATTGAAAGTCTCCCTTATATTGAGGCTGTTCGTCAGCTTCGGTACGATGTGGGACGTCAAAATACGCTTTCTATTCATTTAACGTTGGTACCATATCTATCGGCAGCGCGTGAGCTAAAAACGAAACCCACACAGCACTCGGTAAAAACACTTTCCGAAAGTGGATTGCAACCTGATATTATTGTAGCACGATCGGAATACGAGCTGGATGATACCATCCGTAATAAAATTGCCCAGTTCTGTAACGTGGAGTATGATGATGTAATCGCGTCGCTGGATGCTGAAAGTATTTACCAGGTTCCATTTTTGATGCAGGATGAAGGACTTGATGAGCGGGTAATTGAAAAGCTGAAGCTTGAAGCCGGTGATCCGGATTTAGAACGGTGGAAGGGTTTTGTTGAGGCCATTCGTAATCCATCCACCGAAATAACCATCGCCCTTGTCGGTAAATATGTGGAGCATCACGATGCTTATAAATCTATAGTGGAAGCGCTGATTCACGGAGGGGCGGTTAACGATTGTGAGGTAAATATTCGGTGGCTGCAATCCGATGATTTGACAGCTGAAAATATTAGTTCCAAACTGGAAGGCATATCCGGTGTATTAGTGGCCCCGGGATTTGGGGGGCGCGGTATCGACGGCAAGTTGGCTGCTGCTAATCATTCCCGCAAAAATGATATCCCATACCTTGGGATTTGTCTGGGTATGCAGTGTGCCGTAATCGAATTTGCACGCAATGTATGTGGATGGGAAACAGCCAACAGTACGGAGTTTGATGAAGACACGGAGTATCCGATTATTGACCTGATGCCGGATCAAAAAAATATAGAAGACAAAGGCGGTACGATGCGGTTAGGGCTTTATGATTGCAAGATCAAAAAAGGTTCTAAAGCATATGAAGCGTATGGCGAAGAACTTGTAAAGGAGCGTCACCGTCACCGTTACGAAGTGAATAACAATCTGCGCTATAAATTGGTGGAAGATGGAATGGATCTGGTCGGTTTTAATCCTGAGCGCGATCTTGTGGAAATTGTAGAAATACCCGATCATCCCTGGTTTGTGGGAGTACAATTTCATCCCGAATATTGCTCGACGGTAAATAATCCTCAGCCGCTGTTTGTGGATTTTGTAAAGTCTGCCCTCGAACATGCCAAAGAGCATGATTTAAGTGTGCCGGTAAAACGAAAAAAAGTGGTTATTGATTAAAAAAAGAGGTCGGCTATGTCTTTGGATCAGGGATTTATTAATAAGTTACGAGTACGTATTTGCGGATTACTGATTCAAAATGATGAAGTTTTATTGGCACAGATTCATTCTCCTATTACCGATAAGTTGGTTTGGATGCCTCCGGGTGGCGGACTTACTTTCGGCGAACCGATGAAGGATTGTTTGAAACGGGAGTTTAAAGAGGAAACCAATCTTTCGGTCGAAGTCCACGAGTTGATACATGTGAATGAGTTGTTGCGTAAGCCGTATCATGCTGTGGAGTGCTTTTTCGAAGTCAAAAAAACAGGCGGCGACGAAAAGCTCGGCAAAGATCCGGAGTTATCTTGGGATCGCCAGCTGCTACACGATTTAGAATGGATTCCTCTCAATAAATTAAAAGAGATAGAGTTTGCCCCTTCCGGACTTGAAGAAAAACTCCAGCATTGGGATCAACGGTTTAAGTATCCTGTATTCTAAGACTCTTTATCAGTTAGGATAGATAATCCGTTTTTTAATCCTAATGGTATTGTCATAAATTTAGAAGCTTAATTTTTAACTGCATCTGTTCTTATGTTCAATCTTCGCCTTCCAGTTATAGCTATTTTGTGTGTGGCCTTTGTAGGATATTCGTGCCAAAGTAATCAAAGTCCGAAAACTACAGTGATCCAAAATGTGAAAGGATATACCTTTTATGACGGTGATCTGATGCAGTTTGGGGCACTTGAGTTCAAAGACGGTAAAGTAGTAGATGTTTATAGTGATACTACCTTCACTGACGATGCTTCTACTGAGGTTATAGACGGCGAAGGAAAGTTTATGCTGCCCGGTCTAATTGATGCTCATGCGCATGTGATGGGATTAGGCAATATGCTTATGAATGTAGATTTGATGGGGATTAAATCCCTGGATAAAGCTTTGGCACATATCGAGGAATATGCTGCTGAAAACCCAAATTTAAATTGGATTGAGGGACGAGGTTGGAATAATACGCATTGGGGGGATGGCGATTTTCCCACGGCCAAAGATCTCGATGAGGTCGTAAGCGATCGTCCCGTTTGGTTGAGTCGGGTTGATGGTCATGCCGGCTGGGCAAATAGTAAGGCGATGGAAATAGCCGGTATTACTGCAGAGACCAAATCCCCTGAAGGAGGAAAAATAATACGTGATGAAAACGGAGAGCCTACGGGTGTTTTTGTAGATGAAGCTGAACAACTTGTTAATTCGCATATTCCTGAGTCAACAGCTGAGGAACAACAGATGGCATTGGAATTGGCATTGGAACGGATGCGCAGCAAAGGAATGACAAGTGTTCATGACGCCGGAACTTCATTACAAACCTGGCAGCTTTATAAAAAATTCGCTGATGAAGGTAATTTATCCACACGCATTTATGCGATGATCAGTGGTGCCGGCGATACCTTTGATGAGCTTGCTAAGAATGGTCCCATTACGTCATACGCGGAGGATCGGCTGGCATTGCGAAGTGTGAAAATTTATGGTGATGGTGCATTGGGGAGTCGTGGGGCGGCTATGCTGGAGCCTTATGCCGATGATCCCGGGAATACCGGATTGTTGTTCCACTCCCAAGAGGAAATGAACCAGATGGTGTTAAAAACGATGTCAAATGGATTCCAAACTAATATCCATGCTATCGGGGATGCAGCCAACCGGCAAGTATTGAATGCGTTTGAAAATGCAAAGGATAGCCTCGGTGAACAGGGGCTTCGAAACAGGGTTGAACATGCACAGATTGTTTCTCAGCAAGATATACCTCGGTTTAATGAGTTGAATATTATTGCTTCTATGCAGCCGACTCACGCTACCAGTGATATGAATATGGCAGAAGATCGGGTGGGCTCTGAACGAATACAGGGCGGTTATGCCTGGAAAACATTTGTTGATCAGGGCACAACTGTAGCTGGTGGATCAGATTTTCCGGTGGAACATGTGAATCCTTTTTTTGGTTTATATTCAGCGATAACACGGCAAGATCATCAAGGGAATCCCGAAGGCGGTTGGTATCCATCTGAACGTTTAACGCGTGAGCAGGCCCTCCGTTCGTTTACGCTGGATGCGGCTTACGCAGCCCATCAGGAGGATATAATTGGTAGTTTAGAGCCGGGTAAGTGGGCTGATTTTATTCTTGTAGATCGCGATTTTTTCGAAGTTCCTGAAATTGAGATCTGGCAAACAAAAGTGCTCGAAACCTGGATCGCGGGCAAAAAAGTATATTCTGCAGACGAATAAATAGGGTAATTATTGGTTTATGATCATCCGTTTAGAACAGTTAAATCCAACTATCGGTGATATCAGTGGAAATATTTTGCTGATAGAACAGGCCATGGCTAAAGCTGAAGCGGACAAGGTGGACTTGCTTGTGTTGCCGGAATTAGTGGTTTGTGGATACCCACCAATGGATTTGATTGAACGTCAAGCATTTCTGGATACGATCTATCAGGCGAATGATAGAATTGTAACAAATTCAGCTGATACGGCTGTTTTGTTTGGGACGGTTACGCCCAATAATAGCACCGGACGAAAATGTTTTAACAGTGCTCTATTAGCACACCGGGGGGGGAAGATAACAGAAGTCCATAAAACCCTGTTACCCACCTATGATGTGTATGACGAACTGCGCTATTTTGAGCCAAACGATGTATTCAAGTGCATTGAGTTCAAGGGGGCAAAAATCGGGATTACGGTCTGCGAAGATATCTGGTATAATTTTGAGCTTCCTTATTTGACATATGATATAAATCCTGCTAACGAGTTGGTAGAGCGCGGAGCAGAAGCAATATTTAATCTTTCTGCATCACCATACGCCCGAAATAAACCGCGGAGTCGTCAAAAAATGTTGCAACAGCATGTTGAAAGATTAGATGTTCCCATTTTTTATGCGAACCAAGTAGGTGGAAATACGGAGTTAGTTTCAGATGGTGATTCGATGGCTTTGAACAGTGATGCAGAAATAGTTGGACGGGCGCCCCTTTTTGAAGAGAGCCATATTGATCTTCACTGGCAAGCTGAGGACGATTCATTAGAAAATGTAGGTCCGACACCGGCCGAAGTACCGGACAAGATTGTCCAGATGTTTAACGCTTTGAAATTGGGGTTGAAAGATTATCTCAACAAAACAGGTATTGCTGATGATGTGGTATTAGGATTAAGTGGTGGGATTGATTCTGCATTGGTTGCCGCTATTGCAACGGAAGCGTTAGGAGCACAAAATGTAGTTGGAATGACCATGCCTTCAGAATTTTCATCAGAAGGAAGCGTTACTCATTCACAACAGCTGGCTAAAAATCTTGGTTTAGAATTTCATGAGATTGCCGTTAAAGATATTTATGATCAGTTTAATCATGCCCTTAAGCCACTTTTTGAAGGTTTGGCTTTTGGGATAGCCGAAGAAAATCTACAACCCCGTATTCGTGGTACACTGTTAATGGCCTATTCTAATAAGTTTGGCAATATGCTTTTAAATACCGGCAATAAATCTGAACTGGCTACGGGATATTGCACTTTATATGGCGATATGGCCGGTGGTTTGGGGGTAATAGCAGATCTCTATAAGTTGGAAGTGTATGAAATGGCTCGCTGGTTAAATGAAGAATATTACGGTGAAGAAGTTATTCCCGTAGATATTATTAATAAACCTCCAAGTGCCGAATTACGTCCAGACCAAAAAGATGCTGATAGTTTGCCAAAATATGATATTTTAGATCCTATTCTGGAGGCTTATATTGAAAAGCAGTTGTCGGTTACAGAAATTGCCGAACAGGGTTTTGATATTGAGAGAGTTCAAGAGATTGTTTCGTTGGTTGATCGCAATGAATATAAACGGTTCCAAGCGGTTCCGGCCCTAAAGGTCAGTGATAAGGCTTTTGGGACGGGGAGGCGATGGCCGTTGGTTCAGCGTTGGACAAACAATCGAAATTGACGTTATTGTAAAGAGCGTTAGAAGCATATAGAACAAATTTAACTTTATATTGAAGAAATCCATGCATAATAAGCTACAGCTTTTACTTGTTATCATTTTAATTGTAGGCGTATATCCGGCATTGGCCCAGCAGCAGAGTGAAGAGATACAATTGAAAGAATCTCCGCTGCCTGCCAAACTGCTTCCCTATAATAATCCAATGTTACCGGATGAGGATTTTGCCCGGGATGATGCCCGGCCGGAAACTGAGCTTGATGACTTTCAGAAAGATCTCATGCGACGCATAGCTGATATTTACCGTATGCATGTAAACGCGATTGAGGCGCAGGTTCAGGATGATCCGTTAAGTGCCGAAACACATATTACTGACGCTCTTAATGCTATGCAAAATCTTTTGGATACCTATCCTGAGGTACAATCTAACAAGCGATTTAGTGCGTTGTATCGATCGGTAATGACGGAATATCGTGAGTTTTATGGCGTGCAAGATTCTTCTAAAGAGGTGAAGGGGGAAATTTTCGCCATCCAAAAAGAGCTGTACTCCGGCGATGATGAGTGGATGAAAGAGGGGTATGTGCTTCCGGATAATATTACAACCCCTAAAACCGAAGTGCCACTTGTGCAAAACCGCCAGGTCAATCGTCATTTGATGTATTATACGCTGAAGCGTCCTGAAGTAATGGAAACGTGGCTGACGCGTACCAAGAAGTATTTTCCAATGATGGAGAAGATATTTAAGGAAGAAGGGGTGCCAACTGAATTAATTCATCTTGCAATGGTAGAAAGTGGGTTAAATCCCCAGGCTCGAAGCTGGGCATCAGCCGTAGGGATGTGGCAGTTTATTCGGGCAACTGGCTCGATGTATGGGCTCGAAGTTAATTGGTGGATTGATGAACGGCGCGATCCGGAAAAAGCAACCCGGGCTGCGGCACGACATTTAAAAGATTTATACAATATTTGGGGCGATTGGCACTTGGCAATTGCCAATTATAATATTAGTCCACGTGGTTTGAAAAGAGCCATTCGGGCAGCCGGTGAAGAAGATTATTGGGCTGCATTGCCTTATTTGCCACGTGAAACCCAGGGGTATGTGCCTGGTTTTATTGCAGCAACAATGATCGAGATGAATCCCGAACAATTTGGATTTACCGGAAGATACCAGTCGGAAGAATATAACTATGAAGTTTTTGAAGTGGCTCCGTTGATGCCGCTTGATGCTTTGGCTGATGCTGCGGGTATTTCTACAGAGAAATTGAAAGATTATAATCCAGAGCTGCGACGCTGGGCTACCCCGCCGGGCAAGAGTTATCCGTTAAAACTGCCAACCGGTACGAAGGAGCAATTTGCCGCAAATTACGAAGACATCCCCAAAGAAAAACGTAGCCAGAATGTAGCCATGCATACGGTAAATAGGGGGGAAACTTTGGGGTATATTGCCAGAAAATATGGAACCTCGGTAAGGGCACTGTATGAAACGAATGAAAGTCTTTCGAACACTATTTATCCGGGCCAAAAAATTGTAGTACCCTTGGCGCCGGGCAGTGGTGAGAAAATAGCTGTTAACCGGCCCACCCATCAACCACGGGGAAATACTTCTACACAGCGGGGACGGTCTAAGTCAAAAGCACCGGCTAATTCTGCTAAGCTTACTTACGAGGTAAAAAGTGGTGATACGATTGGTCATATTGCGGAATGGTACGATGTTCGGGCTTGGCAAATACGTTCCTGGAATGGGAGCTCAAATTATATTCGTCCCGGACAGGATCTGACTATCTATGTTCCGCAAACGAAACGCTCCTATTATAGTCAGATCAATAGCATGTCGTTTAGTAAAAAGCAGGAGTTAGAGCAAGAACAACGCTCCGGCAAAGATATAACAGAAGCCTACTTGGCATCTGCCGGTGATGGGGGGCAAGTAACATATACGGTACAATCTAATGATACGCTTATTCAAATAGCCAACTCTTTTGGCGTATCGGTTAATCAGATCAAGCGGTTGAATAATCTCAACGGATCAAGAATTTATGTTGGTCAACAGTTGAAGATTAAATAGAATATTCTTCAATGAGCAAGATGAGGAAATTTTTAGTTGCCGGGTTGCTGGCGCTAACATCTTTAGCGCTTATAGGGGTGGCACGTAATCCGGATATTTATTTCCTCATCAAAAAGAACTTCACCATCTTCAGCGAGGTTTATCGGGAGATATCTTTGGAATATGTGGATGAGGTTGATCCTGAAAAGCTGATGCGAAAAGGGATTGATGCCATGCTGGAGTCGCTGGATCCCTACACTGTTATGGTTGATGAAGCCCAACAGCAAAATATGGAGATCATTAGCCGCGGGAGTTACGGGGGAGTAGGATTGGATGTCGGATTTCGAGATGGTCAAATTGTAGTTATTGCACCAATAGAGGGGTATTCTGCGTATCGGAAAGGTATTCGAGCAGGTGATGTAATTGTAGAGGTTGATGGCGTATCGGTTCGGGATTTGATGCCTGAAGAAGTGCAGGAGCTCATAAATGGAGAGCTGGGGTCGAACGTTACACTAACAATAGAACGGTATGGTCTCGAGAACCCGATTGAATTTGAGTTAGAACGCCAGCGGATTGAGGTGAAAAATGTAGCTTATGCAGGGTTGGTTGGGGATCCACGGGAGGTCGGCTATATCTTATTGAATCGATTTTCAAAAGGAGCAGCAGGCGAAGTTCGCCAGGCGATTGAGGATCTTACATCCGGCAATCAACTCGATGGGATGATTTTAGATCTTCGTAATAATCCAGGTGGATTGTTAGAAGAAGCGGTGGCAACAGTTGATAAATTTATTCCCCAAAATGAGATGGTCGTTGAAACGCGGGGCCGACAAAGCAAGCATAACAATTTATTTAAAACCCAAGAAACACCAGTTTTGCCCGATATGCCGTTAGTGGTGTTGCAAAATGGGGGGAGTGCCAGTGCGTCAGAGATTGTAGCCGGTGCTTTTCAGGATTTGGATCGGGCGGTAATTATGGGGGAGCAAAGTTTCGGTAAAGGATTGGTGCAGACTATTACTCAGCTTTCTTATAATACTGCTCTCAAGATGACGATTTCGAGATATTATATTCCAAGCGGACGTAGTATCCAATCGATAACCTACACGCATGATGATGACAACAGCGCGGTGCTGAAACCTGATTCGCTCCGCAAGGAATTTAAAACCCGCAATGGCAGAATCGTTTATGATGGTGATGGCATTGCACCGGATATCAACGTGGATGATCAAGAGCCATCATTATTAGTAACTTCACTCTTGAAGGAGAATCTGTTTTTCAATTTTGCCAACCAATATGCGTCAAAGCATGATAGTTTAGATGACTCATTAGGCTCTGATGAGTTATATAATCAATTTACTGCTTTTGTTTCTCAGGAAGATTTCCAGTATCAAACCCCATCCGAGCAACATTTGTCGAAAATTGATTCTTTACTTAATGGGATAGATGGCAAGGAACAGCTTCAGGAATTGGGAAAGATTATTGAAGAAAAAAAGAAGCGACAGTTTGAACAAGAACGATCTGATCTCGAAAAAAGATTATATTTGGAATTGATAGCCCGCTACAAAGGCCAGCAGGGTCAAGCAGCCGCATGGCTGCCCCACGACCAAGTAGTTAATCAAGCAATTACGATATTACGGAATAACGGACAGTATAATAGTATTTTAGCAGGATCTAATTAATAGTGGCTAAGGCAGATTTACACATTCATACAACGGCATCAGATGGACGTTCAACACCGCAGCAAATCGTCAACAATGCCCGGAAGCACAATTTGGAAATTATCTCTATCACCGATCACGACACTATTCGTGGATATCGCAAAGCCGAAGCAGCAGCAGAAGAGACGGACATAATCTTGCTGCCGGGCGTTGAGATTACCTCAGATTTTAATGGCCGGGAGTGCCACTTGCTTGCCTATTGTTTTGATCCTGATCATACCGTTATTACTCAGTTGTTAGCCCAGCATTATCGTTCTCGATTGGAGCGAGGAAAGTGGATTGTACATGAACTCTCAAAAAAAGGACTTGATGTTGATATCGACGAGGTTAAGGCTGAGGCAAACGGTAGTAATATCGGCCGCCCGCATATTGCTGCTGTACTTATTGATAAGGGATATGTTGCTTCTTTTAAGGAGGCCTTTATTCGTTATTTAAGTGATCAATCACTGGGCAGCATATATAATGAATATTATTCCCATCACAAGGTGATCGAAAGTGTAAAAAAGGCCGGGGGTGCGGTTGTGCTGGCACATCCTGGGAATTTATATTCTGAAGATGAACTTGAAGAACTTGTTAAGGCAGGGATTGATGGCATTGAGTTTATTCATCCAAGCCACGATTATGATCGGCAAAAACAGATAGAGGCATTTGCTGAAAAACACCAGTTATTGAAAACCGGAGGCAGTGATTTTCACGGCGGGGATAAAGATTATCAGAAATTTTTTGGAGTCGTCACTATTAATACCAAATATGTGCACCGGTTGATACGGTTGACTGATCAACGAAAAGCACTAAAAGTTTAAGTTATGGCAAATAATATTTTAGAGGGTGATACCGAAAATAATGAATTCAGAATTGGGATTGCTGTTGCGAAATGGAATTCTTTTATCACCGATGAATTGTTGGAAGGGGCTCTGAATACGCTCAAAAGTAAAGGGTTTGGTGACGAACAAATATTGATAGCTCGTTGTCCCGGAGCCTACGAACTGCCGTTTACAGCTCGAAAATTATTGGACCACACTGATGGCGTAATGACGCTGGGAGCTGTTATACGTGGAGATACGCCGCACTTTGAATATGTTTGTGATGCTGTAAATCGTGGTGTGACCGATCTTAATTTAAAAGGAAATAAGCCCGTGGTTTTTGGCGTTTTAACAACGGATAATGTAGCTCAGGCGCAGGAACGTTCTGGGCTGGAAGGGAATAAAGGAAATAAAGGAGCAGAAGCGGCACTTGCTCTTTTAGAAATGATTTCGGTGACTAAAAAATTTGAAGAATTATAATGCTTATAAGCTTGAAATAACGGGGATAAAACTCTAATATTGATAGCTTAATAAAACACGGGTATTACGCATTGAAACCAATTTCGCTGACAAATAAAGAACAGAATAGCAGTGACAAGGAGTCACAGTCCACGCTGATAGATCAGGGTGCAATTCCTGAGCATATTGCTATTATCATGGATGGAAATGGGCGTTGGGCTAAAAGTCGGGGTAATATCCGTTCCTATGGTCATAAGGTTGGCGTAGATTCGGTCCGGGATATTACAGAAGCTTGCGCACAAATTGGTGTTAAATACTTAACACTGTATGCTTTTTCGACGGAGAACTGGGGCCGACCCAAGATGGAAGTGAGTGCCCTGATGCGTTTGTTAGCTCGCTCACTGCGCAACGAGGCAGAAAATCTAAATGAAAATAATATTAAGCTCGAGACTATTGGACAGATCGATCGGTTCCCTAAAAACTGTCAGCGAGAATTACGCGAAGCGATTGATATGACCAAAGATAATGATCGGCTACAGTTATGTCTCGCACTTAGCTACTCGGGGCGATGGGATATTACCGAGGCAGTGAAAGAGTTAGCCCAGTCGGTTAAAGACGGTGAAGTTGATCCCGAAGAAATTGATGATGAGATAATAAGTGCTCACTTGTCAACGGCTGATATCCCGGATCCTGAACTAATTATTCGAACAAGCGGCGAATATCGCATCAGTAATTTTTTGCTATGGCAACTTGCGTATTCGGAATTATACATTACAGAAACATATTGGCCAGACTTTCGCCGAGATGAATTATATAAAGCCATCCAATCATTCCAACAACGAGAACGTAGATTTGGCAAAGTTTCTGAGAATGCGCAAAAGAAATCTTCAAGTCGATACGTTCAAGAGCTGACACCTTAACCTTTCATATAAATATCGTAAGCTCAATTTTGTTTCAACAACAAACCCACGTGAAGAAATTATTAGTTACTCTTTTCGTTCTCTGTTTTATCTATAATCCTGCTTTTTCTCAGGATACTTCCTTAAATATTGAAAACCCAATGAACAATCGACCCCAACAGTTCGAAGTGTTGGGGGTAGAGGTGGAGGGATTAACAACATCACGTGAGGAATTCGTGATTGGGACCAGCGGTTTGCAAGTTGGTACGCAAATCACCTTACCGGGTCAGGATTTATCAAGAGCTATTAAAAGCCTTCATAGAACAGGTTTATTTTCTGATGTTGAAATTTTGGAAACAGATCGTGAGCCGGGTGGTATTTATCTCAAAATTGTAGTCCAAGAACAGCCGCGGCTGGAACGTTTTGAGATACATGGTGCGAAACGATCAGATCGTAAAGATTTGGAGGAAAAAATAACCTTACTTCGGGGATATGCGGTTACTGAATCATCTTTAGCACAGGCAAAAAATACTATAAGGCGGTATTACAGAGATAAAGGGTATTGGTATACTAATATCGAAGTCCAAAAGTCTAAACCAGATACCGTTCGAAATCGGTTAACCGTTCATTTTAACATTGATCCGGGCAAAAGGTTAGAGGTTAAAGAAATTACGTTTGACGGTAATGAGCAGTTTGGTGACCGCAAGCTAAGAAAAGAACTTAGCGATATTTCTGAAGATCGCTGGTGGAAATTTTTCTCCAAAAAACTTTTTAAGGAAGAGGATTTTCAAACAGCTAAAGAAAATTTACGGAATTTCTACGGTGAACATGGATTTCTTGATTTCCGCATAACAAGCGATACTGTTCATACTTTTTCTTATACGCAACGTAGGTTGTTATTTCTGAAAACGCCCGCAGAAGGTATTAAAGTAAATATGACAGTTGATGAAGGTCCCCAATACAAAGTACGCGACATTACTTGGGAAGGGAATACCGTTTATACTGATGAACGACTTACTGAAGTGCTGGGCTTTGAAAAGGGAGATATCTTTGATCAGAAAAAATTCCAGGATAAGACAGAATTTTCTCAAGAAGGTACCGATATAACAAGTCTTTATCGGGATATAGGATACTTGTTTTTTAGAGTAGAGCCCGAAATTGAAGTTGTCGGGGAAGACTCTATAGATTTAAATATGAATATCTACGAAGATGAAATTGCATATATCAAGGAGGTTTCTTTCACAGGCAACAATAAAACGCACGATGATGTTGTCCGGCGAACGCTGCGAACAGTGCCGGGCCAAAAATACAGCCAACAAGCTATTGTAAGAACCATCCGTGAATTGGGACAGTTGGGATATTTCCGTCCGCAAGCGATTACACCGAATCTTTCGCCTGATCGCGAAAACCATACCGTAGATATTAATTATCAGCTTGATGAATCACAGAGTACAGATAACTTTGAATTCTCTGGCGGTTTTGGGGGGCAAGGTATTGGCCTCATTTTATCGGCGCGATTGAATTTCAACAACTTTTCTATCCAGCGTGCAATTAATGGAAAGGGATGGAACCCAATTCCATCGGGTGATGGTCAAAAACTGTCGCTGGGTGTGCAGGTAACCGGCAGTGGATACCAGAGTTATAGTCTCGGATTTCAAGAACCTTGGCTAGGCGGGAGACCGTTGTCACTGGGCGTAAATATGAGCTATGATTTAATCAGTTACCGAGGAAGTTCTTCTCGAAATGAATTACTTTCTGGTTCAGTCTCTCTCGGGAGGCGATTGAACTGGCCGGATGATTATTTTACGCACCGTTCTGTAATTTCGTATCAGTTGTATGATGTTGCCGGCGGCGCTTCATTCTTGGCAGAAGGAACCTCCAGTATTCTAAGTCTGAAGCAGGTGTTAGAACGTAATTCTGTGGATAACCCTATTGCGCCTTCAACAGGTTCGAAATTTAGTATCTCCGGCGAAATTGCGCCCCCATTCCCAGGCTTTTCACAGTTTTATAAGCTTAAAACGAAGTATCAGAACCATACAACCGTTGCCGGAAAATTAGTGATGACGAATACGGTTGAATATGGTTATTTGGGCTATCTCAGTGATAGTCAACGAAGCGACTTTCAACGCTTTAAGCTGGGCGGTACGCAAATGCAGCAGCGCCAGAGCTTTTTGGATGATAACATAGATCTTCGTGGTTTCCCGGGTGGACGAAACGGATCTATTTCACCAATACAGAATGGAGAACCCGTTGGGGGACGTTTATATACCAAGTATTCGTTTGAGCTCCGGTACCCTGCAATAACCGAGCAGCAGGCGCAGGTTCATCCTTATATGTTCTTTGATTCTGGGAATGCTTTTGCAAATACGCGGGAATTTTCACCCTTTGATGTAAAACGTTCTGTTGGTTTCGGAACGCGCATTTACCTGCCGATACTTGGATTGGTAGATCTTAGTTATGGTTATCGTCTGGATGGAATCCCCGTTCCGAACAACCCCATTCTGCCGGGCGAATGGCAGTTCCTGTTTAACATTGGAGCCCCTTTTGAATAGTGAAAAAACTGCTTTCACATAGTGTGATTGCCTGTTGTTTGCTGATAATTTTCGGCAGCACTGCAACGGCTCAGGATCAAAAGATTGGCTATGTGAATACCGATCAAATTTTGGGGCAGATGTCGGAATATCAGGGGATACAAGAACAATTGAGTACGTTCAGCTCAGAGTGGAATAAACAGTTGGATAATATGGAGCAGGAAATTGACCAACTGAAGGAAGATTTTGAAGCGAAAGAGATTTTATATACCGAAGAGCTTAAAAAACAGAAACAGCAGGAAATACAAAATAAAGTTCAGCAGCGCCAGCAGTATTTAGAAGAAAAATTTGGCGCCAAAGGAGAATATTTTCAAAAACAGAAAGAATTACTTGAACCCATTCAACGAAAAGTTTTTGAAGCAATAAATAAGGTGGCTAACGATCAAAATTTTGATTTTGTTTTTGATCGTTCCCAGAATTCAAACATGTTGTTTGGTCAACAAGAATGGAATTTAAATAAAGATGTACTACAAGAGCTTGGCATTACGTTAAATGAACCAAGCAATTGATAAAAATAGTTTTTATACTCACAGCCGAATAATTGAATCCTAAAGATAATTTGATCTGATGTTTAGAAAGTTAGCAAGTTTATTTTTTCTATTACTTTTTGTTATAAGTACATCGGCATTTGGACAACTGAACATAGGGTACCTTAATACCCAGGAAGTAATAAGTCAGATGCCTGAGCGCTCACAAATTGAGGAGGAATTGAACAGCTTTGTTCAGCAAAAGCGAGAAGAGTTGCAACAGAAAACAACAGAATTTCAAGATGCTGTAGCTGAATTTCAGCAGAATCAGGGAAATATGTCTGATTCTGAAATCCAGAAAAGAGAAAAGCAGCTCGCACAGATGGAATCGGAGATGACACAGTTTCGGCAGGGGCTTCAGCAACAGATTCAACAGCGGCGGGCTACACTGTTAGAACCTTTATACAATAAGATGGACGAAGCTATTAGCACTGTTGCGGAAAGAAATAACCTCGACTTTGTTATTAACGAGGCCACTGGCAATGGTGAAAATGTTATTTACTACGCTGCCAGTGAGAAAATGAATATTACTCAGCAAGTTTTACAATATATCAACGAAACATCTGACCAGAATTAATTGAAAACACATCATACTATGTTAAAACGAATACTATCGATATCGCTACTTTGTTTATTAGCTGTTGGCTTTACAGGCCTCACCACTGCACAGGCTCAAGGTCAACAAATGGAAATCGGTTATGTTGATCCCCAGTCTATATTGAATAAAATGCCTGAGATGAAGGCGGTTCAACAGCGTTTGCAAAACTTTATTGAACGCAAGCGGCAAGAATTCACTAATAAGCAACAAGACTTTCAACAGCAGCTTACGGAGTATCAACAGAAAGCTGATGTTATTAATGAGTCGGCTCGTCAGCGCGAAGAAGAACGCCTTGGCAAGTTGAATGCCGAGTTGCAGCAGTATCAAACACAGATTCAGCAAGAAATACAGCAGAAACAGCAAGAGTTAGTAGGTCCGCTTCTTGATCAGATTGACAACGCTGTTGGAACGGTTGCTGAAGATATGGGACTAACGTACGTGATTAATACGACCACCAGTCAAGGTGATATGATTATTCTTTACGCTTCTGATGAAGCTCAGGAAAAGTACAACATTACCAACCAGGTGATGCAGGAACTGGGCATTTAAGATTGCAAAAGTATTCTGATTATTTCTGAGGCAGCTCATACAGAGCTGCCTTTTTTATTTTACTCTCCGTTTTCGATTTCTGATATAATCTTCAAAAATATAGCCACCCAGGTTATCGAGCGATGCAAAATAAGCACGACCTTTATTTGCTTCGGTAAGTTCTCGAACAAAATCTTGCAGGTAAGGATCTCTGGCAATCATAAATGTAGTGATGTCAATGTTATCACGTCGACATTTAACGCCCTCATCGAGCACACGGTTCACAATTTTGCGGTCAAGCCCAAAGCTGTTTTTGTATATTTTGCCATTTTCAATGATACAGGAGGGTTTACCGTCGGTAATCATAAAAATTTGCTTATTGGCAAACTTGCGCCGATGTAGCGTGTGACGAGCCATTTCTAAAGCTTGCTGCGTGTTCGTATGATAGGGACCTACTTTAAGGTAGGGAAGATCTTCAATGTCAACTTTCCAGGCTTCGTTACCGAAAGCAATGATATCCAGCGAATCTTTGGCGTAGTTATTAAGGATGAGTTCGGATAGTGCCATAGCCACTTTTTTAGCAGGGGTGATGCGGTCTTCTCCATAAAGCACCATTGAGTGGCTTAAATCGATTAGCAGTACTGTTGCTACAGAAGTATAGTGATCGGTGTCGTGAACGCTTATATCGTCCTCATGCAGCTTCATCTGGTCGATGTTACTATGCCGTAACATGTTCATCATTGTGCCAACACTATCGATATTTGTAAGGTCATCGCCTTGCTGCCATTTGCGTGTCTCGGGTTGACGTTCTAACCCCTTGCCGGTATGATCGGTCTGGTGATTGCCAGCTGCCCCTTTTTTCAGGTTGTTAAAGATCTCTTCGAGTGAACGTTGGCGAAGGCTCCGTTCTGTTTTGCGAGTGATTACAAATTGTCGCTCATTGTCATCTTCTTTGATATATCCGCGTTCTTTTAGTTCATCAACGAAATCACCAATATCATAATCTTCAAATTGGTCAGTGAGCTTGTAATCATTATCAAGCTCAGTAAGCCAACGCAAGGCTTGTTGAACATCACCGCTTGCAATGGTGAGTAGCTCTTGAAAGGTATCCCAAAGGGAATCGAAAGGAGTTTTTCCCTTAGCGTTGGCGAATCGCTCGTCCCATTTTTGGTACTTGAAATGCATAGTAAAAAGATTGACTTTAGCTTGAGTAACCCAAACGCTTTAGAAATTATTTTAATTCATTGTAATGAATAATTCGAGTAATATAAATGACCCTGAATCCACAGACCGTATCATGTTTGAACGTCAGCTTTGGGGAGAAGATTATGAGCGTGTGATGGGATTAGATGAAGTTGGTCGCGGATGTCTTTCGGGACCGGTAGTAGCGGCAGGGGTTATTTTTGAACCGGGAACCTACATAGAAGGCATCCGTGACAGTAAGAAGCTTACACTTTTTGAACGAAAGGATCTTACAAGGCAGATCAAAGAAGAGGCATTGTATTGGACTATTCAATGGTGTAGTCCAACAGAGATTGATGAGCTAAATATTTTGCATGCCTCGATTAGAGCCATGACTAAATGTGCAGAAGCAGAAGACGCAAATCCAGATTATTTGCTTGTCGATGGCAATCGATTTAGTGCCGGATTATGTCCCTATAAATGTATTGTTGGTGGAGACGACCGATCAATGAGTATTGCTGCAGCATCAATTATTGCAAAAGTATACCGTGATGAGTGGATGATAGACCTTCATGAGAAATATCCCCATTATGGATGGGATACAAATGTGGGTTATCCTACAGCCAAACATTTTGAAGGTTTAAAGGAGCACGGGGCTACAAAGTTTCACCGACAGAGTTTTAACTTGCGTACGGATAAGAAGCTGGATGAATAGCAGTTATCTGTAAATGCTGAACTGCCGCTTATAGAAATCAAGATTCAAACAGATCCCTAACATCAAGGTATTAGTAATAAGGGCTGAGCCTCCATAACTAATAAAAGGCAGGGGAATGCCAATTACTGGTAGTAATCCTGTGGCCGATCCGATATTTATAAAGAAGTGCGTGAAGAAAACAGTTAATACACCCACCATAACGAGTTGAGCAAAGGGATGTTTATGAATAGCCGCCATACGCAGCAGTCGCAAGGTCAGGGTAAGCAGTAAAAGTACTGTAAATCCGGCGCCGAGGAATCCGAACTCTTCCCCAATCACACAGAAGATAAAGTCGGTCCATTGTTCGGGTAAAAATCGCAGTTGTGTTTGGGTTCCTTCTGTAAAGCCTTTGCCATAAATACCGCCCGAACCTATTGCTGTTTTTGCCTGTATAACATTCCAGCCGGCTCCCTGTGGATCAAAAGAAGGGTTGGTAAAGGCTTCTATCCGGGCACGCTGGTGAGGTTGTAACACTTGATAGAGAGCAACTTGAATACCAATAACAAGCAGAATTCCGGTAACAAAGGATGTGAAGGTTAACCAAGTTCGTCGCTGTATCATAAAGATTGCCAGTGTGATAATTACAGCGGCAATAAGTCCCCAATACCATGATATAATAGTGAGATAGCCAATAATAGCAGGGGATATCATGAATAGAGAAATACCGTAAGGAAGTCCCGACCAAAAAAGTACAACCGGAATCAAAGCAAAAAATATGATGGCTGTCCCTGTATCATTTTGTAGTAAAACCAAGAGGCCGGGCAGGGCTATAAGGACAACAGCGATGATTGCTGATTTTAAATTCTCTGCAGATATATTGCGGCGGCTGGTCAAATAGTTAGCTACGGCCAGGATGGTGGCAATTTTCATTAATTCACTTACCTGCAAGTTAAACGGACCCAATGACAACCAGCTTTTGGCACCATTTACTTCTTTACCGATAAAGAGCGTAAGTATCATTAATAAAATTCCAAGGCCATAAAATATATAAGAACCCTCTTGAAAGGTCCGGGGATTGATAAATTGTAGCCCTATCAAAAGAAGTATGGCTATGCCAAAGGAGATCAGTTGTTTATAGAAATTGAATTGAATATAGCTGGGTAAAAATTCGGCAACGGGGCCCTGTGTAGCACTATAGATAGCCACCAGTCCTACAGCAATCAGGCCTGCCCAAATTATGACAAGCGACCAGCTAAGTTCCTTGAGATTGATCATCTATATTTTCGTCCTCTTCTTCATCAGTTGTCTGTTTTCGGGGTTCAAAGGTTTTTACATAGTTGTAAACGTACGATCGATCTATTTCTCCGGTTAAGTATTGTTCAATAAGGAGTGAGGCGATCGGAACAGCAGAAATGGATCCATAGCCGCCGTTTTCAACAAGAACAGCAACGGCTATTTTAGGGTTATCCATTGGGGCAAAGCTAATAAACCAGCCATGATCTTGACCATGTGGATTTTGGGCAGTACCTGTTTTTCCGGCTACTTGTATACTATCCAGATCTGCATAGTACCGACCACTGCCATCGGTAACGACTCTACGCATGCCATTTTTAACTACTTGTATCTCATCCGAATCGACCCAGTCAATTTTTTCTTTTTTGGGATTGGTTAACATCATAGTGCCATCATTTTGTTTCATGGCACTAACAAAATGAGGTTGGATCTTATATCCCCCGTTGCCAATTTGGGCAGCTACTAAAGCCATTTGTAGTGGAGAAACGGCTACAAAGCCCTGCCCAACGCCCAGGCTAAGCTGGTCGCCAATCCCCCATTTGCCTTCACCCAGCACGCGATTTAAAAAGGTACTGTCGGGAATAGTACCGGATACTTCGTTGGGAATGTCTATATTGTTATACTGCCCCAAACCAAATGAAGTGGCTAATTCGTGCCATTTGTTGAGTCCCTTTTGGGTGGCAATTTTATCCATGAGCCAAAAGAAAAAAGTATTGCTGGATTCTTGGAGGGCTTTGCCAACATCATATTTACCGGGATCGGCCAAGTCGTTATATCGACGTCCGCGAGAGTAATAGCCTGGATTTTTAATTTCTGTTTCCGAAGTAATAATACCAAGCTCCAATCCCATTAAGGCCATAAGCGGTTTAAAGGTAGAACCGGGTGGTTGTTTGCCTGATACGGCACGATTATACAAGGGATTGGTAGTATCTGCGTTTATACTATCCCAATAGGCTTTGTCGAGCCGGCCTGAGAGTTTTCGAATATCATATTCCGGAGCACTTACCAGGCTTAACACTCCTCCATTATCTGGATTTAATGCTACTACGGCCCCTCGTTTACCTTGCATGAGATCTTCGGCCAACAGTTGCAGTTCAGTATCAATGGTCGTATATAAATCCGATCCTTTCTTTGGACTCTCATCAATTGCCCCATCTTGATACGATCCCAGATTTTGTCCCATCGCATTAATTTTTATGTATTTGGTACCGAGTGTGCCACGCAATTGTTCTTCATAGGCCATTTCCAGGCCACTTTTCCCCGTTTTATCACCGAGATGATAATTTTGTGTCTTCAGATATTCTTCTTTGGAAACTTCACGTAAATAACCCAAAATGTGAGAAGCCTGCAGGCTGTCTATGGGATAATCGCGTTTACTTTCAATTTGATGGCCTACGCCTGGAAGTTGCCAAATACTTTCTTGTAAGATAGAAAATGTTTCAAAATCGATTTCAGTAAAAATACGGGATGATCGATAGTAGGAATAGGCTCGGGCTTCCTGCACTCTTTTTTCGACCTCTTCGACAGGCACGTCCATAAGTTCAGCAAGAATGGGGGTGTTTTTGGGGTCGTAACTGGCCGGAGTTACGGTGATGGTGTAGATTGGTTCATTATTGACAATGAGGTTACCATTGCGATCGTAAATTAAACCCCGGGCTGGATTTATAACCTCTTGCCGAAGTGAGTTTTTCCGGCTGAGTGGGTTATAGGTATCGTAGTCGAGAATTTGAAGTTGGAATAATCGACCTAAAATAATGAGCCCTAAAATAATAATGCATACCTGTAGTACCCGCAGGGAGATCTTGGCACGTATCTTTCTTCGGTATTGCATTATGTTAGCTTAATTAGTTCTAAATAACTGTAAAAAACTTGCTACAAAGGCCGTATATAGGCTACTTCCAACAAGATATCGCCAGAAATAAAGCTCTCCTGTATAATTCTGAAGAGCGGCATTAAGCCCCAGAAATATGAGATTATGAATAAGGGCGGCAATAGCAATAGTTAGAAATACCTGTCCCAGGAGTAACTGTTTTTTTGATCCTCTTGGGATAAAGTTGTAGCTCATGAATACCAATAACGTTTTGGAAAACATATTTAGTCCCCACAAATCGAGCATAGCATCCTGCAAAAATCCTAACCCGGCTGCCATGAGTAAAGCTGCGGTTCGATCTTTACGCGCCATATACCACACTAAGAAAATAAGCAGCAGATCTGGTTGAACTTGCATTATTTTGAGATGCCGAAAAAGCATCACTTGTATCAAGAGGAAGCCAAACCCGATGCCAAAATTTTTAAAACGTTCAGGATTCATTGCAAAAGATTTTGATAATCTTCATTTAGTTTCTGGATAGTGGTATCTGGTTCAAATTTCACAATAAAGCCTTCAGCTATTTCAAAAAGGTTTACAAAAGGTTCAATATACACGCTTTGGGTTTCTTTGCCTTCCTGTGGTTCGGTTCGGAGTACCTTACCGATAGGTATATCAGGGGGGAATTGATTACTATATCCAGATGTAACTACCACTTCGCCGGTGTCGATATCCGTAGTTTGAGGAACATAGTTAAGTTGTAGTTCCTGTTTACTTTCACCATCCCAGGAAACAATGCCATAGGCGTTGGATTGCTGGAGTTTGGCACTTACCCGAAACAATGTATTAAAATATGGCATGACCTGTGAATAACCGTTCGCTGTTAGGATCACTTTCCCGACAAGCCCTTCCGATGAAACCATGGGCATTCCATTGGTAATTCCTTCTTCTCGTCCGGCATCAACGGTGAGAGAATTAGTAACTTGGTTAAGTTCTTTGCCCACTATTTGAACGGGATACAAGCTTAAATTACTCTCACTGCTAAACTGCAGCAACTCTCGGAGCTGTTCGTTTCGCTGTCCTGCTGCTCTGAGACGACTTAGTTCATCTAACAGTAATACGTTCTGTTTGCGAAGATAGGTATTCGTTTTTAGTGCTTGCCGGTATACTCGAACATTTGAAAGCGGTTCTTCCAAGTAGCTGAAAACGGTTATTGATGCTTTACGGAGGTTATTTAGCCCACCTTGATATCGTCCGATCATCAGCGCTACCGCTGTAATCAGAACGAGCGCTGTGATTATATGATCTTTAGCATCAGCTATGCTGGGAAGTTTGAATCGCATTCACCTTTTCTGGGTTTAAGAAATGACAGTTCTGTAATATTCAATATCTTCAAGAATCGCTCCCGTTCCGCGCACAACAGCTGTCAGGGGGTCCTCGGCGATATGAACAGGAAGATCTGTTGTTTCGATGATCAGCTTGTCCAGGTTTTTGAGTTTGGCACCTCCACCGGTGAGCATGATACCACGATCTAGGATATCAGCTGAAAGTTCGGGCGGCGTTTGCTCAAGCGATTTAGTGATAGATTCTACAATAGTATTAACCGACTCAGAAATCGCTTCCCGAACGTCTTTTGAAGAAACATGACGAATCCTGGGAACACCGTTTACTAAATCTCGTCCCTTGGTTTCCATATCCAGTTCCTCATCCAACGGAGCTGCAGAACCAATTTCACACTTGATCTTTTCGGCTGTACGTTCACCGATTAATAAATTATGATTGCGCCGGAAGTAGTTGATGATATCATCATTCAGTTCATCACCACCCAGGCGAACAGATTGGGCGTAAACAATGCCTGAAAGGGCGATGACGGCAATTTCAGTAGTACCGCCGCCGATATCCACAATCATATTACCGATAGGCTCATGGACATTAAGTCCAATACCAATGGCTGCTGCCATCGGTTCATCAACCAAGTGTACTTGTTTAGCTCCCGCATGTTCGGCGCTATCGCGAACGGCTCTGCGCTCTACCTCGGTAATGCCGCTGGGCACACAAACCACCATCTGACGCGTGCTGGAATACCACTTCATTTTAACCTTGTCGATCATTCCACGGATCATTTGTTCGGCTACTTCAAAGTCGGCAATTACCCCATCGCGGAGGGGCCGAACGGTACGAATATTTTTGTGGGTTTTCTCGTGCATTAACCGTGCTTCGTGACCTGTTGCTACGGGCTCATTTTGGGAGTTAAGTGCTACAATAGATGGCTCATTGAGTACAATACCTTCGCCTCTTGAGTAGATGAGTGTGTTAGCGGTTCCGAGGTCAATAGCTATGTCGGTATAGAGCCAATCAAACCAGCCTGCTTTTTGCTGATCTTTCTTCTTTTTAGATGCGTGTTTATCCATGATTATGTAGTGTAGATGAGCTAATTGTAATCAAGTTGATCGCCTGAATAATTTCAAAGAATGAAAATACAATTTTGTAAGTCTATTTGCGAATTAATCAGGATTAAAAGTAAAAACCAAATTGTTGATTAATTTAGTGTCTAAAATGTCTGTTTCCGGTAAAAACCATAGCCAGATCCCGTTTGTCAGCAGCTTCAATTACTTCTTCGTCACGGATGCTTCCACCTGGCTGTACAACGCAGGTAGCGCCTGCTTTGGCTGCGGCTTCCACACCATCGGCAAAAGGGAAAAAAGCATCTGATGCAATAGCTGTACCTTCCAGTGAAAGGCCTTCTTGTTGAGCTTTGGCAATAGCAATTTCTGATGCTTCAACACGACTCGTCTGTCCCGTGCCAATACCAATTGTCTGACCATCCCTTGCATATACAATGGCATTTGACTTAACATGTTTCACAACTTTCCAGGCGAAGAGGAGATCTTTTAGTTCTTTTTTGGTCGGTTCTCTTTTGGTTACCGTTTTTAATTGTTCTTGTGTGATGGTTTTTACATCCGCTTCTTGACTTAAGGCTCCTCCAAAGATCGATCTAAACTTAAGGTTTTGGTCAGTACTCGGAAGTTTTTTGATGCGGATGAGTCTTCTATTCTTCTTTTGTTGAAGCAACGCTAACGCCTCATCGCTGTAGGATGGGGCAATGATAATTTCAGTAAAAATTTCATCAATCTTTTGAGCCGTATTGATATCCAGTTCTTTATTGACTACGACAACACCGCCGAAAGGAGACATGGTATCGGTAGCAAAAGCTTTATCCCAGGCTGTATCTAACGTTGCTGCGGTCGCTACGCCACACGGAACCGTGTGTTTAAATATGGCACAGGTGGCATTATCATTTTGAAAATCTGCTATAAGGTTAAGGGCCGCATCGACATCAGTAAAATTATTATAACTGAGCTCTTTGCCATGGAAACAGTCGATATATTGAGACTGTTCGCCATATACAGCAGCTTTTTGATGCGGGTTTTCTCCATATCGAAGTGCTTGTGATTTCGGCAATGAGATATTTAGCTGTTGCGGTAACTCCTCATTATTTTTATCCAGATGATTAAAATAGTTGGCAATGGCAGTATCATAACGGGCTGTATGGTTAAAAGCTGTTCTAGCCCATTTTTGGCGTTTCTTGAATGATATTTCGGATAGCTTTTTGAATCCCTTCGCGAACTCTTGGTATTGGTTGGGGGATGTTAAGACGCAGACATGAGCAAAGTTTTTAGCCGCTGCACGAATCATTGTTGGTCCGCCGATATCAATATTCTCGGTTGCAATAGCGGGGGTACAATCGGATTTAGCAACGGTTTCTTCAAAAGGATATAAATTGGAGACGACAAGCTCGATAGGTTCAATATTGAGCCGCTCCATCTCATCCACATCAGGTTGGTGGCTGGTGCGTCCCAGGATGCCGCCGTGAATTAAGGGATGAAGCGTTTTAACGCGACCGTCGAGGCATTCTTCAAATTCTGTAAGATCACTGACGTCGGTCACGGGAATGTCAGCTTCACGTATTTTCTGGGCAGTTCCTCCGGTAGAAATAATTTCCACATCAGCGTTGTGGAGTTGACGGGCAAGATCAACAATGCCGGTTTTATCAGAAACGGAAATTAGTGCTCTATTTATTTTTAACGGGGTAGTGGGGAGAGAGTCAAGGGGTTGTAATGACACGATTGAAAAGTAAAATTAAGCGTTGGATTTCTTGTTAAGTTGATTAGCTAATTTTGCAATTACTTCGGGAAATAATTTGTGCTCTTCTTTTAAAATTCGTTGGGCCAGTGTTTCGGGATCGTCCGATGGTTTTACCGGTACCTTACGTTGTCCCAAGATGGGGCCTTGGTCATATTCTTCCGTAACGAGATGAACCGTACAGCCCGATTCCGGCTCTTCATTATTGATAACAGCCCGATGGACATTCATCCCATAAAATCCTTTTCCTCCGTATTTCGGCAGTAAAGAAGGATGAATGTTGACAATGCGATTTTTGTATGTTTCAATTATTTGTGGTGGAACTTTGATCATATAACCGGCCAGGGCAATGAGCTGGGTGTCCCATTCCTCAAGTTGATTGAGCAATGTTGTAACATAATTCGAATGGGATGAAAAGTTAGAAGGGGTTAAATACTTGTGAGCAATGTTGTGTTTTTGAGCACGATCAATGGCTTGTATTTCTTTTTTATTTGTGATAAGGCCAGTGATACGGCCATTAATCTGGCCGCTTTCGACAGCATCAATGATAGCTTGAAAATTTGTGCCCGATCCCGAGGCAAAGACAACAATGTTGATCAAGACAGTGGGGCCAATAAATGGTTATCAATTTTCTGCAAAGATAAATAAAAAAGCAGACAGATTAAGAGTCGATTTGAAATTGCTTATTCTGCTTCTGGAGAATTACCTACTCTAAAAACGTAATAATTATTAAAGCTCCAGCTAATCTGGTTAAAAGTAATCTTAATGATAGTAGCGATAGGAATAGCAACTAACATGCCGAGAATTCCGGCAGTTTCGGCACCAATCATGATGATGAATAAAATGGCTACCGGATGCATATCAGCTGATCGAGAAAAGATGATGGGTTGGAGTACAACATTATCGAGGATTTGTACGCCAAGAATGGCCAGTACGCAAGGCAGTACAAGGGAGAAATTTCCTACTTCAATAATGGATACCACTATTGATAGTATGTATCCGATGATAGGTCCAAAATAGGGGATTGTATTGGCAATGCCGACAGCAATACCTACCGAAAGGGCATTGTTCAGACCTACCATGCTAAGTCCTATCCAAGAAGCTAAAGCGATAATGAGACTTTGTAACATTACGCTTCTGAAATAGAGGCCTAATCGACTTTCAATTTTGTCAATAAGGCTAAGTGTAGTTTCAAAATATTTATTGGGGACTAATTTCAGTATATCGCGACGGATTTTAGTACCGTCTTTCAGGAAGAAAAACGTGGCAAAAGGAATAATGAGTGCGGCGGAAAAAATATTTGTAAAAATACCGATGATGTTGCTCAGTGCAGAAGGAATTTCCCCCACATCGAAAAGCTCCTGGAGAACAGTCGCCAAGTTAGAACTTAGAATTCCTTCGGGAAGAAAAGTAAATTTTTGAGTTAGCTGAGTATCAATCTTTTGCGTGATTGATTGGATGTTTTGGAAGCTAAGTTGGCTGGCCAGCTCTACCATCTGGTTTGCAACAATGGGGATAACATTGGTCGAAATCCAAACAAGAATAAGAACCAGTGAGCTTAATGTGAGCGTAATAGAAAAGGTTCTATTCATGCCGGCCGACTGCATCCGGTTTACCAGCGGGTCAAGGATATAGCTAAATATCATAGCAATAATCGCGTATCCTACGAGAGTGCTATAACGTAACAGCAGGTAGCCGACTACGGCAATCCCTGCAAGTCCCAGCACCGATTTAATAACGCGTTCAAGGGTGATGTTTTTCATTGCTCAATAGCTTTCATTAGCTCATCTATATGAGTATAGATATTTGAGGCTCGATATCCCTTTCTGGCCAGATGATCAACTACCTTTTTCTTTCTTTTATAGGGATTTTCTTCTCTCAAAAAGCGTCTTTTTCGTTTTAAAACCAAATGTAAAAAAAGCTCCTTTAAATTTTTATCCTCAAATACTTTTTGAATGCTCTGTTCTGCAACGTCACCCGAAATCCCCTTTTTATACAGATGGGCCTTTATTTTATTAGGCCCCCATTTATTTAGATGACTTTTATCTTTCGTGAATTTTTCGGCAAAGGCAACATCATTTAAATAGCCTTTCTCTTCCAATTCATCGAGCACGTTTTCGATAATATTTTGGGGATACTCTTTGCGGATGGCTTTGGTAAACAGTTCTTTTCGGGAATGGTCCCGGCTACCCAACCGCTTCATCAGATACGATTTTACCGCAAATCGCCCTTCTTCACGCTCAATTTTTCTGAGCAATGCATGCGTTACAGTGTCCCCCTTGGCCAGATTAAATTTGAGGAGTGTCTGTTCGGAAACACCGATCAGAAACTCCTCATCAATAAAGATAGAATAGCGCTCCTTATTCTTTTTTTGAACGCTGATGGAGCTTATTGCCCCGGGTAATTGCTGGTCTGATTCATCAGGCATCACTAATCGTCGCTGTCAGCATCTTCCTCTTCGGATTTTTCCTGCCCATTTTCTTCCGCTTTTTCATTCTCTTCGGTAGGATTCATCTGCTCTCGAACTTGCTTTTCAATCTTTTCAGTAAGTTCGGGATCAGATTCAAGGAATTCGATGGCATTGTCGGTTCCCTGGCCAATAGGCTCACCACCGTAACGGTACCAGCTTCCCCGTTTTTCGATGATATCAAATTCAACAGCCATATCGAGGATTTCGGCCATACGTGAAATTCCTTTGCCATAAATAATATTGAATTCAACCTCTTTAAAAGGGGGAGCTACTTTGTTTTTGACAACTTTAACTTTAGTACGATTCCCAACCATGTCGTCGCCTTTTTTTAGCGAGCCAATGCGACGAATGTCAAGACGAACCGAAGAATAGAATTTCAGGGCACGCCCGCCGGAAGTCGTTTCAGGATTACCGAACATAACGCCGATCTTTTCACGAATTTGATTAATGAAAATGACCGATGTGCGTGTTTTGTTGATAATACCGGTAATTTTACGCATGGCCTGAGACATCAGTCGGGCCTGTAAACCCATGTGTGAGTCTCCCATTTCGCCTTCAAGTTCTGCACGGGGGACAAGAGCAGCTACAGAATCTACAACAATGACGTCAAGAGCTGCGGAACGGATAAGAGTTTCTGTAATCTCAAGGGCTTGTTCACCGCTATCAGGTTGTGATACAAGCAGTTCATCCGTATTAATTCCCAGATTTTTGGCATAACGAGGGTCAAAAGCGTGCTCGGCATCAACAAAAGCAGCATAGCCGCCAGCTTTTTGTGCTTCAGCAATAACATGGAGAGCCAACGTTGTTTTACCACTGGCTTCGGGGCCGTAAATTTCTGTAACGCGCCCGCGGGGAACGCCGCCTACTCCTAATGCATAATCTACCATGAGGGAACCGGTAGAAATGCTGGGAACATCTTGAGTAGCTTCATCCCCAAGCCGCATGATAGTCCCTTTGCCGTGCTGTTTTTCAATTTGGCCGATGGCCATTTCCAGTGCCTTTTCGCGATCTTTGTTTTCAGACATAAATGAAAGAGTAATTAGGTTTTTGAGTTTTCAGGGGCAATATATTAAATAATAATGACAACGTAGTGTCAGTATATCTTTTTGAAATACTATTGTGTTTTTAGTCACAGCCTACCAAGTAAGATCGTTAAGATCGGGAATCCTTACATTATGGATTGATATGGGATACCACATTGTCTAATTCATCCATTGCTTGAACAATTTGTTGAGTCGTAATGTAAGGAGCCACGCCAAAACGCAAAATGTCTCCGCGTGCATCCGTAAAAACGCCCTTTTCCATTAGTTTAGCTTGGATTGCTCGAGCAAAAGGCGATCGTAATGCTAAGAATCCACCTATTTCTTCAACGGCACGCTGGTGGCTTAAGGTGATTACTTCGGAATTAAAATCCCGCTTCAAAAACTCATCGTGTAATAGGGATATTTGTGATTGGTATTGTTTATGAAGAACATGAGGGGTTAATCCCATGGTTTCAAAGAAATCAACAACTTTAGCTGCTCTGAATTGCGATGTGGGATCAAATGTTCCGCTTGCAAAACGTTGGTTAGGATCTTCATAAGAGACTTTCTTTTTGTCTTTTGATGCGTCGAGCTTGCTAAAAGAAGCAAACCAGCCTGTGACGGCCGGACGCAAGTTACAGTCGTTGGGGTACCGCAAAAAGCAGTTCCCTTCGCCCCACTGCAAGTATTTATATCCGCCAATTAGAACATAACAATCAGCAAGATTTTTGTTGGTAAGCGAAAGCGGTACGACGTTTGTCCCGTGATAATCATCAATGATAAGTGGAACGTTATGCGAACGAGTGAGCTCAGCTATCTCGGTAATATGTTGATTAATAATGCCACTGTTAAAATAAACACGCGACAGCATTACAGCCGATACCTTCTCATCCATCTGGCTTTTAATCTGTTCGGTTATGTCATCAACATGGCCATTAACATAAGCGACCTGAAGTCCTTCTTCTTTAAGTCTTTTCAGCTGTCTCGCCATTGAATGAAACTCACTGTCGGTGGTAATAATTTTCGGATTTTCCCGCAGATCAAAGCTGGAAAGCCACGAAACAAGAAGCTGATGTGTATTTTGGCCCAAACAATACAACCCGTTGGGATCATCGTAAAAGTTGCGCAAATAACTGCGAAGCTTTTCAACTTTACTAAATGCCGCATTCCATTTTTTGTCAACATCAGATGCTGCTAAATCAAATGATTCCTGTAGACCTTCTCTGGCTACGTTGGGCCAAGCTTGGTGCGAATGACCAGTAAAGAGAAGCCTGTTGCTAACATCAAAATGGGAATAATGTGGTGCAAGTTTTTGAGCAAGTTGATCTATATTGTGAGCCATGGAAGCAAAATATATGTGCTATTCGGTTATATGTCTGATCGTATTTCCCACAGATCCGGGAAGATTCGCTGGTGCAGCGTTTTGCGAAGATAATCAACGCCACTCGATCCACCGGTACCCATTTTATTGCCAATCGTTCGTTCCACCATTTTTACGTGGCGATAGCGCCATTCCTGCATACCCTCATCAAAGTCCACAAACAACTCGCAGAGCATAGCCGTTTCTTGATCGTTGTTCATGATATCGAGTAAAATTTCTTGGTTTTTTTCCGATGGATCATGGAGCAACCCATTGTTGTGTTTCCGCTCCGGCATTTTGACTTTGTATCCTTTTGTCTGGAGAAATTCACAAAAACACTCCCAAAGCGTAGATTCAGCCATTCGTTCTTTCATGCGATCAACATATTGCGGCTGATTTTCGTGAACTTTAAGAATATGCTCGGATCGATGTCCACATATAATTTCAACCTCACGAAATTGCACTGATTGGAATCCGCTGGCCTCATCCAAAAATCCACGGAAGCTCTCAAACTCCAGTGGAGTCATCGTTTCCAGGATATCAATTTGGGCAACCATCGTTTTTAGAATGGTTAAAACACGTTTCATTGTTTTAACAGCTGCCCAGGTTTTTCCGGCTTTTAGATCCTCACGAAGCTTTTCCATTTCGTGTAGAATTTGCTTAAACCAGAGCTCATAGGTTTGGTGGATAATTATAAAAAGCATCTCATCATGTTCTTCCGGATCAGATTGTAGCTGCTGCAGTTCCAGAAGTTCATCAATTTTAAGATAGTTGCTATAGGTAAGTTTCATCCCGAAAAAGTATTTTTATACATTTAGACCGCAGCTAATAATAGGTAGAATTTGCGTTAGTCTCTATCTTGGATCAGAGTTGTTGTATGAAGGTTAAATTGCTTAGATTTAGCGCGAAATTAATAAAAGAAATTTGATGATGAGTATTCTAATTGCTGATAGTGGGGCTACTAAAACCGAATGGTGTCTGGTAAATGAAAATACCCAAACTTTTTTTACCGAGGGATTAAATCCCTACTACCATTCTACCGATAGTATCAAAAAAGTTATTAATCAAGACTTGTTACCCAAGCTCAGTGAGCCCATTCAGAAGGTTTTCTTTTATGGTGCAGGCTGCGACAGTGAAGGAAAAGACCAATTAGTTTTAGAGGCGCTTGAGTCTTGTTTTATTGATGCTGAAAATCATGTTTACCACGATTTGTTCGGAGCCGCACGCGCTTGTTTCTGGAATGAGCCCGGTATTGCTTGCATTCTTGGAACCGGTTCCAATTCGTGTTTATACGACGGTGAAAAGGTTGTTGAACATATTCCTTCACTGGCATTTATCTTGGGGGATGAGGGGAGTGCCGGATATTTCGGCAAGAAGCTGATTAATAAATATTTCCGTTTTGAAATCCCCGATGATCTAAAGCAAGACCTTGAGCAAAATTATAATATGTCGCTCGATCATATTACAAAAGGATTGTATGACGGAGACCAAAAAAGTAGATTCATAGCTTCATATGGTGCTTTTTTAGGTGAACATGCTGATCATCCTTTTGTGAAAGAAATACTATACGAGGGATTTGAAAGCTTTATCTCACGTATCTTATTGAATTACACCAATGCAACCGATTACGAAGTACGTTTTATTGGCTCTGTGGCTTTTGCTCATCAGGATCTGATAAAAGAGATTCTGGCTAAGTACAATCTCAAACCGGGACTTTTTGTGAAAAATCCCATGGAACGACTTGTCACTTTCCACACTGATTCAGCCCTTCAACAATCGTGATTGATACGCATTGTCACCTCTATCTCGATCAGTTTGAAAATGATATTGATGCGGTTTTAAAACGAGCGAGTGAAGCTGGTGTATCACATATTTTTCTGCCCGCCATCGATCTCAACTCACTGCCGAAAATGGATCAGTTTGAATATCCAGATATCGCTTTTCATAAAATGGCGGGTATTCATCCCACCAGTATTAATGAAGGCAAGGGCACCAACAAAGATACGTTGTTAGAACTTTGCAGCCGAGATGATTTTGTTGCGGTGGGTGAAACTGGGTTGGATTATTATTGGAGTGAAGATTATAAAACCGAGCAACAAGAAAGTCTTCGGATGCATTGCCGCGTGGCAAAAGCCGTGCAGAAGCCGATAGTTCTGCATAATCGTGATAGTACTACTGATCTGCTGGATGTTATTGAGCAAGAACAAGATGGACGTCTGTCCGGAGTTTGGCATTCTTTTACCGGTAGCGTAGAAGAAGGAAAACGGGCATTGGATTTAGGATTGGAACTGGGAATCGGTGGCATTTTCACCTTTCGCAATGCCAATGTTGATCAGGCGGTAGCCCAGCTGCCCATTGAGCACATGATACTTGAAACCGACGCTCCGTACCTTGCACCACATCCCAAGCGGGGAAAGCGAAACGAGCCGGCCTTCGTTACATATACCGCAGAGCGTTTGGCCGAAGTGATGGATATGTCACTCCAAAAAGTAGAGTCCGTCACTGATGAAAATGCCCTTCAGCTTTTTGGGGTTAATTAATTTCGGAAAATCCCAGTACCCTAAGAATAGGGTAACGTTTAAAATACGAGGCAGGTAGTTTTATATGCGTAAACTGCTGTCGCAATGGAAATTCTGCCCGTAACTTGTTGAAAAACTCTCCCCGGTTGTCTGGGTTCTCTTTTAAAATATGGGATAATCGCTTTTCATATTCTTCAATAGGATGAAGCTCCTCCAGCAGTGAACTTAGTGATTCAAATTCATTCACATCTTTTTCAAAAACTTTTTTTGTAGGTTCATTTGTTGAGTGAGGGCGTTTTAAATTAAAATGATCAATTAATGCATCGGCAATAAATTTTGAAGCATTTTGCTTGGACTGCACCGAATAACCGGCGATATGGGGCGTTTTTATAAATGTTTGTTGTGCAGTGCGTAGATTTATGTCAGGTTCATTCTCCCAGACATCAATAATAATATCTCGTATTTTGCCCTGTTTCATGGCGTTAAGTAATGCACTCTCATCCACTACGCCCCCGCGAGCTGCATTTATAATCAAGTTAAAAGTAGTATCTGCCAGCTTTGTCTTATCTAACCAGTGAAAGGTAGGATGAGGTCCTTTTTTGGTGAGTGGAGTATGAAAGGACAAAATATCACAAGCCAGTACTTCATCCAGTGTGGCTGAGGTAAAGTCAGCTTCGCGTTGTTCACGGGGCGGGTCGTAGTGCACTATTTGTAATCCCATTTTTTTTAGGATATTGACCACATGTGTGCCCGCATGCCCAACGCCAATAATGCCGACCGAAAGGTCTGATAAATCCTGGTTCCGTTTTTCTGACCAACACAGGAGTCCTGTGGCAACATATTCTGCGACCGATCGGGCATTGCAGCCTGCGGCATCTGCAAAGTGGATACTCTGGTCAGCAAGATATTGTAAATCCACATGGTCAGTTCCTGAAGATCCGGTTCCGATAAATGTTAATTGGTTTGGAATATTTGGCAGCGTCTGTTTGTTTATGGGGATCACCGTGCGAATAAGCATGGCATCTGCTTGTTCAACCTTGGGGGGAAAACCTTGAGCAGGGTCAAAAAGTTGTAAGTTTACACTTTCAGGTAGATAAGAGTGTATTTTATATAGATATTGATCGGCTAAAACGTTGATCATCAGAGATTTGATCTAAAGAAATTAATTTAACAGCATTCTTTTATGAGTACTAAAGGGTATAATATTGTTTCCTTAATTCGTAAAAAAAGAGATGGAAATCCACTGACCAGAGATGAAATTTCGTATCTAATTGATGAATATACAAAAGATGAAGTTCCTGATTATCAAATGAGTGCCTTTTTAATGGCTTCTTTTTTAAATGGTATGGATGAGGATGAAGCTTCGGCTTTGACTCATTCTATGCTGCATTCGGGGCGTGTACTTGATTTAAGTGATATCGCTGGTACAAAAGTGGATAAACATTCAACAGGGGGCGTGGGAGATAAGCTTTCACTTATTTTGGCTCCTATTGTTGCCAGCTACGATGTTCCGGTACCAATGATCTCCGGTCGCGGATTAGGACACACCGGAGGTACGCTCGATAAAATGGAATCCATACCGGGCTTTAATGTAGATATGACGCTGGAGCGATATCAAGAGATTTTAGCCAAGTGTGGCATGGTGATGGCGGGACAGACCGAAGAAGTAGCTCCGGCCGATAAGCGATTGTATGCCCTGCGTGATGTAACGGCCACGGTAGAATCTATCCCGTTAATAGCAGGAAGTATCATGAGTAAGAAATTAGCCGAAGGTATTGATGCTTTGGTTCTGGATGTAAAGTTTGGTTCCGGAGCTTTTATGAAAACGCATGAAGATGCTCAGAAGCTTGCCGAAACTTTGGTTGCGATAGGAGAAGATTTTGGAATAGAAACGGTGGCCTACCTGACCAATATGAATCAGCCTTTGGGGTATAAGGTTGGCAACTGGCTTGAAGTCGAAGAATCGATGGAGAGCTTGCAAGGGGATGGTCCCGATGACGTAATGGAGGTCACCCATATGCTGGCCGGTACAATGATTATGCTGGGCGGTATGGCCAAAACGGTAGAAGAGGGCATTCAGATGAGCCATAAAGCAGTAGGAAATGGCCAGGCTTTTGATAAATGGCTGGAGCTTACCGAAGAACAGGGCGGCGATGCAAGCGTGTTGAAAGATTTTTCAGCGTATGATCACGCTGAATATTCGTTTGAGTATAAAGCTCCTCAATCGGGTTATATTACCGAAATCGATGCCTATGGTATCGGGATGGCATCGTTAGAGTTGGGAGCCGGACGGAAGAAGAAGGATGATGATATTGATCCGGTAGCGGGAATTGAGTTACATCACAAAATTGGATCAAAGGTTGAAAAAGGTCAGCCGATCGTAACCGGCTACATGAATGATGAGAACTTGATTGAACCCTCAAAAAATTATTTGGCGGATGCTTTTACAATCAAGAATGAACAGCCTGAAAGCATTAAGATGATAACGCGTCGCGTAGACCGTGAGGGCATTCATCCCACAGGAGATTAATAAGAATTAGCCTCCGGGCGTTGCACCGCCGCTAATTAGGTAAATACCCAACGCTACCAACACAAGTGCTAAAGCAACTTTAAGTCTTTTAACTTGGATGCGTTGAGCAATATACCAGCCTGCAGCCGTGCCGATTAACAGTGGAACGACCAAAATTCCGGCTAATGTCCAGTCTATGGCTCCCTGCAGCGTATATCCTACGGTGGCCATCCCGGAAATAAAAATGGATTGTACCTGCGCTAAGGCAACTGAAAGAAGCATGGGAGCTCCTAAAACTACAAGCAAAGGTACGGCTAACACAGGACCGCCTACACCTAACAATCCACCGGGCAATCCTACAGCAACGCCTACTGTCCCCATCCAAATGAGTCCTTTTGGGCTGTCTATATCTAAGCGTTTATCGGGGGCAAGTTCGTTGTATTGACGATAGAGAATGATGAGTCCGGTTATAAAGACAAAAAGTCCCAGAATGACAGCAAAACTTGCGGTATCTAAAAGCTTATTGATTTCTGATCCGGCATAAGCCCCGGCTACCGATGTCAAGCTGAGTACCATTGCTGCTTTAAAGGCAACCTTTCCTTTTAACTGGCCTGATCTGAGATATCCCAGACTTCCTAAAATTCCGGTTGCAATAAACATGGCACTTGCAGTGCCTGCTACGGTACCGGGCTCAAGTGGGAGTAAGACAAAAAGGGCAATGGTCACAAAAATGCCGCCGGGTCCAATGGTGGTAATGCAGATCCCGCCAATGAGGGCAATGACGATGAGCAAAACAAGTATGGTGATGCTAACAGAGGTGCCCCCAATAAAAAATGTTGTGAGTAGACTCATTAAATGTAAAACTGTTATGAAAGCATTCCGCCAAAGATAGCTTCAAGCACTCCCTGACCCGAATTAATAGCTATATATATTGAAAAGAGTACTAATACGATATTGACAATATTTAATCGCCAGTTGTTGGTTTTAGTCCCCATTAAATTTTTGTCATTTACTGCCCAGAACAGTAGTGTAGCTGTGATAGGAAGTCCGAAGACGCCATTATAAGCAGGGAATAGCGTCACCATTTCAACAACGCTTAGCCCTGTAATTTCAGAAACGAGTGGCGAAAACATACCAATTACAATAGACCCCGCAAAAATCATTTTAAATGTTTTGCTGCTCCCTTCTTTGTGATCGATATCGAGTGCCTCAAGAATCATAAAGGGAATGGTCCACATAATGGGTACAATACTATTAAAGGCTGCAGCAATAACGCCAACAAGAAAAACGATCATCGCCCATTGGCCGAGTACAATTTCAAGGGCTTCGCCCGGTGCTATAAATGAAGAAAGTTCAGTATATCCTGCTGGACGAAGTACGGCGGCAGCGACAATGATAATTGCCAGTGTAATAAGACCGCCTACGGTATAGCCAATGCTGAGGTCAGTACGCATCATCTTAACATGCTTTTGGGAGTTCCATCCTTTCTGTTTTACCAAGATGGATTCCAGAAAGAAGTTGGGCCATAAGGCTGTTGTTCCCAGTATGGCAGCTCCCATTACCATGGCTCCGGTATCAGGAATGGATGGAATAAAGCCGGCCATTGTATCAACTAATGAGGGCTGACTGGCTCCGGCCACTACCAAGTAAAGAATCAGCAGTAAGAACATCATGGTGGTCATTACTTTCTCAACATAGGAGTAGTTGAGTATGCCTACCAATATGGCACAGATGCCGGTGACGATGGCAAGCGGTTGCCAGGTCACAGCTCCACCGGAAAGAATTTCAAAACTTTTTCCCACGGCTGCTGTTAAGCCTAAGGTCCATGCAATACATCCGACAGATAGAAAAAGTGCTATGGTCAGCGCACCCTTTTTCCCCAGCTTTTGGCGGATGAATGACATCAGCGTATCTCCAAAGATACCCAGTCGGGCACTCATATCCTGTGCCATAAAGCCTAATAATACAGCTCCAATAACTGCCCATATGAGAACATAACCGTATTCTACGCCGGCTTGACTGGCGATGAAAATTGATCCTGAGCCAAAATAACTGGCTACCATAATGAATGATAGACCATATTTGTCAAAGAAATTTGCGAAAAATTCTTTCATATACTCTTGTTATTGGTTTATACGTGTGAGGTTCTATTTGTAGGAAATACTAAACTTTTTTGTTGACTAGCCCCGTAGAGGTGGGAATGTTAAAAACAGGTGATGGTAGACTTACAGTAGATTAGTTGAAATATTCTGTTAGTCTAAAAATCAGAAAAAGCCATTTATGGCGCATATAGCCATCTTTTGGGCACGGCTAACATAGTGGTTTTCATGGGGATAAAAAAACTTTTAGCCCTTTAATAAATTGAGGATGTTCAATTTATAGGATGAGTACGTTAGCTTTTTTTAGAATAACTGGTTTGGCAATCAAGTCTCTATTTGGGGTTCTTTAGATCAATTGAAGATCCAATTATCAAGATGTGACAAAATGATTGAGGTTGATTACGCATCACGTAGATTAAAAATAATGTTCCCAAATAATAAGGTTTGAACGTTAACCTACTACAAAATTCTATAGGTGGTTAGCTTTTATTGCTATGGAAAGGAGGTAAATATAAAAAAGCCCGTCAGTTAAGACGGGCTTTTGCAGTACTTTTAAGTTTTATCCTGAACTATTCTTCAAGGGTATTTGGGATACGATTTGAATCCTGACGATCAACCATCCAAAATGGGTATCGAGATGGAGTTGAAGATACCTCATCAAGTTCTTGCAGTTCATCATCCGTAAGGGCAATATTTGCCGATTTAATATTAGCGGTCAGCTGATTCATATTTTTTGCCCCTATAATAGTACTGGTTACCCCTTGTTGTAAACGAACCCAGGCAAGGGCAACCTCAGCCACCGTAGCATCATGATTATCGGCTATCTCTTCCATCACATCAACGATATCAAAAGCCTGCTCTTTATCGATGGGAGGAAAATCAAACTCATCACGACGGGAGCCATCACCGGCTTTTTGGTTCTCACGCGTATATTTTCCGGCAAGAAAGCCACCGGCCAGCGGACTCCAGGGAAGAAATGCCATCTGTTCGGATTGGCTTAGCGGTATCAAAGCATCCTCGGCATCACGTCCCGAAAGCGAATAAAAATACTGCATGGCTTTAAATTCATGCCATCCCTCTTGTCGGGCTATACTTTGAGCTTTCATCACCATCCAGGCCGGCCAATTGCAAACGCCGATATAACGCACCTTGCCTGTTTCAACAACATCATTGAGTCCCCGCATAATTTCTCGAATAGGCATCACCGAATCAACGCCGTGCACATACAGCATATCTATATGATCCAGCTGCAGGCGTTCCAAGCTGTTTTCTACGGAGTTAAAGATGTGGTAACGTGAAAGGCCCTGGTTGTTAGGATCTTCGCCCATTGCCCCTCTTACTTTTGTAGCAATAACGAGCTCTTCGCGATTAAGGTTCAGGTTTTTAATGCTATTTCCCAATATTGCTTCCGATTGACCAAAGGAGTAAATATTGGCGGTATCAATAAAATTAATACCAGAGTCAATAGCTTTTTTGAGGAGGTTATCGGCTTGGTCCTGAGTTTGTTGTCCAATAGCTTCCCAATATCCTTCACCGCCGAAGGTCATAGTTCCAAAGCAAAGTTCTGAGACAAGTAAACCGGTATTTCCTAATAAATTATACTTCATAATATTTATATGGTTTATGATTTTCTCATTAATTACACTTCAAACTCATAGGAATAGGTGTTAAAAAATGAAGGAAGAGGGTTGATTTCTATTATTCGAGCGTAATTTTTTTTAGGGGGTAATCACGGTTTTACCCTGCGTATGCAAAGACTCAATCTCTTGCAATGCTGTTGCCACCTCATCCAAATCAAACGTTTTGGAAACCGGCACCTTAATATGGCCATCATCAGCCAGCTGCTGTATGTGTGTTAATTGCTTGGCATTAGGTTCAACAAATACGTATTGGAATTTAATATCATCCGGAATTTCCGGACTTCTGTTAGTGATAGAAATCAATTGTCCACCACTTTTGAGGGTGTCAATACTTTGATTCAGTGAATTCCCTCGGGAGCAGTGGAAGATAAAGTCAACTCCATCCGGTGCCACGTTTTGAACAGCTTTTCCTATATTGCCTGCCTTATAATCAATTGTCTTGTCGGCTCCAAGTTCCTCCATATAGTCTTGATTTTGTTCGCTGGCTACACCGATAACGTTAGCTCCAACGGTTTTTGCCAGCTGAATAGCCATCGTTCCAACACCTCCGGAACCGCCCAATACCAACAATGTTTGTCCTTCTTGCAGATCACCAAATTGGAACAGGGCCTGGTAGGCAGTTAATCCGACCAAAGGGATGCCTCCAGATTCTACCATTGTAAGTTGTTGAGGGCGTTTTGCAACATAGCTTTCAGGAATAGATATGTACTCTGCAAAGGTTCCATGTTGTACGGTAGGGCGACGGGCGTAGGCGTAAACTTGATCTCCTTTTTGAAATCGATGGGCGGCGTAACCACATTCTTCAATTGTACCCGCCATATCCCAACCCGGAACAGCTGGAAATTCCGCTGGGATAACTTCATTAAGCATTCCCCGAGCAACCGCTGCATCTACAGGGTTTACCCCCGCTGCTTTCACGCGAACAAGCACTTCTCCTTCACCAGGCTCAGGTCGCTCAAGAGTTCCGGTTTTTATTTGATCCAACTCTCCAAATTCTTCAAAATAAGATGCTTTCATCTGTATGCTCATATAGGTAATAATTGCTTTTACTCATATCGTTAATATGTAGGTTGATAAACGTTTTTTAGAAGGGATCCGTTTCGGTTTTTAGCGATATCAGTCTGTGGTAATGCGAAAATTACTCACTTAAATCACAGACAATGGAGGGGGCATACCTGATAATGTAAAGCAAGGGGATTTATCAACTATCGGTATGACATTAATAAATCTATTAAAACAGCAATTAGAAGGCGAAGTTCACTTTTCTAATAAAAACGGAACCCAATTTAAGTTAGTCTTTGAGAAGTCAGACGTGAAAGGTATTGGCAGTACTTTAATAGAAAGTTGAATAGGATATAATATTATGATGATACCAATAGAAAAAGCCTCTATACTCAAATTGAGAGTAGGGGATTTAATTTATCTCTAACATTTTAGAATACTTTTCGTAAGCTCTATCCAAACCCAAAAGATGATTAATTGTTGAAGATTTGGCTATATTGTGTAGAAGATAAAAAAGTTGAGTTAATTAAGTTTACTTTACGTCGTATATGAGTGGTCGCTTTTGACGGAATTTGTATTAATAGCCTCTATACGGCATTTAAGTATATGGATAGTTAACTCGCAATTAATGTAAGTCTAAGTACTAAGGGTAGGGCAAAATCTAATAAAATAAATAATACTATGTTTAAAAGATTCGTTCGTGCAATCAAGTCGCTGTTTGGTGGATTCGTAAGCTCAATGGAAGATCCAAAACTTATTCTGGAGCAGAATATCCGGGATCTTAATGATCAGATTCCGCAGATGAATGAAAATATCGCTACCGTTAAGGCGAATAAAATCATGCTCCAGAAAGAGGTAAATAAGCTGGAAAAAAAGATTGAGGATTTAACAGCAAAAATTAAATCTGCCATCCAGGCTGATAGAGACGATATTGCCGAAGGATATGCTATGCAGCTTGAAACGGCTAAAGAAAATTTAGCGACCTCAAGAGAGCAGTTAAAATTTGCGGAGCAGGCTTATGAGAAGGCGTTGAAAGTGAAAAAAGCCTTTATGCGTGAGAAGGATCGCAAGATTCAGGAAGCCAAAGAAGCCATGCGTGCCAGTGAACGTGCTGAATGGCAGGGCAAAATTGCCGATGCGCTGGAGCAGTTTGAAACCGGAGGACTTGACCAGACTCATGATGAGATGGTCAATCGACTTAATGAAAAAACGGCAAAGAACGAAGCCCGCATGGAATTAGCTTTGGATAGTATTGACACTGAAACCATGGAAATCGAGGCCAATGCTGAAAAGCTGCGTGCTCATGAATTGGTAGAGCAATTTAAGGCCGAAATGGGTAAAGTGGATGCACCTGAAAAGGAAAAAAGTATAGGTGCATCTGATGGTGAGAAAGAGATTGAAATTGATGAACAAACATCCGAGAAACAACAGGATAAAACAATTGGCAATAAAGAGAAGTCGAAATCTTAAAAAGATGGTCTTGAGCCATGGCTAATGACAGCAGAAGTGAACGCGAACGTCTTAAAGAAGAATACAAGGCGCATTATCGTAAAATGCGCGAAATAAAAGAGCGTTCCTCGCGGGCCAAGCGTACACAGAATATTGCTGGTGCGCTCAAAAGTATGGATAAAACAGAGATGCTGAACTCTTTCGATGACTTTCTTTATTCGGTGAAGCATAAATTGGCCTCGGTCGAGGCAAGGCTTGATTTGGCAATGGATAGTCTTATTGATGAAAGTGAGGATAGGATTACTGAACAAGAAATGGATGAAGAGATTAGAAGGTCCAAGGCTAAGGATACACTGAAGCAAGTTAAACTGGAGATGGGACTCCTTTATAATGAGATCGAAGAACAAGCGAATAACATCAAGGTAAATAAAACAATTGGCAGGGATTCAACACCCCTTTCTGATCGAGCTGACAATGAACTTGAAGATGAGTAAGTGATTATGAGTGATGAAAACTCCATTAATTTTACGCGTGAAGCATTTTTGCATCCCCTCAATTTAGGAGTCTTGCTGGTTGCCGCTATTTCTGCGTTTGCAATGAGTGGCATGGGTTTGGTTTCAAGCTTGATTCTAACGATGACATTTGCTGTTGAGCTTATGTATCTGGGAATCGTACCAAGATTGCCCCGATTCCGAAAGAATATAAAGTTGAAAAAAGTACGGGAACAAAATCCTGCAGCGAAAGAAAAATCTACTTTTCAGGAGCTTGATAAAAAAAGTCAGAAACGCTTTTTGGTGTTAAAGCATCTTGCCAAGTTAATTAAGGAGAATTTTGATAAGTTGCCTTATAGTTCACAGGGGTTGTTGGAAAACATTCGCAACAAAATTGGAGAACTCCTTTCTAATTATCTTACTTTGTTGGATCTCCATAAGCGCTATCGGTTATATATGAATACTTCGGTAGAAGAAAGTTTGAAGCAGGAAGTTCAAAAAGCCGAACGCGAAATACAGAATATGAAATCGGAACAATTGAAACGAACAACTGCCCGGCGCGTGGGGATTTTGAAAAAGCGTCTCAAAAAATTTGAGATGGCCAAAGAAAAGTACTTAATCTGTGAAACACATCTTGAAACGATAGAAGATGCCATTCGATATATTTATGAGCAATCTATGACGATGAGTAATCCAGAGGAAATTGGATTTCAACTCGATAACCTACTTGAAGAAGTCGAAGAAACATCACAGCTTATTGATGATTTAGATAGAGATATTTTACCTTATAGCTCCGATCTTGAGGAAATTGATTTAGATTCTGATTTTTTGGATGTCGAAGATGAATTAAAACAGCAAACAGCCGTCGACTCGGAAGTTGATTCTTCAAGTCGAGTTAAAGAATAATTCAGTTTATGAGTAAATCATATAGTACTATTACATTAGAAACGGATGAGAAGGGCATAGCTACAGTCACGATTAATCGCCCCAAAAAACTAAATGCTTTAAATGACAACGTATTAAATGAGCTTGCTGATCTTTTCAAGGTTATTCAGGTAGATGAGGATATCAATGCTATTACCGTAAAAGGAGCCGGCGATAAGGCTTTTGTAGCTGGCGCTGATATTAAAGAGCTTCGCGAATTGGATGATCGATCCGGTCGAATGGCTTCTCAAAAAGGTCAGCAAATTTTTCAACTTATTGAGGATACCCGCAAGCCGGTTATTGCTGCTGTTAACGGATATGCATTGGGTGGTGGGGCCGAACTGGCCATGGCTTGTCACCTGCGCATAGCCGGTGAAAATGCCGTGTTTGGTTTGCCGGAAGTTGGATTAGGATTAATCCCGGGATATGGCGGTACGCAACGACTTCCCAGTTTAATAGGTAGAGCTCGTGCTTTGGAGATGATTTTAACCGGTAAGCAAGTTAAGGCGAAAGAAGCACTACAGCTTGGCTTGGTTAATGAGGTGAGTGCTACACCTGTGGAAGCTTCAAAGGAGTTGCTAAATAACATTTTAAAAAATGGTCCAATTGCTATCAGGAATGCCATTAAAGCGGTTTATCATTCTGATCACCATTCAGGGTATCAGGTAGAAGCAGATCTATTTGGGCAACTGTGTGAAACGGAAGATTGCATGGAAGGGACCTCTGCCTTTCTCGAAAAAAGAAAGCCTGAGTTTAAGGGGAAATAGATTACTGATTCTTTTTGTCACCTTTTTAATACCATTTTCAACAACCTTCGGTCAAAATTACTTGACCGGTAAAGCTCTATATTTTATCCGTATTGACTGAACTACTCCTTATAATATTAACTATTCTACTTAGCGGTTTCTTTTCGGGGTCAGAGATAGCTTTTGTCAGTTCAAATAAGCTCAAGCTGGAGATTGAATCTCGCAAAGGATCATGGACCGGTCGTGTGGTAAATGATTTTATCCATAAACCGGAAACCTTTCTAACTACTACGTTGGTGGGTAATAACATAGTTAATGTGGTTTATGCTACATTGATGACTATTTTTTTAGTAGGCCCCATTACCGAGATTTATCAGAGTTGGATGGGGTCGCTGCCTTCCGAAGCGTTGGTATTAGTAATACAAACGGTGATTGCTTCGGTTGTGATTATGCTTTTTGGTGAAATTATCCCTAAAGCATTATTTCGTATACATGCCGATTGGTGGATGAAGATCATAGCCGTTCCTCAAAAGATATGTAACCAGTTATTTAAGCCACTTGTCTTTATAGCTGACAAGTCTTCTGATTTTGTGATTAAACTTATTAATCCGGAGGTAGATCGTTCAGGGAAAATATTTCGACGAGAAGATGTTGAACTGATATTTCAGGAACTGCGTGATACTGGCGGCCACGATCTGGATAAGGATGACTCCGAAATCCTGCATAACGTGCTTGAGCTTTCCAACAAACGCGTGAAGGAGTCCATGATACCGCGTACCGATATTGTTGCGGTTGAAAAAAATGCCAGTATTGATGAAACCTTAAAACTTTTTATCTCTTCAGGCTTTTCAAAGCTTCCTGTTTACCAAGAATCTATTGATGATATTATTGGGGTTATCTTTGCTTACGATCTCTTTAGCAATCCTGATAATTTATCCGAAATAGTACGTCCCATAAAGTTGGTTCCGGCATCACAAAAGTCGAAAGATCTGCTCTCAGAATTTCGCAGCTCAAATATTTCGGTGGCTATTGTTATCGATGAATATGGCGGAACGGCTGGGATGATTACGATTGAGGATCTCTTGGAGGAAGTAGTCGGTGATATCCAAGATGAATATGATACGGAAGATCGAATCCTGAAAAAACTATCCGGCAACACCTATATCCTCAGTGGCAGTGTAGAGATTGAGGATCTTATCAGTAAATTTCCCGAGGTTGATCTGCCCGAGGAATCTACCGAGTACGAAACGATAGCGGGATACATCATTAATGAACTGGGACGTATCCCTAAAGTGAATGAAGAACTATTAATTGCCGGTAAGAAGATTATCATTAGTAAAGCAACACCCAGTCGCATTGAGACGGTAAAATTGGTCGTGTTGGAATAATCAGTTGTAAAAGGAGATTAATATTTTCTGTCAACGCTTAAAAGCAGGAAGGCTGGGCGAAATCTGTTGATTTAAACGTTATTATAAGGAGTGGACTCAAACCAAATTAAATAATAAAACGGTATGTTTGACCATTATCCCAGTTGGGCACAGCAATTTGCACAAAAATATCTTAGTCGCACGATCAATCAATTCATCTTGCATGGAAATGTGCATGATTTAGTTTCACTCCAGCGTAAAGATCAAACTGATTTCGTACGTCTTAAATCTTTTCTATCGGAAGAATTCTTCGGAGCGCGTGACTACGTCATTTTCTATGATCGCTCCTCCGGAATTTATTTTCGGGACGGAGAATCAAAGAAAGATTTTAACCGGGCGTTGTCGGGGCGTGATTCATTGATGGGTACAGATTATGCCAACAAGATGCCTAAAGATCCGGTGCGGGTATTTTCACTTTTGGAGCAATATTTTCGGGTACGTATCGACGATAAAAAGAGCATTGCCCTGATTATCGATTATGCTGATACCATTGTACCGATGAATGAAGCAGGTTCCAGTGGATCCGAGGATCGTACTTCGATGGTCTATTTATCTCGATGGGCGCATGACCCCATGTTTTTAGCGGCTGATTTTACTACTGTATTACTTACAGAAAATCTGGCAGATCTGAATAAAACGCTGGTTCAAAATCCGTACACCACCGATATCAAAATTAATATTCCCGACGAGCAGCAGCGCCAGCAGTTTATCGATTTTGAGTCTACTGATGAGGAGTTTGAAGCGTTTTCTGAGGTTAGTGAAAAGGTGGTAGCTCAACAAACAGCGGGACTTAATTTTATCAATCTGCGTAGTATCCTTTCCAATGCTCGAGAGAATAGAGAGAAAATAACGCATGATCGGCTGTCTGAGGCAAAGAAAGAATTGATCGAGGCCGAGGCGTATGGACTACTGGAATTTGTTGAAACCGAATATACTCTGGACAATGTGGCGGGACATACAAAAGTAAAAGAGCATCTCCGACACGCTGTGCAGGCCCTAAAAAGTGGGCGTCAGGATGTGCTGCCGATGGGATATCTGGTTTGCGGTCCAGTTGGCACAGGAAAAACATTTTTGGTGACCTGTTTTGCCAGTGAAGTGGGAATTCCCATGGTGAAACTGAAAAACTTTCGGAGCCAGTGGCAGGGCGTGACTGAAGGCAACCTCGAAAAGATTTTAGGCTTGCTTAAAGCAATGTCGCCTGTTGCGGTTATGATTGACGAAGCTGATGCTTATCTCGGTGATCGCGATGCCAGCGGTGATAGTGGTGTATCCAGTCGGGTATTTTCCCAGATTGCTACTTTTATGAGTGACACCCGAAATCGCGGCGAAATTATCTGGTTTTTAATGACGGCGCGTCCTGATTTAATGCCGGTAGATCTTAAACGCCAGGGGCGTGCCGAAGAACACTTGGCGTTGTTTCCTCCACATACCAAAGAAGAGCGCGTTGAGCTTTTTGATGCGATGAAAAAGAAAACAGGTCTTAGAATGACCGAAGAATATACCCCAAAACTTATTGAGCAGGGATTGAAAACCTTCTCCGGTGCCGATATGGAAGCCGCATTGACCCGAGCTAAATTCAGGGCCGCTGCAAAAGATCTCGACAAAGTGACACCTGAAATTCTGGACTTAGCACTCAATGATTTTCTTCCGCCTACCTATCCCGAAGAAATTGAATTGCAAACACTTAGCGCCGTTATTGAATGCACCTCTAAAGAACTCTTACCAGAGCGCTACCAAGAAATGGATCGCGGCGAAATACTCGGTAAAATTGAGGAGTTAAAATATCGTATCGGATAAGCAGTAAGGCTTATGCTCATTTACTAATGTAGTTTTTCTTCAGGCTAATAACATAGATACTCTTCTTAGACTGAACCTTGACAGAATTTGAACTGATGGTCAAGGAATTACTATGAACGTTCTAACGCCTTCCTAGTATTGTTTTGAGTGCTTTTAAAAGTAATTCCATCCCAAATCAATATTGCAACCATATAATTTAACCAAATAGTTGAAATATATGGTTGAATGTTTTAGTTTATTCAAGAAATTGAAATTAATTGAATTATGTCAGAAGAATTACAGACCGAAGAGCAGATCTTGGAAGCGGCAAAACAGATTTTCCAAGAACGAGGATTTGCCGGCGCGCGAATGCAAGAAATTGCAGATGAGGCGGGGATCAACAAATCAATGTTGCACTACTATTTTCGCAGTAAGGACAAGTTGTTTCAACAAGTTTTTCAAGAGAGTATCCGACAGTTTTTTCCTGAAATACTACAAGTACTAAATGCAGATTTGGCACTTGTCCCCAAGATCGAAAAGCTGGTGGAAACCTATTACGAAATGTTTCGTGAACAGCCCCATTTGCCGCGATTTGTGATTCATGAGATGAACCAGCATCCTGATCGCTTTAAGAACTTTGTAACAAAAGAAGGATTCAAAATGCCGGAGCAATTTATCAAACAGATCCGGGCAGAGGTTGAGGCGGGCACAATGCAAAAGATTGATCCTCGCGAATTTATCATCAATACCATTGGTCTTTGTGTGTTTCCATTAATTGCACGTCCGATGATTGAAACGGTCTTTGAAATGAATGATGAACAGTACCAGCAATTTTTAGAGCAACGTAAAAAAGAGCTGCCCAAATTTATTCTCAACGCTGTAAAAAAGTAAGTTGATATGTTGACCACAATATTGCTTTCTATTCTAACGATCACAGGTGTTCTGCCTACTTCCACAGACACACTTTCACTCAGCGATATCCATGTGCAGATTGAAAACAACTATCCGCTGGCTCGAAAGATTGCTCTGCAGAACGAGGTCACGGAACTGAATAGGAAGATTGTTGGTACTGCGGCATATCCCCAACTCAATTTTGGGGCAACCGCCACCTACCAATCCGAAGTAACAGAACTACCATTTCCATCGGGCGGATCTTTTATGGCGCCCGAACTCAGCAGAGATCAGTACAAAGCTACGGCCGAGGCATCTCAGACAATCTACAACGGTGGAGCAGTGGCCATCAGGAAAAAACTTGAGGAAATCCGTGGCCAAGGTGAGAATGAAACTACAGAGGTAGCATTACACCAAATAAAGGAGCAGGTCAATCAGGTATATTTTGGGATATTGTTAGCACAGGAGCAGCTTCAAGTTATCAGCACGCTGATGAAAAACCTCCAAGCCCAAATTAAAGAAGTATCTTCAAAGGTAGGGCACGGCGTGCTTCTTCCGAGTCAAAAATACACGCTGGAAGCAGAGCTGATCAATGTCCGACAGGATTCTGCAGCAATAGAATCAAATATCACCTCCGGATATCAAATGTTGAGTAATCTTATTGGTGAGAAGATCGCTCCCAATACTAAACTTCAGATGCCGCAAGTAAATGTACCTGCCGGGAACGAAATACTGAGGCAGCGTCCCGAGTTCGATCTCTTTGAAAACAACAGGGAAGTGTTGAGTTACCAAAAAGAATTGGCTGAAACTGAGAAATGGCCTTCCTTTTTAGCATTTGGCAGTGCTACCTACGGACGACCGGGTTATAATGTGTTTGACGATGAGTTACATGCCTTTTACATGGTAGGACTTCAACTACAATGGAATTTTTGGAACACTCAAAATGCCGCAAAAAAACAGCAGATTTATCAGCTGAAGCAGAAAACAGTTACCCAAGAAGAACGAGCATTCGAACGCCAGCTAAAAGCCAGTTTGAGTAAAATTAGGAAACAGATAGAATTATTTGAGGAGCAGTTAAAACAGGATCAACAGATTATTGCTCTGCGAGAAAAAGTGGTGGATGAGAAATCAAGTCAGATGAAAAATGGCAGTGTTACAGCTACGGAATATGTTACTGAATTGAGTAAGGTTACCCAGGCTCGATTGTCGCAGATGATACACCGTACAAAGCTGGTGCAGTCAAAAATTGAGTATCAAACAACAGTGGGTATTTCAAAATATAAATAAAGACAGCATGATGAGATTTGAGCAAAGTAAGCTATTTGGTGTATGGATTAGCATGTTCTTTCTTTTGGTGATTACCGGGTGTGCTAATGATGGAAAATCAGATGCGTACGGACAATTTGAAGCCGTAGAAACGACCGTTTCAGCTCAGACTTCCGGAGAGCTATTGTCTTTCTCGGTATCAGAAGGAGAAACTGTGGCGGCGGGAACACAGGTGGCGGTAATCGACACGGTGCAGTTGAGTTTGAAGAGGGATGAACTGCTATCCCAGCAGGAAGCTGCAGAATCCAAAATTGATAATGTTGATGCAGAAATTGCGGTTCAGCAACAAAAACTGGAGACAGCCCAGAAGAATCTGAATAGAATACGTGCAATGAGAAAGGACGCTGCGGCGACCCAGCAACAGTTGGATGACGCAGAAGGGAATGTCAAGACCATACAGAAACAGATTCAGGCTTTGGAAACCCAGAAAAAGGCGATTCGCGCAGATATAAAATCCGTTGACGCACGCTTAAAGCAGGTAGAGCAACAGCTTGGGGATGCTCATGTGATGAATCCTATACGTGGGACAGTGCTTACTACTTTTGTAGAAACCTATGAACTTGTGGGACAGGGCCAGCCGCTTTACAAAATTGCAAGTTTAGATACGCTGGAACTCCGGGCGTATGTAAGCGGGGCTCAGCTGCCTTCAATAAAACTGGGACAACAGGTAGAGGTGGTGGTTGATAAAAATGCAGACGAGAATCAGCAACTTGGCGGAAGGATTAGCTGGATTGCATCGCAGGCTGAATTTACTCCCAAAATGATTCAAACCAAAGAGGAGCGTGTCACTCAGGTTTATGCCATAAAGATAAAAGTGCCGAACCCGGATGGAATACTAAAAATTGGCATGCCCGGAGAGGTGAATTTTTAGTCACAGGGTATAGTGTCATCCTGAACTTGTTTCAGGATCTTAAGTATCACTTATAATTTAATTATAGATGCTGAAATTAATTCAGCATGACATCTTGCTTAAGACAACGATATGAAACCGATCAAGATTAAAAATCTTATTAAAACCTACGGCAAGACCAAAGCTGTAAAGGGAATTTCTTTTGAAGTAGAAGAGGGAGAGCTCTTTGGACTCATTGGGCCCGATGGGGCTGGAAAAACAACGCTGTTTCGGATTCTTACGACATTGCTGAAACCTGATTCCGGGAACGGATCGGTATTGGGATTGGATATCGTTTCTGACTATAAAAAGATACGACCCAAAGTAGGGTATATGCCGGGGCGTTTTTCGCTTTACCAAGATTTGTCGGTAGAAGAAAATCTTTCTTTTTTCGCTTCCGTTTTTGGTACGACCATTGAGGCCAACTATGATCTCATAAAACCGATATTCAGCCAACTTGAACCGTTTAAGGATCGAATGGCCGGAGCGCTTTCCGGAGGCATGAAGCAAAAACTGGCGCTGAGCTGTGCGCTCATCCATAAGCCGAAGGTACTGTTTTTAGATGAGCCCACCACAGGCGTGGATGCGGTTTCGCGGAAGGAATTTTGGCAGATGCTGCATCACCTCAAAGAAGAAAATATTACGATTTTAGTTTCCACGCCCTATATGGATGAAGCCGAACAGTGTGATCGCGTAGCATTAATGCAGGAGGGCAACATCCTATCCATCGATACCCCTGAAGCGATCACCAATCAATTTGATAATGATCTGTGGGCAGTCGCATCCGCTAATAAATATCGATTAATACAAGTTCTCCGAAATTATAAATATGCGGAATCGGTACAGCCGTTTGGAGAATATATTCACTACACCGATCAGCGAACCGATGTTAACAGGGATGAATTGATGAATTATTTGAAGGCTAATGGAATCAATAATCCCCGGGTAAAGAAAATTGCACCGGATATTGAAGATACATTTATGCGGTTGATGATGCAGGAGGTTGATGATGGATGATTCTATAATAAAGGTAGAAAATTTGACGCGAAAGTTCGGTGATTTTACGGCTGTGGATCACATCTCATTCGAGGTGGAGCGTGGAGAAATTTTTGGATTTCTGGGGGGCAATGGTGCGGGAAAGACAACGGCCATGCGCATGTTGACAGGCTTGTTGGCTCCAACGGAAGGAAAGGCATGGGTAGCCGGTTTTGACGTGGAAAAGCAAGCCGAGCAGGTCAAAAAGCAGATTGGATACATGAGTCAAAAGTTCTCGCTGTATGAGGATTTGACGGTGCGTGAGAATATTCGGCTGTATGGGGGTATTTACGGACTTTCAAATAATGTGATTAGTCAAAAGTCACAACAGCTGATTGAGAGGCTGGGTATGCAGGAGCTTCAAAAAAAGAAAATAGGCTCCTTGCCATTGGGATGGAAGCAAAAGCTGGCTTTTTCTGTGGCGTTAATACACGAGCCTCAAATCGTTTTTCTGGATGAGCCCACGGGTGGGGTTGATCCGATAACACGACGACAGTTCTGGGAGCAGATTTATAAAGTGGCAGAGGAAGGAACAACCGTATTTGTGACAACACACTATATGGATGAGGCGGAGTATTGTGATCGGGTTTCCATCATGGTAGATGGTCGTATTGATGCCTTAGATAATCCGGCCGCATTAAAAGAGGAGTTTAAGGCTGTTGATATTGAGGAAGTATTTATTCAGCTGGCACGAGGAGCAAAGCGAGGCGAAGGATAGAAAAAGTACTTAGCATAGCCCAATTATGAGCTCATTTAAAGGTTTCGTAGTCAAAGAATTTAAACAGATTTACCGCGACAAGAGGACGTTGTTGGTGTTGTTTGGTATGCCCATTATCCAGATGCTTTTATTTGGTTTTGCTATTCGCAATGAAGTCGAGAATGCGAAAGTGGCGGTCCTTGATAACTCCCATGATGCGGTAACGCGTCAGATTACGAGTAAAATAAATGCATCCAATTACTTTTCGGTGGAAGGGGCTATAAGGGGATATAATGAAATTGAAGAGCTGTTCCAGCAGGGCGAAATAAATGAAGTTGTTGTTTTTGAATCTGACTTTGCCCGGAAATTAGAGCGCGGGGAACAGCCTGCGGTCAATATTATCACCGATGCTTCCAATCCTAATTTAGCACAGCTTATACAGCAGTATTCGACCTCCATTATTGTAGATTGGCAGCAGCGGGGAAGTGGGTTGCCCGATGTGAACAATAAGGGAGTAAGTGCAAATGCCAATATGTTATTTAATCCGCAGCTGGAAAGTGTAAACTTATTTGTGCCGGGACTTATAGCCGTAATATTGATGCTAATATCTGCATTAATGACGTCCATTTCAATCACCCGTGAAAAAGAGATGGGAAATATGGAGATTTTACTCGTTTCGCCATTGCGCCCGGCGCAGATTATTATTGGGAAAGTGTTACCCTATCTGGTATTGGCTTTTGTAAATGTGCTCACCGTATTAGCACTGGCAGCGTGGGTGTTCGTGGTTCCGTTTCGTGGCTCATACGGTCTTTTTATGGCGGAATCATTGCTTTTCATTTTTACTGCATTGGCGCTCGGAGTATTTATCTCTACGAAGGCCAATGATCAGCAGACAGCAATGATGGTAGCATTGGCGGGTTTATTATTGCCAACGGTACTTTTATCGGGTTTTATCTTCCCCATTTCCAGCATGCCATGGCCACTACAATGGTTCAGTAATATTATTCCGGCTCGCTGGTTTCTGGTGATTGTGCGCAGCATTATGCTTAAAGATTCAAGTTTGCTTCTGCTGTGGAAAGAAACGCTGATATTGTTTTTGATGACTTTAGGATTTATAGCACTTAGCGTAAAGAATTTTAAGGTGAGACTGCAATGAGAACGGTAAAATTTCTTTTACAAAAAGAGTTCCTGCAGATTTTCCGTAACAAGGGAATGCTGCCAATTATCTTCCTGATGCCGGTGGTGCAGTTAGTTATCCTATCTTTTGCGGCAACATATGAGCTCCGGGAAGTAAACTTCCATTTGGTCGATTTTGATCAATCGTCTGCTTCCCGCGAATTGGTACAGAAATTTCAGGCATCGGGATACTTTACCCTGGAAAGCAGTTCATTTGATGTGGGAGATGGGACTGAGAAAATGCGTAGTAATGATGTACGGTTGACGTTGGTGATTCCACAGGATTTCGAACAACATTTACAATCGGGAGGGGCTACTTCAGTACAAATGAATATTGACGCCGTGGACGGCACGACGGCAGGACTCATCCAAGGCTATGGGCGTTCAATTATACAGGATTTTAACACCGAAATTCGTCCAAACGTACGAAGTATGGAGTTTACCAACCGGCAGAGTATTGAAGTCATACCCGCCAGCTGGTACAATCCTAATCTTGATTATATACAATATATGGTACCCGGCATTTTAGTGGTGCTTGTTTCGATGATTGGGATGTTTTTATCGGGGATGAATATTGTGCGTGAACGAGAGATTGGCACCATTGAACAGCTAAATGTAACTCCTATAAGTCGGTATCAATTTATTACGGGAAAATTATTGCCATTCTGGATTATCGGGTTATTTGAACTTGCCCTGGGGTTGGTAATTGCACGGTTTGGATTTGGAATACCCTTCGTTGGAAGTGTTTGGCTACTATTTTTAATAGCGGGAATCTATTTACTTGTGGTGGAAGGATTGGGGCTTTTTATATCCACCATCACTAATACGCAACAGCAAGCCATGTTCATTGCTTGGTTCCTGATGGTCGTTTTCATCCTCATGGGCGGACTGTTCACCCCCATAGAAAGTATGCCGGTGTGGGCACAAGAGCTGACATTATTTAATCCTGTCGCCCACTTTATTAAAATTATGCGGATGGTTTTACTGAAAGGTGCCGGTTGGAGTGAAGTACAGCACTTGGTTGGCTTGTTAACTGTTATGGCGGGGGTTATTCTGCCCGCTGCAATCTTCAGGTATCGCAAGTCGACATCTTGATATTTTGCTCTGATATATCTCCTCATTAATTACCAATTGGATGGAGCTCCTTCAAATGGGGAGCTTTATTCTTAATATTGGAGCCTGATGATTTATATTCAGTCAAAGGGGCTTAGATAATTATATTTTTATTAAAGTTGGCAATACAATATTCTACCTTTTTCTCATTCAATCTAATTGTGATTTATTTTAATGTCTGATAAACTCGATTCCATCCGAAAACTGCTCGATGAAACCGATAAGGCCATTGTTGAGGCTTTGGCAAAACGACAAAAACTGGTACGCGAAATATCGGAGCTAAAACTTGACAAAAAATCCAGGATTCGTGATAACAAGCGGGAAGAAGAACTGTTGGAAAAAATAACGAAATTAGCTCGTCAAGAGGGACTCGATCGCTATTTTGCCGAGCAGCTTTTTAAGGATATTATCCATCATTCAGTACGATTTCAGACCCATTCGCTGGTTGATCATCAGAATGAACAAAAGAATGCAGATACCGTTCGAGTGGCTTATCAGGGGACGGATGGAGCCTTTAGTCATCAGGCAGCTTTTCGTCATTTCGAAGAGCGTTACGCGCAGGTCGATTGTTTTGGCTACGACACCTTTCGTCAAGCCGCCGAGGCAGTGAAAGAGCAAAAAGTAGATTATGCGATCTTACCTATCGAAAATACCACGGCCGGTTCCATTCGCGAAACCTACGATTTATTGGCGGATGACGAATTGCATATAGTGGGGGAAGAGGCTATACGGATCATTCACTGCCTACTGGCATTAGAGGAAGTTCCCATGAATCGGATTCGTCGCATTATGTCACATCCTCAGGCGATAGCACAATGCAGTAACTTTTTGGCAACACTGCATGACTGTAAGGTGGAGTCGTATATCGATACGGCTATGTCAGCGAAGAAAGTACTCGAGGACGGGGATCTATCTCAGGCCGCCATTGCCGGAAGTTATGCTGCTGAAATTTATGGACTCAAAATTTTGAAACGGGATTTAGCCAATCAATCCGAGAATTTTACCCGTTTTGTAGTGGTAGGACCTCAGGCGGTAGAAATTGATCGACAAATTCCATGCAAAACATCGCTTTTAATGGTGACTACCCACGAGCAGGGAGCGCTGGTCGGCTGCCTGAATATTCTTGCCGATCATGGCATTGATATGACGAAGCTTGAATCACGTCCCAAGCCCAATGAACCATGGAAGTATCAATTTTATCTGGATATAGAGGGAAATATTGCAAGCCCTGAGATTCGCGTGGCCCTCCAAGAGTTAGAGCAGGAAGCCAGCTCGCTGAAAGTGCTGGGTTGTTATCCTGCACAGGTAGGAGCTCTGAATGAGTAAACACCTCTATTCAGTTTGAGCTTCTTGTTTGAACACTTCGATTAAAAAGGCGATATGATCATTAAGCTCAGTATCAATTAACGCTGCACCTTTTTTAATATCCTCGCGCGGCACATCCGCGGCAAAGCTACTGTCTTTAAGCTTTTTAGTCACTGATTTTATGCGCATATCTGCAAAGCCGTTGGGACGTACCAGGGAAACGGCATTCATAAATCCGGACAGTTCATCGCAGGCGAATAGGTAACGTTCTATTTCGGTTTCCGGTTCGCGTCCGGTACGTTCAGGGGCATGTGCTTCAACCGCATTAATAATTGCCTCTGGATATCCTTCTTCCGGAAGAATTTCCTCAACAGCTTTTTGGGGATGGTCTTTGGGAAACTTCTCCCAATCCAGATCATGAAGCAGGCCGGCCGTCCACCATGCTTCGACCTCTTCGTGGAATTTATCCAGTTTGTGAGCATAGGCTTCCATGGCAGCGGCAACCATGTGGCAATGATTCCTTAAATTTTCGTTTTCAATATATTGCTGTAATAATGCTACAGATTCATCTCGGTTCTTCATAATAGTATTCTCTTTGGCTGATTGTATTTCAATTACTGAGTTACGATTACTTTTGGAGTAATAAAAATTTGTGAACTCTGTCGAATGATTTTAAAACTAAAGCATTATTGAACCCTGACTTCTCCACTGCCGGGGCCACCACCCTTATTTTGCCAGTCCTGATAAAGTCGAATCAGATTAGAGACCGAGTAAATAAGTAAAAATGTAGCAATCAGGTAGGCTACCGAATCGGGATTTGTAATGATTAGCAATGCTATGATTAGCGTAAGTACCCCCATAATGGAAAATTGAAACGCGAATAACAGTACAAAACCGAACAACCCTAAAAAGGCTGCAAACATAACCGGGATAAGCTCAGGAAAAATGAAAATAAGTATTCCGGTTACGATGGGTATGGCCGAAAGTGTGGGGGAAATACGAAATGTGATAAACAGTAATCCCAAGGCCAGGAGGTACCCACCTGCAATTAAGTACAAAAAGTTGGGATAAATAAGGGTGAGGCAGCCGGTGGCTAAAGCCAGCAGGGCATTAAGAATTTGGCGCTCACGGTTTTTGTAGTTGATCTGTATGCGATATTGCTCAAACATAATTCCGACTTTTTTATAATGGTTATTTCAACATAGCGTTTTTTAAATGAAATTTCCTTAATTAACGATGGATTGGCCATCTCTCCACTCAATGGTTGCTTCTTTTTCAGCATCAAAATCATCAACCGACCGAATCCATTCATCATCCTGCCAGATACGTGAATACCCCTGATTAAGGGCGGTATTGGGATTTTTTAGTTCTAACCGGTGACGTAACTCTTTTAGCTTATCATGCTTTTTTATGAAATGAACTTCCCGCCGATGTTGTAGGCGTTCAACCAGATTGTTTACCCGTTCATGGTTATTGTTCACCTTCTGTTGCACCGCTTGCAGGGCGTGTGATTGCACCAGCTGCTGAATACGCTCTTTTTGATCGGTGGTTCGCTGCTTGACGATATCGTGGAGTCGCGTGGTTAAATCATCAGCAAACATGCGTACTTCATTGATATCCGGTGTGGCAATGATTGGAGCCTGGGTAGGCGTGGCCGCACGGGTATCAGCTACAAAATCCGAGATGCTGAAATCCACCTCATGGCCCACGGCACTGATGGTCGGAACCTTACAGTTGAACAACGCTCGGGCGACTGCCTCCTCGTTAAAGGGCCAAAGGTCTTCGAGCGATCCCCCGCCGCGTCCGATAATGAGCACATCCACATTTTGTCGATCCGAAAACCAGTTAATGGCTTTAACGAGCTCCGGTGCAGCATTGACGCCCTGTACACTTGCGTGATGGAGTAGTACTTCTGCCACCGGCCAGCGTCGTTCAAGTGTATCACGGATATCATGAAAAGCGGCACCCGTTGCCGAAGTAACAACGCCAATTTTAAATGGGAATTTCGGCAAGGCCTTTTTATGCTCATCATCAAAAAGTCCTTCTTCCTTGAGTTCTGTTTTGAGCTTTTCAAAAGCTTCCTGCAGAGCCCCTTTGCCTGCTTGCTCCAGAGACCGCACGATAAGCTGATATTTACCATGTGGCGGATAGACTTGGATATCACCTCCGGCTATGATTTGCTGGCCGTCTTCAAGTTCAATGCCCAATCGCTGATTTACGCCCCGCCAGATTACAGCTGACAGCTGGGCATCTTCGTCTTTGATGGTAAAGTAGGTATGTCCGGCTCTGCTGGTAGAGGCATTACTGACTTCGCCCTCGACTTTGATATCGAGGAAGTTCCCCTCCAGCATTGCCTTAATTTCACCGGTTAATTCAGAAACCGAGAGGACTTTTGGCGTAAAAAGATCTGATTGAGCCATAACAAATTTAGGTCACAGATGTACACGGATGAAAACAGATTGCGTTATCGGTGTAGATCTATAGCTATTATTGAATTCTGTAGAAAACATGTATATTTGCTCACAAAAATAACGGAAATTTTTTATGAGTTACACGCCTAATTTACTGCTTCAGAACGTAAATCCCGTCGGCGGTGATTTCGACGGTTCGGATACGGTCGATATCCGTATTGCCGATGGAACCATTATTGAAATTGGTACCGATCTGGATTCCAAAGATAGAGATGAGCAAATCCATGATGCGGAGGGTGCCTATATTTCAGGTGGGTGGATGGATATGCACGTCCACCTGCGTGAGCCGGGCTACGAGCACAAAGAGACCATCGAAACAGGTTGTTCCGCCGCGGCTTTTGGCGGGTTTACGGAGGTGGCTTGCATGCCCAATACGAATCCGCCCATCCATACGCGTGATGTGGTAGAGTTTATCAAGAAAAAAGCAGAAGATCTGGCTGTAGAAGTTCATCCTATCGGTTGCGTTTCAAAAGAGCGCGAAGGTGAATCGATTGCGGAGATGGGGGACATGAAAGAGGGCGGTGCCGTTGCGTTCAGTGATGATGGTGATCCGGTATATAATTCGCAGCTGATGCGTGTGGCCCTGGAGTATTCCTCGATGTTGGATATGCCAATTATCAATCATGAGGAGGATCTTAAACTTTCACGTCCGGGACATATGCATGAGGGAAAAGTGTCGGCGCGACTTGGTATTGATGGGACGCCCGCCATTGCTGAGGAGACGATGATTGCCCGTGATATTTTGCTCGCTGAATTTACCGGCGGACATATTCACGTGGCTCATATCAGTACGGCTAAAGCGGTAGAGCTGGTTCGGCGTGCAAAAGCCAATGGTATCAACGTAACGACCGAAGTTTGTCCCCATCACTTTGATTTGACAGATGAGGAAATTGAGCGCCGAGATTTTGATACAAATGTAAAAATGCATCCCCCGCTGCGAACTCAGGAAGATGTAGATGCCATGATTGAGGGATTGGCGGACGGAACGATTGATGCTATTTGCACGGATCATGCCCCGCATGCCATCGAAGAAAAAGAAGTGGAATTTATTTATGCGCCGAACGGAATTATTGGTTTGGAAACCGCTTGGAGCATTAGCGTAAAACGGTTACTTGATTCTGATGTACTTGATCTGCAAACATTAGTGACAAAATTTGTGGATAAACCGCGGGAGATTTTAAATCTGGATATCCCAAAAATAAAAGAAGGTGCAACGGCAAATCTTACGCTTTTTAATGTAGATGAGAAGTGGACCTTTGATAAAGACAGGGTTCATTCCAAATCAAAGAACTCCCCATACTTGGGAGAAACGCTAAAAGGGCGGGCCGAGGCTATTTATAACAAAGGGCAGTTCGAGATCAATGAAATTTAATCTCGGAGAATGATCTGTCCAATTATGCGTTACTCTGTTCTAACTATAAACTAAGACTATTTTATTTGATTCGACTCGCTGCTATTATTGGTTTTTTGTTTTGGATTAGTATCGGCAACGGTTTTGCCCAAGAAATATCCGATGCGGAATTCGGCGTTATTCCCGATTCGCTATTTCAAATGCAGGTTTCGGAGTCTGACAGCGTGCCTTATAAAATTACCAATAAGGAATTGGATGTATCGTTCCGGGAAGCGGAAGAATCTATCGTTGCTGTGCTGGAGCATCATATTCGTATCAAAATATTTGATGCTTCGGTCCGGGAGGCTTCAATCATAGCAATTCCCTATTACTTTAAAAATGATATGGAACGCATCACCTCGCTGCAGGCGTATACCTATTTGCCATCCGGTCAGCGAATGGGAGTAACGGAACAGGACATTCGTACGATCAACGTTAATTCGCGTTATAATGTCAAAGAATTTGCTATGCCGGCGGTTGAAGATGGGGCTGTTATCGAATATCAGTACACCATCGAGCGCCGATACATCGAGGAGCTTCCCGATTTTTATTTGTCCCACAAGGTGCCAACTGAAAATGCCCGCCTTACGATTACCTATCCCAAATATCTGCGTTACGAGTCATATACCGAAAATTTTGAGGGGGAGCTGAAGAACGATATTGTGTATACTGATACCAGTTCGGTTCCAAAGGTGTTTACGATTCCACAGCCTGCTCCTATTGTTAAGGAGCGATGGATGGCACGTGATATCCCTGCTGTGGAGGAAGAGGCCTATATATCTTCGCTGGATGATTACCGTGGAAAAATAAAGTTTTTGCTGAGTGAATTTGGTATCCCAAGACAACAGCTGGAAAATAATTGGGAGGTTGTCGTAGCTCGTATTCGTGACAAAACGAATCCATGGGAACGTATAGCGTTAAACAGTCGAGCAAGGGCGGTGGGTGATTCAATCGCTCAAAGTATGCAGGGTTCTTCTCAAATTGAAATACAGCGTTCAATTTATCGGTACGTTAATGATCGTGTTAACTTTTCCGGTGCCAATACACCGCTTAGTGATATGGCGGACCGGGAGGTTTTGGCTGGAAAATCAGCTGATCAGGCGGCCATAAACCAGGTTTTGGTAGCGATGCTGCATGGGGCTGGGATTGAGGCCAACCCGGTACTTATTTCGACGCGACGGGCAGGTAAAATTAATATGGATTTTCCCTCTTTTTATCAATTCAACGGATTGATGGTGCAGTCGCGAATTGGGGATGAAGTATTTATAATGGATGCCGGTTTTCCCTATAGTCAACCGGGGCTTATTCCAATGGATAGTTATGGTAACCGCGGGCTGGTGTTAAGGCGTCAATCATATGAGTGGATCGATATTAATCCTGATAAAAGTTTGTTTGATATTCAGGTGAATATTGATGCTGAGCTGCAAAGAGATGGTTCGTTGATCGGTACTGTTGAGGCCGAACAGGGCGGTTATCCTGCACAGATAGCCCGTCAAAAAAAAGCGGATGGAGTATCGGATGCCGGCTTGCTTCGCCAAACATTATTTGATGGTTATCCGCAGATGGAAATCAGCGAGGTAACTGTATCTAATATCGAGAATTTCGGACCCCCGGTAGAACTTTCAGCTCAATTTAGAATTGATGATTACGCAGTAAGTTTTACGGATGGGTTGCGATATCAGCCATTGGTGGTGGGATACCGGTCAGAGAATCCATTTTCAGGCCCTGATCGCAATCTTCCCATTACGCTCGATGCTCCCGAACAACTTGACCTTTCATTTTCGATACGTTTGCCATCCGGTTTTTCGGTTGATGTGGGTCAGGATAGGACGATCAAATTTTCGGGTGCGGAATTTGTCGAGCGTTACGATACGGAGAACGGCCGGCTTAACTATCGGTATCAGATAAATATTGATCAGCGTAACTTCTCTGCGGATTATTTTCCATCACTTTACAAGCTATATAAACGGTGGGTGGATCTCAGCAACACGGCATGGCTTATTGAAGATTAACGTATTTCTTTGCATCTAATTTTAAAATAGCACTATGATTCTTGCCTTAGAAACTGCGACGGATGTTTGTTCGGTGGCGTTTTGCGATGAGCATGGAAATATTCATGAACGTCGCACCGAGCAGCGTGGTTCACATTCGGAACAGCTTTTCTTGTTCATTGAAGCACTGAAGGATGACCATAATTTTTCTGTTCGGGATTTGGATGCCGTACTTGTCAGCGAAGGGCCGGGATCGTACACCGGGTTACGCATTAGCGCCAGCGCGGTAAAAGGATTGCTTTTTCAGACTGAGGTACCGCTGTACGGAATAAATACACTGGCGTCATTTGCGATGCAGGCGCATCAAAAATATCCCAACGCTCAAACCATTCATAGCATCATTGATGCCCGACGCGTGCACGTATATCATCAGCAGTTTCTTTTTCAAGAGGGTGCTTTGAAGACGGACGACGAGGTAGAAGTATTGCCGATTGAGGCTTTCGAAAAGATGCTTCAGTCGGGAAATGTGGTCATTGGAACGGGACTGGATCGCATATCTGAGGATGCGCTTCATAAAACTCAAACGCTTGACCAGTCAGTTATTACAGCAAAGTCGCTTATTGCGTTATACCAATCCGGCGTTGATGATTTTTATCAGAAAGAAGATCCGGAAGCCTTTGAACCCAAGTACTACACTTCAAATCAGGTAAATTAGTCGTTTCATATTTGTCACTCTACAACATTGATAACCCTGCCAGGGTTGGATGGGTCTCCGGGGTTGCAACCTCATAAAGCCTTCAAAAAATGTAAATTAACTTGATATAGGTTCGTGCATCGGTGACATTGGATGGGAACTCGACTAACGATTCTATAGATTATCTTGTAGGCTCAACAGGAAATAGGAGTAAAACGGATCAAAAAAAATAAAAGGATACCATAATGAATGTACGGATGACAAACTTACGAAAGGTTAGTGCAATTTTGATCATAGTGCTGGGAATTGGTCTGCCTGCTGGGGTATTGGCACAGAATGATTATTATTTTCCGGATATGGATGAGGCGAAGCTGGATAAGAACATTCCGTCGCCAAAGCAGTTCTTAGGATATGATATTGGCACGCATTATACCCGGCACGATCGGATTGTAGCGTATTTGAAGGAGCTGGCTGAACAATCAAATAAAGCAACGTTTCAGGTAATCGGTGAAACTTATGAAAAGCGTCCTCAGGTAGTGTTGACAGTCACTTCACCGAACAATCATGAAAATATTGAGAAGATACGTCAGCAGCATTTGACGTTGCTCGATCCCGATGAGCCGGTATTGGATCTCGCTGAGGGAAAATCCATTGTAGCATTGAATTATAGTGTTCATGGGGATGAAACCTCCAGCGGTGAAGCGGCGATGCTTACCGCTTATTACCTTATTGCCAATGAAAACGAAGAGACACAAGAGTTTTTGGATGAGTCGGTCATCCATATCGATCCTGCTCAGAATCCTGATGGACGAGATCGCGCGGCCCATTGGCATAACAGTTATAAATCATTCCCTGCGGTTGCAGATCCCGCTGATGCTGAGCATAACCAAGCTTGGCCACGTGGACGAACGAATCACTTTCTTCATGATTTAAATCGAGATTGGTTTGCTGTAACGCAGCAAGAGAGTGAGAATCGGGTCGATTTTTATCACCGATGGTACCCCAACGTGCAAATTGATTTCCATGAGATGGGAACGAATAGCACTTATTATTTAGAGCCGACGCAACCGGTTCGAACGTGGAATCCGATTATCCCCGAATACCATTATGAAGTAATGAATCCATTGCTTGCTGAATATCAGACTGAAGCGCTTGATAAGCTTGGATCACTGTACTGGACAAAAGAGATTTTTGATAATATTTCTCCAATCTATGGATCAACCTATCCTGATATTCAAGGTGGCGTGGGGGTAACCTTTGAAGTGGGAAGTTCGCGCGGCTTGGTTCAGGAAAGTAATGCCGGGGAAGTTACATTTCGATCGACGATTCGCAAACACTTGCATACCGGTATTGCTACTGTTCGAGCAGCTGTGAATGAGAAACGAAAACTGTTTGAATATCAGAAAGATTTCTTTCAGTCAGCACTCGAAGAAGCCCGGTCACAACCCACAAAAGCTTATGTTTTTGGAGATGAAGATGATCCATCACTGACGCAGAAGTTTTTAGATTTATTGTTAAAACATCTCCTCGATGTATATGAGCTGGATTCAGATGTAGAACAAAATGGTAAGGAATTCGAAGCCGGAAGCAGTTATATGGTACCGACGGATCAAATTCAATACCGGGTAATTCATGATATTTTTGAAGCCAATACCTCCTTCCCAGACAGCGTGTTTTATGACATTACGGGATGGTCGCTGGTACATGGATATGGCATTCAATATGAAGAATTAAAATCATACGAAAATGCTACTCAAGGTCAAAAAGTTACCAAACTACCCGAACGAAGTGGAACCGTAAAAGGAGGCGCAACGGACTATGCTTACCTGTTAAAATGGTCGGATTATAACGCATCTCCGGCACTATATGATTTATTGGATTCAGATCTTACGGTGCGGGTAGCCCATAAACCGTTCACAGCTAATATTTCCCCAAGCAGTGAAGAGGAATTTGGTTATGGCACTATTGTGATATCGGTCCGTGAACAGGGCATGAAGCCTGCAGAACTTTACCGAAAGCTGCGATCTGCTGCCAAGAGTCATAATGTTACTTTTTATTCCGTAGATACTGGAATGACGCCCTCAGGTATCGACTTGGGGAGCAATAATATTCGTCCGATTGATAAACCTGAAGTTGCTATGGTCATAGGTGAAGGTACCAGCAGTTACGAGGTGGGAGAAGTCTGGTTTTTGCTCAACAAGCATGTAGGTATGGATGTTACTAAAATTCGCAGCCGTCAATTCCCAGGTACCGACCTGCAGCGTTATAATACCATTGTACTGGTTGATGGTAACTACGGCAACTGGAGAAAAGAGACGGTGAAGAAGCTAAAGCGATGGGTTCGCTCTGGCGGAGTACTTATCACCAACGAAGATGCCTCCAAGTGGGCAATCAAGAAAGAGTTGGTTAGCGAGGATTTAATTAAAACCTTTCCCGAAGATACCATCGCATCCAAGAAACGTTATGACTATGAAGAACAGGCTGATCGCTGGAGAGCAAGTACTATCCCGGGTACAATTTTAGAAGCGGATATTGATCCATCTAATCCCATTGCTTTCGGCACATCAGGCCGACGTCAGTTATTTATTAAAAACAGCAGTTTGTTTTTGGATCAAAGTAAAAACCCATATGGAACCGTTGCCCAATATATAGATAAACCATTTGTAGGCGGACATATTAATGATGAGAATTTGGATAAGGTGCGAGGTACCTCGGCTATAGTAGCTAAAAGTGAGGGCAGTGGTAATGTCATTTTATTTGCGGATGATCCTAACTTCCGCAGTTACTGGTATACGACCAGTCGCCTGTTTCTGAATGCTATTTTCTTTGGTCAGAATCTGAGTTTGTAAGGATAAGAAGTATTTTACCGGGAGTAGAGGGATGAATAAAAATGTAATAATCAATAAGATATGCACCTTTTTAAATCTCGTTCCATAGCTCTGCTGCGGAACATACAGCATGCAGACGAAAGAACTACACAAATAAAAGATTTTAGCTTCTACCCAGAATCGTTATTTTTGTGAATCATTTAAAAAGAAATTAGGAAACACATGGCTTGGTTTAAACGTAAGGACAAGAACATACAAACCGATCAGCGTAAAGAGATGCCGGAAGGGGTTTGGATAAAAGTGCCTAAAACCGGTGAGACGGTTCACCGCCGTGAGCTTGAAGACAATTACTGGGTGGATCCGTTGAGTGGATACCACTTTCGCATAGGCAGTGACGAATATTTCTCATTTCTGTTTGATAACGGGGAGTTTGAGGAAATCGGCCAAGATATCCAGCCTACTGATCCGCTGGATTTTGAGGATCGCAAGAAGTACAGTGATCGCCTGGATGAATACCAGGAGAAAACGGGTAAAACGGATGCTGTACGAGTAGGTATTGGAAAGATGAACGAGCTCGATGTCGTTATAACTTGTATGGACTTCAGTTTTATTGGTGGAAGTATGGGATCGGTCGTAGGTGAACGCATTGGTATGGCGATCGATCATGCTCGAAAAAATGAAAAGCCGCTGATTATTATTTCACAGTCGGGCGGCGCGCGTATGATGGAGAGTGTATTGAGCCTGATGCAGATGGCAAAAACATCAGCCAAACTGGCGCAGTTGGAAGAGTCCGGCGTGCCTTACATTTCGCTGATGACCAATCCGACCACAGGTGGGGTAACGGCAAGTTTTGCGATGCTTGGTGATTTCAATATTGCCGAGCCCGAAGCACTTATTGGTTTTGCCGGCCCGCGTGTAATACGTCAGACGATTGGTCGTGATCTGCCTGAAGGATTTCAGCGATCAGAATACCTGCTTGATCACGGATTTCTGGATTTTATAACACCTCGTCCCCAAATAAAAAATAAGCTTACCAACCTGATAAAAATTCTTCTTCATAAATACGAGGAGTAATTAATCAGCTTTTAATAGTAAGGATATATCAGCTAAAGAATAATTGTTAGAATGGCACTCCTAAAATTTGGAGCGCCATTCATTTTATTAAAGACCTTTGACATGAAAAAACTATTGATTTTTGTTTTTGTTTTTGGATGGATACTCCAACCTGCTGTTGCTCAAGAGAAAGACTCGTTGAGGTTCAATCATGTGGTTGACGGTACTTTTTCTCCCGAGGGTATCCGTGATATCAACTGGATGCAGGACGGGCAATTTTATACGGCCCTGCAACAAACCCAAAATGATATTGAACTTCGAAAGTACAACATATTATCCGGAGATTATGAAGTGTTGATCGCCAGCTCTGATATGAAGGTTGAGGGTCGAACCAAGCCTATTGCTATTCAGGGGTATCAGTTTTCGGCGGATGAGAAAAAAGTGCTTATAAAGACGGATGTCGAACAGATTTGGCGTCGCAGTACCAGGGAAAACTACTTTGTATATGATTTGGAAACGGGAGAAACTCAGAAGCTGACCCAATCGGATCAAAAACAGCAATATGCTCAACTTTCTCCATCAGGAAATAAAGCAGCTTTTGTACAAGATAATAATCTCTATTTAGTGAATTTATCGACCGGTGAAGAGAAGGCAATCACTGATGATGGAAAGTTCAACCATATTATTAACGGTGCAACCGACTGGGTGTACGAAGAAGAATTTGGTTTTGCTAAGGCTTGGTATTGGTCGCCCGATGGACAAAAGATTGCCTTTTACCGTTTTGATGAATCTGATGTGAAAGAATTTTTTATGACGGATTGGGGAAGCCTCTATCCTGGTTTAACGCGCTTTAAATATCCTAAGGCGGGCGAAGAAAATTCGGAAGTGAAAATTGGGGTGTATGATTTGCAGTCCCAAGAAACCAAGTGGATGGATATAGGATCTGAGAATGACCAGTATATCCCGCGTATCAACTGGACCAAAGATTCCAATTTATTGGCTGTTCGGCGGATGAATCGCCTGCAGAATAAACAGGATTTAATGTTGGCTGATGTAAATACCGGCAAAACAGAAATCATCAAAACAGAAACGGCCGATACCTGGGTGGATGTGAATGATGATTTGAAATTTTTAGAAAATGGCGAACAGTTTTTCTATGCCAGTGAAGAGTCGGGCTATAATCACATCTATCTGTATGATATGTCGGGTGATATGGTACATCAAATTACGCAGGGCAACTGGGAAGTAACGAACTTTTTAGGATATGATGAGCAGTCCCAAACCCTGTACTACGTGAGTACCGAAGAGTCGCCACTGGAGCGTCAACTGTATTCGATCAATATTGATGGATCAGGTAAGAAAAAGCTTACTGAGGGAGAGGGCTGGAATGAGATCAACATGAGTCGTGATCACAAGTATTATATACAGACCTCTTCTTCACCGACTATTCCGCCCAAATACACGCTTCATAAGTCGGATGGTGAGCAAGTTCGTCTCCTTGAAGAAAATGAAGTATTAGCAAATAGACTCTCACAATATGCGATGCCGTCAAAAGAATATATTGAGATTCCGTTAACGCAAGCTACACTTAACGGATACATCATGAAACCGCACGATTTTGACCCTGAAAAAGAATATCCAACGTTGTTTTATGTTTATGGCGGACCTGGCAGCCAAACGGTTACAAAAGAATTTAGTGCAGGGCAGCGGGCAATGTGGCATCAATATATTGCCGAACAGGGGTATGTTGTGGTAAGTATTGATAACCGTGGTACGGGGGCTCGCGGCCGTGATTTTGAGAAACAGACCTACAAAAAACTGGGCCAGTACGAAACGAAAGACCAGATTGACGCGGCCAAATATCTGACGGAACAGTATGATTTTATTGATGAGGAACGTTTGGGTATTTGGGGATGGAGCTATGGCGGTTATATGTCGAGCTTGGTGTTGGCGCAAGGTGGTGATATCTTTAATACTGCCATTGCGGTTGCTCCGGTAACAAACTGGCGTTATTATGATACCATATACACCGAACGGTTTATGCAGACGCCGCAAATGAATCCAGAAGGATATCGCAAAGGATCACCAATAACATATGCCGCCCAGATTAATGGTGATTATTTATTGATTCATGGTACAGGGGACGATAATGTGCACTTTCAAAACTCTGTGGCGCTGGTCAATAAATTGGTGGAAGAAGATGTCCAATTTGAGTCGATGTATTATCCAAATAGAAGTCATGCAATTTATGGAGGCAATACGCGCAAGCACCTCTATAAAATGATGAGCAATTTTATTTTAGAAAATCTATAAGTATGGGACGAGTTCAATTCGCTGATTACGCAAAAATTTATGTCACCGGTGGCAATGGCGGAGCAGGTTCGGTACACTTTCGCCGGGAAAAATATGTTCCCCGGGGCGGTCCGGATGGCGGTGACGGCGGCGATGGTGGTGATGTCATCTTGAAAGGAAATGAACAGTTGAATACATTGCTTGATCTCCGGTACCGCAAGTACGTGAATGCGAAAGATGGAGAGCGTGGCGGATCAAGCAAAAAGAAGGGCAAGGACGGGAAAGACGAGATCCTGGAAACACCCCTGGGATGTGTTATTTATGATGCCGATACTAAAGAGCGTCTTGGAGAAATTACTGAGCATGAGCAAGAAATTGTGGTTGCGCAGGGCGGCAAAGGCGGCCTGGGAAACTGGCATTTTCGCAGTGCTACTAATCAGACACCACAGCACGCTCAGGATGGAGAAGAAGGCGAAGAACGAGCGATTGAGATTGAACTAAAGCTTATTGCCGATGTTGGACTTGTCGGATTTCCTAATGCCGGAAAAAGTACACTCTTGTCAGCAATATCGGGTGCCAAGCCAAAAATTGACTCCTATCCTTTTACAACATTGCAGCCCAATCTTGGGGTGGTTACCATGCCCGATTACCGTACGTTTGTAATGGCGGATATCCCAGGAATTATTGAGGAGGCGCACGGCGGACGAGGCCTTGGAATACAGTTTCTACGACATATTGAGCGCAATAATGTGCTTCTTTTTATGGTGAGTTCGCAGCAGGATATCGAGTACGAATACAATGCGCTGCTTGAAGAACTGAAACAATACCGGTCTGATTTGTTGGATAAACCACGCATTTTGGCGATCACAAAGATGGATCTTCAGGAGAATTATGAGCTTGAAGATGAAAAAAAAGTTGATTTAGATATTCCGGTAGTTGAAATTTCGTCTGCAACCAACTACCATATAGATGAACTAAAAGAAGTCATCTGGGAGAAATTACAAGAAGTTGAAACAACAAGAGAAGACGTATAATCCGCCGGTAAGAGAATTTGTAGCCTTACATTTATTGGATAATCTGGGTGCACAACGTATTCGGTTGCTTTTACAAGCCGTTGAACATCCACAGCTTATCTTTCGCCTTGAGCGCCATGAATTGGAATCCATTAGAGGTATTGGACCCAAAACAGCCGATGAAGTTCTTGCTTTTAACGAATGGGGCGAAGTTGACCGTATTCTTGATAAAACCGAGCGTACCGGTGCTCAAATAATGACTTATTGGGATGAAGATTATCCCCGTTTACTGCGCGAAATTTATGATCCGCCCCTTATCTTATGGATTAAAGGGGATCGCTCGGTACTTGATACCGATGCTATTTCTATTGTTGGCACACGTCGTGTTGGTAAATATGGCCGACAGATGGCTCAAAAGTTTGCCCGGGAGTTGGTTGATCATGATTTAACTATTGTGAGCGGGCTGGCATTTGGCACTGATGGAGCTGCACATCAAGCAACAGTAGATGCTGGTGGCAAAACAGTTGCTGTACTTGGATCCGGTATAGATTGGATTTATCCGAGCGATCATAAAGGGTTAGCCAAGGCCATTGTAGAAACCGGCGGGGCTGTCATTTCTGAATTCCCATTGGGAACAGCCCCTGAAATGGGTAATTTTCCTGTTCGAAATCGCATTGTGAGTGGGATGAGCCTTGGTACATTGGTAGTGGCATCGGGCTTGGAAGGGGGCAGTATGATTACAGCAAAGTCGGCCTTGGATCAAAATCGAGAGGTATTTGTTATTCCACATCCCATAGGTCATGTAAACGCCCCCGGTTGTAATAGTTTGATCAAGAGGGGAATGGGTAAGCTGGTACAAAATGTTGATGATATTCTTGCCGAAATTGAAGTACATATCGCTCATAAAAATGATAAAGGAGAAGTTGAAAAGTCTCCTGTAGCCTCTCAGAAAGCATGGGAATCGATGGAGATGGATGAAATGTCGACAATTATTTGCGAAGCACTTGATGAACAATCGTTACACATCGATCAACTGGCTGAACGGTTAGAAAAAAATACGCACGAGTTGATGCCAAAACTCTTGGAGTTGGAAATGCAGGGAGCTATCCGTCAGACAGCCGGTAAAAATTTTGAATTATTATAAATCTCATATTGTTTCTATTCTGTTTTTAAATTAGTCGTCAGATAAGCTATTTTAATTTCAAATGTTTAGAGTTCAAGACACCATATTATCTGACGATATAGCCACGACGCGCTTTGCTTGTGATCTGTCAAAGTGCAAAGGTGCATGTTGTGTAGTTGGAGATGCGGGGGCTCCTGTTTCAAAAGATGAGGTTGCTCACTTAGAGCATGCCTTTGATCTTTTAAAGCGAGAATTGCATCCTGACGCTAAACGAACAGTTGAAAAAGAGGGTCTTGTACAGCAATCAAGACATGGATTAGAATTATCGTGTAGAGATAATGAAGAATGTATTTTCGTCACTTATAAGGACGATGTAGCCTATTGTGCAATTCAAAAAGCTTTTCTGGAAGATCGCATAGAATGGGAAAAACCGATAAGTTGTCATCTTTATCCCATCCGTTTGAAAAAAGTGGGGGAAACAGAATATGCTAATTTTGAATATGTTAATAAGTTGTGCTCTGCAGCTTGCATGAAGGGTGAAAAGGAGGATGTTTATTTGTCTGAATTTTTGAAGAAACCGCTTGTCCGTCGTTATGGGCAAGATTGGTACGATGATTTTGAAGAAAAATGCAAAGAAATGAGAATCAAAAATGATGAGGCCGCTGTATTATGATTAAAACCGGCCAACAAATGAATCAGAAGCAGTCGCAACAACAGCGGCTGTCACCTCAGCAGATACAGTATATTAAGCTTCTGCAGTTACCGACGGTGGCGTTGGAACAGCGTATCAAAGATGAGCTGGAAGAAAACCCGGTATTGGAAGAAGGAGAGCCGGAAGATTCTTTCGATGAGGTGGAGCAGTCGGAATGGGAAGAACAGAAAGAAGAGGAGTTGGATCCGGTCGATCAAAATGAAGAAATCGACTGGGATGAGTTTATGCAGAATACCGAGTACGACGGCGAAAATTATAGCGGGGGCTCTGGCTATTCCGGGGGCGGAGGCGACGAGAGCTGGCGCGATTTGCCGAATCCTTATCATGAATCGTTGTTAGAGGAGCTCGAGCACCAGGTTAGTTTGCTCGATTTTAATGAAGAGCAAAAGTTGATCGCAAATCAGATTTTGGGTTCGCTTGATCAGGATGGATATTTCCGACGTGAAATAGAGGCTGTGGTCGATAATATTGCCTTCAATCACGGTACATTGACCAACGAGGAGGAAGTTGAAAAGGTACGAAAACAGATTCAACAGTTGGATCCACCGGGTATTGCTTCACGTGATCTGCGCGACTGTCTGCTCGTGCAGCTTGAATTGATGGATGACGAAGCAGGACGGGATACTGCTATTAAAATGTTGCGCGATCATTGGGGTCTTTTTGAGAAAAAACATTTCAAGAAGCTTAAAAAGAAACTGGATATCGGTGATGAAGAACTCCAGACAGCCTTTGACTGTGTCACGGGATTAGATCCCAAACCGGGTGCGGTTGGTACGGCGGTTGATGATACTTCAAATTATATTGAGCCTGATTTTGAAGTGTATTATCAACCTGCAGAGAAAGGGGATGTTGAAGGAGAAGAAGAAGGTGATTTTGTGATCACGCTCAATAATGGAAATGTGCCCCCACTGCACATATCACCACGGTATAAAGAGATGTGGGATGATCTCAAAAAGAAGAAAAAGTCTAACAAGCAGACCAAAGAAACAAAGAACTTTATTAAGAACAAGATAGAATCGGCACAGTGGTTCATTGATTCCATTCGTCAGCGGCAAAATACGCTCATGAATACCATGAAAACTATTGTGGCTCTTCAGGAGGATTTCTTTAAACATGGCGAAGGCTTAAAGCCGATGATTCTTAAAGATATTGCGGAGCGTGTAAATCTTGATATTTCAACGATTTCAAGAGTGGTAAATGGGAAATATGTGCAGACTCATTTTGGTGTATTTGAGCTAAAATATTTTTTCAGTGAAGGCATTGAAACTGAAGACGGAGAAGAGGTTTCAAGCACGGAAGTGAAAAATGCTGTGCAAGAGATTGTTGATAATGAGAATAAACAGAAGCCGCTCAGCGACCAGGCCATCGTAAAAAAGCTTAAAGAAAGGGGATATAAAGTAGCCCGGCGCACGGTTAGTAAATACCGAAAGAAATTGAATATTCCTGTTGCTCGCCTTCGAAAGCAAATTATGTAAGGTTCAACGCTAAAGAAAGAACCTCTGTCCAATGATCATGTGTAAAAAACCATCCGAGAAGCCCAATAATTATTAGGCTGTATGGTATAATGGTTTTAAAAAGGTGTTTGATTTTAAATTTTGCAAATCGACTGACATCCATTGCCGCAAAGATGTAGCTTGACAAAAATAATAGCAGTGCAAAAGCTGTAAAGAAGGTAATATATTGAGATCCTACACTGTAGGAAAAGGTGATTACGGCAGTACAAAATAGAAAATTAAGCTGCAGGGGCCATGCGTAGACGGTGGCTATCTGAGTAAAGGATCTTATTTTTTTATGGCTAAAATAGAGCCAGGTAATACTTATTAGGCTGAGCAGTAATACGATTGCAAAAGTCCACACAAAAATTGATGATGGGTTATCTCCCGCTATTGCAACTCCTGCAAAATGATAGAAAAAAGCCTGTTGTCCCATTGGAGATAGTAACACTGAAAATAACACATAGCTGGATATTGACAGTAGTAATGCATTTTGCAAAATGATGATGGCAGCAGGCATCGGGGAGCGGATAAAACGCTGGAAAATATCATCAATAAAAAACTTGTGAGCAGTAAAATATCTAAATAAAGATTTGCGGTATAGTGGACTGGTATTGTAATGGATGGCTATAGTTCCCCAAATAAACAGAAGCAAAACGATAGGCAGAATTGTGTTGCTGGGGGAGGGTATTTTTTCATTGGGCAGAGGAAAAATCGGTTCTGAATCTGAAGAAAGGCTTAATAGGGTTTCTGAAAATTGAGGATGCTTTTCGATCATCATAAGAAGCCATCCAGATTTGACAAAAATAGTTTTTTTTCCTGATTGGCTGACCGCTTCCGTAAACTTTTTGAACGGCTTTAACATCGATCTTAACTCTGTTGACGGATCATAAAGATAGGGTCCCTTACCCAAAGGAGCTGCCATTGAATTATAGTTTGTGGCTGTAACAGGGACATTAATTATCGGAAAGGAAATATATAGTGGGTTGGTCTGAGAGGAAGTATTTGTTTTATGATATAACGCTATGTTTTGGGCTTGATTTATTTTGTTTGCATAAGGGGCTACTGCCTTCCAAAATGTGGGTTGCCAAATGTTACCGTAATTGAATAGGCCTATTGCTTTTACCGAAGGTTCTGAAAGATAAGTTGAGACACTATTTTCTATAAAAGTAAGGAGACTTGAGTCAGCTTGGGTAAAAGTATAGGTGACCGGGAAATTGATATCCAGATTGCCATATACGGTGAATCCCAAACTGTCAATTTGGTCCCATATCTCAGGTGCCGGAGGATGATCTATTTCCAGAATTGAGATACCGGTTTTGTGAAATTGTTGCAGCTGTGTATGTGCAGAGTCAGCATCACTTGGTATATCCCAAACAACGCCCAGCGTCGACTGAGCATATAAGGCCGTGTGTGTCCCCACAAGCAATAAAAGCGCAACGAACAAAAAGCGTAATTTAGAGATGATCAATATATGGGAGAAAATTATTTGGGATCGATCGTCTTTTCAATAGGTAGTTCAGTCGTTTCTTTAAAACTGCTGAGTACTACGTTTGATCGGCTTTTGCTAACCCCATCCCAGGATTGAATTTTTGAGAGTAATTTCTCGAAAGAAGCGGTGTTTTCAGTTCGTATTTTTAGAATGTGTGAACCATCTCCGGTAATGGAATGGCATTCCAGAATTTCAGGTTCTGCCACTGCATTTTCAATAAATATTGGGTAATTATCCGATCCGTCTACTTCAACAAATACAAATGCGGTAATATCAAAATTGAATTTTTTGGAGTCAAGGAGGGCGGTATAACCTTGTATTAACTCTTTTTCTTCGAGCTTGCGCATACGTTCTGATACGGAAGGAACCGAGAGGTGAACAATTTCAGCCAACTTATTGCGCTGTGAGCGGCCATCTTTTTGGAGATGTTTTAATATTTTGATATCAATTTCGTCTAATCCTTGAGCCATGATCTGTAATATGTCCTTAATTTTCTATTTTTTTTTGAAAATAGCCTAAATTAATTAGGAGGTCAAGCTCTAAAAGTATTTTTCTACAAAGATCTTTTGGGGTTAAGAGAATGAAGTATTCTTGGAATTTTTGGTTCAAACCTTTCGTCAAACTCTCTTATCTTTAGCCAAACTCTCTTATCTTTAGCCAAACTATCAATAGAATTTCAAATACATTATTCGATGTTAGACGTCACTTTTATCAGAAATAATGCCGATTTAGTTAAGCAAGCGATGAAAAATAAGGGGGAGGAGAATCCCCAAATTGTTGATGAAGTTATAAATGTTGATGAACAGTGGCGTTCGTTGGTTGAGGAGACAGATAATCTGCGGAATGAGAGTAATACAAAAGCCAAAAAGATTGGTGAGTTGATGGGCCAGGGTAAGAAAGAGAAAGCCCAAGAGATTATTTCTTATACCACAGAGTTGAAAGAACAAATACAACAAAAAGAAGAAAGGTTACGCTCTCTTAAAAAAGCACGCGAAGATTTGTTGCTCCAAATTCCCAATGTTCCACACGATTCGGTACCGGTTGGGCAATCAGAAGAGGACAATGAGGTGTTTAAAACATGGGGCGATCCTGATAAAGAAGACTGGCGCAAGCCACATTGGGAACTGGTTGAGGAACAGGGCTGGATTGATTTTGACCGGGGTGCCAAAGTAACGGGAGCGGGATTTCCATTTTATGTTGGCCCGATAGCCCGATTGCAGCGTGCATTAATCAATTACTTTCTGAATAGAGCTGCTGAGGCAGGTTATACTGAATTGCAGGTGCCGTATTTTGTGAATGAAGATTCGGCAAGGGGCACAGGACAGATACCCGACAAAGAAGACATGATGTATGAAATTCCACGTGATGAGTTTTTCACCATACCCACAGCCGAGGTGCCGGTTACGAATTTTCATCGTGATGAGATTTTAGAAGATGAGCAGCTCCCACTTTATTATACGGCTTATACGCCTTGTTGGCGACGTGAGGCAGGTTCTTACGGTAAAGATGTTCGGGGTCTTAACCGTTTGCATCAATTCGACAAAGTGGAATTGGTTAAGATCGTTCATCCCGAAACAGCTTATGATGAGCTTGAAAGTCTTTGTGAACATGCTGAATCTCTGCTCGAGGAGCTGAATATTCCATATCGTACGCTATTAATGTGTACCGGGGACATGGGATTTACACAATCCAAAAAGTACGATTTAGAGGTTTGGAGCCCCGGTCAGCAGCGTTGGTTAGAGGTAAGCTCCTGCTCGAACTTTGGCAGTTTCCAGGCGCGTAGGATGATGCTACGTCGTCGAAAAGAAAATGGGGATACCGAAATTGTGCATACGCTTAACGGTTCGGGTCTGGCCCTACCACGCGTAGTAGCAGCTATTTTGGAGATCTATCAGCAAGAAGATGGTAGTATTGAGATTCCACGAGTGTTGCAATCGTTTATGGGCACTGATGTCATAACACCTGAAAGTTAATCAAGCAATAAAAAGAATCTATGGAGCACGATATTTGGGGAAGCCGATCACTTGCAGAGGATCGGGTAGAGTATATGACCATTGGAGATCTGCATTTGTGGATAAAATACAGGAATGAGGAGGTGTGGATTGCCCATGCCTACAAAGATGAGATTAAACGTAAATCCGCTTCCGATCAACCTCCCAAACAGATAGAATGGACACGCTGGGCCCATAAAACTAGCTCTTCCAAAGTTTCAGTTTCGCCGGTTTATCCTGATAAACCATTGTTGGTGCATTCGGAGTATAACCTGAAAGTAAGTCCAGAAACCCGTATACAGATTTTTGCACGCATACCCATCTGGGTTCGGATTTCGCTGGCTCATAATGGTTATCAATTGATCGAATTACCTACAGTTAAGCTATCGCGAACTTGGTTTGGTACACCAATGGAGGGAGAACTTTGTTTTCATGCTACTACCAAGGCTCGCAGAGATTTATCCCAAGTTGATAAAAAACCTTTTTTGGTAAGTTGCCCGATAAAAATTGTTAATAAATCTGATGAAGAGCTTACCTTTTCTAATTTTTGTTTCCGGGTTGAACGGTTGAGCATGTATCTGCATGACAACGAGCTGTGGGCTGATGAAACGGAAATTATTTATCAGGGCGAAGATCTACACAGTGAAGTTGTGATGACAGGTAAACTCCCTGAGGGGATCGCCAGAAAACAGCTGCTTACCAAGCCAAGAAAAGAAGTGCACAAGAGTTTGGCTACTCGAACATTTAAACTTTTTTCAAAGATACAATTCTGACTGATTGATAAATTTTTTCGCTAATGGATCTATTTAATATTTACAATTATTTATCAGAAGAAACGCTACACCAAGTAATAAGAGTGCTGCTGATTATTGTTATCAGTATTCCTGTCCTTTTGCTATTGAGAGGATGGGCGCGGCGTTTTTTTACGAAAAAGTATGCCCCTCATTACGGAATGTTGGCCGGCAAGGTCGTTTTTTATACCGGTATTATTTTGATGATTATAACCGTGCTGGGTCAGTTGGGCATAAGCCTGGCACCACTGCTTGCAGGTGCGGGTATTGTTGGGGTGGCACTTGGTTTTGCATCCCAAACGAGTGTTTCGAATATCATCAGTGGGTTGTTTTTAATTGCTGAACAGCCGTTCAAGGTGGATGACATTATTAATGTAGGAGGCACTATTGGAATTGTAATGTCGATTGACGTGCTCTCGGTAAAGCTGCGAACGTTTGATAATATGTTTGTGCGTATCCCCAATGAGACGATTATCAAGACACAAGTTATTAATTTAACGCGATTTCCCATCCGCCGTTTTAATGCAAAAGTATCAGTGGCTTATAAAGAGAATATTGAGAAAGTAAGAGAAATTTTGATGGATGTGGCTGAACAAAATCAGTATTCACTAAGTGAGCCGGAGCCTCAAATTATTTTTGAAGCTTTTGGCACTTCATCTATTGATCTTGATTTTAGAATTTGGGCACCTGTTAATGAGTGGATTCTCTTAAAGAATACTATACAGGAAGAGATTAAAAAACGATTTGATGACGAAGGAATTGAAATTCCATTTCCGCACGTTTCATTTTATACCGGAGAAGCTTCTAAACCTTTACCTATTGAGTTAATACAAAAAAGGGAGTCATCGTCGGTAAATAATAATCAATAGTACGAAGATCTGTTCTCAATGGAAGTTCGAACAGCTTTGTAAATGAAATAGCCCCCTGCTATTGCTAATACCACGATTACAGCAGCACCCCAAAAGATATAAGCAAGGTAAGGGACGAATATTACACAGAGTATGCTGATAAAAAATCGCAACGGATTAGAATAGAAGCTGTAGGCACTGATACTGGTAGAAAGCAGGCGAAGGATTCTGTTTAACATTGGTCTTCAATTTTTTTGGTGATCCTTTACCTATACCATTACGATGCCCAGAACATATTGATTCAAAAGAAATCTAAGTAATAGATTTTATGCCTGATTTATTGATTGGCACCAGCGGTTGGTCATATAAAAATTGGAGCGAATTTTTTCCGGAGGATATTTCTAAAATAGATTACCTTAAATATTATACCAATCGATTTAACTCTGTAGAAGCTAATGCCACTTACTATAATCTCCCTTCTGAAAAAACGGTGAATAATTGGAGAAAAACAGCTGCTAACCATTTTCGTTTTTCTGTAAAAGGTCATCGACGTATTACGCATTACAATAAAATGAAAGATATTGATGAGCCTTTAAATCAATATCTAAGCCGTATTCGACTGCTTGGAGATACTCTAAAGACAATTTATTGGCAATTTCCGCCCAATTTTAAGAAGAATACTGAACGGCTAAAAAAGTTCTTGAATAAACTTCCTGATGATCAAAAATTTGCTTTTGAATTCAGGCATATTTCTTGGTTAGATGAAGAGGTATATGATCTGTTGTTAGATAAAAATGCGGCTATTGTCTGGCAGAGTTCAGGCAATTTTCCGAACGACTGTACTCCTACGGCAGATTTTATATACATCAGATTTCATGGTCTCACAGGGTACCGGTATTCCTATAAAAAATCGGACTTGGAGCCCTGGGCAGAAATTGTGCAAAACCAACTGGATGAAGGCCGGGATGTGCAAGTCTATTTTAACAACCCGGGAGGGAATGCTATAGAAAGCGCACAAATGATGCGGAAACTCCTCAGCTGATCTTGCTGATTCGTAGTACTTTTTTGGAAAGTAGTTATGATACCACTGCGAACATTTCCTGCTCTTTAAAGTTCATGAGCAGCTCGATAATCGGCTCCATCTCAGACTCTTTCATAATATCGGCGCGGAGTTGCCGACTGTTGCGGATTCCCTTTAGATATTGGCCATAATGTTTTTTCATGATGATCACACCATAGCGTTCTCCGTGGTGTTCGACTGATCGTTGCAATTGTTCGGCACAAAGATCAATGCGATCCTCGATGGTGGGCTCGGGCAGTAGTTTACCGGTGTCAATGTAGTGTCGAGTACGTTCAAAAATCCAGGGATTGCCGATAGCACCGCGTCCTATCATTACGCCGTCAACGCCGGTTTCATCAAACATTCGTTTGGCATCCTCAGGCGAAGAAACATCACCGTTACCAATGATGGGAATTTCAAGTCCGGGTGTTTCTTTGACATATTTCAGGTAATCCCACCGTGCTTCTCCCTTGTATTTTTGAGAACGTGTTCGAGCATGGATGGCAAGCGCTTTAATGCCAACAGATTGCAGGCGAAGGGCGACTTCTCGAATTTTAATGGTTCGATCATCCCACCCAAGACGCGTTTTGGCGGTAACAGGGATACCGTCAACGGCATCGACTACACTTTTAGCCATACGCTCCATCATATCAAGATCGCGCAGGCAGCCGGCCCCGGCGCCTTTCTTGGCAATTTTATAGACGGGGCAGCCAAAATTGATATCTACAATATCGGGATTCTCACTCTCAGCTGTTTTTGCTGCTCCTTCCATAGCTTCTTCACGACCACCAAAAATTTGCACACCAAAGGGTCGCTGCTCCTTGGTAAAATGCATCTTGTGTAAAGCTTGGTCGTTGTCGCGAACGATAGCTTCTGAGCTAATAAATTCGGTATATACCACAGCCGCTCCTTTACGTCGGCAGATGGTACGGAAGGGAGAGTCTGTCACATCCTCCATAGGAGCCAGTAGAATGGGTTTATGGCCGAGATCGATGTCGCCTATTATCATAAAGATTATCTATTTAATTCCTTCAAATAACTGACAAAGATATTGATTTTTTTGTTGAACATCGATAGGTCGAATTTTCGAGGTTCTGAAACATATTGCTTACTATGTTGACTAGTCATTTCACATTGAATCACTTATATTAATTATCCTTTAAAACGAAATAATTTTAGTTAAACCCGGGAGCTACGCTATGGCTTTAGCAAAAAAAAGTATTGAAGAATTACTTGGTGATGAAGCAGAAGATCTGTTAACACATAAGTGTGAGACCATTCCAAAAGAAAAGTTACACTTACCCAGTCCATCGTATGTAGATGATATGTTAGGTGGATCGGATCGCAACCCGCGGGTATTGCGAAGTTTACAAACATTGTTGGACAATGGTCGATTAGGTGGGACCGGATATCTTTCGATTTTGCCGGTTGATCAGGGAATTGAGCATTCAGCTGGGGCTTCTTTTGCACCGAACCCCGATTATTTTGATCCCGAAAAAATTGTACAACTTGCAATCGAAGGGGGATGCAATGGGGTTGCATCTACGTTTGGTGTTTTAGGATCTGTTGCCCGAAAGTATGCTCACAAAATCCCTTTTATTGTGAAGATTAATCACAATGAGTTGATGACCTATCCCAACAAGTACGACCAGATTATGTTTGGGTCGGTAGAACGTGCTTTTGATATGGGCGCTGTTGCCGTAGGAGCCACCATTTATTTCGGATCTAAAGAATCAAGCCGACAAATTCAGGAAGTGGCTAAAGCATTTGAACGGGCACACGAGTTGGGTATGGCTACCATTCTATGGTGCTACACTCGAAATTCTGCATTTAAAGTGGACGGTAAAGATTATCATGCTGCTGCTGATCTTACCGGCCAAGCGAACCATCTGGGTGTTACTATTCAGGCGGATATTATAAAGCAGAAACAACCGACCACAAACGGCGGATATAAAGCGCTGAATATGGGCGATTCTTCTTATGGTAAGTTGGATGAAGATATTTACGATAAATTGTCCAGTGATCATCCAATCGATCTAACACGTTACCAGGTGGCCAATGATTATATGGGCCGTGCAGGATTGATTAACTCAGGTGGTGCTTCCGGCAAAAATGACTTTGCTCAAGCAGTGCGTACTGCGGTAATTAACAAACGTGCCGGTGGTATGGGGCTGATTAGTGGTCGGAAGGCATTTCAACGGCCGATGGATGAGGGTGTTCAGCTACTAAACTTTATTCAAGATGTTTATCTTGATGATGATATTACGGTGGCATAGCAAACCTGCCTAAATTTTGGGCCTTATGGAGTTTTCCATAAGGCCTTTTTTATGATGCAATAACAGTTTTGTATTCACTTTGTGGTGTATCTCACTTATTTTTCATTGATTTATACCATATCCTAAACTTTAGATACTATTTAATTCTACTGTAGAACTACTTTTTTGCCTAAAAAAGAAGAACAAATACAAGAAGACCCCAAACGGTATTTTTCCAAAAAATATCTCTTTATTTCTCTTGGGTTAAGCTTAGCAACAATGGCATTTGTCATTTGGTTAACCTACACACCCGGGGTATTGACTCATCTTAAGGCGAAGCGACTTCCGGGAATCATCATTGCGATTGTTGTTTCTTTTATGCGATTGGGATTTTCAGCTGCCAAGATTAGATATTTATCTGAAAAGGCGCTGGATTGGATGGCATCATTCAGGGTAATGCTGAGCTGGGATTTCACCTCTTCGGTTACGCCATCGGTTGTGGGAGGAGCACCAATGGCCACTTATGCAATGACAAAAGAGGGATTTAATTTTGGACAATCTACAGCCATAATGCTTTATAGCCTACTCCTCGATCAGCTTTGGTTTGCAATGGCCGTTCCTATTCTATTGATTTCAGGAATTTTCTTTGAGGTCGTCCCCAATAATACGGGATTTGTTGGCCATGCTTCAATGATGGTGCTTTATGTTGGTTTGTTGAGTTATGCCGGTTTGATGGCTTACGGTGTGCTAAAAAATCCTAATGCTATTCGAAAAGTTGTAAACTGGTTGTTTAAACTTCCATTTCTGCGTCGTTGGAGAGACAAGGTTGCAGGAGAAGTTGATAACTTGGTTGAATATGCGCATGAACTTCGCAAGAAACCTAAAAGTTTCCTGCTTAAAGCATTTTTCCTATCCACCATGTCCTGGTTATGTAGAATTGCGCTTCCAACAATTGTGGTACTGAGTTTGCTTCCCGCTGATGTGATCTTATCAGTGCTTAGGAGTCTTGCAATGAATCTGGCCTTTTTAATTATGCCTACGCCCGGTGGAAGTGGTGGTGTTGAGGGACTGTTTGCTATTTTCCAGGGACCGCTGATGGATCGTAAAGCATTTATTGGATTGGCCGTTTTTGCCTGGCGTGTAATCAGTTATTATATCAGTATCGGATTGGGAATGATGGCTACAACCTGGTATATCAACCGTTCTATGGTAGATACGTTAAAAGATGAATCTAAAGAAGAAGCTGTCGAGGGCGATCTTTCATCCTAAAATACTAATAAACTAATGCCTAAAGATCGAATACAGTACGTTTGCGGCGATTGTGGACACACTTCAACAAAGTGGTTGGGAAACTGTCCGAATTGCGGCGCATGGCATACCTTCAAGGAATTTAAAGTAGAGCGGAAGACAAAGTCTGAGAAAGAGCATAAGGGCAAAGTTGATGGCATTGAGGATTCCGAGCCCCCGCAAAAGCTCGACGATATTGACATGGATTCTCAGGAGCGGTTTTTAAGCAACATCCAAGAGTTTGATCGTGTATTGGGCGGTGGGTTTGTATCCGGTTCGTTTGTTTTGATTGGTGGAGATCCCGGCATTGGCAAAAGTACACTTACGCTGCAGATTGGGAAAGCCAACCCGGATTTGGAGATCTTGTATTGCGCTGGCGAAGAATCGGCCGGACAGATTAAACAGCGTGCCAAGCGGTTGGGCGTTAGTTCAGATAATTTTTATATCTATACCGAGACCGATATTAACAAGGTGCTTAAAGAAGCACAAAAGCTGGATCCCGATCTGTTAGTGGTCGATTCTATTCAGACGGTATATCGCACTGAGCTGACGAGTATGGCCGGCAGCATTCAGCAGGTTAAAGAATGTGCAGCGTTGTTGCAGCAGCTGGCTAAAAAGCAAGATATTACGACGTTGGTAATAGGACATGTAACCAAGGAAGGTACGATTGCAGGTCCCCGTGTGTTGGAACACATGGTAGATACGGTGCTTCAGTTCGAGGGTGACAGTAATTACAATTACCGCATGCTGAGAAGTATCAAAAACCGATTTGGACCGGCACAAGAGGTAGGTGTTTTTGAGATGAAAGAATCTGGTTTGGAAGATGTGCTAAATCCGTCTCAGCTATTTTTATCAGAATATAACAGCAAGGTCAGTGGTAATGCAGTTATTTGCTCAATCGAAGGTTCAAGGCCTTTATTAGTGGAAGTACAGGCACTGGTAACACCCAGTAACTATGGCACGCCTCAGCGCACGGCTACCGGCTTTGATCATCGCCGCCTCTCACTTTTGCTTGCGGTTTTGGAGAAACGGGGAGGATATCAATTTTCAGGACAGGATGTATATTTGAATATCGCAGGTGGATTGAAAGTGAATGATCCGGCTGCTGATTTGGGCGTAACCATGGCATTGGTATCGAGTTTCCTGGACAAACCTATCTCAAATAAGGTGGCATTTTTAGGAGAAGTGGGACTCGGGGGAGAAGTGCGAACGGTAAATAAAATTGATCACCGTCTGACTGAAATTAATAAGCTGGGTTTTAAAAAAGCAGTAGTCCCTCAATCAAATACGATTGAGCAGAATATAGATCTGGAAGTAAACGGGGTGGGTAATATATCGAGCGCGATAAAAAAAGCCCTTTAGCAAGAGCTAAAGAGCTTTATAAAAATCACTAAAATAATTTTTAGTACTGGTTGCGCTCTCGTCTGCGCTGTTCACGGATACTTTTTTTCAAGGCCTCACGACGTTCCTTCGAAGGCTTAGTATATTGTTGATTCTCTTTGTATTCATTGAGAATTCGTGAACGTGCAACCAATTTTTTGAACCGGTTAACGGCTCGGTCAATACTCTCGTTATCTTTTACTTTTACTCCAACCATAGATTATAAATTGTTTTACTTTCAATTCTCGGACGCGAAATATAAGGATTCTTTTGTAAATGTACATATCTATAACAAAGAAAAAGTACTAATCATTTCTAATAGATTTTGATGTGCAATCCCAAGCCAAACTCCCAGCCAGAGCTGTACCATCTTTGATTATCTGTGGCATGAACTCTATAAGGATTTCCATCCGGATACCTTTCAAGAATTTCTTCTATTGTGGTTATATCACTTCTCATCAATCGGTACCCACCTTGCAGAATAAGTGAGATGGATTTTGCAAAAGGCCATTCAATTTCAAGATAGGGTTTAAAAGTATCCGAAAATTGATCTTCAATCTTGCCGCCCACAACATCACCTTCTCTTCTGTAATCATTAACTGCAAACCGGCTTATGTTAATACCACTTTTAAGTCTAAATGAGTCATTGTTAATAACGGCATAAAAGATTCCGGCACCATATAAGAAATCTACGGCAGAATCGAATCCCCGAAAAAGCTGAAAATTTATACCAAAACCAGATTTTTTGAAATCTGATATGGAAAGAATAATTCCTTGCGATCGAGCACTTGTGTTTTCAGTGCTATTGACTTTAAAAGTAGGAATGGCATTAGCCTGAATACCAACCCAAAGGTTTGGTACTTTGTCATTTTGAGCTAAAACTGATGCTGGCCAAGTTGAAAGAAAAAATAAAATTACAATGCATATTCGTATCATTATTAAAAATTGAACAATACGTTAAAAGTGAGTGTACCCGTTGATTGTTCGTGGGTGAAGTTATATCGGAGCCGATATTGGGGTTTGGCGGTTATAGAGAATGAGTCTCCAATGCTAAATTTGGTATCAAGCCTCAACTGTGGACCAGCAACAAAACCGTCAAACCCTTGGCGTAAATTGCCGGATGAAAAGGGCGGTTGATAGTCACCCATTCCTGCTAATACTCCGACATTTGGCATAAACGTAATAGCCTCAGAAATAGAGAGTTTCTTATATATGGATGAAACCCCAAGCACAGAGGTTAATGAAGGAGTGGTTAATCCCTGATAATTTTTGAGCTTTAAATTAACGCTTTGATATGCAGATAGCTCTGTTCGAAGTAGCAGGTTATTATCCCAACGGTTGGTTTGACCTGCTGTTACCCCAAGGTTTAAAATAGACAATTGTGGGTTATTTGAATTGCCCGCTTTCCACTCAGAAAATAGGAATTCGGTGTGCAGACTAATATCATAGTTGCTGTTGAATCGATATCCAACGGCGGGACCAATAAGTTGTGCATCTTCAAAAATGCCTCCCTGCAGATATAATGATTCCACGACCGGCGTGAAGAATCCCGGTTCTTGCTTATAGGTAGTTTGAGCATGAGAAATAGTAGAGGTAGTTGAACATATAATATGTAATAAAGAGAGAGATTACGTATAGTATAATTTTATGAGCTCGCATAATTAGTGATAAGGGGTATTCAAATAATGTATGATGATTAATCATACTAAATTATAACAAAAATAAGGGGGGGTAATAATTTAATCCAACACGACCGGATTCTTGAGGAACTTTTCTGGGATCTTATCTTGATTGACGCCCAGCCCAAAGAGCGCATAATCATACTTGGCAGGGTCTTGGGGATCCAATAGCCGAAGTGATTCGGTTAGCTCTTGCACCGCCCACCAGTCGTTATAGGTTCGGGAAAGAAGACCCAAACCCCGCGCTTGCCGTGCTACGTGAACATCGAGCGGAATCATGAGTTCAGACTGAGGCATAAAATCCATCACTCCCAAGTCAACGGGACTGTTATGGCGCAACGCCCAGCGCAGATACAAATACAATCGTTTACAAGAGCTTTTTTTATCAGCATTGGAAACATGTTTGCGGGTGCGCTGTGGGGCTTCGGGATGCTGGGCAAAGAACTGCTCATGAAAAACCGACATCAATGGTTGATCGGTTTCTGAAGCTTTTTGATAGCAATACGCCCAGAAATTCTCAAAAGAATTATAATCTTGAAGTATAGACTGCAAAATTTTTACCAGCCACTTCATGTCAATGGGTTTAAACGTTCGATGCTTGAATCCATCGAAACGCTCAGCATCGCGATCTTCGAAATGGGTTATAAACTCGGTGGGACGATTGTCCATCCTATTGAGAAAGTCGCGTACTTTTCGGATGACGATATCGCGACGCCCCCACGCCATAGTAGCCGCAAAAAATCCCGCTAACAGCTGATCTTCCTTTTGGTTGAAAGCGTGCATGAAAAGAATAGGGTCCTCATCGATATAATTGGGCTGCTCGACTTTTTCCACCCATTTATCCAGAAAAGGTTTAAGTTTTTTGATCTCCGCGGATGATCGTTTTTTAAGCTCCGGTGACATTGATTAAGATATTTACCTTGTCAAAGATTATTACAAATGTAATACAGTTTAAATCTCCAGCTCTTGCTGACCTTTATCCAGATTCATTAGCTTTACGGTAAGTTTTCTATTGGCCTTTGGAAAGGGATAATCTTTAAGATCGTCAATAGTGATCCAGCGAATTTCCTGGCTGCTTTTAGGTTTTGGATTACCTTCGACTAACTCACACAGGTAGGCGTGCATTGTTATTTTAAAGTGTGAGTAGGCGTGATCGAGTTTCATGAAAGGCTTTGTGATTGAAACAGCAATATCCAACTCCTCATTTAGTTCTCGTTTTACCGTTTCTTCGATCTGTTCATCTTCTTGCTGTTTGCCGCCGGGGAATTCCCACATGCCACCAAGCATGGCATCATCGGGACGCAGGGCAATGAGCACTTCTTCATCCTCATTCATCACAATGCCGACGCCTATTTGGTGATGCGGACGCTTTTTTGCCGATGATTTGTAGGGGATTTCTTCGGTTTTAGCTGTTTTGAAAGCCACACAATTAGCTTGAATGGGGCATTCTTCACAGTTTGGATTGGAGGGCGTACAAATTGTTGCGCCCAATTCCATTACGGCCTGATTGAAATCGCCGGGTCGTTGCTCGGAAATAAGCTCATCCGCAGCATCCTGTATGGTATTTTTTGTGGTTGAACTTCGAACATCATCTTCAATACCCAAGTATCGACTGAGTACACGGATGACGTTACCATCAACAACCGCATGCTTTTTCTGGTAAGCGATACTTAGCACAGCCGAAGCCGTATAAGGTCCCACCCCTTTAAGCTCATTAATATCATCCCAATTGTCGGGAACCGTGCCATCAAACTTATCGACCACAAGCTTAGCCGCGGCATGCAGGTGACGAGCGCGGCTGTAATACCCGAGCCCTTCCCAAATTTTGAGCACTTCTTGTTGGTCAGCTTTCGCCAAATCATAAACGGTAGGAAAATGCTCTATAAAACGATTAAAATAAGGGGTAGCTTGATCCACGCGGGTCTGCTGAAGCATGATTTCGGAGACCCAAATTTTATAGGGATCAGTGCAATCGCGCCATGGCATATCCCGCTTATATTGATCATACCAATTCAATAAGGCACGTTGAAATTCGCTTTTATCCAAGGATACGTTAAATCTGTAAAGTTTAAATGATTTGTTAATTCTCGGTCTGTTCGCTGCGTGGATTTTCAACAACCTTAATAGTAATATCAATCGATTTTGCTGCTCCATACTGATCGGTTGCAATCACACGGAATTGATTTTCACCCAACTGACGAGGTGTCGGTGACCATGTAAATTCACCCGTTTTTTCGTTAATGGATGCGCCTTCGGGTAAGTCAACACCAAGATATCGGATAAGATCCTTATTAGTTCCGTCAGGATCAGTTGCTTTTATGGGGAGTGAAAATTCTTCATTGATGGGGATACTTATCGGTCGTATAGGGGCAAATCGCGGTGGAGAATTAAATGATGTAACTTCAATATTGAAGCTGCTGCTGTCTGTTTTGCCCCTGTTTGTTGAGGCAATAATTTTAATACGATGACTACCAACATCATCAGCCGTGGGCTGCCAGTAGAAACTCTGGCCTCGAATTTCGGCATGTGAAATATCATCAGATTGATAAGATATCTGAACAGCATCAACTGGAATATTTTCTTCAAATTTGATGGGGAACAGCAGCGGCTTGGTATGAGGAATCGTTTTATCGGAAATATTCACCAGTGAAATTTCACCGGAGTAATCGCCGCTCATAGTTGTAGAATTATTTTCTTCAACGTTTCCGGGGTTGGAGGTCACGATCCGACTTAGCTTCTCATATTCCAATAGCCAGAGATTATTTCCTGTAACAGTAAAATAGTTGCCAGCTTTTCCATCATCCTTCCATAACTCTGGACTTCGATTCTGATATGACGTCCAGATTCTGTTAGAGTTTCCTTGAATGATAAGCCAGTTTTTCCAAGAAGCTATCTTCACAACGGGTTCTTCAATACTGCCGAGTTGTGAGGTATTACCGGAACTGTCGAGCTCGTAGATATTACCGTTGCTGTCCGAGCCGTAAACCGTATTATCAATCAGATATATTTTGGTGATATCTTCCGAAAGTTCGACTTCCTTGGCTATCGATAATTGCTCGTTCTCATAATCGAAATGAAATAGCTTTTGCCCGGTTGAAAGAGCAAAAAGTTGATCATTTGAAGCTTCGAGATCAATAATAGTTTCTCGGCTTAAGCGAGAACGTTCTACATAATCCATGGTGGAATCAACAGTGGCCGGGGTACGCAGCGAAATCTTTCCGAGTCCCTTGTCACCCAGCGCTACATATAAGTTATTATCTATCCTTTCAGCATCTCGTGGATTAGCGGGCAATAGCGTAGAGGAATAAACGCCCAAAACAGAGGTCGGTTCCAGGACGGTGAGTCGTCGACTGTCTCCCCAGAGGTAAGCAAAGCGAATATCAGCCGTAAGAGTATGTCCTCGTTGTTCCATGCCGGTGGATGAGTAGAGCCATTGCAGGGTATCCTTCCGGGTGCGAAATACAGCCATTCCTTCACTGTCGGATAGCACATAAACATGGGCCGCAGAGCTACCTATGGTTATTGTTGATGGAATTTCCAATACATAGGAAAAATCTTTTTGCAGGGTTGGTTGACCCGTCACATTTATTGTGATACAAAACAATAAGCCGATAAGGAACGTGAATAGTTTGTTCTTCATAAATTTATAGCCAGTGATGTTTTTGATACCAATGGATTGTGCGTGAAATACCTTCGCTTAATGCATATTGCGGGGTATAGCCGAGTTCGCGGTGTGCCTTTTCGCTGGAGCATGTCCATTCTAAGATTAATTCTTTTGCTTTTTCCCTGTTAAGAACGGGATACACACCAAAAAATGATGCAGCTTTTTCAACCGTACCAGCGATGGTTTTTACAAGTTTGGGTTTTACATAAATAGGTAACGCTTTTTTACCTAAGACTTTAGAGGTAGTTCCGCGAATTTGATTCCAGGTGTAAATTTCCGGACCAGAGATAAAATATGTATGCACTCCTTTTGTTTTTTGGGCCACTGCTTTAAAAATGCCATTGATGACATCACCAACGTAAATCATTGAGATTTTGGGATGTTCACCATTGCCAATAATAGGGCATATGCGATTGTTAACCATCTTAAAAAAGCTGTATATCTGATCTTCACGCGGACCGTAAACAGCCGGTGGACGCAAAATTGTTATAGAGGTTGTTCCATTTGAAACTTCATGGATGATTTCCTCCATTTCTTTTTTTGATTTCCCATAATTGCTGATTGGATTCATGGGTTTGTTCTCGGTAACGGGTCCGTTTTCACTGGGACCGGCCGCCGCCAAAGATGATAACACTACTATTTTGGGAACACCCTCTTTTTGGGCAATACGCAGGAGGTTTTCGGTTGCATCCACGTTGGCATGCTTTAGTTCTTCGTAGGATGGAGCTTTAACTCGTCCCGCGATATGAAAAATTACATCGACATCTTTAACTGCTTTTTTAAGCACGGGTAGGTCATCCAAATCGCCGTGGATGCGAGTAAAATCTTTATCTTTAAGCCATTTTTCATTGTTTCGAATGAGGCATCGAACTTCAGAGTAATCATCAGAATCGATTAATCTATCAGCCAGATGACTTCCAATAAAACCTGTTCCGCCGGTTACGAAGGCTTTCATCAAATTTTGTATATTTGGGGGCTATATTAAACTGTGATCGTCAAAACATCTCAAGTTTAAAGAGTTGTAAAGATACAAATATCAAAGATGTATTGGAAAATTTATGAAAGAACTTAGAGTCGCCATTTTTACCGGGAATTATAACCATATTCAGGATGGTGTTTCGTTGACCCTGAATAGATTAGTTGGTTTTTTGGAAGAAAAGGGTATTCCGGTAATTATTTTTGGCCCGACCATTGATGAGCCGGCTATTGACCACGAAGGAGAATTTGTCCCCGTTCCATCGGTTCCGGTACCAGGACGATCGGAGTATCGCATTACGGTTGGATTTCCCGAAAGAGCGCAGCGGCGACTTCGAGAGTTTGAACCAACGCTCATCCATTTAGCTACTCCCGATGTACTAGGATTTCGAGCCATGCGCTGGGCTCAGGCCAATCAAATCCAAATTGTAGCTTCATATCACACGCATTTTACCAGCTATTTGAAGTATTATAATCTGGATATGTTGGAGATACTTGGATGGAAGTATATCGGCTGGTTTTACAGCCAGTGTAAGCATATTTACGTGCCGTCTCCCTCTATGGCTGATGAACTGAATGAGGAGGGTATCGATGAGGGTATTCGCATTTGGGCTCGCGGTGTAAATACGGATCAGTTTAATCCCGAGTTGAGGGATATGGAATGGCGGCGATCAGTTGGGTTTGATGATGACGACAAGGTCGTGACCTTTGTTTCGCGACTGGTTTGGGAAAAAAACCTCCAGACCTTTGTTGATACGATCAAGCGTTTGCAACAAGATCATGCGAATATTAAAGCAATGATTGTAGGTGATGGGCCAGCTAAAAAAGAGCTCGAACACATGTTGCCCGAAGCACATTTTACTGGTTTTATTACAGGGGATGAGTTGAGCAGAGCGTATGCCAGCAGTGACATATTTCTATTTCCATCCGAAACAGAAACATTTGGTAATGTAACGCTCGAAGCAATGTCGAGCGGGTTACCGTGTGTGGTGGCTGATGCAACTGGAAGTCGATCACTGGTAGAGTCAGGGGTGAACGGTTTTTTAGCCCCTCCAAGAGATACACAGAGATTTGCAGAATGTGTGGCCGATATTGCAAATGATGAAGAACTTTGGGATCGAATGAGTAAGGCGGCACGGCAAAAAGCGTTGGCTTATTCTTGGGAAAATGTAAACAATAAGTTGTTGGAAAATTACAGGGAAGCCTTGAAGGAACCCCGACCTGAACTTAAATTTTAGCTACTTAATCAGTTATTGTGCGAATTTTATACGTCTCACATACCCATCCACCGGAAGGTGAGATCCTCGAAAATGTCGGCGGCATGCAACGGGTAAGTCAACAGTTGATCAACGAGCTCAAACGTAAAGACGATGTAGAAGTTATTCCAGAAACAATCAATGTTTCTGAAGAAGGCAAAATAGTTTTACAAACGTCTGGTTTCCTCTTTCGAAATTTGTTTGAGCTGCCTCATAAAGTTCGTGAATATAATGCCGATATAATTGTTTTCTCATCTATGGTTACGGCAAGCTTGGCCTACTTTATAAGGAATAAGGTTGAGGTGCCGATGATTACCATTAATCACGGTCGTGATGTTACGCTGCCGGTTAAAATTTATCAGTGGTTTGTCCCCAAGGTTTTTAAAAATCTGGATGGTGTTATTTCTGTTTCCCGGGCTACACGCAAAGAATGTATCAAGCGGGGCATGGATCCCGAAAAAGGAGTGGCATTGCCGAACGGATTTGATTTTAAGAAGCTGAACAATTTCCCTGACAAAAAGGAATCGAGGAATCGACTTCAGCAAAATTTTCGTATTCCACTGGATAATAAATTTCTGCTTCTTACGGTGGGTAGAAAGGTGAAACGGAAAGGACACGAGTGGTTTATACGCGAGGTGATGCCCAAGCTTGATGATAATATTGTTTATGTAACTATTGGTGATGGTCCGGAGTTTGATAATATCGACGAAGCGGTCGATCAATCAAAATGCAGGGATCGAATTTTTCTATTGGGACGACAACCCGATGAAGTTTTGGAACAGGCGTATGCTGCAGCCGACTTATTTGTGATGCCTAATGTTCCGGTACAAGGGGATATGGAGGGATTTGGCATTGTTTTACTCGAAGCAAATATGGCACGGACGCCAGCTGTAGCCGCTGACCTGGAAGGGATCAAAGATGTCATTAGGCAGGGCAAAAACGGTTACCGTGTGCCTACTCGCGATGCCAACGAGTTTGCCAAAACAGTAAAGGATATTCTTTCAAATAATTTGGAACAATTTTCGAAGCAAACGCGTAGTTATGTGCAAGAGCAATTCAGCTGGAAGCACGTAGCACAACAGTATATCGATTTTTTTCAAACTATAATCAACAGATATGCCCCATCACGCCAAAATTAATATTATCTTATCGATAATTTGATTGACGGTTAATATGGAAGTATATTTGCAACGATAAGCACTTTTTTAAAAGCCGAAAAATGGAACGAATGGCTGATTCTAAATCAGATGTAAAACCAAACGATATTTTTGCCAAGGCTTACGACTTTACTAAAGCTGAGGAAATCAAATCAAAGGGTCTTTATCCCTATTTTAAACCCCTTCAAGCTACTGACGGTACAACGGTTCAAATCGATGGCCGAGAAGTAATTATGGCCGGCTCCAATAACTACCTGGGATTGACGAACGATCCGCGTGTTATTGAGGCTGCTACTGAAGTTTTGAAAGTTTATGGAACAGGTTGTACAGGATCCCGATATTTAAATGGGACGCTTGATTTGCACATCGAGCTTGAAGAGAAATTAGCAGATTTTATGCGTAAGGATTCCTGTGTGTTATTTAGCACAGGGTACCAAACAAATGAAGGCGCGATACAAACGATTGCAGGTCGCAAGGATGTCATTTTTTCTGACAAAGATAATCACGCTTGTATCGTAACCGGCACGCTTGTATCCAACGCCAAGACCATGCGGTTTCAGCACAATGACATGGAGCAGCTGGAAATGCTGATGGATCGTGCTGATGAAAATGCCGGGAAAATCATTGTTAGTGACGGTGTTTTCTCAATGTCAGGAACAATCGCCAATGTTCCTGAGCTTGTACGCTTGAAAAAGAAACACGGCGCGCGGCTATATCTCGATGACGCCCATGCAATCGGGGTTATCGGTGAAGGCGGACGGGGATCTGCATCTACGTTTGGCATGATGGATGACGTAGACCTGATTAGTGGGACGTTTTCAAAATCATTTGCTTCTCTTGGAGGATTCCTGGTTGGTGATCATGAAGTGATAGAATATATCCGCCATAATTCTCCGGCCCATATTTTCAGTGCTTCAATGCCTCCTGCCAATGTTGCAACCGTTCTTAAAGCACTTGAAATCTTAAAAGAAGAAACCTGGCGATTGGAACGGCTGGCCGAAATTTCCAATTACATGCGCGAATCGCTTCGTGACATGGGCTTTAATGTATGGAGCAGTCAAACTCCTATTATCCCAGTGGTGATCGGTGAAATGATGGATTGTTTCAAGTTCTGGAAAGGACTTTTTGAGGCTGGCGTTTATGTAAATGCGGTAGTGCCTCCAGGCGTACCACGCGGCCAATCACTTGTCCGTACCAGTTATATGGCCACACACACCGATGACCATTTGGATCGCATTCTTGAAGCCTTCCGGAAAGTAGGAATTGAACAAGGTATTATTGATCAGAACGGCCACTCACTGCTCGAAATGGATTAAGTTGTGAAAACCACTCAGCGCATAAATGGGATTACGCTTGCCACTACCAAAAAAGAGCGTAAACAGTTTATAGACTTCCCTTATCAGCATTACTCAGAAGATGAAAACTGGATTCCTCCGTTGAAAATGGAGCAGAAAAAGCTCATTGATACGGAGAACAACCCTTTCTATGAGAATGGTGATATCGCCTTGTTTTTAGCCGAGCAGGATGGTGAACTTTGTGGCAGGATAGCCGCAATTCAAGATCGGCGCTATAATGAGCATCATAATAATAAGACCGGTTTCTTCGGATTCTTTGAGTGTATTGATGATCAGTCTGTAACTAATCTTTTGTTTAAAGTTGCCGGTGACTGGTTAAAGCAACGTGGGCATACGGATGTGCTGGGACCGTCTAATCCCAGTATGATGGATGAGATTGGTATTTTAGTGGACGGTTTTGAGTACGAGCCCAGTATCATGATGCCGTATCACAAGCCTTACTATGATGACCTGATTACCAATGCCGGTCTAAAGAAAGAGATGGATTTGTATGCCTTTCGAGTAACGCAGGCTACGGTTACACTGGATCGGATTTATCGGGCTGAGGAGATTGTTCGTCGTCGCTTGCCTAAGCTTAAGATTCGCGAAATCGATACGAAGAACCTTGATCAGGAAGTAGAGATTGTCCAAAATATATTTAATCAGGCTTGGTCAAAAAATTGGGGGTTTATCCCGCTTTCAAAAGAAGAGTTACAAGAACTGGCCAATGACCTGAAACTTATACTGGATCCCAAAGTTGCTCATATTGCCGAGGTAGATGGGGAGCCTGTGGCTTTTTCAATTGCCTTGCCTGATTTAAATCAAGCGTTAAAATATACTGATGGGACACTGTTTCCGACCGGCATTTTTAAACTGCTTTGGCACCGTCGAAATATCGACCAAATTCGTACTGCTTTAATGGGAGTTATTCCAGAATACCAGGGCAAGGGCATTGATGCATTGCTTCATAAAGAGGCAATTATTAATGGTAGAGAGGTCGGTTATAATTCATCTGAATTAAGCTGGGTTTTGGAAACCAATAAAAATATGATTCGAGTTGCTGAAAAATTAGGTGCGAGCATTGAAAAAACCTATCGTATGTATCAAAAGGATTTGTAGCGACACATTCAGTTTACGTTATGTGGTTCTTGAATGATCTGATTCGAAGCCAATTTTACTGCTCTCCCAGACTCCGAAATCTCCGAAAAATTTCCTACCTTTGAATGCTTGTGCAGAACGTACTTTCTGCAGCATTGAAAAGAATTTCTGACTAAAAAATCGAGTATTATGAGTAATTATCGTATTGAAACCGATTCCATGGGAGAAGTTAAAGTGCCAAGTGATGCTTACTACGGTGCACAAACGCAACGAGCTGTTGATAACTTTCCAGTAAGCGGTATTAGGTTTAGCCGTGGATTTATTGAAGCACTTGGATTGGTTAAGAAAAATGCTGCAAAAGTAAATGCAGATTTGGGTGAACTTGAAGAAGGAGTTGCTGAAGCCATTCAAAAGGCGGCAACAGAGGTAGCAGATGGTAAATTTGATGATGATTTCCCCATCGATATTTTCCAAACAGGATCGGGTACATCAACAAATATGAATGCCAACGAAATTATTGCTAAACGAGCCAATGAGCTTAAGGGAGATGATGTTGATACCAAAATTCATCCCAATGACCATGTGAATTATGGGCAGAGCTCAAATGATGTTATTCCTACCTCAATTCGTGTTGCTGCAATATTAGCAGTAAAAAATAATTTAATTCCCGCTCTTGAGCAGCTACAAGATGCATTTAAAGAAAAGGGCGAAGAGTTTGCTGAGGTTGTAAAAACCGGTCGTACTCATCTTATGGATGCAATGCCGGTAACGATTAAGCAAGAATTTGACGGATATGCACGTCAGCTGGAACTTGGCGTTGAGCGGTTAGAGTCGGCATTAGATCGCGTTACGGAGCTTCCACAGGGTGGCACTGCAGTGGGCACAGGATTGAATACAAATCCCGAGTTTGGTGCTAAGATGGCTGAAGCGTTGTCTGAAGAAACGGGTGCTGAACTAAGTGAGGCCCAAAATCATTTTGAAGCTCAGGCAACCGTTGATGCTCCTGTTGAATTGAGCAGTCAGCTTAAAACTATTGCAACGGGCTTGATGAAGATCGGAAACGACTTGCGCTGGATGAATTCCGGACCAAATAGTGGAATAGGTGAAATTAAACTTGAAGCGCTGCAGCCTGGATCATCAATTATGCCCGGTAAGATAAATCCTGTGATTGAAGAATCTATCACGATGGTATGCGCCCAGGTAATCGGCAACGATTCTGCCATTACGGTAGCCGGACAGTCCGGCAACTTTGAGCTGAACGTTATGCTGCCGGTTGTTGCTCATAATTTATTAGAATCAATCAATATTTTAGGAAATGCTGTGCAAAACTTGGCCGATCGTTCTGTGTCTCGTTTAGATGTGAACAAGGAACGTGTGGCCGATATGGTTGGTCGCAATCCGGTGTTAGTTACGGCCTTAAATCCGTTGATCGGATATGACCAAGCGGCAAAAATTGCAAAGAAAGCATTTGCAGAAAGTCGTCCTGTTAAGGAAGTTGCGCGTGAAATGACCGACTTGAGCGATAAGGAGCTGGATCAGGCGTTGGATCCCATTAAAATGACAAAAGGCGGTTTTATGGAGTAGGCTTATAAAGAAGGGCTATCTGATAATAATTTATACTGCTGCAAAGTTTTAACTGAAAACGGATACTATGGCACCTACAAAGACTGAAAAAGAGAAAAAATCGTCAGATAATTCTTACACCCAAGAGCAGAAGCAAGAGATTCTGTACGATTATAAGTTAGCCTTCAAAAGTAGGGAGGTATCATATCTTGGGCGCAAAGAAACCCTGACCGGGAAAGCCAAATTTGGAATTTTTGGTGACGGTAAAGAGATGCCACAGATTGCAATGGCTAAATATTTTAAGGAGGGAGATTTCCGTGCCGGTTACTATCGTGATCAAACTTTTATGATGGCTATTGGTCAGGTTACGGTACAGCAGTTTTTTGCCCAGCTCTATGCCCACGCGAATGTTGAGGAGGAGCCTCATTCCGGGGGACGTCAAATGAATGCGCATTTTAGCACGCGTAGTCTTCATGATGATGGCAGTTGGAAAGACCTGACGTCAATGAAAAATACCTCTCCTGATATTTCTCCTACAGCAGGGCAGATGTCGCGTTTGCTGGGGTTGGCGGAAGCTTCAAAAGTCTATCGCAATCACGAATCGCTTTTGGATGAGGAGCATTTCCAAAAATTTTCCGAAGATGGTAATGAAGTTGCATGGGGCACCATTGGTGATGCCAGTACATCTGAGGGAGTTTTTTGGGAGACCATCAATGCGGCGGGAGTATTACAGGTGCCTATGGTGATGTCGGTTTGGGATGATGGCTACGGTATTTCGGTGCCAAGGAAGTATCAGACTACAAAAGAGAGTATTTCTGAAGTTCTAAAAGGGTTCCAACGTACGGACGAGCAGGAGGGTATCGAGATTTTGAAAGTCAATGCTTGGGATTATCCCGCCCTGATGGATACCTATGAAAAAGCCGCCCAAATAGCGCGAGAAGAACACGTGCCTGTGCTGGTGCATGTTACGGAGGTAACACAACCACAGGGGCATTCGACTTCCGGATCGCACGAGCGGTATAAATCTGACGAACGTCTGAAGTGGGAGGAAGAGTATTGCTGTCTCAATAAAACCCGAAGTTGGTTAATCGAAGAGGGTATTGCTTCAGAGGATGAAATTGAAACGGTTGAGGAAGAAGCAGAGGAAGAAGTTAAAGAAGCCCAGAAAGCTGCGTGGAAGTCCTTTAAATCAGAACTGAAAGAAGAACTGAACACAGTTGTTAAGCTGGTAGAAGATGTAGCTGCAGAAAGCAGTAACTCTGATGAGCTTCAAGCGGTCATTAATGATATGAAGGCGCCGTTGGTACCGTTGCGTAAGTATATTGTATCAGGCGCACGTAAAGCACTTCGGATAACGAGGAATGAAAAACTTTCAACTCGAGCGAAGCTTCAGAATTGGCTTGAGGACAGTAAGGAAGCCAACAGTCAGAGATATGACAGTCATCTGTATAGCGAAGGGGAACAGTCCCCGTTAAATGTGCAGGAAGAGCCTCCGGCATATAGCGATGATCCAAAAAGTGTAGACGGGCGCGTGGTACTGCGCGACAATTTTGACAAGCTATTTGAGAAGTATCCGGAGACGTTAGTTTTTGGTGAGGATACCGGAAAGTTGGGTGATGTAAATAAAGGGCTCGAAAATATGCAGGATAAATACGGAGAGCTCCGTGTCAGTGATACCGGTATTCGTGAAGCTACTATTCTGGGACAAGGCATTGGAATGGCCCTGCGAGGGCTTCGACCCATTGCCGAGATACAGTACTTGGATTACCTGCTCTACTGTTTCCAAGGATTAAGTGATGATCTTGCGACTGTACGTTATCGCAGTATGGGCGGACAAAAAGCCCCGCTGATTGTGCGAACGCGCGGTCATCGCCTGGAGGGAATATGGCATACCGGCTCACCCATGGGCATGATTATTAATGGTATTAGAGGTGTACATGTATGTGTTCCTCGAAACCTTACGGATGCAGCGGGAATCTATAACACTCTGCTTCGGGGTGATGATCCGGCGTTAGTTATAGAGCCGCTCAATGCATACCGGTTGAAAGAAGATTTGCCTGAAAACTTAGGCGAATTTACGGTGCCATTGGGTATTCCGAATGTGGTATCTGAAGGCACGGACATCACGATTGTTTCGTACGGATCAACTTGTAATATATGCGAAGCCGTATTACCGGAATTGGAAGAAGTAGGCATATCGGCTGAATTAATTGACGTACGGACGCTACTTCCGTTTGATCGTAATCACGATATCGTAGAATCCCTTAAGAAAACAAACCGTATTTTATTTGTGGATGAAGATGTTCCCGGTGGTGCTTCAGCCTTTATGATGAATAAGGTAATTCAGGATCAAAAAGGATATTACTATCTGGATTCTGAACCGCAGTGTCTGACGGCCAAAGAACATCGGGCCGCGTATGGTTCTGATGGGGATTACTTCTCCAAGCCCAACGACGAAGATATCTTTGAGGCCGTTTATGCGTTGATGAGTGAGGCCAATCCCGTGAAATATCCTCCGATTTATGAATAAATTTATTATAGCCTAACTCTTAGCAAAGGGATGAGGGATTGGCATTTTTTTTAAGGATAATTATTCAATTGCTTCAATCACTCTTTTCACGAAACCGTCCATAGCGTCGTAATCGGAAATCCAACGGCCAACAATTACAAGGTCATTCTCCTGATCGATATAAATCATATTGATACCGGATCCGAGAAATACATAGGCTTCTTTAGGTGCATTGGATAGTCGTTTTTGATCATAATTCAGAAAAAAGTTCATAAACCCGTAACCATTGTTCGCTTTGGTGGGGATGCGAGCTTTATCAATCCATTCTTCAGAAATAACTTGGTTGCCATCCCAATTACCATTTCTTAGGAACAAATAACCAAATTTAGCTTGGTCATAGGCATTGAGCCACATGCCGCCGCCCCAGTGTCCGCCACCACTGACCGATTGCATTTTGATGCCGTCAATATTTACCCATGAATTTTTATAGCCATACCAGCGCCAGGTATTGGAAGCACCAATCGGATCCATAACATGTTTTCGCAGTACTGCGGGCAAGGGATTTCGCCATACTTTTAAAGCTGCCAAAGCTAAGAGGTTTACCCGAACGTCGTTATACTTCCATTTGGAACCGGGTTCGTTTCTTTTTCGATTTATCACGTTTTCAGTCAACTCTTTTTCAGGCCGGTCGGCCCAGTCGGGTTTGCCAAAAAGCTCTCCCTCCCAATCACTTGTTTGTCTCAAAAGATGATTCCATGTTATTTTTGAATTATGCTCTGAATTAAAATGCTCAACCGGAGAATATTTCTGGACACGATCATCAATATTCTCGATCATACCTTTATCCCATGCTACTCCAACTACGGTAGAAAGAAAACTTTTGGTGATGCTGAAAGTCATATCCACACGACGCGGATTACCCCATTCTTTAATAAGGTAGCCGTCTTTGATGATTATGCCCGTCATCTCTCCGCGTTCTTTTACAGGACCAATAATATTATTATAAGGTTCATTATTTCGGGTGTTTAAGTGGATATTGAGATCCTTGGGGTTAGTGGATTCATTTGCTTTAGCATATTCGATAGCTGCTTTAATATCAGCAGAATTCATTCCCACTTCTTCCGGTGATTTTGTTTCCCAGTGAAAGCGAGAAGGGAAGTAGGTATCAGCAGTTTGAGCAATAACGGTAGTGGAACACAGTAGAAATGCTAATAGCAGAGCAAGGGGCTTACATTGATGCATTGTAAAATGGCTTTTTGTTGATATCGTTTAAATGATAATACAGAAGATATTTTGGAAATGCGATTGCCCAAAGTTTTAAAAACCAATCCCGTTCAGTTCTGACGGGAAATCTATTAGCAATGATAGGGATAAATGATGGTTTGAATGGCTATCAAGAATTTGTTTACGAGTGGCAGAAATTATTGCCCTTTATTAGTTTCTCTGCAATAAAAGCCGATTTTGGCCATCTTGGGTTGCAATATAGATATCCGGCAGATTATCACCGTTAAAATCATTGACTTCTATATCTAATGCTAATGGTGTAAAGTTATCGGGCAGCCAATCGGTTGATTGATCTGAATAATACCCATTTCGATTGTTAAGGAGGATCCGCAAGCCTCCGTCATAGTTGCCGACTATTAAATCTAAATCTCTGTCATTATCCAGATCAGCAAATTCAGCAGTAAATGTATGGGTAGTAATGGCAGGCAGCCGGTCAGCCGTTTGATCGGAAAAGTATCCGCGACCGTCATTGATTAACAAGCGGTCTTTTGGGTTGGCGTTTTCCTGAAAAGCAGAGTTGCCATAATAGATATCAAGATCACTGTCATTGGCGATATCAGCAAGTAAGATACTTCGGCTTTCCTCGGGCGCATTTATATACGGAATACGATTGCCTGATTGATTGGTATAAAAGCCGGTTCCAGTGTTAATTAGTACAATGTTGGGACCTTGATTAGCAGTCAAAAGATCGATTAGGTTATTCCCGGTTATGTCTCCGATTGCGATATCGAAAGTATTGTCGAAGTTTTGAGGGAGCCTTTGAGAAGTTTGGTTATTGAAAAAGGCGTTACCGTTGTTAGCAAGAAGTTGATTTTGTCCCCGGTTCCCAATAAACAGATCTATTGATCCGTCATTATCGAAATCGAGTGATCCAGACGAAGTAAAATTACCGGTTACCGGAATGCGGTTAGATAAATCAGAAAAGGTTCCCGATCCATTATTAATAGCAAGTCCACTTGATTGATTTTGCTCACTGGCAAAGAAAAGGTCGATGTTGCCATCGTTATTGAAATCAGCAGCAGTGATATCTTGTGAGTTTGTATTCTGGGTTGTCAATCGATTAGAAGTCTCATCGGTAAATTTTGCATTGCCGTCATTGATGAGAATTTTATTATTGCTTGATTCAATGGCTAAAACAAGATCTATATTACCGTTATTGTTATTATCAACGGCTGTGGAAGCATTGGTTCGTAAGTTTGCGCTATCGGGTAGGTTAGAGGAGCTTACATCTTCAAAATAGAGTGTTTCATCTCCAGGATCAGATCCGCCATTTCCGTTATCAGGGGCATTTAAATTCCACCCACATGAGCTTATTAGCAACCCTGTTATAAAAAGAAGTAACATCTGTCGTTCCATAAGAAGTAAAGTTACTTACTTCTTCGACTCTTCACTAAAACTTTTTAGTAATTATAACAGAACTTGAAACCTATTACAGGATCAGAAGGTCAATAATGACAAATGCCCAGATGATAGGCAGGTACCCAAATGAGGCAAACATCAATTTTTTAGCGGATGGTTTGTCGCGATCTTTGGCAAAGACCAATCCGTAATAAAGAAAAACGAAACTGCTCAAGAGTCCGCCGATTAAATAGATCCAGCTATTCATCCCAATATAATAGAGACCGTATGAGATCGGAACCAACGCAACTAAACATCCAACAATTAGGACTGTTGCTTTAATACCGTAGGGATCATTTTTGGGAAGCATCTGGAAGCCTGCATTGCTGTAATCATCTTTGCAGACCCAGGCAATGGCCATTACGTGGGGAATTTGCCACATAAATACAATAGCAAACAGCAGCCACATTCCTGTACTTCCTAAATGGCCTGTAGCCGCAGCCCAACCGCCTACCGGTGGTAATGCTCCGGGTATTGCTCCGATAAAGACATTCGCAACCGATATACGCTTCATAGGCGTATATATTCCCAAATAGATAAGTGTTGTTAGCAGTGAGACCAATCCGGCAACAGCATTAACAGCCAATAGTAAATATGCTAAACCAACAGTAATTAAGGTGAGTGAAAAGAATACACTTTTTTGAGGCGATATTTTACTTGCCGGTACTGGACGTTCTTGGGTCCGCTTCATTTTGCTATCATATCGCCATTCCAAAAATTGATTATGAGCAGCTGTACCGGATGCGATAAGCCAGGTTCCGAGAGTGGCATGGATCAACGTTATATAATCTATTTGTCCGGCTGAGCCCAACACAAAGCCGATAAGCATGCTGGCCAATACGGTAAGAGTAATACCCGGTTTGGTAAGCTCATAGTAGGCGCCAATGGTTTGGGTATCAAACAACGTTGAAGGGGAAAATTGTGTGCTTAGTTTCATGCCAAGTTCGTAATTTAATCAGATGCAAATGTACTGATTTATATTGAAAATTGTTACTTCAAGACCATAAAAATACTATTCGTTTGATTTCTACTTTGTTAAGTAGTTGATCTCGGGAATAAAAATTTTTTTGAAAATGGGCTTAATAAAAAAAGCCGATCGAATTCTATTCAATCGGCTTTGGATTTAAAGATATATAACAATCAAAACGTTGGCATGATTTCGGGTCTAAGAAGTGTATCAAGCAAAGTGAATCCTACCAATAAGACCAAAAATACCAGCGAGGCCACCAGTAATATACTGTTGAAACGTTGATCCCAGTAAAGATGCATAAAGAATAGTGCTACCAAGACAGCTTTAAATGTAGCAATAGCCATAGCTACAGTGATTGCCCATGGGTTAGGGAGGTGAATATAATGAACACCTACCGTTAAAACAGTTAATACCAGTAAGGCACTAAATACCCCCAGTAGGGTTTTATCAGTTGAAATATGATGTACGCTCATGATCCAAAATCGTTTTAAAGTTATTATTCAATTAGGTAGAACAGTGGGAATAAGAAAATCCAGATGATATCCACTAAGTGCCAATAAAGGCCTGTAATTTCAATGGGGTTATAGTACTCGCTGTCAAAATGCCCTTTTAAGGAACGGACCAGCAGCCAGGTTATTAATCCCATACCTATAAGTACGTGAATGCCGTGCAGGCCGGTCATGAGATAATAAAGGCTGAAGAATACGTTAGCTTGGGGATGATTAATGCCTTCAAAGGAGTAAAATTTACCTGGAAATATTCCCAAGTGGAATTTATGTGTCCACTCAAAATATTTAATCACCATAAATACAGCTGCAAGGGCAAGGGTAATACCCAGATTGATGGCAATATTTTTTTTCTGGTTGAGCTGTGCTGATTTAATAGCCATTGCCACAGTTAAGCTACTACCAAGTAGTACTACCGTATTAACACCGCCCCAGAGTGTATTTAATTCTTCGGAAGCAAGTGTAAATAGTTCAGGATGAAGAAGCCGGTAGACGATATAAGCTGCAAAGAGCCCACCAAACATTAATATTTCTGTCATCAGAAATATCCACATGCCCATCTTGGCAGCATCAAACTGCTGGTCGGCGTCCACAAAATGGTGCTGAAAAAATTTTGATGATGTGGATGATGAATGATTTGCCATAATCAGTTATTAATGATTTTCAGATTAAAATACGTTTTTACTCAGCGTTAATTTCTTTGCCATCACTTGTTACTTCGAGATCACTTTCATGACCATGTCCATTGCTGGATTCAGCTAAACCTAACTGGAACTCTTCCATTGGTTTGTGGTAATCATAGGGACCGTTAATAATGACGGGGGTGTGATGGAAGTTATGTAGTGGAGGACGTGTATTTATCTGCCATTCGAGTGCACGACTTCCCCAGGGGTTAGCTGTAGCCGCTTTACCATTAAACAGTGATCTAACTAAGTAATAGAATACCATCAGGAAGCCCAGTCCAAGGACAAATGATCCTACAGTTGAAACTTGATGGAATGGCTGAAACTGTTCGATGTAGTTAAAATAACGGCGAGGCATGCCCTGAGACCCCATAACAAACTGGGGTAGGAATGTCACATTAAAGCCTACAAAGATAATTCCACAGGCAATTTTAGCCATGGTTTCGTTGTACATGCGACCGGTTATTTTTGGCCACCAATAGTGTAGTCCGGCTAAGAATGCCATCACCATACCTCCAACCATTACAAAGTGGAAGTGTGCAACCACGTAGTAAGTATCATGTAAGTGGACATCGAGTGCGATGGATCCGAGCACGATACCGGTAAGGCCGCCTACCAAGAAGAGGAAGAAAAATCCAAAAATATAAAGTACTGGTGATTTTAGGTCGATCGAACCTTTGTACAAGGTTGCGGTCCAGTTAAACATTTTAATTCCTGTGGGAATACCTACAAGGAAGGTTAAGAATGAAAAGACCATAGAAGCTATTGACGCCTGACCGGATACAAACATGTGGTGCCCCCAAACAAGAAATCCAATGAAGGCAATGGCCAGAGATGAAAGGGCAATAGCCCAATATCCAAAGATGTGTTTTCGTGAGAATGTCGTGATAATTTCTGAAACGACTCCAAAGCCCGGTACAATCATAATATACACTGCGGGGTGACTGTAGAACCAGAAGAAGTGCTGAAACAGTATCGGGTCACCGCCCATTGCGGGATCAAAGATTCCGATTCCCAGTATTCGCTCCATCCCTACGAGTGCAAGGGTAATAGCAAGAACCGGTGTAGCTAAAATCTGAATAATGCTTGTGGCATAAAGGCCCCAACAGAAAAGCGGAAGTTTATCCCAGGTAAGGCCCGGCGCACGCATTTTGTGGATGGTTGTAATAAAGTTTACCCCGGTTAGAATGGATGAAAATCCAATAACAAATACTCCAAAGACCATCGTTGTTACTGCACCACCCGTAGTGGAGGAGTAGGGAGTGTAAAACGTCCATCCGGTATCAATTCCACCATTGAGAATGGAATAAATAGCAATTCCCGCCCCCGTTAAATAAAGATAGAAACTCATCAAGTTAAGCCTTGGGAAGGCAACATCTTTAGCCCCGAGTTGCAGTGGTAAGATGAAGTTACCAAGCGCTGCCGGTACTGAGGGCACAAGGAATAAGAAAATCATAATTGCCCCGTGCAGCGTAAAAAGCTGATTGTAGGTATTAGCTTCAATAAAAGTTTTGGCAGGCGTCCAAAGTTCCGTACGTACTAAAAGCGCCATGATGCCACCTACAAAGAAGAAAAAGGTAATGGCTCCCAGGAACATGATGCCGATCTTCTTGTGATCGACCGTTGTTAACCAAGACCACAGTCCCGTTTCTTCATTCAGATAGTGCTTATCAGGATTATCATCGGGTTTATACCGCTGAACCTGGATTTTTTTTGATGTTGAACTTGATTCTGCTGTGTCCATATTACTTCAATGTTTTGATGTATTCGATAATCGCATTAATCTGCTCATCGTTAAGCTGACCCTGGTAAGTATTCATGACTGCAGGAAATCCTTCAACGATTTTTGCATTGGGCTCCAGAATAGATTCTCGTAAATAATTCTCATCAATAGTTACCGTGGAACCATCTGCAAGATTTTCTTCGTTGCCAAATTTTCCTTGCCAGGTCGGTCCCGTCATTTGGCTACCATCAGTGGAGTGACAGGTGGTGCAGGCCCATTCCTGTGCTAACTGTTCACCCCATTCTTCAGGAGCCAAGTCTTCCGGTTTGGAACCACCACCGGCATTTTCTGCAAGCCAGTTTTTAAATTCTTTCTCCTCATGCACAACAACTTCACCTAACATATCGGAGTGGCCATCACCACAATACTCGGTACAAAAAATAATAGATGTTCCTGGCTCGGGGGCATTAAACCACATTTCGGTATAACGTCCCGGTACAACATCTTGTTTTAGCCGATAGTCGGGTACAAAAAAGGAGTGAATAACATCATTGGAGCTCATAATCAATTTGATGGGACGACCGGCAGGAACGTGTAGTTTACCGGTGGATTGGGCACCATTTTCGTACTTAAATTGCCAGATCCATTTTTGTGCCGTAACATTTACTTCGTAGGCATCGTCAGGTACTACGGTTTGATTCATGAATACTTGATATCCCCATCCAAAAACGATGAGAACTAATATCAGAGGAATAACTGACCACGTAACTTCTAAAGCATTATTGTGAGTAATGAGTGGAGTTGTTTCATCCTTTGACTTGCGACGATATTTGTAGACGAAATAAACTATGACTGCAATGAGTCCAATCGTCAAAATAAGACTACTGCCATGTACAAACCAAAAAAGCGAGTCGGTTTGTTCGGCCAGCGTAGATTTTGCCGGGGGTAACAAGAAATCTTTAATCGCGTCCATTCGTATCTTTTATTTTCTTTTCATTATTAGAATATCGGTGCCGTAACCACATAAAACCGAGGAATATACCCAGAATAAACATGGTAGCAAAGCCGCCAACCTGCATGATTTTCCAGGCTACCGGCACGTATGTGTTGGAATCCGCATCGTATTGATAACAATAAAGTAACACTTGTTCTGCAGCACTTCCGATGTTACCGTCAGCTGCATCATATAGCGCATTCCGTAAATTAAATTCGTCAAACTTGAGGCCATATAGATAGCGTGTTATGACGCCTTCAGGGCTAAGAAAAATAATAGCGGCCCCATGTGCATATTGCCCGTTTTGGAGACGCTTCGTTTCAAACCCAACGGCCTCAGTGATTTTGTCAATAGTTTCTTTATTACCCGTCAAAAAGTGCCATCCTTGTCCAGCACCTTCTCTGGCCAGTTTGTTCAAAAAACGTTCCTTGTTTTCAGCAGCTAATCCTGCCTTTTCACGGGGATCAAAACTGAAGGTAACAATATTATACTCTTTGCCCGGCGACCATTTTAAATCCTTAACTCCTTTAAAAATGGCTTCCTTAATCATTGAGCAAAGCTGCGGGCACTCGTAGTAAACAGGATTCAACAGTACCGGTTTACCATCAGCAAATAATTCCTTTAGTTTTATAGAATCGCCTTCTGCATTGGCGAATGTTAAATCGAGCGGTATCTGTTCACCCAACCGCTCTTCAACTCCTACATCTTCCAGCTGCTTTGGTTTTTGTTTATTCAATTGAGCTTCGGAAGAGTTCGGGAGTACGAATAGGCTTAATGTTGCTATTGCAAGCCCAAAATATTTCATAAATTGCTATCTAATCTTCATCGGCAGCCATCTGGTTGATTGCACTGTCGATAGGAATTCTGTAAATACCATTTTCAAGATCAACAACACCAAAACTATCGAGTTGTTGTCTTGATTCTTGTTTCATCTGATTGACTTGGTAATATTCACTTTCGGATGATACACGGTCTTGAGTAACTTCCACATTGTATTGATACATCTCAATAAGACCGCGTACAAATACTATAACTAAAATTGTACCGACAACACTCCAAAAAATGAGTCTTTTATAATTGAGCTTGTCTGCCATAACGCCATGCTCAACAGAATCGGCTAACTCATCATCATTGATTTCAACCTCAACAGTTTCAGCAGATTCTTCAGAAGAGGAGGTATCATCTTCTTCTGCAGTTTCAAAAACATCGTTGCCACCTTTCTCCAGTTCAGTTGCCCACATCAAAATAACTGAAACTGGGACCTCATACTTTTCAGCTAATTTGTCCAGATTTTTTTTGGACTGATCTAATGCTTTTTGCGCAACTTCCTTTTTAAAATCAGCAGAATAATTTTGCTTCTCGTTAGCCATGAAGATAAAAGCTTTTTAGCAGTGACAGCTTTACTGCGTTAGTGTGTTAGCTATAGGATTAATGTTTGTTTAGAGAATCTCCTAATTTTGGATCGTTAACGGGTACCATTTTATTTTGCTTAAACTTGTGGAAAAACAATCCTAAAAAGATACCCCCAAGCCCAATAAAGCTTGTAATAGTCATCCAGTTAAGATGGAATCCATGGTGGTTGAGTACTGGCATTACAAGCCAATAAAGTTCAACTAGATGTGACACTAAAATCAAACCAGCGATACTTCCAACAATTTTCGAATTGGATTTGGGTCCTTTGGGGAGTAAAACCACAAATGGAATTACAAAACGACCAAACAGGTAGAACCATGCAAGATACTCATATCCGCCGGTAAGCCGCTCTAAATACCAAACGGTTTCTTCGGGGATGTTAGCATAGTAAATCAACAAAAATTGGCTGAACGCTATGTAGGCATAAAATACGGTAAAGCCGAACATTTGCACGCCCAGATCATATATATGTCCTTTCTGGATGGTATTGGTAAGCAAGTTATGCTTCCACAAGAAAAATACTACAAGAATAATTGCTGCAAATAATCCCTGAAAGCTCATTGCAAAGTAATAAACACCAAATATGGTAGAATACCAGTGAGGATCGAGCGACATCAACCAATCGAAAGAGGCAAAAGCAAGCGTTATAGCAAAGAAAAACAGTCCTGGGCCACTGGTTCGCCGTAATAAGGTTTGCAGTCCCCAGTCGCCGGTGTTATCCATTTCAACTGATTTTGAATACAGGCGGTAACCAAGGAAGCTCCAAAGAGCAAAATAAATAACTTGGCGAATGATAAAGAAGGTTGTATTCAAATAAGGCTCTTTACCCTGTAATACCGGATCGGCAGCAACAGCATCTGCGTGGGTCCAGTGGTAGAGAGAATGCATTCCAAATAGGAGGGGGATAAAAAACAATCCCCAGATCCAGAAATAAGATGAAAATGTTTCGGGAATTCGTCGCAGTACAGCACTCCATTCTGATCGTGTTAAATGCTGAACCATCACAAAAAACAAACTTCCCAGCGCTATGCTGGAGAAAAAGGCAAAACTAACGAGGTAGGAGAAGAAAAACTGGTCATGATTTAGAAAATATCCGACACCGGTAGCCAGCAGACCTACGATCCCCACTCCAAATAAAGATTTGGTTACATTCAGATCAGAAGGAAAATCCAGTGTGTCAGTTAATTTGGGCTTGCTCATAGATTAAACCAATCGTTTGTATGCGTTAAAATCGTTTTAAAATATTATTCTGCGTTTTCACTCAATGATTTTATGTATGCAACCAGCGAGTTAATTTCACTATCACTTAAATAATCATAGGGAACCATCGATGGTGGAAATCCTTCTACAACCTTGGCTGATGGTTCCATGATGGATTCTCTCAGGTAGTCTTCATCGGCGGTAGTTGTTGATCCATCATCAAAAGTTCTTTCTGATCCATAAAGGTTTTGCCATGTTGGTCCTACTAATTTTGTGCCATCAGTTGAGTGACAGGTGGCGCAACCGTTATTTTGTGCTACCGTTTTACCACGATCAACAGAAACTTCCCCGCCCCCGCTTGCAGCCTGTGCTTCTTTTTGAGCTTGTTCTGCAGCTAATTTTTCCTGAAAGTCATCTTCAAGGGCAGAAAGATCTACATCGTATTCTTGAATTTCATCTTCAGAAACGTTCTGACTTTGCTGTAATGCACGAACGTAAGCCACAATAGCCCATCGATCTTTTACAGGTATTTGAGTAGCATATGAGGGCATATTCCGAATTCCATTGGCAATAGCAGAATAAAAATATCCATCGCTTTGATTTCTTAAACGATCAATATGGAAGCTTGGTGCAGGCACATATCCATAGTTGTTGGCCATTACAATGCCGTTACCGTCCCCTGCAATCCCATGACAGGGTGTGCAAAAAACTTCATAGCGATCCTTTCCACGATAAATAAAGGACTTCGTAACATCGACAGGAATTTCATTTACAAAGCTGCTGTCTTCATTAATTCCCTGATATAATGCCTTGTCTTCTTTAAGGTTTCCTCGTGCGATGGTCCCCTCAACCGGCATACGCATGGCACGGTTATCAGCAAAGAACTTATTTTTTTCTTGTTGCTCAAAGCGTTTTTGTTGATCCATATTCAGGTTCGGGTGGACCGGCTGAGATTGGAACTTTTCACCCCTACACCCGGCTAAAGCCAGTGGAAGAACAATTACTACAAATAATAAGTACTTAGAAACTTTCATCGGATCGTTTTGCGAACTAAAGATTTTTGTGGTCAATTATTCCGAATCGTAAACGGTTTCAATATGTGTTGCCCCATTATCTTGGAACAGTTTTTTTACCTTTTCTTCAGAGAAAAGATCATCAGAAGCCTCAATGTGGACAAAGAAGCCATCATCCGACGCTTTAGAGAATCGTTCTACGCTGAATAACGGATTATGCAAACGTGGAAGCTTGTTAAGAGCAAGCATTCCAAATGTTGTGGCAAAAGCAGCCAGCAGAACAGTTAACTCAAATGTTATAGGTATATAAATTGGAAAATTTATAAAGGGCTTACCGCTAATATTCATCGGGTACTCATAGCCCATCACCCATATCATTAACGTTAATGCACCAATCATACCGGTTAGGGCTCCACCCAATACAATCCAACCAAGGGGAGATTTCTTTAATCCCATGGCTTTTTCCATCCCATGAATGGGAAAGGGAGCATAGGTGTCAAAATCCTTGTAACCGGACTTTTTAACCGAAGAAGCAGCATCAACGAGTTCCTTGGGATTTCTGAACTCGGCTAACACACCGTATATTTGTTTGTTTTCTGCGTCCATAAATATCAGTTACTAAACAGTTTGCTCTTGTTGAACAACAACAGGTTTGGTTTTCTCTATATCAAATTCGTTGGTTTCTTCATCGTAATTATGCGGATCGGCCTGCGGCATAACTCCTTTTACTTCTGCAATGGCAACCATTGGCAAGAAGCGCAGGAATAGCAGGAAGAAAGTGAAGAATAATCCAAATGTTCCTACATACGTTATGATATCCCAGAAGGTGGGAGAATAATAATCCCACGCAGAAGGCATAAAGTCTGTTGAAAGTGAAGCAACAGAAATCATAAAGCGTTCGAACCACATTCCGATGTTTACAATGATAGAAATAACAAATGTGATAGCAACGTTACGTCGTATTTTCTTAAACCAGAGGAACTGCGGGGTTACCACGTTGCAGAACATCAGGATCCAGAATCCCCAAGCATAGGGGCCAACGACATAAAGCCAAAAAATTCCTTGTTCATAAATGTACCCACTATACCAGGCTACAAAACCTTCCATCAGGTAAGCAAAAGCAACCAGGTTACCTGTTATCATCATTACAAGGTTCATTTTTTCCATGATATCGATGTTCATGATGTCTTCAAGCTTGTATATTTTTCGAGCGATCAACATCAGCGTTAATACCATGGCAAAACCGGAATAAATAGCACCGGCAACAAAGTAGGGTGGGAATATAGTACTGTGCCAGCCCGGAATAACCGAAACGGCAAAGTCAAAAGATACAATAGTGTGAACCGAGAGTACGAGTGGAGTTGCAAGGCCAGCAAGAATCATGTAGGCCTTTTCGTAGTTCCACCAATTACGAAAACTGCCTGTCCAGCCCAGCGAGGCAATTCCATATGAAATTTTGGCAACCTTGCTCTTAGCCTTGTCACGTAGTGTGGCAAAGTCAGGTATTAATCCAACATACCAGAAGAGTAGTGAAACAGTAAAATAAGTACTGACAGCAAAAACATCCCAAAGCAGTGGACTTGAAAAGTTCGGCCAAGCCGCCATTTGGTTGGGAATCGGGAATACCCAGTAGATAACCCAGATACGTCCCACGTGAATGGCCGGAAAGATTCCGGCACACATTACGGCAAATATAGTCATGGCCTCCGCAAAACGGTTAATAGCCGTTCGCCACCCTTGCCTAAAGAGAAAAAGAATAGCAGAAATAAGTGTTCCGGCGTGGCCAATACCAACCCACCAAACAAAGTTAATGATAGCCCAACCCCATCCGGCCGGGTTGTTAAGTCCCCAAATTCCGACACCATCCCAAATGAGATATCCGATAGCTCCTAAAAGTGTAATAAGAAGAATGTTGGCAAGGCCAAATGCTAAATACCATAATTTAGGAGTAGGAGATAGGGGAGTCTTTGCAATAAGATCAGTTATGCTCCCAAAAGAATGGTCTCCTTTTACGAGTTTTGGCTCTGGTACGTATTGATAATCTGTGCTCATCGTAAAGTATGTTGAAAATTAAGCCAATTTGGGATTGGGATTACGAACTTTAGCAAGATACGACGTTCTGGGTCGCGTGTTAACTTCTTCAAGTAGCAAGTAGTTTCTGTTGTTCTTCTTTGTTTTCACCACTTCGCTTTCAGGATCGGTCAGATCGCCAAAGTAGATAGCATCTGCTGGACAAGCTTGCTGACAAGCTGTTTCTACAGTGCCATCTTCGGGCTTCTTGGTTTCCCCGTTTGTTTCAATGCTGCGATTGATTTTGGCGCGGTTAACACGCTGTACACAATAGGTGCATTTCTCCATCACACCGCGGAAACGTACGGTTACTTCCGGATTCATTGCCATCTGGATAATTTCCGGATCATCTCCACCTGTCAAAAATTCTTTTGAATAGTTGAAGAAGTTAAATCGACGAACCTTGTATGGGCAGTTGTTTGCACAATAACGGGTTCCAATACAGCGATTGTAGGTCATTTGGTTCATACCGTCATCGCTGTGGGTGGTTGCCGCTACCGGACATACCTGCTCACAAGGTGCCAGCTCACAGTGCATACAGGGCACAGGCTGGTGTAAAGCGTTCGGATCATTGACATCACCATCAAAATAGCGATCATTTCTGATCCAGTGCATTTCACGACCGCGACTTACTTCGCGTTTACCTACGACCGGTATGTTATTTTCAGCCGTACATGCAATAGTACAGACCCCACACCCGGTACAGGTATTTAGGTCGATAGACATACCCCATTGTGGTTCTTCTTCGGGATATTGTTGCTCATCAATTGAATTAAAAATGGATACCGGTTCATCTTCGCCATGTTCTTCCGCAAAAGCTACACCCGGCATTTCGGCATCATAAGAAGATTCGTATGACGAGAAGTTGGGATCCTCACGATATTCTTGAAGGGTAGCATGTCGCAGTAGCGATCGCCCTTCCATAGTGTTATGGTCTTGCGTACAGGCTATTTCATATGTTTTGCCCGTTTTTTCGACTGATACATTACTGGCAAAATGCATATTAGCTGTTGTGCGAAGTGGATAGGTGTCAACACCTGTTTTATTAGCTACGCTGCCAACGCCTTCGCGACCATATCCCACTGTAATAGTGATACTGTCATCGGCATGACCGGGTTGAACCCAGGCCGGAATTTCAATAGTGGTACCGTCAACAGTAATAGAAACAACTTCAACTTCTGATTTTCCAAGGCCGGCTTCTTTAACGCCCAGTTCGTCGGCTGTTTTCTTGCTCATCAGCGCAACGTTGTCCCAAGTAATCTTTGTCATGGGTTTGGGAAGCTCTTGCAGCCAGCCATTATTAGCGAAGCGACCGTCAAAAACGGTTGAGTCAGGTCTAATGACAAGCTCCATACCATCAGCAGATCCTGCATTGCTAATGAAGTTGTTAACTTGCGAATTAAAAGCACTTGAAATACTTACAGAAGCAGCAGAAAATGTTTCTTCAGCCGCTAATCCGTCATGGAGCGCTTTATTCCACTGACTCTCGAAGTTATTTGAGTAATAATCTTTCCATGTATTCTGAACCAAGTCATAACCTTTTTGTTGGTTCCCGGTCAGAATGATATTCAGAAATTCGATTTCACTGATTCCAGAGTACAGCGGCTCAATTTGAGGCTGAATAATAGAACGGGTTCCGGAATAAGAGTAACCGTCGCCCCAGGCTTCAAGGAAATGAGCCCGATTTATATGCCAGTTGGCTTGTTTTGAAGTTTCATCGTAATAATTAGAGAGATGAACTACCTGTCCGGCCTTGTCAAGGGCTTCATCAAAATTCAAATCAGCCGGTGCTGTAAATACAGGATTCGTTCCAACAAGAACCACGGTATCAACATTGCCGCTATTAAGGTCTTCAACCAATCCGGCAAAAGCTTCACGGTTACTTTGATCATCAGCATGTGGAAGTTCAAGATAATCAACTGTCTGCCCTTCGTTTTCAAGAGCCACGTTAATAGCAGCAACTGTGGCATGAAGTTCCGGCTTATGGTCGCGCCCGACGGTTAAAATAGAATTACCTCTATTATCGAGCAGCTCTTCAATCAGAACCGGAATCCATTCGTGATCAGAAAACTTGTTGCTGTAACCACTAAATGCCGATAAGCCATTTACTGAATTGGAAAGCTTAGCAGCCAGGGCATATATAAAGAGTTCAATTTCGCCTGATTTAATACGCAAGCGGTTATCAGCGTTGGAACCGGTAAGACTAAAAGTGCTTTCAACAGCATAGAATCGAGACATGTCGTCATCTTCAGACATTACTCGACGTCGATCGGTAAAACGCTTGGTGTTTTCAACACTATTTTTGTCAGCTGCCGGATTTAAAAAATCATCGTCAAAACTTACGATCACATCAGCTTCATCATACTTATTATATGTGCGTAATCGCTGACCAAATGCAAGATTAGTGCCTTCAAGGGCATTGTCTTCACCAAAAGGTTCGTACGTAACCCAATCCGCATTGGAAAATTGATTCAATACCTGCTCCTTCATCCTATTGTAAGTAGGAGAAGAATTTGCTTCAGAAACAAAAGTGATGTTTTGATCAGTGTTAGAAAAATGATTGCTGCAAAATTCTGCAAAAGCATTAACCGAAGAGCGCTCACCGTCTTCTCGGACGTAACGCGACCGGTCAGGATCGAACATATTTAGTATTTCCGCCTGACTAAAGATGCTGGTATTCCCGCTACTGGCCGGGTGCATCTCGTTTCCTTCAATCTTGGACGGTCGGCCTTCATTATTTTCAACAACAATACCATTCAAGGCATCTTGAAACGGTGATGCGGAGGCATAAAACTCAGGTACGCCTTCTACGAGATCTTCAGGTTGTTTATTGAAGGGAATAATTTTTTGCACCGGTCGTCGGCAGGCAGCAAATCCCGCAAGCGCAATAGAAGCGCCCATCACACGCAGAAAACTGCGTCGTGATACTTTATCATTAAGTTCAGTGGCATTTTCAGGAAATTCACGCTCAACAAACTTTTCATACTCTTCGTTACGAGCAAGTTCGCCAAGACTTTTCCAATAGTTGGGATTTTTTACTTCTTCGCTCATTCCGTTACGATTGCGTTAATTCAGATTCGTTCGGTTAAATATTCCTTCTTACTAATAGTGGCAACTTTGACAATAGGTAGGGGGAGCAATATTGTGTTTTGCTACAAGCTCGCGTCCCATTTCAATCTGATCTTTTTCCGGTTCATATCCCATTGTGGTGACTTCTTCAACCGGACGAACATTTTGTTCCGGATTTCGGTGACAATCAAGACACCAACTCATACTCAAAGGTTCTTTTTGGAAGACCACTTCCATACGGTCTACACGCCCGTGGCATGTTTCACAACCTACGCCAACGTTAACATGCGCTGCGTGATTGAAGTAAGCATAATCCGGCAGGTTGTGCACGCGAACCCATTCAATAGACTCATCATTTTGCCAACTGTCACGAACTTTTTGGACTTCCTCCGGATTTTTTCTGCCATCAATTTGGTTGTGACAGTTCATGCAAGTTTGGGTAGCCGGCACATTAGAATGTTTTGAATCAAAAACATTAGTATGGCAGTATTGACAATCAATATCGAGCTGCCCGGCGTGCAGTTTATGGCTGTATTGGATGGGCTGCTCGGGAGCATAGCCTACATCGGTATATTCGGGAGAAAAGTAATACCAAACTCCTGCTACTGTTGCCGTCGCGAAAATAATAAGCCCGAGCAAAATACGTTGGGGAACTTCATTTGCCCATCGGGGAAAAATCTGAGCCATGGGTTAAGTAAAATTTATCGTTACTTTTATACAGTTGTCCTCAAAAAGTTTCGGCATGAAAGTATGGAAAATCCAACTCTTTTAGAACCATTAAAAATGACCTTTATCATATTTAAATCGAATCTAAATAGAATGGGTCGCCGATTCATGCCCGAAAATTAGTGGCTTAAAATATAATCTATTTATCAAAAATGTCTAATTGAATTTGAGAAATCGCAGGAATTATATCTGTAATCTTGACAGTCTTTTAAGACTGAAATGAACCTGTAGAAATAATGAATAATATGTATCTTCTGCCTTCTTAGAATTGTTTGATAGAATATCAGTGTATGAATTCAGAGAAACCGGTTACGATTGACCTTTTAAAAAACATCAGCTTAGCTAAGGCGGTTGGTGTAATACTATTAATCAGTGCTGTAGCCTTCGGTTTTTTAATTTGGCTTATTTATTATAAAGGAGGAAGTGATTATAGTTCAAATATTATTACAAGCCTGCCTGCCTTGAATGCTTTATTGAATAGTGCAAGCACTGTTCTTTTGTTATTTGGTTACCAAGCTATTCGCCAGCGAGATTTTAGTCGGCATATGAAGTTTAACCTTACCGCATTTGTAACCTCTACATTATTTCTGATCAGTTATGTGATCTATCACAATTTTCATGGCAGCACGCCATTTACGGGGCAGGGCATAATTCGTCCCATCTATTTCTTTATCCTGATATCACATATTATACTATCAGCTCTGGTAGTACCAATGATCTTGTCCAGCTTTTACCTGGCATTTTCCGGAAAGTTGAAGTTGCATCGCAAAGTTTCAAAAGTCACCTTACCGGTATGGTTGTATGTTTCGGTAACGGGAGTAATGATTTTCTTTATGTTACGAGCGTATTCCTGAGAATATAGAGTTGCAATTCAATCGCGATCTATGGAGTGGGCCATACGACTTCCATTCCGTCAGAAGAGTTGCCTCTCTGCTTATTATTTGAGGTTTCTTATAATAGATTTGAGCATCATTTATCGCCGTCAAAATATGTTGACCAACTGCCGATTTATTTGAATTGCTATACGCTTTTTGCATCGCATCAATAGTAACGACGGCTGCTACTTCCACGAGAACAGTTATTAAAATGACTAAAAGCAGTTGCTGTTGTCCCCTATATGAGTGTTAAATAGAATTATTCAGTAATAATTACGAAATATATAAAGAATAAAACCTCATCATTTTGGGGCCTATTTTTCCTGATAAATAATTAAAGTGTTCTTTTGTATATATTTCCTTATCTTCTCCTCGTTTACTGGTGTTGCTTAATTATCCCACCTACTCGTTAAACAGGTTCTTACAATCCTTTCTTTGGTCTGTCGGCGCCTCTAATATATACGGTTTTTGGATAGCGGTTTAGAAGACCGGTACTATAAGTATGTTTTTGTGGCGTCAGATATTCATTAATACTCATTTAATTTTATTTATGACCAATTTAGATTTTAATAACCTTAATATTTCCGATCCCATTCTAAAAGGCATTGAACAGATGGGGTTCGAAAGTCCAACGCCGGTCCAGGCCCAATGTATCCCTTCACTTTTAGAAGGTAAAGACGTTGTAGGGCAAGCCCAGACGGGTACAGGAAAAACAGCCGCATTCGGTATTCCGGTAGTACAAAAGACCGATCTTGAGATTTTAGATGTGCAGACCATTATTATGTGTCCTACTCGTGAACTTGCGATTCAGGTTACGGGAGAACTTATCAAAATCGGGAAGCATCTTAATGGACTGAATGTCATTCCCATTTATGGCGGCCAATCCATATCACGACAGATAAAAGCGCTGAAGCGTGGTGCCCATATCGTTGTGGGGACACCGGGTCGAACCATTGATCACCTTCGTCGGGGTACAATGAAGTTGAACAACCTGCAACGCGTTGTTTTTGATGAGGCCGACGAAATGCTCAATATGGGTTTTCGGGATGATATGGAACAGATTCTTTCTTATGCAGATCAGCCGGTTCAGACCATCATGTTTTCTGCAACAATGTCGAAAGGGATTCGCAAGATTATGAATCGCTACATGAACAATCCGCAGACTATAACGATTGAACGCAAGAAAGTTACGGCACCTAATATTGAGCAGTATGTGGTAGAAGTGCGCGACTCGGTGCGTACCGAAGCCATTTGCCGGTTTATGGATATTAATGATTTTAAACTGGCACTGGTTTTTTGTAACACGAAACGTAAAACTGAGCAGGTAACGCGGGAACTTAAGTCACGAGGGTATTCATCTGACTATATTAATGGTGATTTAAATCAGAATCAGCGTGACCGTGTGATGGCAAAATTTCGTTCCGGCGCCATTGATATTTTGGTTGGCACCGATGTGGCTGCCCGTGGCTTGGATATCGATGATATCGAGGCAGTGTTTAATTATGATATTCCACAAGATCCAGAATATTATGTACACCGCATTGGACGAACGGGACGTGCTGGGCGATCAGGCATGGCTATTACATTTACAACACGTCGTAAAAGGAAGGAATTGCACGCCATTGAAAAACAGATTAAAAATCAGTTAAATCCATTGGAAATGCCTTCAACAGCCGATGTTCGAATATCACAAATGGCCGGTCGTATGGAAGAAGTCGTCGAAGTGCTTGAAAAGGGAGGTTTGCGACCCTATATAGAACAGCTTGAAGGTTTTACTGATGATCGTTTTACGACCATCGAAATTGCAGCTGCATTACTTAAAATGAATACTGCAGTCGCAGAAATTGCAGAGGATGATTCTCAGGCTACACAGTATGATGATTCGGCTATGATCAAAATTCACTTTAGCGTGGGGAAAAAGAATAATGTGTATCCCGGCGATTTAGTAGGAGCAATTGCAGGTGAATCTGGAATCCCAGGAAAAGTAATCGGCAATATCGATATTTTTCCCAAGCACTCTTTTGTGGATGTTCCGGGGCAATATGTCAATCAGGTGCTTAGTGGGATGAATAAAAACAGAGTGAAGGGCAAAAAGGTGCACGTTAAGGTCGCTTAGCACCCGCATATTTTTGTAATTTTTTTATAGTGGATATCCGGCAACGGGTATCCACTTTTTTTATGGTTGCTATTTTACTTCTTGGGGTTTGGCGGCTCCCAGGCCAAAGATAAGCTTAGCTCCCACAATAATTAGCAGAAATAGCAGCGGTACAAACCATGCTCCGGTAAAGTCGTGCATAGCCCCAAATAGCGTAGGCCCAATGGCGGCAAGTAAATAACCTATAGATTGTGCCATGCCTGAAAGCTCAGTAGCGGTTTCGCTGTTGGATGACCGAAGCACAATAAACAAGAGGGCTAATCCAAAGCTCCCCCCAAGTGCCAGCCCAATTAATGATGCCCAGACCGCAACCAAAAACGGATCGGGGAACATCAATCCGACCAAGCTTATGGATTCAGCAATCATTAGGGCCCAGACTAACTTTCGCTGATCGTTAACTTTTTCAGCCCATACCGGGATAAAGATAGTTCCAACCACTCCCATAGCCTGCGAAAGAGAAAGCATCCATCCGGCATTATTTGGAGAAAGGCCCCGATCTTGTAGAATTTCAGGAAGCCATGCCAATATCACATAGAAAGCTAAAGATTGCAGTCCCATAAAAAGTGCTACTTGCCAGGCTACAAGTGATCCCCCAAGCTCTTTCATGGAGGTTAAAAAGTTTCGCTCTTGTTTTGGTACTGTCAAATCTTTTAGCTGAGGAAGCCAGATAAAAAAGGCAAAAATAGAAAGTGCAGCCCATGAACCGAGAGACCATCGCCAGCCCCATCCTAAATCATCTGCCAATGGTACGCTAACACCAGCTGCTAAAGTGGCTCCAAGTCCCAGCATACTGGAATAGACGCTCGTCATAATACCGGTGTGATTGGGAAAGTCGCGTTTTACCAAGCTGGGAAGCAATACATTTCCAAAAGCGATTGCAATGCCTAATAATAACGTACCTGCAAAAAGAGCCCAGTTTGCAGGAATAACTCGAAGAAGAATGCCACCGGTAAGCAAAGCCATGGCCAGAGCCAAGGTTCCTTCGATTCCCAACCGTTTTGTAAATAGGGGAGTCAGAGTTGAAAGAACGCCAAAAGCCAGCAGGGGCAGAGTGGTAAGTAATCCCAACATGGCATTAGACAGTCCGGTTGCTTCTCGAATCGTGCTTACTAATGGTCCAACACCGGCAAGTGCGGGACGTAGATTTAAGGCAATAAGCACAATGCCGGATATAAGTAAAATATTTTTGAAACGAGTATTTTGCTCAAATGGGGAGGAAGCTGCCATTTGTAATATTCGGGAATCTAAGATTTATATGGTTATTATAAAGCGGGCCAAAGATACAAAACTGAAATAAGTAATCATGAGTAATATTGTTTCTACTATTTGGCAGTGTATCGCAGATACAATTGCTCTGTAAAATCCCAAGTTAAACAGACATATAAGAACTGAATATTTATGAGACAAATTGTAAATACGTCGAATGGAGGATACGAAGTGCTGGAAGTACAGGAAGTTGCTGACGTCGAGCCTGAATCAAATGAAGTTGTAATTAACGTAAAAGCATCGGGGTTGAATTTTGCGGATATCCTGGCTCGTAAAGGACAGTATCCCGATGGGCCTTCGAAACCCTGCGTTATGGGATATGAAGTGTCGGGTGTGGTCGGTTCGGTTGGCGATGCGATTAATAAGGAATGGCTCGGGAAAGAGGTCATCGCCACTACACGGTTCAAAGGTCAGGCCGAACAAGTGGTAGTTCAAGAATCACAATTATTTGAAAAGCCGGAACGATTATCCTTCGAGGAAGCGGCCGCTCTGCCGGTTAATTATTTAACAGCTTATATTTTGATAACGGTTATGGGATCTCTGCAATCTTATGAATCTATTCTGATTCATAATGTTGGTGGAGGGGTAGGTATTGCTGCTTTGGATATCGCACGGCACATTGGTGCCAAAACCTATGGCACTGCCAGTAAACGAAAGCACGATTTTTTAGCCGATCGCGGATTGGATTATGCCATTGACTATCGCAACAAGGATTGGTACGAGGAGTTGATGGATCTGACTAACGGTAGGGGTGTTGAGTTGATTACCGATCCATTGGGCGGAAAAGAATGGAAGCGAAGCTATAAAGCGCTTCGTGCTACAGGACGATTAGGTATGTTTGGAATCTCATCGGCCAGTGAAGGGACCGGCGGTGGAATTGGAGCAATGTGGAGTATGCTCAAAACCGTACTGCAAATGCCCATTTTTCATCCGCTACCCTTACTGGGGAAAAATCGCGGTGTGTTCGGTGTTAATCTGGGTCACTTATGGCACGAGCCGAAAAAAGCAAAGATATGGATGAATCAAATACTAAAAGGAGTAGAAGAAGACTGGGTTAATCCCCATGTGGATGCGACTTTCCAGTTTGACCAAGTGGCTGAGGCGCATCGCTATATCGAAGAGCGTAAAAATATCGGAAAAGTTATTTTAAGACCGTAGCATACAATTATCAGGTATGGAAATTGTGTACATAGATATGGATAACGTATTGGTCGATTTCGAACGCGGAGTTGGTCAGCTTTCCAAGGAAACCTACCGGGAATATGAGGATGACCTTGACGAAGTGCCCGGTTTCTTTCGAGATCTGCCGCCTATAGAGGGAGCCCTTGAAGCTTTTCACAAGTTAAGCGAGCACTATGATCTCTATATTTTATCCACTGCTCCGTGGCGAAACCCCTCTGCTTGGATTGACAAATTGCTCTGGGTTAAAAAACATTTGCCCGATGCTGCTCACAAACGTCTAATTTTAAGTCATAACAAACACCTGAATCGAGGCGACTACCTTATCGATGACCGAACGGCGAACGGTGCGGGAGAGTTTACGGGTGAACATATTCATTTTGGGGAAGAGCCCTTTCAGGATTGGGATGCGGTGCTTGAGTACCTGCTACCATAGGTTTTTTGGGATCAGATTCAATGTTGTCCCTCTTACTGCGTATTGGTAGCTACGGTGTCAGATTTGAGAAAATTAAGAGATATGCGGTTAAAAACCTCGGGCTTTTCTACATTTACGACGTGTCCACACTTATCCACAACTTCGAGCACAGATTTGGTATGCTCTTTAACCACATTCTTAACTGGGGGTAAAAACAGGTAATCTTCACTCCCCATAATATATAATGTGCGGATTTTGAGTTCTTTTTCCCGAAAGTATTTCAAGAGTGGATTTACTTCGTGAGTCATATTGAACCATTTTAAAAACTCCTTTTTATAGAGTTTTTTGGCTTCACGGATAAAAAGATTTCGGGATTCGGAATGCCGTTTCCGAGGCATGATGATCCAGGCAAAAAGTTTGTAGAGCCAGATAAAGGGAACAATTTTTTTGAATTTGTGTCCCAGCCATACTAAAAATCGCGACCGCACATTAAGGCGCATAATGGCGCCGCTCATTACCAGCGATTGCACGCGATCAGGCTGCATTTCGCCAATTGTTCTGATGATAATGGTACCCAGTGAAACGCCTACAAAATGTGCTTTCTCAATACCGATCTCGTCCAGAACATCAATAATATCCTGACTGGCCAGTTTGAAAGAGTATTCATCCTCATAATATTTCTGAAGCATCCCTTTTGACTTTCCATGGCCTCGTAGGTCCACCATCAATACATTAAACTCTTCTTTGTATGCTCGCAGTTGTTTAAACCAGATCGAAGAGCTGCCTCCCGCACCGTGCACAAACACGACCCAGTCGGTTTCGTCGTTTTTAAAAAATGTTTTGTAATAAAGCATGGCTATTCTTTAAATGACCTGAAAGCTACAAATTGCTGGTTAGGTTTCAAATGACAAGCTTGTCCGCTTACCAAAGGTGAATTATGATTCATTGTTTTCTGCCTGTCGGGCAAGTGCTTCAATCATTCGAGAAAATATTAGCGAGTGGAATGGATATAATCCATACCAGTAAACAAGACCAAATAATCCCTTTGGGGCAAAATAAGCTGTTTGTACTAACTTTGTTGTCTGGGCATCTTGTTCAATAGCCTGAAATTCGAGCCATGCTTTTCCGGGGACCTTCATTTCGGCTCGCAGGCGTAGTAATTTACCTGGATTAATAGTTTCGACGCGCCAAAAATCAAGGGCATCACCTACACGCAATTCGGTTGGATGTCGACGACCGCGCCGAAAACCTACTCCCCCGACAAGCCGATCCATGATCCCACGCAGCTTCCAAGCCCATTGGAAAACCGGCCAGCCCTTTTCTCCACCCAAACTTGAAAAGGTTTCAAAAACCCGTTGTGGTGAGCTGTGTATAGTTCGGATTCGTCGTTCAATGGTAAGCCCCTCTTTTGTTTTTAATATGACAGGTTCTTCATCCCCCTTACTACTGATCAGAGCATCATTCCATGTCGTTTCCACATCGTCGGTATCAATGCGAGCCATAGCAAGTTCTACAGCTCTTTTGTAGGAAAGAGGAGTTATTTCGGGGAAAAGTTCTTTTGCCTTTTCACTTTGAACAATCACATCATTCTTTAAGCCTTCAATCAGTGGTCGTGCCAACGAGGCAGGAATCGGGGTCATCCAGTGCACCCAGTGCGAAGAAAGAGTTGGTGAGAGAACGGGTACAGGAATTAAAATTCGTTTTAGACCATTTACACTTGCATAAATTTTCATCATATCAGCATAGGTAATAACACTACTGCCCCCGATCTCAACAATCATGTCTTTGGTTTTCGGTTTATCAATAGCAGATATCAAATACTGCAAAACGTTGCGAATGGCAATAGGTTGCACCTTGCTGTATACCCATGAGGGACAGATCATAATAGGTACGCGCTCTGTTAAGTAACGGACCATTTCGAAGGACTTACTGCCGGAACCTACCACAATGGCTGCACGAAATTCAGTTACTGCAATACCGGACTCCCTTAAGATAGAACCCGTTTTTTGTCGCGAGGCCAGATGTTCAGATAATTCATCATCAGGATCACCAAGCCCCCCTAAATAGATAATTCGATCTACATTTTGTTGGCTGGCGGCCTGGCCAAAATTGCGGGCAGCTTGAATGTCTCGGTTATAAAACTCTGAGCTGCTTTTTCCGCTCATGCTGTGAATGAGGTAATAAGCAACATCAATATCTTGTAAGGCTGTTGGCAATGTCTCAGCTTGCAAAACATCTGCTTCTACTACTTCAACATCGTTAATCCAGGGACGTCCTTGCAAGCGATCGGTGTCTCGAGACAGTACACGAACCTGATATCCTTTTTTGAGCAGTTCCGGGACAAGGCGTCCACCGATATAGCCAGTGACTCCAGTAACAAGACAGCGTAAATTTTCTTTCAAGATAAACTTGGTTAGTTATGGTTGAAAAATGTAACAGCAGGATGGGTAAAAAAAGTCCTGTAGAATAAAAATAATATTATTGCTTCTATTTTTAATAGATGCTCGACTTTTAGCAAATACAATTTTACTATTAGTTAAAGTATTTGCTTTAGGAGAATTTTATCATCATTGGCTATGAAAAAAATAGGTTGGCAAAAATACTTACCGGAGATAGGACTATATCTGGTATTATTTTTAATAGTGTTTTTATCTTCAATTGACTACTGCATTGGCCAGGTATCTGATGATTCTCTTTGGTCATATCCCAAAATAAGAGCTGACATTAATGCTGATAATGAGCTCGATTTTCTTGGAAAACAAGTAACTATAACGGGAATTGCTAATATCAGTAGTGGTCTGCTTCATGAGCATTACCTGCAGGCATTTGTTCAAAACGACAGTGCCGGGATCTCAATTTTTTCGATGGCAATTGACAATCCCTTTCAACCCGGTGACAGTTTGGTTGCAAGCGGTAAAATACAGCGCTACAACGGCTTGGCAGAAGTGAATGTGGATTCGTACAAGGTTTTTAGAAATGCAGCCAACGTACCGGAACCCAAATCCCTAAAAAAGGCTATCGCCAATCCGCTTGAGTATTTGGGGATGCTGGTGAAAGGGGATGGAAATATTATAGAAAAAGGAAGTACCTTTAATGGGAAGTATCTGAGGATATCACCAGGAGAGCTAACGGGTGGCACTATCATGGTGTATGTTTCCAATTTTCACCCAATGTATGGAGATTTCAATTTTGATGTGTTGAGTGTTGGGGATAAAATATCGGTCAAGGGTATAATATCTGAATATAATCCCGAATTTCCGGAAGAACGAACCTATAAACTTTTTTTGCGAACACCTGAAGATCTGGAATATGTGGATTTCCCAAAGTATTACATGTTCCTGCTACTTGGAGGCTTAGGAATAGTAACAGCACTTATCGTGGGTTGGGTCTTGGTATTGCGCAAACAAGTAGATAATAAAACAAGTGAAATTCAGCAGTCACTGCAACAGAAAGAGGTATTGCTTCAGGAAATACATCATCGTGTAAAAAATAGTTTGGCTATTGTATCGGGTCTTATTGAGCTCCAGTTGGATGGCACGGATAGTGACGAGGCAAAACATATCCTTCAGGATAGCCAAACACGCATACGATCAATGGCTTTGATTCATGAAAAACTCTATCAGACTAAATCACTTTCGGATATTGAGTTGGATATTTATTTAAAAGAGTTGGTAGAAGCTATCCATGGCACGTTTACAGAATATAAAAAAGCGGTCGACTTGAAGTTTGACCTGGATAAGATTGAGCTGGATGTTGATCGTGTTATTCCCTGCGGACTTTTGGTTAATGAGCTTGTAGTAAATGCATTTAAACATGCATTTAACAAGAATAAAAAGGGAGTATTAGAGGTAGGTCTTTCCAAAGAAAACGGAAGTATAACGTTAAGTGTGGCTGATAATGGCCCTGGACTTCCCAAGGATTTTGACTTTAAAGGGGAAGGTAATCTTGGATCAATGCTTATTGATACTTTTGCTTCGCAATTAGATGCAGAGATAGATATTGAAAATACAGAGAAGGGATCAAAATTTGTTTTCACCTTTTCCAAGAACTAATGAAACAGAAGACGAGGTGCCAGCTAATGCATATTACTCTTTGAGTTCATCGGGAAAACATTGCGGGGGTTTGGGCCGATTATTTCGCAATATTTTATAACCTCATTCTTTTCGGAAAGTGTTACTTCTTGAAACTCCGATGTTTGGAACGAGTCTTTTACGAGATTATAGGTTCGCTCACTTATAATAATAGAGTTCGACTTATCCTTGCTGATTTTTTCCAATCTTGAGGCCGTGTTAACGGTATTGCCGATAACAGTATATTCCATAAAATCGTCTGTTCCCACATTACCGACAATTACTTCTCCGCTGTTAATACCAATGCCAATACTAATTTCTTTGCCTAACTTTTCACTGTATTTTTTGTTGACCTCCTCAAGTGCGGCGACCATTTGAAGCGCTGCTGATATGGCATTCTCATGATTATTAATGTAAGAGACAGGAGCTCCAAACACAGCAAGCAATCCATCACCGATATATTTATTAATTGATCCTTTGTTATCCTTGATGGCTACAGACAGGATATCCCAATAATCATTTAAAAATCGAACAACTTCTGAGGGAGGTAAATCGCTCGTCATCTTAGTGAAGTCACGCATATCTGCAAAAAGAACTGATACAACCCGCGATTCCCCGGGTTTCATCATATCTTCCTTTTTGGTATTTAACGCTTGAGAGACTACTTCGCCCGGGACGTATTTCTTAAAGAGATCGAGAATATCTTGCTGTTTGTCTTCGTATGAAGAAATTTTTTGTGAAAGCAAGTTATTCTCAAATTTAGCTTTCTGAATCTGTAATGCATTATCAATGGCCATCTGTAGATCCAGGTTTGAAAACGGCTCAGAAATAAATCTAAAAATAAGTCCTGTTTTATAAGCTCGTTGAAGGGAGTTGGTATCTTCTGATGAGCTAATGATGATATTCGTCAAGTCCGGGAACTCGTGAGAAATACTTTCGCAGAATTGCAATCCGCTCATTTGCGGCATCATCTGTTGCACAACGGTTACATGAATATCATATTCGGTCAAGATTTGGTGTGCTTCCTTGATAGAAGATGCCGTAAACACATTATATGAATCAACATAGGCCTGTCGGAACCGGCTTAAAGACGGCTGTTCATCAGCAATAAATAATATGTTTCCGCTGTTTTGGTACATATAGTCCACGAATGATAAATATATACGTATCCACAAATATAGGTAAAGGGGTTTATTTTACCAATTTTCGGGAAATGGCCGATTATAGGCTTCGAAGACTGATTTCCGGATAGTTCGACTATTCATTCATCAAATCAAGCAGATAGTCGATTTGTTGTTGCTCTGTTTGTTGAATTGTGGATTTTGTTGCTTTGGCTTTTACTTCTTTTAGAGCCGCATCGTCAAGTTCGTTTTCTTTATCTTGCATCTCAGCCCAAAGTCGGTGAAAGCGAGCAGCCTGTATAGCACCATCAAGAGGATCAGGATTGATAGATTCACGGGCAGCGAGGTAAGCCGGTGCATTTTCATTACCCTGCATCAGTCCTGTAGTGTCAGTAGCAATAGCAGTGCCCTCGGTTTCCTCGTAAAGTTCTTGCAGTGCTTTATTATCCGTTTCTTCCTGTATAGCTTTTTCTGCAAGATCAAGTATTTTTTTCTGTATGGGCTTTAATTCATCATTTATTTGGCGGGCACACCATACGGCAAATTTACGCAGAAGAATGGGATGGTCTTGTTGGTACAGATATTTAAGTAATGAGGTAACTTGATCATCTTCTTCTTTAATACGATCTCCTGTCTCACCATCAATCACAATAATTTTGTGATGTTCCGTATCGTATATGTAAATCAGATCTTGCTTTTTGTGCTTCATAAAAAATTTGTTTCTTCGCTTGTGTTTGAGTTTACAATAACAAATTGCATTTCCCAACTATTCCATCCATAATATGTCAGAATTAGAAACTTAGATTTTAAAATGTCTCAACATAAAAAAGATCAGACACGCTCTCTGTTTTCATGGGCGCTTTTTGATTGGGCGAATAGTGCCTTTTTTACGGTTATACAGACCTTTGTTTTTGCTACCTATTTTATGCAATCGGTGGTGCAAGACGAAACATTGGGTAGTACATTATGGGGAAATACCATCGGTGCCGCTGGTATTTTAATTGCTATTTCTGCTCCTTTTGTCGGGGCTATTGCTGATCAAATGGGACGCCGGAAACCGTGGATAGCCTGGTTTTCACTGCTTTGCATCTTGGCTACTGCCGGCCTTTGGTTCGTAGAACCGTCGCAAGATTTTGTGATATTGGCATTAGTGTTAGTATTCATAGGAACGGTCGGTTCTGAGTTTGCCGTCATATTTTATAATGCTATGCTGCCTGATTTAGCTTCGAAAGAACGAATGGGGCGATGGTCCGGTTGGGCATGGGGGTTGGGGTATGCCGGTGGTCTTGCCTGCTTGGTTGTAGCGCTGTTTGTTTTTGTGGATGTGGAAAGTCCACCCTTTGGATTGGATAAAGGGATGGCTGAACATGTACGGGCTACGTTCTTGATGGTTGCTGTTTGGTATGCCCTGTTTTCTCTCCCATTGTTTAGTTTTTCAGACGATCGTCCGCGAACAGGTATTTCATTGAAAAAAGCGGCTAAATCGGGATGGCAGCAGCTTAAAAAATCCATAGCAAATGTGCGCAAGTATAAATATATCGTCCGATTTCTGATTGCAAGAATGATTTTTATTGATGCGCTTGCTACTGTTTTTGCCTTTGGAGGTATTTATGCGGCCGGAACCTTTGATTTTAGCGAACGAGAGGTATTAATATTTGGTATTGGACTGAATGTAACGGCCGGGCTGGGAGCGGTTCTATTCGCTTGGCTGGATGATAAACTGGGCAGCCGCACAACCATGTTACTATCATTGATTGGACTTATTATTACAACCTCCGGTGTTTTGATCGTAACACAGCTTAAGTGGTTTTGGGTATTTGGTTTGGTGTTAGGAATATTTGTAGGTCCCGTGCAAGCCGCCAGTCGAACATATATGGCTCGTGTATCTCCACCAAATTTAGAAAACCAGATGTTTGGGTTAATGGCGCTTTCGGGCAAGGTAACCTCTTTTGCAGGACCCTTGTTGGTAGGTTGGCTCACCTTTATTGCGGATAGCCAGCGTATTGGAATGAGCGTAATTGTGGTTTTATTTGTGATAGGTTTTACAATTCTCTATTTCGTGCCCGATGCCGAAGACGCACGTCCAGAAGGGCAAACTGCATAATTTTAAAATAAAACGTGTTTTTAATCCGGAAAATGCTAACTTAGGCCCATATTTTTCAGGATGTAAGAATCCGGGGTGGAGAAAATCTCCATTTAACTATTAACCAATTAACCGAGAATAAAATGAGTCGATTAGACGAAATTAAAGGGATCATCACAGGAATGGAAGATGATATGGTAAAATTTTATGAGAAAGGAAATAAAGCGGCCGGAACTCGTGCACGCAAAGAATTACAAGGATTGAAAAAACTTGCTCAGGAAGTCCGTCTTGAAATTCAAGATATCAAAAATAACGGATGATATTTTTCCTATCTTTCTTTGAAAAGCCACCTGATAGTGGCTTTTTTTATATACGCTTTTTTCGCTGCAAAACTTTTGAATAATCACAGCTTATGCGCTCATCTCCGGAAAAGAAATTATCAAAAGATGCCATTAAAGCATGGCGAGTTTCCTTGTCAATATTTATTTTCTTTTTAGTCTTGGGATTATTTTTTCTTTGGGGATATAAATTGCTATCGCCGGAATCGGGTTTTATTTCAACATGGACTCTCATAGCCATATCCTTAACGCTGGTTGTAATTACAGCTCTTGGGATATTTTTTATTCCCAAAATTCGCTGGCAACGGTGGTCTTACCAGGTTGATGAACATGAAATTGATCTGCAGAGCGGTATTTTTATTATCACCCGAACATTAGTTCCTATCAAAAGGGTACAGCACGTGGATACTCGTCAGGGGCCTATTTTACGATCTTATAACTTGGCAGATGTGACAATTTCCACGGCGGCTACAACACATCGCATTCCGGCTTTAGATGAAACGGTTGCAGATCAGGTACGCGATCAAATTTCTAAATTTGCCCGATTGGCCGAAGAAGATGTTTGAATTACAACGACAACACCCTGCGGCAGCCCTGGCGAATGCCTTCGATATTATCCGGGCGAACTTTATTACTATCGTGATTCTTGTTTTTGTGGGAAGTGGAGGTCGGGAAGCAAACTTTACGCTTTACTGGATTTTAGGCACTTTCCTATTTTTGTTGATTTGGGGATCTATTTCATGGTATCGATTTCAATTTAGTGTTGAAGAAGGAGAACTTCGGATTGAGCAGGGAGTCTTTGTACGAAAGAAGTTATATCTTACTTCTGATCGCATCCAGGTGATTGATATTTCGGCAGGAGTAATCCAGCGATTATTCGGATTAGTTGCCGTTGAAGTTAAAACTGCAGGCAGTAGTTCAAAACAGGCAAAGATTAGTGCTATCAGCCGGAATAAAGCGGAAAAACTAAAAGCACTACTCCGCAAGAAATCTAACAATACGGATGAAGCGAAGCATGCTGAGTCTGTTGAACAGCGGAAAGTGTATGCATTAGATACGAAAGACCTGCTCATCGCGGCATCTACATCGGGACGATTTGGAGTGGCTCTATCGGTAGTTGGTGTTGCTTTTTCTCAGGTTGAGCAGCTTATTTCTGAGGAGCAGATAATTTATTTCGTAGAAAAAGTTATACCCCAAAGCACTGATGCAACGATGATTGCCGTGTCTATTTTTGCGATTATTGCTATAGCATGGCTGTTTTCATTCGCCAGCACTATTATTAAATATTATGACTTTGTAGTCGAGGTTCGCGAAACTGAGTTGTTAATAAGTCGTGGACTTTTTGAGCGCACACAACTGACCATCCCTTTTAATCGTATACAGGCAGTGCAAATTAAAGAAGAACTACTGCGTCAGCCGCTGGGATACGCTTCGTTAGTTATTGAAAGTGCCGGTTATGGGGAAAGCGAAGGGAATTCTACCACGCTATTTCCCTTATTGGCAAAGCCGCAAATTTACAACTTTGTTGATGAAGTTATTCCGGATTACAATACCGAAATATCAAAAAGTAGTAAGGTGCCATCCGTAGCCCTGCGTCGCTATCTGTTTCGAATGCTTTGGATATCAGTGCCAGTGATTTTAATTGCCTGGAACAGTATTCCTTATGGCGTATATAGCTGGTTTTTGTTGATACCCGCTTTACTGTTAGGATATCAGCAGTATAGAGATGCGGAGATAGCCAGAGGAGAAGATACGTTGATTTTGACTTTTCGGTTATTGAGCAAAACAACTGCTGTCGTTAAAAAATATCGTATGCAGTCGTGCCAGGTCCAGCAAAATCCCTTCCAAAAAAGATTGGGCTTGAGTAATCTGACTGTACATGTTGCCAGTGGAAATCAAGGGCGGGCATTTACTGTAAGAGATATTGATAGTGACAAGGCAACAGGTTATCGACGATGGTTATCCAATGGGAATAATAAGTTACCGGCCCATGATGAATATAAAACCGCAAATGAGAATTGTCACAAATCAGATACTCCACAGTAAAGTTTCAGTGAGGAATTAAGGAATTCTTTACAGAAATGAAACGAAGGTCTAAAAATCCTTAGGACATCGAGCGGGGAGTACAATCAAGACATTTGCTCAGCAAAAGCTTTATTGATTGATTTCTTCAAGTGACTCATTTGAATGGGCTTAATCAGATAGTCTACAAAATCGGTCTTCTTTGCACGCTCAAGGTTATACTGGTCCGAGTTTCCAGTAATATAAATTACATGCACATCCGACTGTTCACGAATATTTTGCATCGCTGTAATGCCGTCAATATTGTCCTTAAGCTGTATATCCATTAGGATAAGATCGGGCTCAAGTTCTAAGGCAGAGTCGATTGCATCCTGTCCGGCAATGACTTTATTGACTACTTGATGTCCGAGTTTCTTGATCATCCGTTCTAACACCATCGAGATGATCATATCATCTTCAACAATGAGAACTTTTTTACCCGTTAATGAATCACTCATCTTTTTTAAAACCTAATCCCGTCTTTAACAATTAGGAAGTAATAAAATAAATTGGGAAGTAAAAAGATAATTTTTTTGTATTTAACCTAAGGCAACATCTAAAATCATCATAACACTAAAACCGATCATTGTGCCCAATGTGGCTATATCGGTGTTACCATGAAGTTGAGATTCAGGGATAAGTTCTTCGACGACTACATAAATCATAGCACCAGCCGCAAAAGCAAGGGCATAAGGCAAGAGAGGTTGCACCATTAATACAGCAGCGGCCCCGATAACAGCTGAAATAGGTTCAACAATACCTGAAAGTTGCCCATACCAAAAACTTTTTCCTACGGATAACCCTTCGCGGCGCAAGGGCATTGAAACGGCCGTTCCTTCCGGAAAGTTTTGAATACCAATCCCAATGGCCAAAGTGATCGCTCCAATCACAGTAGCACCGCCCGCAGCTTCAATACCGGATGCTGCAGCCCCAAAGAGAACCCCAATAGCAAGCCCTTCTGGAATATTATGAAGTGTAATAGCAAGAACTAAAAGTGTTGCTCGTCGCCAGGAGGTTTTAACTCCCTCTGCTTCTTCTACCGGTAGTCCAATATGCAGGTGGGGCAGGTAGGCATCACAAACTCGAAGAAAAATACCGCCCGAGAGAAATCCAATTACTGCGGGAAGCCATTCGATCATGCCTTGCGCACCGGCCATGTCAATAGATGGAACCAGCAACGACCAAAAGCTGGCGGCAATCATTACTCCTGCTGCAAATCCCATCATTGCATCGAGCACCTTGTAACTTACAGATTTGGTAAAAAATACAAGCGCTGCGCCCATGGCGGTCAATCCATAGGTGAACAATCCTCCAAATAAACTTTGAGTTATGGGATCCAATCCATAAAAGGTTTCTTTAATAGCAATCGGATCAAACATTAGTCAATCTTTTTCTTTGTTATTAAATAACTAAAATATACAAAGTGTAATAGATATTAAAAAAATATTTAGCCAAGACTAAAAAGCATAAAAATGGAACTTTGGGAACTCAGTTTGACTTTTTATAAAAGCTTGTCAGGCCATTAAAATCACGGAAATTAGCTGTTAATTTTTATCAGTTTTGCTTAGTTTCCCGCACTTGTATTTACATTTATATTGCCATATTAAATGTACTTAGAAATATTACCAAAACTTAAATCGGCAGTAGCTCCATTTCGAGAAAAATCCAATTCTAAAATTGCGCTAAATGAGTATCAATTTCGATAAAGAACGTTTTATGCACCGCCACAACGGTCCTGATGAAGAGCAGGAGCGTGAAATGCTATCGGCCATCGGGGCTTCCTCAGTTGATGAACTAATTGATGAGACCATTCCCAAAGGTATTCGACTCAAAGACCAGATGGATCTGGAGGAACCGATGAGCGAATATCGATTTTTGGAAGAGTTTCGAGCATTGGCTGACAAGAATGAAATTTATGAATCCTTCATTGGGATGGGGTATCATGATACGTTAACGCCCAATGTGATTCTGCGTAATGTGCTTGAGAATCCCGGATGGTATACGGCTTATACGCCATACCAGGCTGAAATTGCCCAGGGGCGTCTCGAAGCGTTGATCAACTTCCAGACCATGGTTTCAGATTTAACAGGGTGCGAATTGGCTAATGCTTCGCTATTAGATGAGGGAACAGCAGCAGCCGAAGCGATGTCGATGCTTTATTCCATGCGACGCGGAGCCAAACGTAAGAATGCCGAAAAGTTTTTTGTATCAGAGTTATGTCATCCCCAAACGATAGATGTTGTAGAGGGACGTGCCGAACCGCTTGATATTGAGGTTGTTGTCGGCGACCACCATGAGCTTGATGTCACGGATGAAGAGCTATTTGGAATATTATTACAGTATCCTGCTACGGATGGTACGGTAGAAGATTATTCGGATTTAATTGCTGCCTGCGAAGAGAATAATGTGCAATCAGTGGTCGCTGCTGATTTATTGAGTCTTACGTTGTTAACACCGCCCGGAGAAATGGGAGCCGATGTTGTGGTTGGTTCTACTCAGCGTTTTGGAGTGCCTATGGGTTATGGAGGACCGCATGCCGCCTATTTTGCGACCCGTGAAAAGTACAAGCGCAAGCTGCCGGGACGAATAATCGGGGTTACCCAGGATACGGAAGAGAATCCTGTATACCGGATGGCACTGCAAACACGGGAACAGCATATCCGGCGCGAAAAAGCAACTTCCAATATTTGCACGGCCCAGGTATTGCTTGCGGTAATAGCTGGATTTTATGCCGTTTATCACGGTCCCAAAGGGCTGCGACGAATAGCAGAACGTATTCACGGGTTAGCGAAAGTAATGGATAAAGGTCTTACAAAGCTCGGCTTTGAGGTGACCAATGATCTTTATTTTGATACGTTGAAGGTTTCACTGAAGTCTGATGATCAGAAAGAAAAACTTCGCCAGAAGGCACTTGATCAGAATATTAACCTTCGCTATTTCGATGAACCTGCAGTCGGTATTGCTTTCGATGAGGTTAAGGACTTGGATCATGTTCAAACACTGCTTGATATTTTTTCTTCACTCACATCCGGTGATGCAATCAATATTGATCAATTGTCGGAAACGGTAGAGGTTGACTATCCGGAGTCCTTAGTTCGGACATCTGATTATTTAGAACACCCGGTATTTAATTTATATCACTCTGAGCATGAAATGCTTCGATACATGAAGAAGCTGGAGAATAAAGATTTATCATTGGTTCATTCGATGATTTCGCTGGGCTCATGCACGATGAAGCTCAATGCCACCTCGGAGATGATTCCTCTTACCTGGCCCAAGTTTGGTAAATTACATCCGTTTGCCCCCGAAGATCAGGCCGAAGGATATCATGAATTGTTCGATAAATTAGAGCATCAGCTTGCAGCAATTACCGGATTTCCGGCTGTTTCGCTACAACCCAACTCGGGCGCTCAAGGCGAGTTTTCTGGATTGATGACCATTCGCGCTTATCACAAACATCACGGTGAAGGACATCGCAATGTGATTATTGTACCCGATTCTGCTCACGGCACAAATCCTGCCAGTGCTGTTATGGCTGGCATGGATGTGGTGGTTACGGAGTGTGATGAACACGGTAATATCGCTCTTGATGATCTTCGTGAAAAAGTGGAGGCCAACAAGGAGAATCTGGCTGCGCTGATGGTTACCTATCCGTCAACACATGGTGTTTTTGAGGAAGATATCAAAGAGATTTGCCAGATTATCCATGATAATGGTGGATTGGTATATATGGATGGAGCTAATATGAATGCACAGGTTGGGCTTACGAGTCCCGCCGAAATTGGGGCAGATGTTTGTCACCTTAATTTGCATAAAACATTCTGCATTCCTCACGGTGGTGGTGGACCGGGAATGGGACCTATTGCTGCAACAAAAGAGTTAGCTCCGTTTTTGCCGGGTAATCCCGTTGTTGATACAGGGGGAGAGCATGCTATAAAAAGTATATCGGCGGCGCCGTGGGGCAGCGCCAGTATTTTGTCCATTTCGTATGCGTATATCAAAATGATGGGAGCGGAAGGATTAACTAAAGTTTCGGAGACCGCAATTTTGAATGCGAACTATCTAAAGGAGCGATTGAAAGATCATTATCCGATTTTATATACCGGTAAAAATGGGCGAACGGCCCACGAATTTATTGTGGATATACGTCCTTTTAAACAGTCGGCCGGGGTTGAGTCGATTGATGTGGCCAAGCGTCTTATGGATTATGGATTTCACGCACCTACGATGTCATTTCCGGTGCCGGGAACCTTGATGATTGAGCCAACCGAAAGTGAAACCAAAGGAGAGCTTGATCGTTTTTGTGAGGCGATGATTTCTATTCGCGAAGAGATTCGAGAGGTCGAAGAGGGCAATGTCGATCCCGAAAATAATGTGCTTAAGCATGCGCCCCATACGATGCGTGTTGCAATGGCTGAGGATTGGAGTCGACCCTATAGCCGTGAAAAGGCAATATTTCCGCTCGATTATCTGCGATTTAATAAATTCTGGCCGGCCGTCAGTCGCGTTGACGATGCCTATGGTGATCGCAACTTGATGTGCAATTGTGTACCTATTGATGCGTATAGTGAAGGACAAGAACCAGCAGCGGTAGAGTAATATTGATAGCCGCAGAATTATACTGATTATAACAGGTTTTATCTGTGTAAATCTGTGGCTAAACTTATTTACGTGTGATCGAACTTTCTAATTGTATATCACTCATCAAGGTACGATGAACGGGACATTTTTGAGAGATGTCCAGAATTTTGTCGAGCTGTTCATCGGTCACATCACCTTCCACGACCACTTCCTTTTCAATGACATCAATTCGGCTTTTGGGATCTTCACAGTTTTTGCAATCCTCATCATGGTGTTTGTTATGGCGTAACTCCATGTAGATATCGTCAACCTGATCCCATCCTTTGTGGTTGACGTACATTTTTATAGTCATTACCGTACATGATCCAAGAGACATCAACAGGTAATCGTAGGGATCAGGCCCTTTATCTTTGCCGCCATCAACAGATTTAGGTTCATCTCCCATAAATTCATGCTTGCCGGCTGTGAGTGTTGTGGTGTAGGTTTCCTTTTTGGGTAGGTGAGCGTGGACAATTTTCTTTTTGTCAGGATCTTTAGCCATGGTTTTTGTATTTGATTGAAGTGATGAATTAGGATCAACAAACGTACAAAATCAGTTGCTACTATTTATGATCGATGGTTATTTCATATTTGTTCTCCAAGATATTCAGATGATGTCTTTCATGTCCCGCAATGATAAAAGCTAAACCACGTACCGAAACAGGAACCCCATTAGCTGTTCCTTTGCGAGATATTTGCTCTTCTGTAAAACTGCTGAACATGCTGATGTTGGCATTTCTCAAAGCATCATATTCTGTAGACAGGCTTTGCAGACTTCGTTGATCAAAGTTACCCTGCTCCACGTAGGATTCATGATCGTAACCCGGCAGTGGGGATTGTTCTCCGCGACTGATACACAGTGCTCGGTACGCCATTATGCGTTCGGTATCTACCAGGTGCCCGATAATCTCCTGAACACTCCATTTATCATCCCTATAACGGTACTTTGCCTCCTCATCAGTGAGTTGTTGAATGAGGGCATATACTTTTTGGCCCTGCCGAATTAGTGCTTCAATCACGTTTGGTTCGTTAACAAGGTTAATATAACCTTCATAGAAATCGCCATATTCGTCGGGTTGGGGCCTATTATCTTCCCAATCTAAAAGTGCCATTGGTATCTGTTGATTTTATATAATGTGATCTTTGGTGAAAGTACTTCTGAATTAGCCTCAATGTAAAATAAAAAAAGGCCGAAATATTTCGGCCTTTAGAAAATTAATGCATGTGAGACGTCTTGTTACTCATTAACATCGTGGCTTTCGTATACAGCCTCACCAGATTTATTGCCATCAACCATTGTTTTCTGCAGATATGGATAGGCAACCCCATCCACAACATGCCAGTTAGAATGGTGGTTTTCTACAGTGACCTGTTCACCCATCTGCGGATTAAATTGCTTGTAGCGGATCACATCCGGATAGTATGTTTCCTTATCCAGTAAGAGGGTAATATTTGAATTATCCACAGTCACATTTACTTTGGCGTAACTCGTTCCGTCAACCTCTTCTTCACCAGTGTATTGAGGATTGAGTTTATCGGCATTGAGAGCAATAGACAAAAAGCTTCGGTTAAGGGTGCTTTTTAGATTTTTAGCCATTTGTGGAGGGATGGGGCGTTCCTGTCCACCGGCAATCATTTTACCCGATCCATCTTTGTAGGTTATTTTTATTTCGCCCATGGGGCCTTTAATCGTTTGTTCAATGGCATCGGGATAGGTGATTGTTGTCGACATCGGCATTTTTCGACCTTGCATATTCATTTCACCATTAAGAGAAATACTGTTAAGGTCTGTATCGCCATCAATAACAGCACCGGTCATTTTAGATAACCACTCTTTGCCTTTTTTAGCATCCCCTTCAACCATTTGTTGTTCGCCACTGACGGGTTCAGGAATACTAATATCTATCTCATTAACATCTCCGTATTTTTTGAGCTGATCTCCGATTTCCTCTTTATTCCCGACCACAAGAATTTGAAGATTTCCGGGGTCTAAATATTCTTGTGCCACCGATTGTACATCTTCAATCGTTGTGTTTTTAACACCTTCGATATACTGTTCAAAGGCATCAGCAGGGAGCCCCCGATATTCATTCGACATGCGTTCGTTTAGTACTTCTTCGTAGCTGTCATACTCAAAAACGGAGGAGTTCAGAATCTGATCTTTAACATCCTGTAATTCTTGTTTTGTGATGGGTTCGTTTTGCAAGCGTTCAATTTGTTCAATGATAGCATCGATAGCTTCGGCTGTTGTAGAGCTTTTAGTCATTACACCGGCATAAAACATTCCGGGATAAAAGCTGTTCATTCCATATTGGCCAAATACCGAGTAAGCCAGTCCCATTTCGGTACGAACAACCTGCATGAGTCGACCGGAAAACCCACCACTAAGTACACGATTCATAACCTGTACTTTGGCATAGTCGGGGTTGTTACGCATTCCGCCGATGTGCCCTAACATTACAAAGCTCTGGTTCACGTCGGATTTTTCAATAAAGTTAATAGAGCTTTGAGGTTCGTAATCTACCTTGGGGAACTTGAGGGTAGTTTCATCTCCGGACGGGAGCTCACCAAAGGTCTTCCGGAGTTTCTGTTTCATCTCTTTTATTTCGAAATCACCAACAATGCCAACCATCATATTACTCGCTGAGAAGTGTTTGTCATGGAAATTGACTAAATCTTCCCGCGTAATTTCGTTGATGGTGGCATATTCCGTTGTTCGGCCGTAGGGAGAATCTTCGCCGTAGATTAAAGCCTGGAATTCACGGATACCAATCTGCTGGGGATTATCATTCCGGCGCGAGATGGAAGATTTTTGCTGTGTCTTAGCCAGCTCAATCTTATCCTTTGGAAATGCAGGATTCGTTAACACATCGATGAATACGGGAAGAAGAGCATCGAAATCCTCCTTCAGAACATCCATGCTGGCATTACCGCTGGTAAAACTGATGCCGGTTTCAATGCTGGCAGCACGGTTTTCAAGCAGCGTATTAAGCGAATCGGCAGGGTAAGTTTCTGTACCGCCGGAGCGCATCACAGTACCGGTGATAGAAGCAAGGCCTGTTTTTTCGTTGGAATTAAGGACCCCACCGGTACGAACACGAGCACTAACATTTATGAGGGGAAGTTCTTTATCTTCCACCAAATAAAATGTCATGCCATTTTCGGTCGTAAAGGTTTCTACCTGTGGTTTCTGGAAGTCATTGAGTTCCGGGAAGTCCATATTCTCATATGGATTCGTTGAATTATTGTCAGACTGTTGCGAATCAGCCACTTGTTCGGTTTGCGAACAGGCGAATGCAAAAACAGCCATAAGTAAAAATAAGCTTAACCGCTTCATAATAGTTGTATTATGGTTGTTCAAAATTTTTGAAAATGATGAGTTAGTTATTTGCATCGGCAACCTCCTCAGATGAACTATTTTCTTTGGTGACGATAGCTCCCACCGTTCGATTGTCTTTGGTGAGGTATTCATTGGCTACGCGCTGGATATCATCAACCGTTACCTCATTGAGTTCTTCGATGTCGGTAAATACTTTTTTCCAGTCACCACGTAGGTTTTCGGCGGATGCAAGAGCGGAAGCCAATCCTGAATTAGAATCCAAACTACGAATGAGGTTGGCACGAGCATTTGTGCGGGCTCGATCCAACGCCTCTTGCGATATTTCTCCATTTTTAATTTTCTCAATTTCTTCTAAAATGGAGGTTTCCATCGTATCAACACCTACTCCCTGATTTGGGATAGCAAGTGTTGCAAAGAGCGTTTCATATTTTTGGCCGGGATATCCATTAAATGCGCTAACCTGCAGGGCGGTTTGCTCTTCTTCGACCATCCGCTTGTATAGGATGGAGGTTCGTCCGCCGGAAAGAATGCTTCCCAAAAGCTGAAGGGCTTTTGAATCGGGATGATCCTGTGCTACCGTGTGATATCCCATGATGAAAAATGGTTGTGATTGCCCTTGAATGGTAAATCGACGTTCTCCGCGCTGCTCTGGTTCTTGGGTATAAACGGGAGGCGGTTTTGGCCCTTCTTCCATATCACTAAAATACTCTTCGGCTAACCGTTTTGCTTCTTGGGGGTCTACATCACCGGCAATAGCAAATGTAATGTTATTGGGGACATAGTAAGTGTCATAAAATTTCCGGGCATCTTCCATGGTCGTGGCCGTAATATCAGAATGCCAGCCAACGGTTGGACGTCCATACGGATGAGCTGTAAATGCTACAGCCGCAAACTCTTCAATCAGTCGGCCAATGGGTTGTGATTCGGAGCGCATACGCCGTTCTTCGCGGACGACTTCTTTTTCTTTATAAAACTCACGGAACACTGGATTTTTAAATCGATCGGATTCGAGGCTAAACCACAGTTCCAATCTATTCTCGGGCAGGCTGTAAAAGTAGTTAGTCCGGTCTTGGCTGGTACTGGCATTCATACCCGTTCCACCATTACGGTCAATAATTTGTGAAAATTCATTATTGACAACATATTCGCCTGCTTTTTTCTGTAGGCTCTCAAATTGTTTCCACAGGGTATCCATACGGGCAGAATCGGGTTGGGTACTATACTTTTCAGCTAACCATTCCTGATAAGTACTATCAAGTTTATCAAGTACTTTCTTTTCTTCTTCCCAATTAGTGGTCCCTACGGTGTGGGTGCCTTTAAAGGCCATGTGCTCAAAAATATGAGCCATGCCGGTATGCCCCACCGGTTCGTTGACACCACCTACATTTACATAAGTGGCAAAGCTGACAACCGGAGCGACCGGCCGCTCAATAATGATAAAGGTTAAACCGTTATCAAGTGTAAATTTAGTAACTTTTTCTTCAAATTCGTCTAATGATTGCGCATTTACAGGCGGCGTAGCGAGATAGAAGCCAAGCAGCACTGCCGTAAGCGACATGAGAACGCGTCGTAGCATTTTTCTCCTGTTTAATTAATGATTAAATGAATGATATTATAAATCCAGTAGTGTTGTACAATATTGAATTTTGAAATGAACGACAAGAGTATAAAATAGTTTTAACCTTTACAAAAGAACCCAATGTGTTAAGTTCATATTGGAATGTTATATTTACACCGAAATTTTGAACCCAGTTGCAGTTGTTACTTATGTATTTCGAGCAGATTTTTGAGGAAAAATTAGCACAATATTCCTACTTAATTGGATGTCAGGCTACGGGAGAAGCCATTATTATTGATCCCATGCGAGACATCGATCGGTACAAAAAAATGGCGGAGGATGAAGAGTTGGAAATTGTTGCTGCCGCCGATACTCATATCCACGCAGATTATTTGACCGGCTTGCGAGAGTTCGCCGAAGAAGGCGTAAAGGTATATGCTTCTGATGAAGGTGATGAGGATTGGAAATATGAGTGGCTCAAAGACAGCGAGTACAATTATGAGTTAGTTAAAGACGGAAACCAATTTAGTATTGGGAATATCCATTTTGAAGTAAAACATACTCCGGGACATACGCCGGAGCATGTTAGTTACACTGTTACGGACGGAGCTGCTGCAAGTGGTCCCATGGGTATGCTGACTGGTGACTTTGTTTTTGTTGGCGATGTGGGGCGCCCCGACCTGCTTGAAACGGCGGCTGGTCAAAAAGGGGTTATGCAATCATCGGCGCAAACCCTATTTAATTCAGTTGAGAAATTTAAGTCCATGCCCGAGTATTTACAGGTATGGCCGGGACACGGATCGGGCAGTGCATGTGGAAAAGCGTTGGGTTCTGTGCCTGAATCAACCGTAGGCTACGAACTTCGCTTTAATCCATCAATTAGAGCGTCGGAAAGTGAGCAAGCGTTTGTCGATTTTATTTTGGAAGGGCAGCCCGAACCGCCCCTTTATTTTGCTCGCATGAAGCGTGATAACCGGGGCGGACCCAAGGTGCTTGGGAGTCTTCCCAATCCACAAAAAGTGACCGTTGAAGGATTGGTGAATCGTGCTGAACAAGCGGGAAGTGCAGTGGTTGATACCCGCGAACGCACTGCCTTTATGAATGGACACGTGAAGGGATCATTACTATCGACTTTTAACAGCGCATTTAATACGGTGGTAGGTTCGTATGTCACAGAGGATGAGGATATTTACTTGATCATTAGTGAAGATAATTTGGAGGAGGCGGTCCGCGATCTGATCAGAATTGGTTTGGATGACATAAAAGGATATGTGACACCGGATGAATTGGAGCAGTATTTAGATAGCAGTGAGCATGCAGAACAAATAGAAACCATCACCTTCGATGATGTGGCTAAGCTGATTGAAGACAGCCGATATCAGGCGCTGGATGTGAGAAAATTGACGGAGTATAATGAGGGACATATTGAAGGGGCATTAAATATTGCCCATACCCGTTTGTTAGAGCGCAAAAAAGAATTGGATAAAGATAAAACCTGGCTTGTTTATTGCCGGACGGGAGCACGGGCATCGGTAGCTTCATCCCTGTTACGCCGGGATGGCTTTGACGTTAAGTATGTAGATGATAATGTTGAGCCGTGGCTGGCTAATAAGGAGTTGGCAAAAGTAAAAGAATAGATGTGTACTATCCTGCTAAGATGCAGTAAAAGGATATTAACTCGGTTTATTCGGTATCTTGTTCCTCCAAATATTCGTTGGTTATTTTACGTGTTTGTTCGGCTCCCATATATTTTTCCAGATCGTAGAGTGTGATCATTTTTTCACCCTCGTGGAACGAGTATGTTAGATGACCACTTTCAATTTCTTTTTCCACATCACTGGTCTTCATATCCAACATTTCTCCAACCTCTTCCAGTGAAAACATTGAGCGCATAACGATAGTATCTCTTTAAAGTTAGCCGGTTAAGTTATTTTGCCTCAAATATAGAAAAAATCAACTTTTTTGCTACCCCTTAAAAGGCCATTTTAGAACAAATATTAAAATAAGTACAAATTCTGTGCATTATTTACGGGATTAATATTCATCTATAATCTGCTCATGTCGGAAGCATGATACCAAATGGTCATTAACCAGACCTGTAGCTTGCATATGAGCATATATTGTAGTACTGCCAATAAATTTAAATCCACGTTTTTTTAGGTCTTTGCTTAGTTGGTCCGAAGTTTCTGTGGTTGTTGGAACTTGTTCCATTGTTCTCCAGTGATTGTGTTTAGATTTGCCACCGACAAAATCCCAGATGTAGTTGCAAAAGCTTCCGTACGTTTCCTGGATCTGCAAAAATTGACGGGCATTATTAATGGTTGAACGAATCTTGTTTTCATTGCGAATGATATTAGGATTTGAGAGCAGCTCTTGTACTTTCGGTTCGTCAAATTTGCCTACTTTCTGTGGATCAAAGTTAGCAAATGCGCGTTGGTAGCCCTCACGTTTTTTGAGGATGGTACTCCAGCTTAATCCCGCTTGAGAGCTTTCGAGTACCAAAAATTCAAATTGGGTCTGGTCATCTCTAACAGGAACACCCCATTCTTCATCGTGGTAACGTATATACTTTTCAAAAGTATTTTCACACCAGTCGCATCGTTTAGGCATAATTGTGTTTTTAGCAATTAAAACATCATCTTAGATGTAGGCATTTAAAAAATACAAAAAAGTAAAGTCATGAAGTGGGATAAACTGATTAAGGAACGCAGCAATCAAAGTGGCATTAGTGAAAAGCTTACGGCGCGGTTGGAACTGTTGACTGATTTTCTGGAGCGAATTATTGAAGATAAAGAAGATGCTAAGTTTTTAGAGTTACTTGTTGCATTTCCCAAGGTTGCCCACCAAGCCTTTGATGAGGAGGATGAGGATGCCTTGGCAAGGCTGGAATCTGAGATAACGGATCTTTCCACCGATCAAATAGCCCAGTTCCTGCGATATTTTACGGTATTTTTTCACTTGATGAATTCTCAGGAGCAACGAGAAATTACGCGTATTAACCGGGAACGGGCTATGAAATCAGATCCCGATACACCGCGCAGCGAAAGTATAGCTGAAGCTATCTATCACTTAAAAGAACAGGGCTTCTCGGCTGATGAAGCTGTCGATGTAATAGCTAAGCTCGATATCCAGCCTACGATAACAGCCCATCCCACCGAAGCTCGGCGCCACAGCGTACTTATCAAGCAGCAACATATTACAGAGATGATTGAGCAGCTTAAAGCCGGTGATTTGACCCCGGATGAGCGTAAGGCGTTAAAGTTGGATATCTTTAATGAGATACATTTGCTGCTTGCCACCGATGAAGTCCGTACGGAACGCGTAACTGTTGAGGATGAGGTCGAAAACGGGATTTTTTATTTCCGTAATGCTATCTGGCAGACTATCCCGGTTTTGTATGATGATATTTGTAACGCGTTTGAAACCTATTACAATGAAGTGCCCGATTTTGATACCATTTTACAGTACCGGTCGTGGATTGGAAGTGATCGGGATGGAAACCCCAATGTTACTCCAGAGGTGACCTGGCAAACGATATTGGAGCAGCGTAAAAATGTAATGGAGTTATATCTCGAGGAGCTTGACGACTTGCGCCGCTACCTTAGTATATCTCAAAACAAGTTTGTGATAGCGGATGAATTATCAGCTTCTTTGGAAAAGGAGGAGCAGGCAGATCCGCTTTCAGATCGCTATAAACGGCTGTATAATCAAGAGCCCTACCGTCGAAAGGTTACCCACATGATGCACAAGCTCCAGCATCAGCTAAGTATGATAAAAAACGGACGCCCGAACGAAGTCTTGGAGGAAGCACAAAAATACAGCCTGTCAGACTTTCTTAATGATTTACAGTTAATATCAACAAGCTTAAAAAAGTCGGGATTGCAGTGTGTGGCATCTCAGGGTAAGCTGAAGCATTTACAGGTGCGGGCTCAAACATTTGGTTTTCACCTGGCAGGATTAGATATCCGACAGCACAGCGAAAAACACGAAGCGGCCGTAGCGGAATTACTCAAGATAGGGCAGGTGACCGACAACTACCGATCCCTTCAGGAAGAAGAAAAAGTTGAACTTTTGACCCAAGAGCTAAAAAATCCGCGTCCGCTTTCTCCCGTGCAGGCTCATTTGGATGAGAATACCAAACAGATGTTGCAGGTGTTTGAAATTATTGATCGGATGTTGATACTCGATGCCAACAGCTTTGGCAATTATATCATCAGTATGACCCATGGGGTAAGCGATATGCTGGAAGTATTAATTCTTGCTAAAGAAACCGGTCTTTGGAGTTATGAGGAGGGCAGGGTAGAAAGTCAGATTGATGTAGTTCCACTTTTTGAGACGATTGAAGATCTGGAAGAGTGCGGACGGTTAATGACTGACATTTATGAGAGCCCACTTTATCAAAAGCAGCTTACGGCACGGGATAATCTTCAAGAAATTATGCTTGGCTATTCCGACTCGAATAAAGACGGAGGATATTGGATGGCTAATTGGGCTCTGGAAAAGGCGCAGCGTAGTCTGGGAAAGGTATGCCGGGAGTATAATATTGATTTCCGACTGTTTCACGGCAGGGGTGGCACTGTTGGTCGTGGAGGTGGACGTTCAAATCAGGCAATTCTGGCATTACCCCCCATTAGTAATAATGGTCGTATTCGTTTTACTGAGCAAGGAGAAGTGATTTCATTCCGATATTCACTGGCGCCCATAACGCGACGACATCTGGAGCAGATTGTCAATGCGATGATTCGAATTACGGTCTCAGAGCAATCCGATATGAAGCAGCAGTCACAATTTGATGAAACCATGGAACAGCTGGCGGCCGAATCCATGCAAGGATACCGCAACCTTATTGATGATGAGGATTTCTGGAGCTGGTATACCGCTAAGACTCCCATTGAGCATATTAGTCGGTTGCCAATTGCTTCGCGACCGGTATCACGAGGCAGTGCCAAAGCTGCTGACTTTGAAAATTTGCGGGCGATTCCATGGGTATTTGCATGGACCCAGGTACGATATAATGTGCCCGGATGGTATGGTATTGGCCAAGCTTTGCAGCAGATGCTACAGAAAGAGGGAATGCTTGGACAATTTCAGCAATGGTATGATAATGCCATCTTTTTTAAGACGGTACTTGATAATGCTCAGCGCGAAATGGCTCGCACCCATATTCCAACGGCGAATATTTATGAAGATAACGATGGCGGGCAATTTCACAGGCGAATTACGGAAGATTTTGACAAAGCAGTGGATGCTATAAAGCAGATTACAGAACAAGATGAAATCCTCGAAATTAATCCTGTAATCAAGAGATCGATTCGATTTAGAAATCCGTTCACCTATCCGTTAAATATGATGCAAACCGAACTATTGGATCGCTGGAAAAGTAAGTCCGATGTTGAAAACAGTGAAGAACAGCTGCGTGATGCCTTGTTTTTAAGCATCAATGGGGTAGCGGCCGCGATGCAAAGCACGGGATGATAATTAGGAATTCACAACATGCTCATATTCCTAATTCAAAATTGCTAACTATTAATTAAATCTTTCATTTGGCGCCGGAACTTAGGTGCACCACCGTTGGCGGGGTGGCGGACCGGGGTATAGTCAGATATCCCAAAAGCATCTAAGCTCTGTTCGCACTTTCGTCCTACCGCGATAATTTCTCCATCGGGGAAAAGTTTCAGAAATGATTTCAGTGAGGAATACCCTTTTTCAAGCTCACGGTCAGTGGGGGTACGATTGCTGAGAAGTCCATCATCAGAATCATACGGATGCCAGGGCAGGGCATTCCACAGCACAGTTTCATACGGGTCGATCCCCAGCTGATAGATAGCTTTCCACATGATGGTGGCAGTAGGTTCCGACATCCCTTTTTCGTTCACTTCCGGTTTACTGGTGCGTTTTGGCTCAATAGATTGAAAAGCCCCATCGGCAGGAATGCCGTGCACCGACTCGTGATGTCCAAGGAGAATTCGTTCGGAGGTCATCGCAATACCGGTAAAGTGCCCTCCCTGATAGCCAAGCGCCTCAGCGATAAACAGGTATTTTGCAGTGGCAAGCCGCTCTTCGAGATAATGTTTGAGCTGATTTTTACGGATCTCCGGCGCTTTATTAACTACATCATGTTGAGAATCATTCTGGTACCAAGGGTTAAAAAAAGCACCATCAGGAGTATCTTTAAGAAGGTTCAATAAGGAATCTATACTGCTCATTATTTAAATTCTATTTCTCTATTAATAGTGGAATTGATTGTAAAATTCAGCATCTACATGGATAAGATAATACGGCAATGTTTAGTCTTGTCGCGGAATGAGCCAAAGTTCCGTTTGGCGCCCGTCAATATATCGAACTGAATCGCCATCAAAAAAGGCATCTTCTTCAAGCATAATGCGAATTTCTTTATCCCATTCGGGTATATCAACTGTGGCATTGAGTTCAATAGAGTGGGCCGTATTTGCATAAAGCGGGTAATCGCCTTTACCGGGTACGCCATCCTGCTGATCCCAAAGTCCGATCGTTGTTCCGGCACCGTGCCCGTGATAGCCAATTGGATGGGTATAGATGCTGGGTTTTATTCCTTCACTTATTGCTTGCTTGCGGCTTTGAGCGAGAATTTGATTACCGCTGCGACCTTCCTTGAAGTTATCTGTCAAAATATCTTGCAGGCGATTACCTTTCTTCAATGCAACCTGCAATCCTTTGGGAGCATGCTTTTCGCCGGGCTTAAGAATATAGGCATGTTGTTGGGTGTCAGTACTGAGTCCCAGGTAGGTTATGCCAAAATCAACATGGAGCAAGTCACCGGGGCGGATAATATTTTCTGCGGGTCGTTTGGAAAAGTTGGCTAGGAATGAAGTATCTGGATCAGCGGCACGTTGAACCGATACGCTGGGATGAAACCAAGCCGTTAGATTGAGATCACGTATACGCTCGCGATACCACCATTCTACATCTTTTGTTGTGGTTATGCCCGGTTGAATTACTTTTTCAGAAAAACCTTCGGCAATAATATCGTGAGCAATATGACAGATCATTGGATATACCTGCATCTCGGGCTCGGTGCGGGTCTCGAGCCATCCTATGGCCAGATCTTCGCCTGATGTGATACGTTTTTGATATTTCTTGGGGAGAGCAGATGAGAAAGCTTTATATTCTGAATGGCTGATTCCATCGGCCAGGGCAAAAGTAGGGGAGTAGTTAAGGGCAATATTTTTCGGCTCTTTTTCTTTGATAATCTCTACCAGACGTTTCCACTGGTTGGGTTCTTTGTCCTTATCCCAAGCGGTTTTAAAAAATTGGCCAATATCATAGCGAGCTACGGCCATCCGCTCTGTCTCTTTGCCGTTGTCAGAAAAAACAAGTATTGTTCGACGGCGCGCAGATTGCCATGTGGCAGGAAGCATCGTTTTGATAACGGGATCTTCATTATATTCTCGAGCAATGATAATCCACATATCAACATTTTCCCTTTGCATCAGCTCGGGAATTATATTGTTGAGGCGATATTCAAGCCAGTTGTTTGTTACATGGGCTCGTTCCTGCATCGACAATATTTTGGGTGGTGCAGTTTGTTGTGCCGATGCGATCTGAGTTGGACCGAAGAAAACTAAAATCAGGAATAGGTATTTGGCGAATATTTTCATCAGGGTTAGATAGTGATTAATAATTAGTAGCTGACTTTTAAATAGCGGAAAGCAAAGAAGTTTGTCAACATTCAAAATTTACATTCAAATAGTTACGCCCAGTATGAGGAATCAATGCCAGAGCAAAAATCGTGATACGGTTACAGGGTTTATTTTGTGAAGAGATTTTGCCACAAAAATTGTATTTTTAGCACAGTTTGAATTAACGAATTTATTATGACTACTGATACTATTTTCAATATTACCAAAACGTCGTCGAGTCGAATTGAAAATGTGGATTTGGATAAGCCTGGATTTGGCCGTGAGTTTGCAGACCATATGCTTGAGATGGAATACCGGGATGGAAAGTGGCAGCAGCCTGAAATAAAACCGTATGGCCCGATTGAGATTACACCGGCTTTAAATACTTTGCATTATGCCCAATCAGTATTTGAAGGAACCAAGGCTTATTATGTAGATGGGGAATCGGTCAACCTTTTTCGACCGGAAAAAAATTATGAGCGTATGGTGCGTTCCTGTGAACGGATGTGTATTCCCACAATAGACCGTGATATATTCTTGGAAGGCATTAAAGAATTGATTCGACTTGACCATCAATGGGTTCCGGAAAAAGAAGGCAATACCCTTTACATACGACCTTTTGCCTGTGCTTTTGATCCGGTGATCTCAGCACGAGTATCAGATACCTATCGATTCTTTATTATTATGTCACCTGTTGGTTCATATTATGATCGGCCGGTGAAGCTAACAACTACCCAGCAGTATGTTCGAGCAGTAAAAGGAGGCGTCGGCGCTGCCAAAACAGCCGGTAATTATGCAGCCAGCTTGTATCCGGCGCAGCAGGCCAAAAAGGATGGGTTTGACCAGGTGCTGTGGCTGGATGCTGAGGAGCACAAATATGTTGAAGAAGTGGGGACCATGAATATCTTTTTTGTGATTGATGGAACCTTGGTTACCCCCAATTTACGGGGTACCATTTTGCCGGGCGTTACACGCGATTCGGTCGTACAGCTGGCGAAGCATTGGGATATGCCGGTCGAAGAGCGTCGAATCAGTATTGATGAAGTAATGGAAGCCGGAAAAAAAGATACGTTGGATGAGGTATTTGGAGCAGGCACCGCTGCCGTTGTGGCTCCGGTAGCAGAAGTCCATCACAACGGGCAATCAGTAACTTTTGATATTGATGGACGAGGTCCGGTGGGACAGAAATTTTATGATGCTATTACGGATATTCAGCGCGGGCAGGCTGAAGATCCTTTTGGCTGGGTGACTTCTGTTGAGGTTGAGTGACTTTCGTTATTTAATACCCTTTTGCCCGGTCAACGGTATAATTTAGCTCCATACCAGATAGCGCTCGCTTATAATTCTCCACAATTTGATCGGCAACTTCACTTGGTTTGGTAATACTGGCAACATGAGGCGTGATAATAATATTTTGCCGATTCCAGAAAGCATGCTTGTCGGGCAGCGGTTCTTCTGAAAATACATCTAACCATGCCCCTTGCAGGATATTACTGTCCAACGCATAAATTAAATCTTCATCCACTAGGTGTTCCCCACGAGCCGCGTTGATAATCCATGCATTATTCTTGAGTTGTTTAAAGGTATCGAGATTTAAAATCCCTTCCGTTTTATCGGTAAGGGGAAGCAGGCAAATAAGAATTTGTGTGTCATTGAGAAATGCGTCCAACTGATCTGGGCCGATAAAGATGTTTACCCCTTTGATTTTTTTGTCTGATTGTGCCCATCCCGAAACTTGGTACCCCATCTGAGCTAATTGCTTGGCAGTCGGTCTGCCGAGTTCTCCCAATCCCATAATTCCCACCTGTAAATCTGTTGCCAATGGATGATTATGGGGTTGCCATCTTCCCTGATCGTTTTGTCTGAGATATTGCACAAAGTTCCGTTGAATGTTAAGAACTGCTGCCGTGATATATTCTCTCATCTGCTGAACAAGCGAAGGCGAAACAACACGAGAAATATCAACTGAAGAAGGAAGATGCTCGTCGTTAATCAGATGATCAGCACCGGCACCAAGTGAAGAGACGGCTTTAAGGTTTGGGAATTGGTCCAATACATGCTTGGGATGATTCCAGCACACGGCAAACTGAACTCGTTCTTTGTCTTGTATAGCCGGCCAAATATCAATTTCAATATTGGGATCAATATCTTGAATGGCATTTTCCCAGGAAGAAAGGTCTCGATCGGGGGCGATAAAAAGAAGAGACATTAATGAACTGTCTTTTTGATATTGCTGTTTTAGAGCCAAAGTATAATAAAGGCCGAGCCCTCATGCTAAAAGCAATTGCCAGTTACATTATTTTATTTCTTTCTTGTTGTCCGATTTTAATGGCACAATCTGATGGTTCTCCTGCTAATCTTGACCAGTATCAGTGGCAGCACCGGGTAATCCTTGTTTTTGCTGATTCTAAGGAAAACGAGCAGTATCAAAAACAATTAAAAGAATTTAGCGGCCATGAAGCAGGATTTCAGGATCGTGACTTGATAACGCTTCATTTGTTTTCAGATGGTAATTCTTTTGTAGCAGGTCAGGATATCAGCAGGCAGGAGACCATAAACCTACAGGAGCAATTTAATGTTGAGTCAAGCCGTTTTAGTGTTATTTTGCTTGGAAAAGATGGCACTGAAAAGTTGCGAGAGGAAGAGCTGTTATTAACGGATAAGCTTTTCAATGTTATTGATGCCATGCCCATGCGACAGCGAGAAATGAAGCAGTAGCATGAATGATTTAAGTTTGTGCTTGCTTAATATCATCCCACCGTGAAGTATATCTGGGAGACAAAAATTGTTGTTTCATTTGCCAGGATTTATTAATACCCGTAGATGCAAAGTGTGTGGTATCGGAACCATATTTTGTGTTGATGTCATCTACTTTTTGCATCAGGTTGTGCTCGCTTGCCGTATATTGATTTTTGCTAAACAGATCTTGCTGGACCTCTGATTTTGGCAAGATTCCTGTAAGTATAACAGCTGCCTTTTTATATCGTAAGTCATTCTGATAAAGTTTATCCAGACAGGCGTGTCCACATTTTATGAGATGGGAGGTGTTAGCCGTTGGCACATGCAAGGGAAATTCCATACCATATTTATACTTGGATTTATAATCGGAATACTTATTAGTGCGGAGCGTGACATGCAGCAGGGAGGCTACAGAATTTTGGGCACGAAGTTTTTCGGCAGCAATACTTGTAAACTGGGCAATTGCTTCGCTTAAATCCCCAAAATCCGTAACGGCTTTTCCAAACGATCGAGAAGTCATAATGCCTTTTCGCGGATCTACAATATTTTCAATCTCCAGGCAGGGTTCGCCATTGAGCTCCATGACTGTCCGCAGGCCGGTTACACTCAACTTGCTGCGTACCCATTCCTTTCGACTTATTTGCTGTTTTAGCTGAAAGGCATTCTGGATTCCTTCTTTGAATAAACGTTGTGATAAACCTGCCCCCATCCCCCAAATGTCAGTAAGTTTTGTGTTTTTCAACAAGGCATCAAGTTTGGGATTATCAACCAGGTTTAATACGCCATCATATTGAGGATCTGATTTAGCGGTTTCATTCGCAATTTTTGCAAGTGTCTTCGAAGTCGCAATGCCTACAGACACGGGAAGCCCGGTCCATTGTTTAACTGTTGATTTAATCTTGTTCCCAAAAGTTTGCAGGTCTTCGACAATGAGTTTTGGAAATTCCATAAAGGCTTCATCTATGCTATATGGTTCTACCTTGGGTGTTAGATGTCGGAGCGTTTCCATCACCCGCCGCGACATATCCCCGTATAAAGCATAGTTCGAGGATTTTAATACAATGTTTTTTTCTTTGATTAGATCCCGAATTTTAAATTCAGGAATGCCCATTTCAACGCCTGCTTTTTTAGCTTCATCAGAGCGGGCAATTACACATCCGTCATTGTTAGAAAGTATGGCAATAGGTTTGGCGCGTAGCTGTGGATCAAATACACGTTCGCACGAAGCATAAAAGTTATTGCAGTCGATCAGCGCGTAAACGGATTTGCTCATAGTTAGTTGAACGATAAGAGTGGAAATTGCTTTTATTTAATTTATTATTGGAAACAATTATTAGAAAAAGAAATCTCAAATTGAGGTAATTAATTACTTTTACGATGGACGGTGAAAAAACGCCCCCAGTTGCTACCTATAAAAGAGATGCTTTGTTTTTATCATTAGCCGGTATCTTTTTAACCTCGCTCGTACTTGGTAATGTCATAGGAACAACCAAGTTTGTCACCTTATTTTCGGTAGAACTTTCGGACTGGATGCTGGCGCTGGTTCCGGAACTTGTTCGCGATAACAGCATCTACACGATGAGTGTCCCCGTCGGAGTTATTGCCTATCCGTTTACGTTTTTGGCAACCGATTTGTTATCTGAGCTATATGGGCGAAAGAAAGCCCAATTAGTTGTTTGGGTTGGGTTTTGGATGAATGCTTTTATGCTATTTCTGATGACCGTTAATCATTGGCTGCCTAGTACTGCTGGGGTAAGCGGTGGGCTCCAGCTGTTCGAGGGAGTCTATGAATTTATGATTGGCAATACTATTGCCAGTATGATTGCATATTTGACTGCACAAACGGTAGATGTTCGATTATTTCATTTTTGGAAAGATTTGACGGATGGAAAACATCTTTGGTTACGCAATAATGCATCAACAACGGTAAGTCAATTAGTTGACTCAACAGCGATTTTATCAATCCTTTATTTTGCCGGAAATCTGGGGCAGGATATAAATACAATAGGCAAATTAGCTATCTTAATTATCAATTCTTACCTCTTTAAATTCTTTTTCGCACTGTTCGATACTCCACTTTGTTATTTAGGGGTAAAAATCTTCCAAGAATTCGAGGAAGATCCGAGTGGTAATAGCCTATATGAGTAGTTTTAGAGATGGTAAATGGGGTTTAAGAGATGCTGGCTAAGGTTGGCAAAAAAAGTAAAATAAATACCAAAAAAAGATTGACATATACCCCGGTTTGGTCTTACATTAGGATTCCAATTTGAAACGGGGTTGAGCCCAGCAGCAAATGAGTTCAACTCCGTTTTTTTGGCTCAAAGAAATAGGCCAAAAATTGGGAAGAACAATTCGTTCTTTGACAGACTGAGAACATACAGACGATCGCACGTCGAGCCCTTGTCAGCCCCGTTTAGGCGGGGCGGA